>NZ_JBNWDS010000002.1:0-1079644 GCF_053521765.1 Rhizobium sp. A37_96 | reverse complement strand
GGCACATCGGCTCTCTCGTCACAACAATCCAACCCGGCGAATGCAGCAACTATTTTGCAAACGCAGGATACGCTTCCGTCAAAACATGAAACGCTCTAGTGCCTGTTTTCAGCGGCGGGATGCCGTATGGAACCGAGCCGCCATGATCCTGTCGGCAGCCGGCGCCAAACGGTACCGCCCCTGCCATTCAACCTTTGGCGAGGAGACTCGGTGAAACCGCCGCATCGTCCAACGATGCCACAGCGACCGCCTTCAGCGCAGCCTGCATGAAACCGTCGCGTGCCACAGCGATCTCAATACCGCGCGGCTCATAGACATGACGATGGAGGAAGAAACCGGTCAGGCGGAAAGCGGCCGCGAGGCTTTCCCTATCGGCGGCGGCCATGGCTCCGGCCGCAAGGAAGGACGGCAGCGCCAGCATCTTGTCCGCCCACGGCATGCCGGCGGCCCGGCAGACGGCACGGCCGGATTTCGGCGAAACGAACGCCAGATCCTCCCGCACGCCGGTGGCCGCGCATTCGGTCAAATCGAGGCCGAAGCCGAGATCGTTCAACACGGCAAGCTCGAAGCGCACGAAGAGTTCGCCGGCATCGGCGGGATTTTGCAGGTTCTCCAGGATCACATCGAGCGCATCGTAGAGATGCGGATGCGGATCCCGCTCCGGCAGCAGCCGCAGCAGCGCGGCCATCGCCTGCACGCCATAGACGGAGGTTGCCGTCTCCATCAGCCGCGCAGCCCTGAGCGTGACCGGCTCCATGCGAAATTCGCCGAGATGCTCGTGCAACCTCGCCCGCCACGTCGCTTCGACAAGATTGCCGGCCTGCAGCACCGGCTGCATGGCGCGCGAGCGGCCGGAGCGCACCAGACCCATATGCCGGCCACGGGCGCGCGTCATCACTTCGGCGATAACACTGTTCTCGCCGAGGCGCTTGACGCCGAGGATGATCGCATGGTCCTGCCACTGCATGGGCCGGTTGCCTCGATATGATGTCGCGATTCGAGTTTAGGGCAAATGACCGCGGCTGTCACATGGCGGAAGAGCCGCCAGCCGCCAGTGTCTGGACAAAGAGGCGCATGGCCTGCTCGTCGAAGGGTTTGTTCAAAAGCGGCACATGCCGCAGGTCCGCCGGGAAATCGAGTGTATCGGAGTAGCCGCTGACAAAGCCGAAGGAGATGCCGCGTTCCATCAGCAACCGGGCGAAGCCGAAGCTCGTCGATTCCCCAAGATTAACGTCCAGCATCGCGAAATCATAATGTTCGGAATGAACGGCATTGACCGCCTGTTCCAGATTTGAGGCAATCTCCACCTGCTGAATTCCCACGAGGCGAAGAATTTCCTCAGCCTCCATAGCAATAATGAGATTATCCTCAAGAATAAGGACGCGCTGAAACGTCATATCAACGCCGTCCTTGAATGTGTGCGCCAGCCGGCGCGCCCGGTAAAAAGTCCCACATTTATCCCTCCGGCGCCAATCATCGGCCCGTATTGACTGAATGGTTTTGCCCATCCGTGCTGGCGCGGTCTCTTGCAACATGACCTTGCCTTCCTACCGCTTCGCACTTTTTGCACTGCGGTACTACGGGCTCGTCAGCGTGCTCCAATCGCTTTTGTCGCCGCGGTTAGTAAAAGGTGAAACTGGTAGAAAAGTGACCATGACAATAATCTATGCTGATACAGTTGCTATCAGCATTTAAAAAAGACATGCCGTTTGAATGAAGAGCAGCGCTTAAATGAAGGGGCGCTTGCCCGAATCAAGGCCGTCCCAGCCGGCGAGTTCGGCAAGGCCGTCACCATCCAGAACCTCGCAGCCGCGCTCCTGCCAGAGAAGCAATCCGCGCTCCGCCAGTTTTTTCAATGTCTTATTGGTGTGAACAACCGAGAGACCCAGCGTATCGGCAACATGCTGCTGCGTGATGGGGATGACCTTGCGGCCATTGAACAAATGAAGAGCGCTGGCGCGCTGATGCAGGTAGGCGATCAGATAGGCGGCTCGCTCGACCGCCGAGCGGCGCCCGATGCTGAGAAGATGTTCATCCAGAATCCGTTCCTCGCGCGATGCGATCCAGGTCAGATCGAAGGCAAGAGGCGGGTGGGAATTGTAGAGCGTCATCAGTTCCGTGCGCTCGAACACGCAAAGCGAGATCGGCGAAAGCGCCTCGGTCGAATGCTGCATTTCGCCCATGATAGAGCCCTGCAAACCGATGAGATCGCCCGGCATCACATAATTGAGGATCTGCCGGCGGCCGTCTTCCAGCGTCTTGTAGCGAAAGCCCCAACCGGAGAGGATCGTAAAGAGATGGGCGCTATGCGCGCCCTCGAGGAAGATCGTGGCGCCGGCATCGACAAGAAGTTCACCCTTCTTGAAGCCGCTGATGAAATTCAGCTCGTCGCGATCGAATTCCCGGAAATGCGGCAGAGACCTTAGTGGACAGTGTTGGCACGGCGTGCGCTGCCCATGCATCGTCGCGGTCTTTGCCATGAAACGCTCCCCTGAGTTGCAGCGGCGTGAGCGACATGCCCGATAAACCGCTGCAATATAAAGCGCTCAGGGAAGCAAAGTTCCATTAATGCGGGAAATCCAGCCCCATCTCCCGGAAGCGCTCGGGATCATTTCCCCAGTTCTCGCGAACCTTGATGAAGAGGAAGAGATGCACGGGCTGTTCCAGAATTTCGGAAAGCTCCTTGCGCGAGGCGGTGGAGATCGCCTTGATCGTCTCGCCGCCCTTGCCCAGCGCGATCTTCTTCTGGCTTTCGCGCTCGACATAGATCACCTGCTCGATACGCACCGAGCCATCCTTGCGCTCTTCCCATTTCTCCGTCTCGACATGCGAGGAATAGGGAAGCTCCTGATGGAGCCGCAGAAACAGCTTTTCGCGGGTGATCTCGGCGGCGAGCTGCCGCATCGGCAGGTCCGAGATCTGATCCTCCGGATAGTACCAAGGGCCTTCCGGCAGGGTCCTTGCCAGATAATCCATGACGTCGTCGCAGCCGGAGCCGTTTTCCGCCGAGATCATGAAAGTCTGCTCGAAGGCGATCTTCTCGTTGGCGGCGGCGGCGAGCGCCAGCAAATCCTCGCGGCGAACGCGGTCGATCTTGTTGAGGACGAGGATCTTCGGCTGGGATACTTCCTTCAACCCTTCCAGAATGGCTTCCGCGTCGCCGCGCAAACCACGCTCGCTGTCGATCAGCAGCATGATGAGATCGGCGTCCTTCGCCCCACCCCAGGCCGACGTCACCATGGCGCGGTCGAGGCGGCGGCGCGGCTTGAAGATGCCGGGCGTGTCCATGAAGACGATCTGCGCGTTGTTGTGGATGGCGATGCCACGCACGATCGCGCGCGTCGTCTGCACCTTGTGGCTGACGATCGAAACCTTGGCGCCGACAAGCCGGTTGACCAGCGTCGACTTGCCGGCATTGGTCGGGCCGATGAGGGCCACGAAACCCGAATGGGTCGGGCCGCTATGTTCAACCGCGCCATCTTCGGCGGGCGTGTCTTCTTGATTGGTCATCTTTTCCGTCGTTTCCAGGCAGTTATTTCTCAGTCGACTGAG
This sequence comes from Rhizobium sp. A37_96, assembly GCF_053521765.1. Classification (NCBI taxonomy): domain Bacteria; kingdom Pseudomonadati; phylum Pseudomonadota; class Alphaproteobacteria; order Hyphomicrobiales; family Rhizobiaceae; genus Rhizobium; species Rhizobium sp. A37_96. The sequence goes on along the minus strand of NZ_JBNWDS010000002.1, from coordinate 1,076,092 downwards.
ACTGCCATACACCTTCGCGCTCCAAAATCCGCGTCGCAGCCACCTGTTCGGCCGCACGCTTGGAGCGCTCAATTCCTGTCTCGGGCGCCGTGCCCGCAACTTCCACCGTCACCGTAAAACGCGGATCATGATCCGGTCCGCTGCGATCATCAACCCTGTAGACGGGAGTGACGCCAAATTTCGCATGCGCCCATTCCTGCAACTCCGTCTTGGCGTCGCGTCTTGCACCGTCCGGCCGCACGGCGCGGCGTTCCCAATAGCGCAGGATGAATTGCCGGGCGATTTCGAGCCCGCCGTCCAGATAGAGCGCGGCAATCAGGCTTTCGACGACATCGGCGCGCACGTTGAGCATACGCTTGCCGGTCAGCTTTTTCACATCGGCGCCGGTGCGGATATAGAGGTGCAATTGCATCTCGTCGGCGACTTCGGCACAGGTTTCGGCGCTGACCAGCTGGTTGAGGCGCACCGAAAGCTCGCCTTCCGTCGCCGTGCCGAAGGTCTTGAACAGCAGCTCGGCAATGCAAAGGCCGAGAACCCTGTCACCGAGAAATTCAAGCCGCTCGTAATTTCCCGTTTTGTGGGTGCGGGCGCTGGCATGTGTCAGCGCCCAATCGAGACGCTCTCTCTCGATGAATTCGTAGCCTATCGCAGCCTCAAGCCTGGCACGATCCGCCTGCGAGAGCGTCTGCACCTTCGTCATTCGACAACCTTGAAGATGCGGTCCCAACGCATGTTGGTCGGCCATTTCCAGATTTCACGGAACGACGTGTCGTGACCCAGCGAGAAGAAGATGACGCTGGCGCGGCCGATGAGGTTTTCGGCGGGCACATAGCCCACGTCGAAACGGCTGTCATCGGAGTTGTCGCGATTGTCGCCCATCATGAAGTAGTGATCGGCCGGTACGACGTATTCCTGGGTATTGTCGCCACGGGAATTCGGCGAAAGGTCCAGCGTGTCAAAGATCTTGCCCGTATCCGGCAGACGCTCGCTGTAGACCGGAATATTGTCGCCCGGCTCCTGGCTGTAATCCGACGAGAACGTACCATGCGGCTCGCGCGGAACGGCCTGGCCGTTGATGTAGAGAATGTCGTTCTTGACCTGAATCCGGTCGCCCGGCAGACCGATCACGCGCTTGATGTAATCGACATCCGGATTAGGCGGGAAACGGAATACCACGACATCGCCGCGCTTCGGCTCGCTGCCGAAGATGCGGCCGTTGAACAGATCCGGCGAAAACGGCAGCGAATACTTCGAATAGCCGTAGGCGAACTTGTTGACGAAGATGTAGTCGCCGACGAGAAGCGTCGGCATCATCGAGCCGGACGGAATGGTGAATGGCTGAAAGAGAACCGTGCGGATGATCATGGCCAGGACGAGCGCCTGAACGATGACCTTGATGTTCTCCCACAGGGCGTTCTGCTGTTTTACGGCTTTCTCGGACACGCAGTCTTATTCCTTTTTCGCACCCCACCGGCGCAACTTTCATTCAGGCACTCTCTACTCGCTTCACATCATTGCGGCAATGGCGCGGATGTCAAAAGCGACACATGGCTGTGATTCAGCCGTCTGTCGGCAGTGCCTCGATGATCACAAAAGCCTGAGCAAGAGGAAAATCATCCGTTATCGTCAAATGAATGGCAGCACGGTGATTTGCCGGCAGCATGGAAGCCAATCTTTCGGCGGCGCCACCGGTCAGCTGCATCGTCGGCTTGCCGCTTCGCAAATTGACGACACCCATGTCGCGCCAGAAGACGCCTTGCGCCAGACCTGTGCCCAACGCCTTGGAGCAAGCTTCCTTTGCGGCGAAGCGCTTTGCGTAGGAAGCCGCCTTGTTCTTGCGTCCTTCGGACTTGGCGCGCTCGATATCGGTAAAGCAGCGCTCGGTGAACCGGGCGCCGAACCGTTCGATCGTCTTCTCCACCCGGCGGATATCGATGAGGTCACTGCCTATGCCGATGATCATGGAATGGCCCTCCTGATGGCCCGGACGGCGTCAAGGCCCCGTCAGACGCTGGATGCGTTTTCGGCAAGCGCCAGCCTTTCGCGGGCGCGTTCCATCAGGCGCTCCTTGCGGCGGGTCTTGAAGGTCTTCACGCCATAATAGGTGAGCGCATAGACGATGACGCCGCTGACGATGGCGGGCGGAATGCCGCCGATCAGCATCGGCTTCAAAACCGGGTCCCAAATCTGCAGGAGATCGCCCTTGTGCCACAGCGCCGGCAGATCGATGCCGCCGCCCTGCCCGCCGCTGTCACGCGCGAGGATCAGATGGCCGATTTCCCAGGTGAAAGCCCAGATGAAGGGATAGGTGATGGGATTGCCGGCCGCCAGGCAGCCGAGCGCGGAAGCAATGACATTGCCGCCGATCAGATAGGCGATGATGATCGCCATCACGAAATGCACGCCGATGAAGGGCGTCCACGACACGACGATGCCCGCTGCGAAGCCCGCCGCAACGGAATGCGGCGAAGCGGCAAGGCGAACGAGGCGCTTGCCGAAATATTGGAACGAGCGAACGAAACCCTTGCGGGGCCAAAGGTGCTCCCGCAGTTTTTCGCTGAATGTCAGTGGTTTCCGGCGACGAAATAGCATGCGGCTTATCTAGTGCAATGGGGGCCGCCATGACAAGAGCAGCCAAACGTATCATGCACCTATTAGGAACCGAAAGTACGGCTCTTTTTGGAACGTCGCCTGCTCAGGAGGCAGAAAACGAGGCGTTCTTTCATTTGCGGGAAGCAATCCCGCAGTATCGGGATGCTCCAAGGGCGCAACAACGAAGCGCCCCTCCTGGCCTTGCAAGTATCAGCTGCTATTAACGCTGGCGGAACAGACCGCGGTCGACCTGACGCTGACGATATTCAAGATCAAAACGGTCGTGCGAGCCATTCAGATAAGCCATTTCGCGTTCTTCAACACTCGGAACACGCAAGGCGCGGGCGATTTTCCTGATCGGGGTAAACATTGTCTTCTCTCATCTCTGTTTCGTTTCTTCGATAACCAGAAGATAGGCGCGACAAAGGGTAATTACCACCGCTCTAAAATACACACAGCCATGCGCTGAATGCATATCGATCCGAAAAGCTGCTCTATTCTGGTCATAAAATGATCACAAAATATGCAACCTGCCTCGGATCGATAGCAACGCGAGCGACGGCTCACTCGTAGAGGCGCTTCACGGTCGCGATGCAATCGAGTTCCTTGAGCTGCACCAGAAGCTGGTTGAGCTGACGCAGATCCCAGACTTCGACGTCGAGAGCCATTTCGGTGAAATCGGCAGCGACACGCACGGTATTGAGCACACGGATATTGACATCGACATCCGCGACGCTCTGCGCCACCTTGGCCAGCGTGCCCGGCTCGTTCAATGCGTTGATCAGGATACGCGCGGCAAAACGGGATTTGTTGGCCTCGTCCAGATCCCAGCGCACATCGATCCAGCGCTCCGGCTCGTCATCGAACCGTTGCAGGACCGGCGACTGGATCGGATATATGGTGATGCCCTTGCCCTTTTCCATGATGCCGACGATGCGGTCGCCCGGCACGGCGCCGGTCGGGGCGAAATGCACCTCGACATTAGAGGATATGCCACGGATCGGCGGGGCATCGATATCGCCTCCGTCAGAAACGTCGGCCTTGTTCTTGCCGGGGATCTTGAAGATCATGCCCGACGCGCTGCGGACGTTGAACCAGCCTTCGTCGCCGGCGGGTTTTACGGTCACGCGCTCGTCCTGATGATCGGGGTAGACGGCGCGCAGCACATCGAGCGACGACATCTCCCCCCGGCCGACCGCGGCGATGGCGTCTTCCACGTCCTTCTGGCCGAGGCGGTGCAGCGCCGGCTTCAGGCCATCGCGCGAAAACACCTTGCCGGCGCGCTCGAAGGTGCGCTCCAGAATACGGTGTCCAAGGCCCGCATACTGCTTGCGGATGGCAAGCCGGGTGGCGCGGCGAATGGCGGCGCGCGCCTTGCCCGTTACGACGATCTCTTCCCACGCGGCAGGCGGCACCTGCACGCCCGAACGGATGATCTCGACCTCATCGCCATTGTTCAGCCGGGTTACCAGCGGCATGATGCGGCCGTTGATCTTGGCGCCCACGGTCGTATCGCCGATGTTGGTGTGAACGGCATAGGCAAAGTCGATCGGCGTCGCGCCGCGCGGCAGGGCGATCAGCTTGCCCTTGGGCGTGAAGCAGAAGACCTGATCCTGGAAGAGCTCGAGCTTCGTATGCTCGAGGAATTCTTCCGGGCTGTCGCCTTCGGCCAGCGCCTCGATGGTATGGCGCAGCCATGAATAGGCATTGCTTTCCCGCGACAGCAGCTCGCCGTCACCATTGCCATTGGCATTCATGCCGTCCTTGTAGAGCGTGTGGGCGGCGATGCCGAACTCGGCGATCTCATGCATGCGCTTCGTGCGGATCTGCAGCTCGATGCGCTGGCTGGAAGGACCGACGATCGTCGTGTGCAGGGAGCGATAGTCGTTCTGCTTCGGCGTCGAGATATAGTCCTTGAAGCGACCGGGGACCACGCGCCAACGCGTGTGCACGATGCCGAGCGCCCGATAGCAGGACGGGATATCGTCGACGAGAAGGCGGAAGCCGTAGATATCGGAGAGCTGCTCGAAAGACAGCGATTTCGACTGCATCTTGCGGAAGACCGAATAGGGCTTCTTCAACCGGCCCTTGACCATGGCATTGGCAAGGCCGTTGGCAACAAGCAGATCGCGCAGCTCGGTCTCGATCTTCTTGACAAGGCCCTCGTTGCGTCGGGACAGCTCTTCCAAACGCTTGGTAACGGTGTCGTGCGCCTCGGGATTGATGTGCCGGAAGGAAAGCTCCTCCAGCTCCTCGCGCATGTCCTGCATGCCCATGCGGCCGGCAAGCGGCGCATAGATTTCCATCGTCTCCTCGGAAATGCGGGCGCGCTTTTCCGGCGACATGTGATCGAGCGTACGCATGTTGTGCAGGCGATCGGCGAGCTTGACCAGAAGCACGCGGACGTCATCGGAAATGGCCAGCAGCAGCTTGCGAAGGTTTTCCGCCTGCTTCGCCTTCTTGGTGACGAGATCGAGCTTCTTGATCTTCGTCAGGCCTTCGACCAGGCGACCGATATCCTCGCCGAAGAGCTCATCGATTTCGGCGCGCGTGGCCGTCGTGTCCTCGATCGTATCGTGGAGGAGAGCGACCGCGATGGTCGATTCATCCAGACGCATATCGGTCAGGATGGCAGCAACTTCGAGAGGATGGGAAATATAGGGATCGCCGCTGGCACGTTTCTGCTGGCCATGCTTCTGCATCGCATAGACATAGGCCTTGTTGAGCAGAGCTTCGTTGGCATCGGGCTTGTATTTCTGCACGCGCTCAACAAGCTCGTATTGCCGCATCATTCCAGAGCTACTCCAGCAAAAACAAAAGCGCGCCAGTCATCCGACCGGCGCACGTATTCTGTCATCATATCGCTCCTGCCCGGAGCATCAAGGCCAACGATCAGTAATCGTCGCTTTTTTCCGGCGGAACCAGGCCTTCGATACCGGCCAGAAGCTCCTCTTCCGACATCTGGTCGAAAGTAACGGTTTCCGGCAGATCCTCTTCCTCTTCGCTGGAAGCGGAAGCACCGGCGGCCAGGAGGCTTGCCGGATCCGGCTCCGGCTCATCCACTTCGACATGCTTCTGCAGCGAATGGATCAGATCTTCCTTAAGGTCGTCGGGCGACAGCGTCTCGTCGGCAATTTCGCGCAACGCAACAACCGGGTTCTTGTCGTTGTCGCGATCGATGGTGATCGAGGAGCCCTGAGAGATCAGGCGGGCGCGATGGCTGGCGAGCAACACGAGCTCGAACCGGTTCTCTACTTTATCAATGCAATCTTCTACTGTGACACGGGCCATTGCCTGTCCTTTGCGGTCGTGATGTCGTCGTCATGTCTCGGAGTAGCACGCCGATACAAGCAAACGATGGCAAATTCAAGTTTTTCCTGTTTGAGCGCCTTCGCACCCCGTCTTAGAAGTGTTAAAATTACCCTAGACAAACGGCCGTTTCTACCTGAGATTGCTTGGAATATCCCATTTCGTGCCCTAAATCTTGATTATATGAATAATTCATAAAGTAATACGAATTATTCTGCGGTACCACGCAACGCATTGTTTTATCTGAACTTTGAATGAAATGAATATGTTTTTATAACAGTGGATATGTAAGCGATGTTTGACCCACGCGAGAAAATTGCACTCTTTATAGACGGCGCCAATCTCTACGCTGCATCCAAGAGCCTCGGTTTCGATATCGACTATCGCAAGCTCCTGAAAGCGTTTCAGAAGCGTGGATATCTCCTGCGCGCCTATTACTATACGGCGCTGATAGAGGATCAGGAATATTCCTCGATCCGCCCGTTGATCGACTGGCTCGACTACAACGGCTACAAGGTCGTTACGAAGCCGGCCAAGGAATTCACGGACTCCATGGGGCGCCGCAAGATCAAGGGCAACATGGATATAGAACTGGCGATCGACGCCATGGAGCAATCCGAAACGGTCGATCATCTGGTGATCTTTTCCGGTGACGGCGACTTCACGACGCTCGTGGAGGCCCTTCAGCGCCGCGGACGCAAGGTTTCGGTCATCTCGACCATGGCGACCCAGCCGCCGATGATCGCCGACGACCTGCGCCGTCAGGCCGACCACTTCATCGATCTCGTATCGCTGAAGGCGGAAATCGGCCGCGACGCCTCGGAGCGCCCTGCCCGCGTCGTCGAGACGAGCCATACCGCGGCCGATTCCGACGAGCACTGAGGCCGTTCACAAGCAAGCGCGATGAGATATCGCCGTTGCGCTAGCCATTGTCCTTGAGCAGGCGGCTTTTCTGCCGGTTCCAATCGCGCTCCTTCTCGGATTCGCGCTTGTCATGCAGCTTCTTGCCCTTGGCCAGAGCCAATTCCAGCTTCGCGCGGCCGTTGTCGTTGAAATAGATCTTCAACGGAACCAGCGTCATGCCCTCGCGATTGATCGCCGAACGCAGCCGGCCGATTTCGCGGCTGGAGAGCAAAAGCTTGCGACGGCGGCGCGGTTCATGATTGAAGCGGTTGGCCTGCAGATATTCCGGCAGGTAGGAGTTGATCAGCCAGATCTCGCCATCCTCGTCCGAAGCGTAGGATTCAGCGATGTTGGCCTTGCCTTCGCGCAGCGACTTAACCTCGGTGCCTTTCAGCACGAGTCCCGCTTCATAGGTATCGATGATCTCGTAGTTGAAGCGTGCCTTGCGGTTCTCCGCCACGATCTTGTTCACCACACGCTGGCTGCCTTTGGGTGCCATGATTCTTCTTCTTTTCTTGCATCATTCCGGCGGCAACCAAGAGCCCGCCAAGTTCCTGCCCTCTAAATAGGCGAGACCGCCCTCCTTGTGAAGAGAGCGGTCGGCAGAGTTTCAGCAACAGGCGCGCAATGCCATCAGTTCAGGAGGCCCGCATGCCGCATGGCCGCGTCGATTGCGGCCTCCGTGCCCGGCTCCAGCGTCGACAACAGCGGCGAGCGCACATTGCGGCTCATGCGGCCAAGGCGGGAAAGGCCGTACTTGGCGCCGCAAAGACCCGGCTCCAGGAAGATCGCCTTGTGCAGCGGCATCAGGCGGTCCTGATATTCCAGAGCCTTGGCATAGTCGCCTGCAAGCGTGGCAGCTTGGAATTCGGCAGAAAGGCGCGGCGCGATATTGGCCGTGACCGAGATACAGCCGACGCCGCCGTGGGCGTTGAAGCCGAGCGCCGTCGCATCCTCGCCGGAAAGCTGGCGGAAATCGCTCCCACAGGTGATGCGCTGCTCGGAGACGCGTTCGATCCTGCCGGTGGCATCCTTCACGCCGACGATATTGGCGTGGGCCTTGGCGAGCGCACCCATCGTCTCCGGCGTCATGTCGACCACCGAACGGCCCGGAATGTTGTAGATGTAGATCGGCAGCTTCACGGCTTCCGCGACGGCGGCGAAATGGGCGAAGAGACCCTTCTGCGTCGGCTTGTTGTAGTAGGGCGTGACGACCAGAACCGCATTGGCGCCGACCTTTTCGGCGTGCTGCGCCAGCTCGATCGCCTCGCGCGTATTGTTCGAACCCGCTCCCGCCATGACAGGTACGCGCTTGTTGGCGATCTCGATACAGAGTTCGACGACGCGCTTGTGCTCGTCATGCGACAGGGTCGGAGATTCACCCGTCGTTCCCACGGGTACCAAGCCGCTGCTACCCTCTTTTATCTGCCAATCGACATGCGAGGCGAAAGACGCCTCATCCACCTTGCCGGCGTCAGTAAAGGGTGTAACGAGTGCGGGAATGGATCCCTGGAACATGCAAGTCTCCTAGCGGCGCGGCATTCATGCTTCAGCCGCAATCCATGGTTATGAATCCGCGCACCATAAAGCGCCGGCTTGACGGCGACAAGCACGCTTTGAATGGTAGAGGGCAGTTTCCGATATCATAATTGATTGAAAATCGAACCGCCGGTAAGGTTTCGTTAATATAGCATTTGGCAAATGGGAAGGGCCTGATTGTTTTGTGAGTAGCCGGATGAAGAGACCTGTCATGATCTGGACCGCTGTGGGCTTGGCGGTCGCGTGGGGTGCTGTCGCCTCGCAGCTTCCCGGCCAACTGACATCCACGCGCGCCAGCGCCGACGTCGCCATGGCGACCGACCCGATGAGCACGGCTGCAATTCCGCGCAGCGGAGCCATCGCCCCCGTCAGCGGCGACCTGAAGGCCGGGCTTGACGCGCTTTCCAACAAGAACCCGATGCAGGCGCTCGCCATCCGCAACGGCATGGGCCAAGGCACGCTCGACCGCCATATCCTGACCTGGGCGATCGCCACCTCGGGCCAGCCGGGCATTCCCTCCGGCGAGATTGCCGCCGCCGCCCGGGAACTCGTGGGATGGCCGGGGCTCGGCAGCCTGCGCGCCAATTCCGAGCGGGCGCTCTACAACGAAAATCCGGCGACCGATCAGGTTCTAGCCGCCTTCGGCAACACGCAGCCGGAGACCGTGGAGGGCGCCGTCATCCTCTCCCGTGCCCTCATGGCGCGAGGCTCGTCGGCACAGGCCGGAAAGCTGATCCGCAAGATCTGGCGCAGCGAACCGCTGGACAAGCCGCTCGAAGACAAGATTCTCGCCGAATTCCCGAGCCTGCTTTCGCCCGCCGACCACAAGGCGCGCATGGACTTCCTGCTCTACCGCGACCGGACCGTGCAGGCCAAGCGCTTCGGCGATCTCGGGAAGGCGCAATCGCTCTACAAGGCATGGGCGGCGGTCAACGACCGTTCCCCGAAGGCGGATGCGCTGATATCAGCCGTCGGCGGGCAATGGCGCAAGGATCCCGCCTACCTCTTCATGCAGATCGAAAACCTGCGCCGGCAGAACAGGTATGACGATGCGGCCAATCTTCTGGCGCAAATGCCGCGCGACCGCAGCGTGCTCGTCAGCCCGGGTCAATGGTGGAACGAGCAGCGCATCGTCAGCCGTGGCCTGGTGGACCAGGGTGAATTCAAGGCCGCCTATCGCGTTGTCGATGCCAGCGTCGCGGAAAGCCCGCAGGATGTCGGCGAGGCCGAATTCCATGCCGGCTGGTACGCATTGCGCGGTCTGCAGGACGGTGCGAACGCGGCAACCCATTTCCGCAGAATCCTGCAGGTATCGAACGGGCCGATCTCGCAATCGCGCGGCTGGTACTGGCTCGGCCGCGCCGCCGAGGCTGGCGGTCCGGGCAAGGCTGCCGATTTCTATGCCAAGGCCGCGTCCTACCCAAGCACGTTTTACGGCCAGCTCGCCGCCGAGAAGCTCGGCCGCACTACGCTAAACGTCACCTACCCCTCCCCATCGGCCGACGACCGCCAGCGCTTCCAGGGGCGCGAAGCGGTGCAGGCAATCTCGCGGCTCGAAGCCGCGGGGCATGGCTGGCGTGCCGATGCGCTCTATCGCGCGCTGGCCAAGCAGCTGGAGAGCCCCGGCGAGGTCGCCATGCTGGCCGCTCGCGCCGAGCGCTCCGGCAACCATCAGCTCTCGCTGCAGATCGGCAAGATCGCCTACGGGCGCGGCGTCGATGTCGCGGCACTCGCATTCCCGATCGGCGTCATTCCGGACAATGCCAATATCTCCGGCTCCGGCAAGGCCCTTGCCTACGCCATCGCGCGCCAGGAAAGCGCCTTCAATCCGGCGGCCGTTTCGTCCGCCAATGCGCGCGGCCTGCTGCAACTGCTGCCGAAGACGGCAAAGGCTGTTGCCGGCCGGCACGGCATGGCCTATTCCGCCGACAGGCTGACACAGGACGCCGGCTACAACGCCACGCTCGGCGCCCACTATCTCGGCGAGCAGATCGACACGTTCGGCGGTTCCTATATCCTCACCTTCATCGCCTACAATGCCGGGCCGAACAAGGTGCCGGAATGGATCGGACGCTATGGCGACCCGCGCGGCAAATCGCTCGACGACGTCATCGACTGGATCGAGCGCATCCCCTTCCCCGAAACCCGCAACTATGTGCAGCGGGTCATGGAAAACTATCAGGTCTATAAGGCCCGGCTGGGTCAGAAGACCGACATCGTCCACGATCTGGTGAACGGGCGCGGCTAAGCGCGTCGTTGTCGTAAAGCCGCGATCCAGCTCGCGCGACATGCTTCGGGCGAAACCGCAGTTGTACGGGCTGCGGAAATACCGTTACATCCCCGGTGATATCCGCAGCACGAGGGATGACGCATGCGCAGCGACGACGAAAGCGGTTTCCTGGTCAGGACGATACCGGCCGAGGACGGCTTGAAGCTCTATGTCCGGGATTATGCCGGCAACGAGGCCATCACAGGAACCCGGCCACCCGTCTTCTGCCTCCCGGGGCTGACGCGCAATTCGCGGGACTTTCATCAGCTGGCGATGCTTCTGTCGCAGGATCCTGCAGCCCCGCGCCGGGTGATCACACTCGACGCTCGCGGGCGCGGAGCATCCGAATGGGATGCGGATAAATCCCGCTACAATCTTGTCGTCGAAGCGCAGGACGTCCTGACCGTCTGCGCTGGGCTTGGTGTTCGGCAAGCCATATTCATCGGCACTTCGCGCGGCGGGCTGGTTCTGCACATACTTGCCGCCAGCCGCCCCGACATCCTGAAAGCAGTCGTTCTCAACGACATCGGCCCTGTTCTGGAAAGGGTCGGGCTGGCCGATATTCGCGATTATCTCAACCGTGGCAGAAAACCCGACAACTGGGACGAGGCGGTCGAGATCCTGCGGGAGAATCATGGCGCCGCCTTTACCTCCCTCGGCGACGACGACTGGCAGGATATGGCGCGGGCAATCTATGCCTTTCGCGGCGGCAAACCCGTTGCCGATTACGACCCTGCCATCGCCGCCCAGATGCAGGCGCTGGACCTGGATGCGCCGATTCCCGATCTGTGGCCGCAGTTCCAGGGGTTCCAGGATATTCCGCTGATGGTGATTCGCGGCGAGCATTCGAAGCTGCTGATCGTAGCCACGGTCGATGAGATCGCGACGCGCCATCCGGGCACGGCCGTCAAGACCGCCATGGGGCAAGGGCACGCCCCCATCCTGCATCTCGACGATATTCCGGACGCGATCAGGCACTTCATCTCAGGGCTTTGACGGCAAATATCCGACCGTTCGATGCTTGCCCGAAATGAAAAGGCCCGGTTGGGATACCGGGCCTTTCCTCTCCTGCTCGGAGGTCTGAGCGGGAGATGTGTCGAACTTGGTTCAGCTGCGCGGCTTAGAAGCTGCGCTGGAAGCGGAGGATACCGGCCCACTGATCCTGGTTGACGGAATCGAAGTTGGTGTAGGTGACTTCCGGCTCGATGAGCAGGTTCTTGACCGGGTTGAACTTGAGGTTCGTGGTGGCTTCGAAGATCTTCGAGTCGGTGTAGGCGAGCTGCAGGTTCCACTTCAGCTTGCTGTTGATCGGAACGCCGACGCCGCCCCAGACGGCCCAGTCGCCCCAGCCGCACAGATCGCCGCGGCCAGCCGGGCAAGCCGATGCGTTCAGGTTCGAGCCGGCATACTGGTTCAGCTTCTTGCCGTCGGTGTTGTAGCCGCCCATCAGGAAGGCCGTGAAGGCGCCGAAGTCGGCGTCGATACGAGCCTTGACGGCGCCTTCCTCGACGATCGAGTCATAGCCGCCGACGACCTTGAAGCCGAAGCCGCCGGTCTTGTAGCCGGCACCGGCAACAACGTTCGGAGCGTAGTGGTCAGCCTTCGACTGAACCCAGGCGCCGCCGAAGGACGACGAGTCCGAACCGGAGTTCGAGTCTTCGAGCGAAACCACAGCCGTGAAGCCGTTGCCGGCATCGTAGTTGTAGGTCAGCTGGTTGAGTTCGTACGGGCCGTCCCAGATCACGTCGTCGTTGATGACGTCGCCGGCGTAGCCGGTGTACAGGTTGTACTGGGAGTCCTGCTTACCGACCAGGAAACCGCCGAGGCTGATGTTGGCCCAGAGCAGCTTGGTGGTGGTGGAGCCGCCGTCGTTCCAGTCGAAACGATAGACGGTGTTGGTCTTCAGCGGACCGTATTCGGTGTCGGTCGCGGTGTCGACGCTCAGCTGGGCGCGGGTGTGCCAGTAAGTGCCGCGGTTGCCGCCAGGGCCCGGATTGTAGGCGTTGTACCAGCCGCCTTCGGTACGGACCATGCCGCCGACCTTGAGGCAGGTTTCGGTGCCCGGGATGAAGAAGTAGCCAGCACCATAAGCGTCGCAGATGCGGACGTATTCCAGCGGCTCCGGCTCGGCAGCGACGATCGCGTCAGCCGCGTGAGCACCCGATACTGCTGCCAGCGCAGCAGCGGAGCCGAGAAGAAGGCTCTTGATGTTCATAGTAACTCCAGTTCCAATATCGATTAGGTATGACTATCCACGCCGAGAAAATCGACGCGCCCTACCCCACCTGGTTTTCAAACGTTGACCCCTGATCTGGGAGAACCAAGACATTCAGTCTCGATTCCGATTTGGAACCTACAGATCGTTTTTTTCAGAGCAATATCAGAGATAAAGTATGATCATTTGTGACGGCCATTTCGAAATGTGCGTTGCACAAAAATCACGTCGCAAAACTGTCATATTTCCGACATGCCGGCGGCCGGATTCTACTCGGATCTACTTTCTAAATTGATCTCTATTCATAGAAGAATATTCACGAGGAGATGATTAGCCTCCTAATGACTGCGCTTCTTCTTGCTATATGCAAACACAAAAAGCCCGGCCTAAGCCGGGCTTTCCGTCACCGTAGTGAAATCTAGACTGACCGAAATCAGATCAGATTAGAAGGTGCGCTCGAAGCGGATGATACCAGACCACTGATCCTTGTTGATCGAGTCCCAGTTGGTGTAGGAAACTTCCGGCTCGATGAGCAGGTTCTTGACCGGCTTGAACTTGAGGTTCGTCGTAGCGGCGAAGATCTTGGAGTCGGTGTAAGCGAGCTGGAGGTTCCACTTCAGCTTTTCGTTGACCGGAACGCCAACGCCACCCCACAGAGCCCAGTCACCCCAGCCGATCGGAGCAGCAGAACCGCCACCGTTCGAACCAGCGTACTTGTTCAGCTTGTCGCCGTCGGTGTTCCAGCCGCCCATCAAGAAGGCTTCGACGATACCGAAGTTAGCATCGACGCGAGCCTTGATGGCGCCTTCTTCAACGATGGAGTCGTAACCGCCGACAACCTTGAAGCCGAAGTTGCCAACCTTGTAGCCGAGACCGGCAACAACGTCAGGAGCGTAGTGGTCGGAGCTGTCTTCGCCGTTGACGCCGGTGGCACCCTTGCCAGAGTTGGTGTCTTCGAGCGAGACCACAGCCGTGAAGCCGTTGCCGGCGTCGTAGTTGTAGGTGATCTGGTTCAATTCGTACGGGCCGTCATAGACCACGTCGTCGTTGATGACGTCGCCGGCGTAACCGGTGAATACGTTGAACTGGGAGTCTTCCTTACCAACGGTGAAGCCGCCGAGGCTGATGCTGGCGTGCAGCAGGTTGGTGGAGGTGGCGCCGCCGTCATTCCAGTCCCAACGCAGTTCGGTGTTGGTCTTCAGCGGGCCGTATTCGGTGTCGGTTGCCGTCTGCAGCTGCAGCTCAGCACGGGTGTGCCAGAGCGTGCCGAAACGTGCATCAGGGTTGTAAGGAGTGTACCACTGACCTTCGGTACGAACCTTACCGCCGATCTTGAGGCAGGTTTCCGTGCCCGGGATGAAGAAGTAGCCAGCGCCGTAAGCATCGCAGATGCGAACGTATTCAAGCGGCTCCGGCTCAGCAGCAACTATAGCGTCAGCTGCGTGAGCACCGGAAACTACTGCGAGAGCAGCAGCGGAGCCCAGAAGAAGGCTCTTGATGTTCATATTGACCTCCAGTCAAAGTTTTATATCGAGAATGAGAACTACCCGAAGGTATTCCCTGTCCCATCCTCGCGTTTCAAGAAGTGGACGATCAATCGCCCTCGCTTCCGAGAGTGAAAATACAAGACGTGCACTGTCACGCAATCGACATCTTAACGGAAAGGGGTATTTGCGTGAGCCTTCCGCAATTCCTGTTGCTGAAAGGACACAAGTTGGCGGTGCGGCTGCCGCAAAGATTTAGACTTCATTAAGAAAACCCTTAATCTGCGGGCACTTACTCGGAAGCCTTTCGTGGCGCGAGGCGCATGTGAATAAGCATCGCAATCGCCGATCCGATGCGAATTCCGGATCTTCGCGGCGTTCCACAGGTCATTTCCGGCATTTCAGGCGGCGACTCGAAGCGGTGGGCGCCGACCAGGCGCTCCAGCGACCGTCCCGAATCGAGGCAACCATCCAGCCGATTCCTTCCGGACGATTCGGAACCGATGCGGGCACCGGCCGTCTTCACGGCCTATAGTGAGTATTCCGATGGGAAATCGGGGGTGCCAGACATCGTGGCGGCGGCTGGCAAGTTCATCCCCGAACGGCAAGCATCCGCAGAATACCCGCCCCGATCTGACGGGTGGTCTTTTGCTCGCCACGATCGTTGAGGATATCAAAGCCGATCTCGCTGGCGATATGACGAAGTAATGGCTTGGCCGGCTCGATCTTAGTTTCGCCTTCGAAGACGAGGATCGTGCCGCTCTCATACTGGCGGATATGATAATTTCCGTAGGTTGCTGAAGCGACAATCGGAAGATGTTCGACCGGCTGAGATGGTTTGCGCTGGGATCCAACATAGAAGACCAGCCGGTCGCCCAGTTTGCTGCGGGCTTCCGCGGCGGCGCAATCCAGCAAAGTTTCAACCGAAACTCCGTTGTCCTCGCTCACGTTGATCTTCAAAATAACCACTCTGTCGACGCGATCAAAAGTGTTGGGATTGAAGGTGACGCTGGAACTGGATGTGATGGTTTTCACCGAAACGCGTTCATTGTCGCCACTGATAACGTCATAGCCACGCTGATTCACCTCGAGCGCCATCTGTCCACGCGTCATCACACAGGTGAACAGTTCTCCGATACGACCAGTAAGATGGCCGAGATTCGCAGGGTCCACTCCCCATGCGAGTTCCCGCTCAAACCATGTCAGAGCTTCCGCCAGGGATTGAATGGTCTGTATCTGAGTTAAAGCCATGTTTAGCCGCTTACAATTCGCGCCTTGGGGCAGATCTCACCGGCTTTCGAACTGCATCCGCAATTTGATGATAAAATAATCGGCAGGATCACGATCTTTCCCACAGCGCGCTATCGTCATTCGTAGATAGCGAGAAATAGTCCATCGAAGTGACCGATAGGTAAACGGCGTAGCGCGACAAGCGGACCAGAAGGACCCTTACCCGGATTAGACTTGCTTGGAGCCCGCACTGGTTAAGGGAAGATTTGCCGAGAAATTCGGCGCCTTCTCATTCAGCTCAAACACATCACAAATACCCGTAGCAGCATTTGCGAGTGAGGCTGCAACCGCAGACCTATAGAATTCAAGTGCTTTGCTGATTGATCAGATGGCGGAGAAGATGGGATTCGAACCCACGATACCATTTCTGGTATACTCCCTTAGCAGGGGAGCGCCTTCGACCACTCGGCCACCTCTCCGGTGCGGCCTAACTATGGTGAGGCGCTTAGGAATGCAAGGCTTTTTTGCGGCTCCTGGCGATTTTTCGTCGGAAAAGTTGCGACGGGCGAAAACCGGAACAGACGCGAACTTTCCTCAATTTTCGGCCTGATGCCGCAAACTTTCCGCAAAGTTTGATCTCTCTTCGTTCTCGGGATCTGCAATGAAGCCGAGCTTGGCCGCAAGGCGTCCGATGGATGGGTTTGCCAGTTTTACATAGCGCTCCCACTCGTCTGATTCCCATCCGCCTTCGGCCTTGAGGCGAACAACATCCTTCGTCTGGCTGTAGAACCACGTCGCCCATGAATGCCGCGCGACGTGAGGCGTATAGATAGAAGTGTCGAAGTCCATTTCGTTGATCGCGCGCGTCCAGAAGGAAAGCTTGTATCCCCTGTCCTTCTTCTTTTCATAAGGGCGCCCATCGTAGCGCAGGAAGAGCGGGCCTTTCTTGCCGAGATTGGGCAAGGTCGAGAGTGCTGCCACGACGCGCGGGCACAGATTGACCATGCGTTCCTTACCGTTCTTCGTGTCACGCAGGATCGCGAAGCGATGCTCCAGCGAGATATCATCACGGCCGTCAATCATCATCGTCTCGCTGACGCGGGCACCCTGGCCGAAAAGGAAGGTGGCGAGCGCTGGTGACCACGGATTGGGAAAGCGTGAAGCAGTAACGTGGGTCAGGAAGGTTATCGCCTGGTCGGGCCGCAGGAAATGCGTGCGTTTTTCGCCATCGTCGGGCCTAGTGATGTCGGGGCGGAATTTGTTCGCGCGCATTACGGCGATGATGGGGCCGTGCCATTGCCGGCGGCGCGTAGAATCGTTGGGATAGAACTTTCGGCCCTCGCTGTTGATCAGATCTTCGCCGATCTGGTCGATGGGCTTCGCGGCAAAGGCATCGAAGCGGGAGTGAAGGCGGAAAGGCTCGCCCTCTTTATGGCTGGTCCGCAGGAAGCGGGCCTCGCCGCCGTCCTTTACGTATTTTTCCGCCGCTGCGCGGAACGTGACAGTGGGTTCGCGACCGGTGATATTGCGCTCGGCGACCTCGTTTTCGATTTGCCGGCGGACGCCATCTGCTTGTGCTTCGTCGCGGACTTTGGTCGATCGTCTGACCTCAAGTGAATGAGATTGCCCATCTCGCCAGATTGTGACGGTACCGGTGACATAGAAAATTCCGGACTTTTCATCTCGTTTGAGCTTGAGGGGCATTCAACCATCTTCTCAGAAAGCAGACGCAGCTGATCAGGGCGCAACTTAACCGTTCGTCCGCAGCGCACAAAGGGAATTTCGTGGCGGCGAATCAATTCGCGCACTACGCGGGCGGGGTTGCCGACATCGGTGATGCCGAGCATGCCGGCCGCCTCTTCAAGTGGAATGGGTTGTGGAAGGAACATCAAAGCACCTCCTGGCATAAGAAGGCAGCGCGCGCCCGATCCCGGCGGCGCTGGTTTTCCTTGTGGGTGACAAGCTCAAGATGCGCGGGATTGACGCAACGGCGGTTGCGGCATTTGTGGTCGACCTGCTTCCGACCGGGCACATAGCCATGCTCGTTGGTGAACATGACGATGTGAACGGCAACGGTCTGGCCGCTCAAGCTCATGCGAGGGTAATCCTTGCCGCGACCCTTGCTGCCGCTGTCCGGGCCTGTCCATGTCCAGCAGCCGGTATGAGGATCGATCGACGCGCGGGCCATGACCTTTTCGCGGATTTCGTCGCGGCGGCTGACCGGGTTCTGTTTTTCCCAAGCGGCGTTGTGCAGCTTGATCGCCCACGGAATGCTGCTGCCGCAAGGGCCTAGATAAAAACAATCGTCGCATTCGACATGGCGGCCGCCGTTATCGTAGGTGTAGACGCTGAGCCCGTTCGCCGTCCTGCATTCCGGGCAAGGCTTCATCTTCGGGAGGCTCATGGCTCGTCACCCTTCGGGCCGATACCGCACTGCTGCGAGTTGTGGATGAACAGACGCCCGTTCTCGTCGCAGACGATGTAACGCACCGGGCCACCAACACCCTTTGGGAATGAGCAGAGAAGTTGACCTCTATACCGGTAGTCGCCTCCGGTGACTGTGATCGGCTGGTCGATCCAGCTGAACCCACGCGGCGCGATGTTGAGGAATGTGCACTCAACGCAGTCGACGAGATCCCGATAGGATTTCCAGCCGGGGAAGATGGATTCGATCTGCGCGATGATGGCGGTCGCGGCCTTCGCTTCCGTTATCGCCTGGCGATGGCATGCAAGTGATTCTTCAAGCCTGTTGTACAGGTCGCCGACAATCTCGGCCGGGTCATCGGCTGGCGACCAGCCCTCAATGATGCTTGGTTCTTTCGTGTAGGTCTCGATGGCATTCATCAGAGACCGACCGACATTTGCCATGTCGATAAGGTCTTCCTCACTCTCGCAGCCGGTCATTTCCAGCGCGTTCTTGAGGTTGTCGGCTTCAGTCATTTCTTATTCCTCCAAAGGCGAACGATGATGGGCATCAGCACGAAGAGGATCGCGAGCGCTGCCCAGGTGAAGGATGCGATGATGACGTGGGTCCAGATCTCATCCATGGCGTTTCCATGCTTCGAATGATCCCCTGAACTCGATCCAGCGCTGAGCGGCGGCGGGATCGGTGTTGAGGTCGCCGCGCGACTTGATGCGCAGGATGTTGCGGACGGACACGGCAATGCGCTCGGCGTCGGCGACGTCTGGCACATTGTGACGCTCGACGAGGAAGCGGCGGAACATGCGATCGCCGCACTTCATGGCGCATTCGGCCGCATAATCCTTCTTCCGCTCGGCATGCCCCCCGCCGCGCTGCTGGCGTCCATCCTGAGGCTCAAGCCTGCGTATCCGGTCGAAGGCCGCTTCCATGATGACGAGAAGCGCGCGCACCAGCTCGGGCGCCTTGAGCAGAAGGCGGCGGTCATCGTAGGAGCAGTCGGCCGTCAGCAGCGCAATCGGCTCAACCTCGCCCGTCAGACGGTCGACGACGCAGATCTCCGCCTTGTTGGTCGCGGTATTGTAGGACTCGACGAACTGTTCGCTGGCGAGGCCCGCCAGGTCCCGAGCTTCGGGCAGAAGGGTGCGGGCTTGATCGAGGTTCATCACTCGGCACCTCGCGCGACCATCGGCGAGATCACATAAAGCTCGTCAGCGCCGACCGATGGCCGGAATACGGCGTTCGGCAGGGAGCCGCCGAAACGGATGATGGCGTCCTGCGTGTCGATGGTGCCGAGAATGCCGCGCAGGGCCTCGTTGTTGAGGCCGATGGAAAAGCCGGTCTCGCCTTCGTACTGGATCGGCACGTAGTCGACTGCCGATTCGCCCTCCTTGCTGCTCAGCTCGACGCGCATGGCATCGCGCTCAAGGGTGAGCTTGATGCCGTCCTTGTCGACTTCCGTGGCGACAAGGCAGACTCGAGCGACGGCCGCTTTCAGCGATGCGACGGTGACGAAGACTTCGCGCTCGTAGTTCTCGGGGGCCGCCGTGAGATAGTGTTCGGGGAACTTCCCCTCGATCAGCACGGACAGAAGCGTCACGCCGTTGCACCGGATGCGGATGAGGTTTTCTGCAACCTCGATCTGCGCCGGCTCCTTCACCTCGTCGAACAGCTTGCGAATGACCTGCGCCGTCTTGAGGGGAATGATGATGCCGGGAAAATCCAGAAGCCGTTCCGTGCGGATCTGCACGGCGGCAAGGCCAATGCCATCGAGCGCGGCAAAGCCGATGCGCTCATCCTGCATCGGGTGCATGTGAATGCCGGTCATCCACGGCCGGCCGATATCCTTGGTCTGGACGGCATGGGCGACCTTGCCGAATGCGGCCGTTACCTCCGGCATGGCAATCTCGAATGTCTTGCCCTTGATCTTTGTCGCCATCGACGGGAAGTCGCTGGCGGGCAGCGTGAAAATCGAGAAGCTGGATTTGCCGGATCGGATCCGCACCTGGCCGTTATAGGTACCGGGCAGGAATTCGATTTCCGCCGACTCTGGCAGGTTGCGCACGATGTCGCGCAGGTCCGTGCCCTTGATGGTGGTCGGCTCGGCATCGTCGGCCACGTCAAGCAGCTCGCAGCCCGCCTCGATCTCGATATCCATATCCGTCGCGCGCAGCAGGAGCGTATCGGCTTCGGGCTGCAGCAGGATATTGCCGAGTTGCGGGATCTTGGCGCGCCTGTCGACCGCCTCGAAAACCGCGTCGAGCGCCGGCAGCAGCTGGCTGCGATGGATGCGGAAAAGCGCCTGCTGCTTAGCCATGGGCACGCGCTCCCGGCTGGCAGCGGTCGGCAAGGCGCATCTCGTCGACGGGGGCGCGCAGCCCATAATCCCTGCCGAACAGATCGTGCATCATCTGCAAGATCTCGCGGCGAGGCTCGCCGTCTGCCACGGCACGATAAAGCTTCTCCATGTCGTGTCTCGATACGTCACGCATCGTCAGCCTCCTTCAGCCGAAGACGTAGAGGGCCGCCGCGGCGGCCAGCAGGTCGTTGATGACGATGACCAGGAAGAGGCCGGCGAAGCCGTTGCGCTTTGCCTGCTGCACCTTGTCGATTGCCGGAGTGAAGTAATTCATGGGTTGCCTCTCGCATCCGATTGGGAAACCGCCGACGCCAGGGGTGAGACGTGGCGGTCGCCAAACCGGATCTGGTCAGGCAGCCATGCGATTGAGCGACTGCGCGTAGAGAACGGCCGCATCATGGGAATGCCGAGTGATCTGCTCTTCGGTAAAACCGAGACGGAGATATTCGTCCCTGGTCAGGCCCTCGCCGCGCTCGCGGGCGAAGTCGGCCATTTCCTGCGCGATGTTGCGGGCGCGGACGGGATTGTAGGCTGCTGTCTGCATGGTGCTTTCCTCTCAAAACCTCCTGAGACCATGCCGCCGTCGCTCGGGAGGAGAAGGAGCGACGGCGGTCTCTGGTATCCGGGATGGGAGGAGGAGATCACCGGACGCAAAAATAGGTACACTTTGCACCTATCTCACGCAAGCGGAA
Organism: Rhizobium sp. A37_96; assembly: GCF_053521765.1. Taxonomy (NCBI): domain Bacteria; kingdom Pseudomonadati; phylum Pseudomonadota; class Alphaproteobacteria; order Hyphomicrobiales; family Rhizobiaceae; genus Rhizobium; species Rhizobium sp. A37_96. Next base: position 1,055,081 of record NZ_JBNWDS010000002.1, on the reverse strand, counting down.
AATGGGTCTAAATTGCACCTATATCGATATTGGTCCAGCATAAGCGATGGCTATAGGTGCAGATTGCATCAATAAATCAAGGTGATTCGCTGTTGATTGAATGCGATACATCACGCTAACTTACCGCCGGAAAACGTGAGGGGGCGAGCGATGAACAGGCTGGGTGTGGTGACTTTCGGGGCATTTTTAGGCTTTGCAGCGTCCGCGCACGCAGACCAGGCGGCCTGCAAGATCTACGCGCCCGCTCTCGATCCCTTGGGACCCGCCATGAGGGATGTCGCGACGGGCCTCGAAGCGCAGGACACCACAAAGATCAGCGAGAATTTTGATGGCGAGCAGCGCGTGGCGCTGGAGAAAATGGAAGCACTACGCAAGCAACTCTTGCCACTTCTGAAAGCCTACGCCGATCAAATTGAGGATACGGCATATCTCATGAAGAAGTGCGCCCGCGAGTAGGCGCTCCTTCTTGATCGCTACATTTCGATAACGGACCTCTTGACGCGACCTATAACCGTCACCGCTCCCTGAAAATCCGGCGGCTCGATTTCCTTGTAAGAGGCCGGCTGAAAAGGCGGGTTGTCGTTTGGTCGATAACGCTTGTACGTAGCCTTTCCGGCCTCGTCTGCGACAATGTAGCAAGCATTTGGAGCCAATCGGCGATCACTGCGGTCAACAAAAACGACGGAGCCGGGAGGTGAGATCTTGTTCATGGAGTCTCCCTCGACTCGCAATGCGATCCAATCGCCGTCCGGCAGGTTCAGAGCCGGGATCGTCGGGAAATCCGCCAGGTCGGTAATGCCTTCATGCTCGCTTAGAGCGCCTGCGCTGATCCACGATATAAGCGGAACGTCGGTTGCCTTTATCGGCTCCTCGTCAAGATCGCCCGGCTCCCCTGCACCCATGAACAGCCAGTTTAGGGAGACTTTGAACGCCTTGGCATATTTTCGCGCATCGGCGATGCCGAAGCTTCCCCGCAGCTCATGGCCCTTATAGGTGTTTTCGTTCCAACCAAACCGGCTTGCGAGCTTGCGATAGCCGCCATATCCAGCCTGAATGCGCGCTTCAGTAAGCCGCTTGGCGCGCTCTTCCTTTTCAAATTGTTCTATTCTGTCGGTCATGGTGCAAATTGTACCTACGGTTTGAGGTGCAAATCACATCCATCGTCACTTGACATGCGTAGGTGTGTAATGCACCTATAGCGCATGTTTCACGCTCTGCTTATCGACCTATGGCCCTCATTATCTGCGTTCGCCGATGACCTAGGGGTGCCCTATGAAACCGCGAAGGCCATGCGCCGTCGCGGATCAATCCCTGCTGGCTACTGGAAACGCATGGTTGAGGCCGGTGCTGAGCGAGAAATTTGCAGCGTGACGCTGGAGCGCTTAGCGGAACTGGCAGCCGACGCCAGAGAGGCCGCCGAATGACGCCCCTCCTTCCATCCGGTGGCTTTGGCCGCATTGTGGGCCACCGGCCAGCCGCGCCGGTTTTAGCCTTTTCCCGGTGCGGTCAGTTCCCTCCGAGCCGTTTCCTTCATCGCAGCTCCAACTCCCGCCAGAGCACGTCCCCGCGCTCTGGCGGTCTTTTCCCTCATGGAAGGATGACGACATGTTTTCGAAGCTGCTCGACAGGCTGCTTGACCGCATCGCGCTCAACTTCGCTGCGCGCGTTTCCCGCCGCTCTGCGCCCGTCAACGTCGGGCTGCATATCGACGACGAGGGCAAGCTGCGCTCATTCGTCGACGGTCGCATTACGGAGTTTTCAAACCATGCCTTGCGGCATCGGATGCGTGATATCGCTAGGAATCCGGCAGAAAAAAGAAGGTAAGAGCCTCTTTGCCGGCCATCACGAGGACGGATTCGCTCGGGAGATCTTTTTCCCATTGTCCGACGAGGGCGCGCGCGTCCTGCTCGACCTCCGTTGCGCGAGGCGAGTCCTTCAGCAGCGCCGCCAACATGTGTCTGTAAATAGCCACTTGAGCGGAGAGGTAATCCAATCTGCCCAAAACGGTGTCTTCGTCGTCCGTCATGGTTGTGACTCCTTTGTCGTTGAGCAACGCAAACCGAGCACGATCGTGGCGGGAAGTCCAGCAGCGCGGCGTCGGCGGCGTCGTGCTGCTGGATGTTATCGGCTGAAATACGCATGCGGGCCTCCGTGATGTCCTGACCGCATGACTAAGGCGCATCGCCGCGCCGCACATGGAATCCTTTCAGCTTTTTGTTTCCTTGACCACGATCGGGGGTGTCTTCGTGCGTCGTTTTTCCGAGATCGAATATTCGTCGCTCAAGCGCGTTCTTGACGTTGCCTATGAACTGGCCGGCGGCGTCACCGTGTTTCAGTACGTGACGCGCGTCGTCACCTCGCAGCTGTCGAAATACGCATCGACCGATGTGGAGAACGAAAGGAAGTTCATCCCCGTCGATATCGCGCTCGATCTGGATCGCGCCGCCAAGAGGCCGGTCGTCACCGCCCGGATGGCGGAACTGCTGGGCTATCGGCTTGAGCCGCTGCTTCAGCGCATCGTGGTCGACGAGCCGCTTTCGGAATCCGACGCGCTTCTGATCATGGATGAGGCCACCGCCCTCTGGCGCATGGTGCGGCAGGCCTTCGCCGATGGGCGCATAGACGCCCTTGAGCGCAAGCAGCTGCGCCTCAAGCTGCACGAGCTGATCCGCGCCGCCTCGATCATCACCCGCAAACTCGACGATATGGAGATCGTGCCATGAGCGCGCGCCGCGTCCCCTATGCCGGCAAGGTGCCGGCGCCGAATTACCAGACCGTGGCGAACGGCGCGGCCATGGGGCCGCGCGGCATCGCCTTCCTGCGCCGTGTGGCCGGCTCGCCGCAGCCCTACCGCATGCGTCTGAACGCCGACCGTGAGGCTGTCGGCCGCGCCGTGCTTGCCGGCCATGTGCGCCGCGACATTCGCGACGACGAGTGTGTGTGGCTGGTCCGCAAGGGCCGGGAATTCCTCGACCGGCTGATGAGGTGCGAGTGATGGATCGCACCAGGCCGTCACCGGTCGAGGCCATGCGGGTCTTCGACACGCTTCCCAAGCCGCTCCGGCAAGCCATCGCCGGGGCGGCCTTCGTCTATGACCCGAAGGAGATCGCCGCGCGCATCCGGAACGGCAGAAAGCCGGACACGATCCTGCGCGGGATTATCCGCTACGAGCGGAGGGCGGCGCGATGAACACGGCCGTCACCGCACGCGAGCGCGCCGCCGCCGTCATGGACACTGCAATCCGGTCGGGCCATGTGCGCAGCGAGGATCACAATCAGCGCCGGACCTGCATCAAGCTCAACGTCAAGGGCATGTTACGCCGCGACAGCAAGGACGCGGACCTCTGGTATCCGACCGAGATCGCCAAGAAAAAGCATGCGCCGGCAGCACCGCCCGTCGCGGCCGACGCTATGCCGGGCGACGGTCGCATGGCGGTCTGGCGCGACATCGCCAGCATCGACATCGGCACGCGATTGCGCCTCGCCGATCAGGCGAAGGTCGACGCACTCAAGCCTTCCTTCCTTGAAATCGGCCAGAAGACGCCGATTACGGTGCAGGGACAGGAAGGCGACGAGCGCGTCAATCTCTCGGCGGGACTGCACAGGCTGGAAACGGCGCGGCAGCTCGGCTGGGGCAAGGTGCTGTGCTTCCACGAAGCCTTCGACGATCTCGACCGCGAGCTGTGGGAGATCGACGAGAATCTTTGCCGCGCCGAGCTGACGGCGGCGGATCGGGCGCTGTTCATCGCGCGGCGCAAGGAAATCTATCTCGAAAAGCATCCGGAGACGGCGAAGGGGGCCGCACAAGGCAACGGGGAGCGTCGTCGTCACCAACCTGACGGACAAGTTGTCCGTGAGGTGACGCCGTCTTTCGATCAGGCCACGGCGGCAGCCACAGGGGTTGACGCCCGCACTGTTCGCCGTGACGCATCGCGCGGCGAAAAAATCCTCGACATGGCGCTGCATCGCCTTCGCGGCTCGCGTCTCGATAACGGCTCGTTTCTCGACCGCCTGAAACAGGTTCCGCAGGACAAGCAGGTTCTCTACGTCGAGGCCGCGCTCGCGGAAGAGAAGCGGAAGGCGGCGGACGCCAAGGAAAACCGCACGAAGCGGCTGCAGCATTCCCGCATGATCCGCACGGCCGTCATCAACCACATCGCCGAGCAGGGCAAGCGGGTGGCGGGCGAGATGCCGCGGGCCGCCTTCGCTGTGGGGTATTGCGACGTCCCGTGGCAGCAGGAGGCATGGAGCGACGAGACCGGGCAGGACAAGGGCCTGCCCTACCCTTCGATGACGGTCGACGAGTTGATGGCGCTTTGCGCTGGCGACCGAAGCCCCTTCACGCAGGACGCCATCCTCTATTTCTGGACGACGACGAACCGGCTCGACGACGCGCTGCGCATCATAAAGGCGTGGGGTTTCGCTTACGTCAGCATGATCACATGGGACAAGGTGAATATCGGCATGGGCCGCTGGGTGCGCGACCGCACCGAACATCTGCTGATCTGCAAGCGCGGCAATTTCCCAGGCATCGACCTCTACACGGCCAAGCCGGAAAGCCTCTACAGCGAGGTCAAGACCGAGCATAGCCGCAAGCCCGTCTGGTTCGCCGAAGAGATCGAGCGGCTTTACCCCGACATGCGCAAGCTGGAGCTTTTCCAGCGCAAGGAGAGCCTGCAGCCGGGAGATATCCGGCTCAACGGCAAGTGGGAATTCTGGGGCAACCAGGCGGGTTCGCCGGAAGGAGGTGACTCGTGAAAAGGTGGTTCGACCTTGATCGCGTCATTCCGGATCTGCAACTGCCGCAGCAGTTCAATAGCTCGCGGCAATACGTTCAGTGGACAAAGCGCGCGCGGGATATCTTGGTGAAGTACCATAGATATCCTGCCGAACACTTCATCCGCGTTGGGAAAAGCGAGCCGACATTGGGCGGCGGTCCCATGTATCCGGCGCATTGGCATTCCAGCTATTGTCGGAAACATAACCTCGTTTTCGTCAATCATCTGCCGCGCAACGCCATCGTCTATTGGCCGCCCGGCACAGACATATGCGGGGACGGATACGACCCGCAAGACCCATGCTGCCTGCTTGCGGAAGTCCAATATTGGATGAAGTTCAGGTATCCGGACGACGATCAGGAGGTGGCAGAATGACCGCCTTCCTTCTGGATATCGAACAACTTGAAGACGCCGAGACCGACCGGCAGCGGGCGCGCTGGCTGCTCCGCACGTCGTTGGCGCAGCTGCTGCGCGATGAAAGTCAGATCCGCCGCTGCCTGCAGCTCGCGCACTTCCATACCGGCGTCAGCTATCTCGACGCCGAACTTTCCTTCCTTCGCAACTCGCGCCGCGACGACGGCGGTCCCGCCGATCTTCTCGGGATCGTCGTCGCGCGCGGTCGCATGGACAGAATCGCTTGCGGCCTGCCGCCGCGCAACATGGGGGCATGAATGTACATCATAAATCACGAAAACACGGCCATTGCACTCCATGCGGCCAACCATCCCGACGCAGCGCAGGGGGTAGGCATCCCGGCCGCGACCGATGTGATCCGAGCGCTTAGCGACCTGCACGCGCTGCGTCTGCTCTTCGTATCGCCGCCTTGCGAGCACTACGCGAGGCCTGCGCGCTGCAAAGCCATCTCCACTAAAGCGGAGGTCTGAATGTACGCGGGGACACTTTTCGGGGAAACGACCACTTCGCAGATCTTTGCCGCCATGCAGGGCGACAGCGGGCGCTTTCCCCCGATGATCATCGACAGTTTCGCCGGCGGCGGCGGCGCATCGACCGGTATCGAGATGGCCTTGGGACGGTCTCCCGATATCGCCATCAACCACAATGCCGATGCGCTGGCGCTGCATGCCGCCAATCACCCCGATACGCTTCATCTGTCGGAGAACGTCTACAAGGTCGATCCGCTCGACTATCTCAGTGGCCGGCATATCGGGCTGGCGTGGTTCAGTCCGGATTGCAAACACTTCTCGAAAGCCAAGGGCGGCAAGCCTGTCGAGCGCAATATCCGCGATCTGTGCTGGGTCATCCCTGCATGGGTCGAGCGCATCCAGAAGAGCGGCGGCAAGGTCGACGTGATCATCATGGAGAACGTCGAGGAGTTCAAGGATTATGGCCCGCTCGTGCAGACCGATCGCGGCCTGATGCCGGATCCGGAGCGCAGGGGCGAGACATTCCGGAAGTGGTGCAAGGCGATCCGCAGGCGTGGCGGCCACATAGAACATCGCGAGCTGCGCGCCTGCGATTATGGCGCTCCGACGATCCGCAAGCGCCTGTTCGTCATCATCCGGTTCGATGGCCGACCCGTCGTCTGGCCGAAGCCGACGCACGCTGCGCCCGACGATCGCGATGTTGTCGCCGGCCGGAAACTGCCGTGGCGCACGGCGGCGGAGATCATCGACTGGTCGCTGCCTTGCCCGTCGATTTTCGACTCGAGCAGCGAGATCATGGAGCAGCACGGCCTCAAGGCCGTGCGGCCGCTTGCGGACAATACCATGGCCCGCGTGGCGCGCGGGATGAAGCGCTATGTTCTCGATGCGGAGCGGCCGTTCATCGTCAATCTCACGCACGGCGGGCGCTGCGAGGATCTGGCACAGCCGTCCAACACGATCACCGGGGCGCATCGCGGTGAGAAGGCTGTCGTGTCGCCATCGGTGATCCGCTTCAATACAGGCGCGACCGGTCAGGATCTGCGCGAGCCTTTATCGACCATTACCGCGAACGGCTACATCAAGCGGCCTGGTGGCTGCGCGCCGCTTGGCATCGTAGCCCCGCATCTGATGACGATGCGTAATTCCGGAAAGCCGTTCAACGCGGCTGACGAGCCGACCCACACGATCACCGCAGGAGGCGCGGGCCTGACCGTGGTCGCGCCGACTTTGGTTGGTTGTGGCGGCCGCGCTGGGCAGAGTAGGCCGCGAGGTGGCGATGAGCCGACAGCCACGATCACGGCGAAGGCCGATGTCTGCGTTTCCACCGCCTTCCTCGCGCAGCATAACAACGACAGTCGGCGCATCGGAGGCGTTAATCCGGGTAGACCCGTAGACGAGCCTGTATCGACCGTAACGGCCAGCGGCGCACAACAGGGTGTCGTTTCCGCCTTCATCTCGCGTCAGTTCGGAACATCGACGGGGCACGAGGCGGAAAAGCCGCTCGCCACGACCACCGCCGATGGCGGAGGCAAATCGCTGCTGGTTGCCCCATATCTTCAGGCCTACTACGGGACCGGCGATGGTGGCGAGGAAGATCGTCCCTGCCGCACGATCACGACCAAAGATCGCCACGGCCACGTCGAGACCTCAATCAGTGCGCCGCCGTTCACAGAGGCCCAGGTGGCGCGGGCACGGCAGGTTGCTGATTTCCTGCGGTCTCATGGCTTCTGGGACGAACGGGAGTTCGTGACGATCGTCATCGATGGCGAGACTTTCGTCATTGTCGATATCGGCATGCGCATGCTGACGCCGCGCGAGCTGTACAACGCGCAGGGCTTTCCGCCGCTGTACATCATCGACGGCGTCTGGATCGCACCGGAGGCAGGCGACGAGCCTGTCTGGCATGCGTTTCCAAAATCGGTGCAGGTCAGCTGCGTCGGCAACTCCGTGTCGCCCGTCGTGGCGGCCGCGCTCGCCGCCGCCAATGCGGACCATTGCCGCGTCGAGAGGCTGGCGGCATGAGCAGCGAGGCGACCATTCGGCGCGGCGTGCGCAATGCACGCTATGCGGCCATTCCAAACCATGTCTTTGAGGACAGCCGGCTTTCCATGGAGGCGCGTTGGCTGCTGAGCTACCTGCTGTCCAAGCCGGATAACTGGACCGTGGTCATCGGCGATATCATCAAAAAGGGAAATTGCGGGCGTGACAAGGCACGGAAGATGATCGCCGAGCTTGTCGAGTTCGGCTATGCGGAGCGCGAACAGGTGCGCGAAGATGGCAAATTCGGGTCGTCAGTTCTGGTCATTTTCGACGAGCCGCTTTCGGAAAGCGCCCCAGAAGACACCGCCGTTGGCGAAAGTGTTGCATTTTTACCGCAGACGGATTTGCCGGCGACGGCAATGCCGTCGCCGGTTTCGCCGTCGCCGGTAAAATCGGCACCTAGTAATAACTTAGAACTAGCAAATACTGACTCCTACCAAGCGAGCGCTGGCGCGGAAGAGGGTTTGAAACGGTCTGATCGGAAAAGGATCGAAACGGAATTCACGCTCTGGTACGCCACTTGGAAACGAGGCGACATCGATTATGCCCGCAACGCCTGGTTCGCGCTGAGCGACGAGGAGCGGGCAGAATGCATCGAGCGGACGCCGGCCTATCTGCGATGGGCCAAGCCTGAAGACGTCAGGGCGGCGGCTGTCTACCTCAAGAACCGGATGTGGCGCGAGATGCCGGAGGAAGCGACGGCGGCTCCAACCAGGGGCATCGCCAAGGTCTGCGGCAAGCTCTGGATAGGTACGCGTCTTGTGGCGCTGTCGAAGGAGCCGACCGGGCGCTTCGTCTTCACCACGTTCGACGAGGATCAGATTGCTGCCGGCACGAAGACAAGGGAAGCGCTGCTGCGCAGCAAACGACTTGAGCATGGCTGGCCGCTTGTAACCGTCATGCGCGATCTGGCACGCCGCAAGGAGCCGTTCGTCACGTCGTTGGCGCTGCTCCCAGCGGTCGCGGGCTTCCGTCAGGTGAAGAGCGATAGCGCCTTGTTCGCGGCATGGGCCGACCTGCACGAACGCCACGGATGGCCCTTCATCGAACATCCCAACGAGTATGTCTGGTTCCCGCCCGTCGACGAAAACGCCGACGACCTGAACCAGGCCGTCGAGGATGCATTGGCAACTTTCCTTTCCACGATCAGCGAGGCGGGCAATGACGATGCAGCATAAGCGGGATGGCATTTCCGGAAAGCCGATCGAGATCCGAAAGTTTGCCGATGACAAGCAGGACACGGCGATCAGCCTGTATCGCATGCGCATTCGCGAGATCGTCGCAGCGAGTAAACGCGTGGCGGATGAGAACCCGGATCTGGCGGGATGGTACTGCCTGCATGTGCTTACCAGTAGGGAATCATCTGTGGAAAAAGCCCTGACTGATGAGCGGGTAGAATGCCTGGTGCTCCGTGAACCGGAGCGCAAAGTCGTGCGCCGTAAGAGGGAATGGACACTGCCTGGTAAACTCTGGCTACCCGGCTTTGTGCTTGTTCGCTGCGTTCCTTCCAATGAGGCATTTCGCGGCCTCCTAGGTATTCAGCACGTCACCGATATCGTCGGCGGATGGATGCGACCCTATCGAGTGTCAGATGAATCGATCAGCCAATTCAACGTGGTCATGCAGGAGAAAGAGGAAGAGCGTGAACGCCAACGTATGGAACAAGAAGCCAAGAACGCGAGCATAAAGGCAGGCGATAGGGTGCTTATCAAGCTGGGCCCATTCACCGGATTTGAGGCGCGAGTGGTGAAGATGCTGAAAGGTAAGGATAGGCGGTGCAACGTCGAATATAAGCTCATGGGCCGTGCAGGGCAGCTCAATATCCCTCTTGCGAATCTCGAAAAGCTGTGAGTACAAATCACGTCAACGGGATGATCTGCGATCTCAGTGCACCCTTGGGCGATAGCCCTGAATGTCTCGGCAGGACGCGAGGCAAAGAGAGGAAACTCTCAGGTCGGTAGCCGGGCAGACCCCGCCTTGAACGTCTCGGACGGAGACACCGATTCAAGGCCAGTGCGCAAGCTATGACTTACAGATAGGCGGCCGATGGGTCGCCTTTTTCGTATAATGGTTATGGGCAACTATGCCCTGTTCACCAAACATCTAGATATCTGGAGAGTGCCATGACGACGACTGTTGTTGTGAAGGCTAATCATGGTTGGCCGGTTGACGTAGAAGGTCGCGACCCGAAGACCGGCGAGAAGGTACAATCTTATGGCGGCCGTGTGGCTGCTGGCGAGACGCGCGAATTCTACTGCACGTCGTCGATGGATCTCGCCATCCACGAGGTGCAGCCTGACGAGATCGAGCAGACTGCAACGGATACTGCCGAATAATGGCCTCTAAGCCGAAGTCGTTCCGCCTTCGTGGCGCGGCTTCGGCTGAGCAGCGCGAGCGCGAGTATGATCGCGAGCGCGATCAGCGGCCTGGTCGTCAGTGGTATAAGACAGGCCGTTGGCAGCGCGAGCGCGCGGCCTTCCTTGCTCAGCCTGAGAACCAGTTCTGCAGACGATGCGAGCAGGCTGGTCTGCTCAATGCCGGCCACCTGACGATGCACGGCGAGCTACAGACAAACCCACGGCGCATGCATCTGGTCGTCGACCACATCAAGCGCCACCACGGCGACGAACGCCTCTTCTGGGATTGGTCGAACTGGCAGCCCCTATGCCCTGACCACCACGACGTCGTGAAGCAGGCCGAAGAGCGAGCCGCCGGCCCCGACAGGTAGGGGGGGGTCAAAAGTCCAGCACCCTGAGGGGCTAGACCGGTGGGTGTGCACGCGCACGTCGCCGCGAAATTACCGAAATATTTTTTTCTCTCGCCAAGATAGGAGGGCGAACGATGGCACGCGGTCGCAAGCCCGATACGGCAGAGCAACAGGCTGCGAAAGGTGCGCCGGGAAAGCGCATGACTTTGCAGGAAGCGCAGAAGGCTCGCGAGCCGAAGGCAGTCGCGCCCGTCGTCGTCGGCAAGATCCGGCCGCCGAAGTGGCTGAAGCGCAGCCGCAAGGCGACCGAGATCTGGAATGACCTCGCGCCGAAGCTTGAGCGCCTGAACCTTCTGAACGATCTCGATGCAACTCCGCTCGCGCGCTATTGCCGTTACATCGTCGAGTGGATCGCGGCGGACATCACCGTCCAGAAGGAAGGGACGTGGTTCGACGCCATCGACACGAACGGAAACGCCACCAAAAAGCGGCATCCGGCATGGCAAGCCTGCCAGGACATCGAAAAAATGCTGCGTGACCTTGAGGCGACCTTCGGCATGCGTCCGGACGCTCGCTACAAGATCATGCGTGACCAGGCGGCGGCCCACGGTCTCGGCAACTTGCCGCTTTGGGGCGACCAGTCAGCACCGACCGGTGAAAAATCGCCGGCAGCAGAGCCGGCAGCGCAGCAGCAGGACATCATGGGCATCCTCAAATCCTTCGATTCCGCGCCGCCGAACCGCCCGAATTGACCGATGGACGGCGTATCGACGGCCGCAATCGAGGCATCTGCCGGCGCGCAGATCTGGCCGGAACCGGAATGGATCAGGGATGCGGCCGACAATCGCGGCTGGGAATGGGCGCGCATCGCCTGGCGGCGTTGCTGCACGGTTGTCGGCGCCTGGTTCGATTACGCCAAGGCTGACGCTGCGGTAAAGCTGTTTCCGACGATCTTCCGTCTCACGGAGGATCGTTTCGCCGGCAAGCCATTCAGGCTCGGACTTTGGCAGGAAATCATCGTCCGTCTGCTGGTCGGCTGGAAGGCGCCGAACGAGATTATCGACGAGCAGACCGATGAACCGATCATCGTGCATGTGCGGATCTTCCGCCGCCTCATGCTCTGGGTCCCCAGAAAAAACGGGAAATCGGAGTTCCTGGCCGCCCTGTCGCTGCTCTTCTTCATCCTTGACGGTGTTGTCGGCGGTCAGGGATTCGTGTTTGCCCGCACCGAAAAGCAGGCCCGCATCATCTTCAACAAGATGAAGGCCATGATCAGCATGTCGCCATCGCTCGTCGATGCGCAGATGTTCAAGAAGTCGATCTATCTGCCGAAGATTCGAGCGCTCTTCGAGCTGCTGTCGGGAAAGGCGGAAGGCAAGCACGGTCAATCGCCGACTGTCATCACAGGCGACGAGATGCATGAGTGGGAAACGCCTGACCTGGCGAATTTCCTGCGACAGGGCACGGGCGCGCGGCTTGAGCCGATCGAGCTGTATGCATCGACGGCGGGTGTGAAGTCGAACAAGACGGGCTATGCGCTCTGGGAGGAAAGCCAGTCGATCCTCGAAGGACGCACCGACGATCCGACGACCCTTGTCGTCATCTTTGCCCTTGCGGAGGATGACGATTGGGAAACTGAGGCGAACTGGCCGAAGGCAAACCCCTCACTCGGGATTTCGCCGACCCTCCAGTTCCTTCGGCGCGAGGCATCTCTCGCCAAGGACAATCCGCGCGCCGAAGCGCATTTCCGCTGCTACCACGCCAATCAGTGGATTGACGCGGTTGTCCGGTGGCTGAACCTCAAGAAGTGGGATGCCTGCGCAGCTGATGCCACGATGTGGACGAAATGGCGCGACGGCGAAGGGCTTGAGGGCCGGAAGTGCCTGAGCGCCTTCGACGTGTCGGCAAATCAGGATATCACGGCGCGCATTCTCGCGTTTCCGCCAGAAAAGCCGACCGATAAGTGGATTCTCTCGGCGAAATTCTGGGTGCCGGAAGCAATCGCGCCGCTGCGCACCAAGCGCGACCGCATCTCCTACGACCAGTGGGTGAAAATGGGCGCGATCGAGACCACGCCTGGCGACTATGTCGACCAGAGCTTTGTTCAGCATCAGCTGGAAGATGATCTTGAGCGATATGATGTCGAGCTGATGGGCTACGACCCTTGGAATGCCGTCAAGCTTTACACCGATATGGTGAAAGGTGGCGTCGACGAAGAGCGCTTCCTCAAGATGCGGCAGGGCATTCCGACGCTCGGCGAACCGACGAAGTTTTTCGAGCGTCTTGTGATGGCTGGAAAGCTCGACCACGGCGGCCACCCTGTCTTGCGGTGGATGGCGGGCAATGTCGCCGTCAAGTTCGACGATAACCTCAACTACGCGCCGACGAAGAAGAAATCGGCCGAAAAGATCGACGGCATTGTTGCTGCTGTCATGGCGGTTGGTCTTTCCATGGCCGATTCCGACGACGGCGCGGATATTGGCGACTTCCTCAAGAACGCGGTGACGGCATAATGGTATTCTGGGATCGATGGAAGCGTAAGGGGCTGACAGCCAGAGATCCAGATCTCTATACACTTATGGGTGGATCTGAGACTTGGGCCGGCGAGCGCGTCAGCACTGAAGGCGCTTTGAACCTGTCAGCTTTTTGGGCTGCCTCAAGAATTACGGCGCAAACCGTTGCCAGCCTTTCCTTTGATGTGATGGAAAAGGGCGCCGATGGCGTGAAGGTCAGAGCGCCAGACCATTGGCTGCAGCCTATTATTGATAGCAGTCCCAACGCCGATCAGACCGCGATCGAGTTTTGGGAAGGCCGCGTGCTTGGCCTGTGCACGTCAGGAAATGCTTTCGCCGAAAAGGCCTTTCTTGGCAGCAAGCTAACGGCGCTAAATCGCATGCCCGCTGACACCGACGTGTCGCGAAACAGTGATGGAGCGCTGCAATACCGTTTTTCCGATCGCGGCAAAGACGTTGTCCTGCCGGAAGAGAAGGTCTTTCACGTCAGGGCCTTTGGCGATGGGGATGTAGGCTTGTCGCCTGTGGCATATGCGCGGCAGACGCTCAGCCTCACCACGGCGACGGAAAAGGCTGCGGGACACGCATATTCGAAGGGCCTGCGGTCCAAGGGCTTCTTCATAATGCCAGCTGGGGCCAAGCCCCTAAATGACGAGCAGCGGAAAGATGCGAAAAAGTCCCTCGTTGATGCCAACTCAGGCTCGAATGCGCCTTGGGCCGGGATTCTAGAGGGCGGCGTCGACTTCAAAACCGTCAGTTTGTCGATGCGCGATGCTGAGATGATCCTCAATCGGCGGTTCAATGTCGAAGAGGTCTGCCGCTGGCTTGGTGTCCCGCCGATCATCATCGGACATTCTTCTGATGGCCAGACGATGTGGGGAACCGGCGTTGCCTCGATCATGCAGGCCTGGCTGACGTTCGGCTTGCGCTCGTACATCAAGCGTATCGAGCAGGCCATTGAAAAGCGCCTGCTGACGCCGGTCGATCGCCTGCGCTACTCGATCAAGATCAATTACGAGGATTTGCTGCGTGGCGACAGCGCGGCCCGCGCTACCTTCTACAAGATTCTGCTCGATGCCGGCGTGATGACCATCAACGAGGTCCGCAAGATTGAGGGACTTCCTCCCGTTCCTGGCGGCGACATCCCGCGCATCCAGACCCAGAATCAGCCGATTTCCGACGCCACAGGCCACAACGGCGGCCCACCGATTGGAGCAAACGAATGACATTGAGACATCTTCCGGCGCTGGAAAGCCCCGCCAAATCGAATTGCTCTTTCGTCCTGTCTGATCGCGCCGTAAAATCATGGACCAGGATCGAAGCGCCCACAGCGGCGGCGGCTGACGGATCTGAGACAATCAGCATTCTCGATGTCATCGGTTGCGATTGGTGGTCGGATGGCGGCGTGACGGCAAAGGCTGTCGGCGCCACCTTGCGCAATATCGGCCCGAAGCCCGTCACCGTGCAGATCAACTCTCCCGGCGGCGACTTCTTCGAAGGCGTCACGATTTACAACATGCTGCGCGCCCATCCCGCGAAAGTGACCGTGCAGATTCTTGGTATTGCCGCGTCTGCGGCCTCTGTCATCGCCATGGCTGGTGACGAGATCCAGATTGCCAAGCTTGGCTTCATGATGATTCACAATACCCAGTGGATCGCGGCCGGCGACCGTCACGTCATGCAGGAAACGCACGACATCATGGCCGTATTTGATGCGGCGGTCGCGGATATGTTCGCGGAGCGGACCGGCGTCGACGCCGACGCGGTAGCAGGGATGCTCGACGCGGAAACCTGGATGGCAGGGCAAGCGGTCGTCGACAAGGGTTTTGCAGACGTGGCGACCGAATTCCAGACCAGCGAAGCATCTGGCGCGCAAAATGCCGCGCCGGCTCTGTATCGACTGGAAGCCGCATTGACCTCTGGCCGTCCCGTTCCGCGCTCGGAACGTCGGCGGCTGCTCAAGGAACTTTCCGAAGGCATGCCGGGCGCTGCTTCGGAAGACGCCAAGCCGGGCGCTGGCGACGATGCTGCCGACGACGGCAGTGCATACCTTGGCCTCGCCCTGGCGCGGCTGAAGCTCGCAAGAGCCTAACCCTCTCAAAATCAGGAGCCTAAAATGGCAGACGATACGAAGGACCTGCTCAAGCAGGTTTCGAGCGAACTCGTGCGCGTCAGCGACGAATTCACCAAAAAGGCCGAAGAGGCCATGCGCGAAGTCCGCAACGCCGGCAAGCTGTCCGACGAGACAAAGGCGATTGTCGACGAACTGGCCGTCAAGCAGACGGGCCTGAATGGTACCGTCGAAGAGCTGAAAGCGCGCCTTGGCGAGGTCGAGCAGAAGTCTGTTCGCCGCAGCGGCGGCGACGAGACTGCAGCGCGCTCGGTCGGTCAGCAGCTTGTCGCCGACGCCAAGCTGAAGGATTTCGCCAAGAGCGTGCAGGCTGGCCAGCGCATCAGCGTTCCGGTCAAGAACGCGACGACCAGCCCCGATATCGCCCCTGGTGTTGTCGAGCCGCAGCGCCTGCCCGGTATTGACGTCATGCCGAAACAGCGCCTGTTCATCCGTGACCTGATTTCGCCAGGCACGACAACGTCGCCCGCAATCTTCTGGGTTCAGCAGACCGGTTTCGTCAATAACGCCGCTGCGGTCGCCGAAAATACGAAGAAGCCGGAATCGTCGATCAGCTTCGACACGAAGATCACGCCAGTCGCCACGATCGCGCACCTGTTCAAGGCCTCCAAGCAGATCCTCGACGACTTCGCGCAGCTGGCCTCGACCGTCGACGCCGAGCTGCGTTATGGCCTGAAGTATGCGGAAGAGCGCGAATTGCTGTTCGGCTCCGGCGTCGGTGTCCATCTTGAGGGCATCGTGCCGCAGGCGCAGGCCTACGCACCGGCCTTTACGGTCGACATGCAGACGCCCATCGACGATCTGCGTCTTGCCATGCTGCAGACACAGCTTGCTCGCCTGCCGGCGTCCGGCTTCGTCCTTCACTTCATCGACTGGGCCAAGATCGAGCTGACGAAGGATGCAAACGGTCAGTACATCCTTGCCAATCCGCTGCGCCTTGCTTCGCCGACGCTTTGGGGACTGCCGGTTGTCGCGACCGACGTTCCGGAATTCCAGGGTGAATTCCTGACCGGCGCCTTCCAGGCCGGTGCGCAGCTCTTCGACCGTGAAGATGCCAACGTGGTCATCTCCACTGAAAACAACGATGACTTCGAAAAGAACATGGTCACCGTTCGTTGCGAAGAGCGTCTTGCTCTCGCGCTCAAGCGTCCGGAAGCCTTTGTGACCGGGCCTTTCAGCTACTGACCACAACCTCAAGCCAGCCAGCCGCGCCGAGTGCTGCGGCTGGCTTTGGGAGAACACCATGCGCATCCGTACCCTCAAAAACTTTCTCCATGATCGCAACTATCGCCGTGGCGAAGAACTCGACGTGACAGGCACGCTCGCGCGTCAGCTCACTCAAAAAGGTCTGGCTGTTGTCCTGGCTGACGAGATGCCGGACGCCACGGACGCCACGGACGCCACGGACGCCACGGACGCCACGGACGCCACGGACGCCACGGACGCCACGGACGCCACGGACGCCACGGACGAAGGCAAATCCGACGACGATTCAAAGTCCAGCGAAAAGGGGCCTGCCGAAGGCGAGAAACCGGGCAAGCCCGAAAAGACCAAGTAGCCAAACCCGCGCGGAAGCGCTTCCAAAGGAGAGTTCAATGAGACGCATCAAGCTTGTTGTCACGACGGCGGCCGATGGCACCGCGACCGCCTTCATGACGCGCACGTCAGGCAAGATCTGCAGTATCCACTATATCAAGGATGCCCAGACCGCCTTTGCCGATGGTGTCGACTTTACCGTGACGGCCGAAGAGACCGGCGAAACGATCTGGAATGAGGCCAATGTGAATGCGTCGGCCGCCAGATATCCGCGTATCCCGGTGCAGACGCCGCAGGGCGCCGCCGTTCTCTACGCGGCAGGTGGCGCGCCTGTCACAGACAAGATCGCCATTTCCAATGATCGTCTGAAATTCGTCATCGCTCAGGGCGGAAATGCCAAGAGCGGCACCTTTTACGCGGTCGTGGAATAAAGATCACATGAGCACGCGCGTCCTGTCTCCGCCGGAACCCATCCTGTTGCCATCTGACATCCCCGGCAGTCATGCCGAAGATGACCAGATGGTCGCGGCCATGATCGCGGCCGTTACGGCGGAGATAGACGGCCCCGAAGGATGGCTTGGCCGCTGCATTGGCCCGCAAACCATCGAATGGCGACTGTCTTGCTGGGCAGATCTTTGCGCAGGCATTCCATATCCTCCGCTGATCGGTGTCGACAGCATTTCCTATGACGACGAAACCGGCGCTGACGTCGAAGTTGATCAGGATCTTTGGGGCGTAAGTGGCAAATTTGTCTGGTTCAGGTCTGGCTGGTCGTTTCCATGTCTCGCCCACGTTCCCGAGCCGGTGAAAATCGTATTCCGCGCTGGCTATAACGATCAGCCTCCCACGGAAGATGGCGGAACCGGTTTCGTCCCGCCGCAAGTCAAGCAAGCTGTCATCCTCTCCGTTCAGTACCTGAAGACGCTCGGAAAGGATGACCTCTTTATGCGCGTTGATGAGGTCGAAGGCGTCGGCCGTAAGGAATTCACGGTCTCCGAGCAGGCCGGCAACATTATTCGCTCGACGACGGATCGCCTTCTTGCGGGATTGAGGAAATTCGCATGACACCCGCCGCCGCCATCGCCGCCCTCGATAGTCAGCTCGCCGAACACGGCGCGCGCGTCAGCGTCTATCGCTATACCGCCGCCAGCGGCACCCCTCGCCCGAAAGACGAGGTCGCGAATGTCCCGGCCTTCGTCCGCGCGGTCAGCGCCGATCAGCTTGCCGGCAATATTGACCAGACGGCGGTCAACGTCGTGCTTAGCCCTACCCTTCTGGCGTCCCTGCTGCCGCTGAAGAAGGGCGATAAGCTGCTGATCGACGGCCGCGAGCGCAATATCGAACTGGTGAAGCCGATCAGCATGCAGACGACGCTGGTCCGCATCAATCTCGTGGTGCTCGGCTGATGGCCGGTTTCGAAGCCTTCGACCGCGAGATCCGGCTTGCCACGGCGGGACTCGAGGCGAAACAGATCAGCACGGCGCTTGCCGCCTTCGCCCGCCAGCAATTGGCCGATGCGATTTCGGCCGGCGCAAGCCCGGTCTATGATCTCTATGTCAACGGCCGCCCGGCCGGTTCCGAAAACGAGGTCGTGGCGCCCGGTCCGATCGTCTATGAGTTCGCGCTCTGGGAACCGGTCATCACCTTCGCGCTCGACGAGCTGCGCAGCAGGTCGCCGTCAAGGTCCGGCCGCTTCCGCGGTTCGTTCATCGTCATCGCGCAGCAGCGCGTCGTCGAGGATTACGATGCCATCCCGGCCCGCGCCGAAGTGATCATCACGAATTTCCAGCCCTATATCCGCAAGATCGAGGGCGGCTTGGGAAATGAGAAGGGCAAGCGCTACCAGGTCTTTGACGGCACCAAGCGCGCGCTCGCCCGCCGTTTCGGCAATGAGGGCCGCAACACGCAGGCCGCCTTCAGCTTCGAAACGAAGTGGCTGTCCATATCCGGCGGCGTCCATCCCGGCATTCCGTACATCCTCAAGGGTCATCAGCGTCTTGGCGCTGGCGCGAAAGCCTATGGCCGCCGCAAGGATCGCGAGGCCGGCCAGCCGATCACCTATCCCGCCGTTGTCATGAACATGGTGTTCTGATGTCTTCGCCATCCGGCTTCGATGAATTTCACGATTATCTGGTCGCCTCGTGGGCCGAAACCGCTCTCGTTTTCGAGAACGAGGATTACGAGCTGCCCGACGTGCCGACAGAGTTCGTCTATGTCGAGTATGTCAGCGACGGCAGCTCGCAGGACACCTTTGGCGATCCCGGCAACAATGAATGGCTTGAGGGCTTCGGCATCTATCTTCACGTCATGACGCCGAACGGAACCGGCAGTCAGCAGGCCCGCCAGATCGGCGGCCGCCTCGCCATGTTGTTCCGCGAGCAGCCGCTTGGCGCCATGTGGTTTCGCTCGATCTCGATCGGCGCTGGCGAGCCGGGCCGCACGTTCGGCAATTACTTTGCGATGACGGTGTCGATATCGGGCGACCGACGCGACCGAACCTCGCAGCTCAATCCGTAACTGCCTCCCCAATCAACATAGCCCTTAGCGGGCCAAAACTGGAGAAAAGCTATGTCAACAGCTGATAGCTCGCTGACCCGCCTTGCCTATGTCATGGAAGAAGTGCCGGGTGTGATCCCCGATACGCCGGCTTGGAAGACGCTGAATTATGTCAGCGAAACGCTCGACGTTCAAAAGCAGACCGATACGCCGGAGGAAATCAACGGCACCCGCGACGTCACTGATATCGTCGATCTCGGACGTTCTGTCACTGGCGGCGTCAACACCCTGCTTCGATACGCTGCCTATGACGACCTTTTTTCGGCTCTCTTCTGCGCCGATTGGGCCGGAAACGTGCTGAAGAACGGCCGGCTGGTCAAGAGCCTGGCATTCGAGAAGACCTTCGATTTTGGCGGGTCGTCTGGCTACACCCGTTATTATGGCTGCCGGATGAACACTCTCGATCTGCAGCTGAACAGCCGCACCTTTGCGCAGGCCAATTGGGGTGTCATGGGCTTGGGTGCGCCCGATCCTGATGATGATATCATCACTGATGCCACCTATGCCGCCGCCTCTACAGCGCCCGTTCTGAATACCGGGCTGAACATCGGCTCCCTGGTTGTCGGCGGTGTCACGGCGCCGCCGAAGATCCAGCAGGCCAGCCTGAACATCACCAACAATATCTATGCCAACGATGTTCTCGGCAAATACGAGCCTGATAGCCATGGCCTTGGCACCTTCACGGTAACGGGCAGCCTGACGGCGCTTTTTGACAGCATTGAGCTGTATCAGAAGGTTCTGCAGCATGCGGATCTGTCGCTGTCCCTCAAGATCGGCGCTGCTGCGAACTCGAATTATGTGCTCTCGCTCGGCAAGATCAAGGCCAGCGGCGGCCCGCAGGTCGGCGGCAACAATCGCGCCGTCGTCATGCAGATGAGCATTTCCGCCAAGATCGACCCTGCCATCTCGGGCACGATGTCGTTGACCAGAGCCGTCGCCTGACGGCGGCGAACCCAGATCCGCACCCGACGCGGTCAATCTTCAGTGCACTGAACGGCCCGGCATTGTCGGGTGCCGGGCCACCCCTTCCGACAAAGGATTTCCATCATGGCAACCAAGACTGCAGAACTCGAAAACTCCACCAAGGTCGTGTCGCTCGCATCGCTGAAGCGGGACCAGGTGCGCGAGGAAAAGGGCGACTGGATCGAATCCGATAGCATCCCCGGCGTCTCCTACAATGTGTCGTCACTGAACAAGACGGCGTTCGCCAATGCCCGCGACCTCATGTATCAGCGCCTCAACAAGGTCTACCGCAGAAAGCCTATTCCTCAGGATGTGCTGCGGGTGGAGCTTGGCAAACTCTATCACCTCCACATCCTGCACGACTGGAAGGGCCTTGACGTTGCCTACACGCCGGAACTTGGCCTGACGGTCCTGACCGATCCCGCCTATCGAACCGTTCTCGCGGACGTCGAAAGCGCGGCGGCGCGTGTCGCCGACATCGATATCGAATTCGTCGAAAGCGCATTGGGAAACTGATCAAGGCCTTTCGTGCGCGCGAGCAGCGACATGGAACGGCCGCGACAGACGAATGGGTCGCGGAGGTCGCAGCCGAATATCCCGACGAGGACTGGATTGAAACCGCCCTCGACGAGCCGGATGATGAGGTAGAGCCGGAACCTTGGCACGACCTTTACTATCGCGCCTGGGACAGCCTCCGCCATGATCGCTCTTACGGCGCGTTCGGCGGCGAAAGCCCGATCTCTTATTCGGCTCTTAGCCAATATGCCCGCGATCACGATATCGCGGGCAGCGATCACGATATCTTTGTGACCTTCATGTCGGCGATCGACGCCGAATATCTCTCCATTGCTGCGGAACGTCAGAGACAACGGTCGCAAGGCCGCTGAGCGCTCCGCAGCGCCCTCCCCTGAAATCAGGATCATCCCATGGCTGTCGAGCTTCGTAGTCTTCGTATCTCTGCCGATTTCGATGCTGCCGCCTATGTGCGCGGTGCGCAGCAGAAGGTGGCGGCCGACAAAAGCATGGTGGAATCGAGCAACGAGGCCGCCGCAGCGGCGGTTAGGGTTTCGACCTCCAATGATGCCGTCAATATCAAGGTGTCCTCGACCGTCAGCGCTCTGGAGCGCTTGAGCCGTCAATATGTCGACGGTTATGGCGCGGCGCAAAAGTTCAATTCGGAACTGCTGCGGCTTGCCAAGGCGTCCGATACCGGCGTGGTGTCCGCCGAGCAGCTGCAGCGCATCTATACCGGCGTGTCGCAGCGCTTCGGGCTGACGGCCAACGGCGCCGACCTTGCCGCAAGAGGCTTCACCGGCCTTGCCGCCGCCATCGATACGGTCAACGCCAGCCTGCGCGAGCAGCAACAGGCCGCAGCGACGGCATCCCGCATTGCCGAGCTGACGGCGAAATTCGATCCCGCCTCCGCATCGGTGTCTCGTCTCAATGCCGAGTTGTCCGATCTGGCCGAAGCCGAACGTCTCGGCGTCCAGATAGCCGGCGGATATGAATCCGCCCTCGATCAGCTGATCAGCAAGTTTGACGCCGGCTCGGCGGCGATCCGCCGTCAGTCGGAGGAATATGCCGCGCTCGCCAGGGCGGCCCGTCAGGCGGAAGCCGCCGACCGGGTGCAGGGCAGATACAACCAGGTTCTGAGCGTTCGCGATCCCAACGAGTTCAGCGGCTCGGCCCGCCAGTCCGCATCCGTGTTCAGCGAACAGCTCGACCTGGCCGATGAGCAGGCGCGCGTCAATGCCGCCGCCATGCGGCTCGCCGAACAGGAAGCGGAGCGTTACGCCAAGGCCGCAAACGATCTGCGCGGCGAGCTGGATCCGCTTTGGGCGGCACAGCAAAAGCTCAATGATGAGCTGGAGCTTTACAATACGCTTGCGGCCAAGGGGCTGATCAGCGCCGAAGAACTGGCGAAGGCGCAGGAACGCGCGCAGGCTCGCATTGCCGCGAACCAGAACCAGCCCGGCAATGCGCGACCGGTGAACCATTATCAGCCCGTCAATGTCGCATACCAGGCGCAAGATACCATCACGCAGGCCATCGGAGGCAGTGCTCCCGGCACAATCGCATTTCAGCAGGGACCGCAGCTCGCCATGGCTCTTGCCGAAGGCGGGGCCGGTGGCGCAGGTGCCTTGCGCACGTTGGGCGCTGGCCTCGCATCGCTGCTGAGCGTCACCAATCTCGCATCCATTGCGTTCGTTGGCCTTGGCGCGATGGGTATTCAGGCTCTCCTGAAAATCCGTGGCGAGACGAAAAGTCTCAGCGATGCCATGAAAGATCAGGAGGATGTGCTCAAGAGGATCGCCGCGTCCTATGGTGATGTCGCCGAACAGGCCGCTAGGGCGGGAACGGAGAATAGAAACTTCCTGTCTGCTCTTGCGACGAAGAGCAGTTCCGCTCTTTCCGTCGCTGCTCAATCCGAAGCAAAAGACTACTTCGGAAACCCTAAGGTGGGCGGCACCCGCTCCGGCGGCCGCTTTGGCGGACAGGTTCTCGGATATCAGGCGACCGTCCCTGAGTTTCAGGAACCGCTTGCTAAGCTGCGCGCCGATCTCAAGGCTGGCAAGGATGGCTTTGACGAGTTTTACGATGCGATCGCAAAAAAGGTTGAGGTGAATCCTGCTCTCGCCAAGGCTGGCACTGATGTCATCGTCCTTAGCGACAATCTGAAAAAGGCCAATGACGAACTTGAGCGCATGCGCAAGGTGCAGCTTGCCCTGCAAGGCGGCAATCAGCGTGGCTTCATCGTCAACAGCCCCGGTCAGGACGCCTACGATAACTATCGTTCATCCGAGTCGGCAAATCTCACCTATGGTCAAATGGATTTTGAGGCACGAATAGCCTCGATTCGCGCCAGAACGGACACGCAGCGAATTGCCGCCGCTCGGCAAACTGCCATGGCTCAGCGCGTTCAGAATGAAACGGGTCCCGAAAATGATCAGCGAGTTTCGCAGGCTGAATCGCTTGCTCGCGTCCAGTTGGAGCAGGAAGCGAACAACGCTCAGGAGCAGCGGAAGCGTAGTCTCGACGAACTGCTGAAATCCCAGCAACTCGACATCGATCTGATCGGCAAGACGACGGGACAGGTCGCGGCCGCGCGCGAGGAATATCAGCGCATGGCCGCGCTGCGCGAGTATGCCGCGCAGAAGGGTATCGAGGGCGAGGCCAATATTCGGCAAGCCTTCGCCTCCGAGATCGAGGATATTCGGAAAACAGCAGAGGAATACGGCAAGCTGGCCGAAGCCCGCGCCCGCGCCCAACTGTCGGACAATATCAAATTCCAGCAGGACCAGCTGGGCCGCACGCCGCAGCAGCGGACGATTGCCGAGCAGTTGCGTTCGGCGGGCCTGCCGGTCGATTTGCTGTCGCCGCAGGCAAAGCAGATCGCCGACCTCGACAATGCGCAGCGGCAACGCGAGATGGACAGGCAGCGCGCCGCCTATGATGCGCAGATCGCCACGACGAATGCCCGCACGCCTGCGGAGCGGATTGCCGCCGCGCGCAAGACAGCGGAAGCGCAGGCCGGCGAGAACGACACGGATGCACAGAAGGAGCAGAAGGCGGACCAGGCCGAAGGCCTCGCGCGTGCGCAGGAAGCCCGGCAGCTGGCGGATGCGCAGCGCGACCGGCTCTTGTCGCTCAACCAGTCCGTCGCCGCGCAGCAGCAGGAAATCGCGCTGATCGGCAAGACGACGGGCGAGGCAACGGCGCTCCGGACGGCCTACGAGCTGATTTCGCAGATCCGCATGGAGGCCGCGAAGAACGGCACGCAGGTCGACGAGAAGGAAATCGAGCTGATCAGGCAGAAGGCGCAGGAGCTGGGCCGCCTGGCCGATCTCTACGCCAAAGCGAGCCTGCGCAACGATCTTGCATTCGAGCGGGACCAGATCTTCCGCAGCGACGACGATCAGCAGATTGCCTCCCGCCTCCGCTCGTCCGGCCTGCCCGTCGACATGAATTCTGCGGAGGCCAATGCGATCCGCGACAATATGAAGATTCAGGAGTTGCGGGATGGCGTGAAGGGCTTCTTCACCGATTTCCGCGACGGGTTGGAGCAAGGCAAGGGATTCGGCGAGGCCTTGGGGAACGCGATCAAGAATGCCTTGCTCAAGGCTCTGAACAATGTGACGGACTCGCTGATCAACGATCTGACTAATTCCATCCTTGGCACCGGCAAGCCGGGCGGCGGCGGCCTGCTCGGTCTGCTGGGCATCGGCGGAACGTCGACGGCGACAGGCACCACGACGGCCGTGGCGAACACCACGCTCGGCGCGGTGATCGGCATGCCGGCCAGCGCCGCATCGACGGGCGTCACTCGTCTTCTGACGTCAGCAAATGACAACAGCTCCGGTTCGATCGCGTCGTATATCTCGCAGGCCGCCATACAGCGTGGCATCGATCCCAATATCGCGCTCGCGGTCGCCAAGTCCGAAGGTGGTCTGAGCAGCTGGAACATGCAATCCGGTGTTTTCCGCAATGGGGTGCAGGAGCCGTCCTTCGGGCCGTATCAGCTCTACATGAATGGTGGCCTCGGCAACGCCTTCATGCGTCAGACCGGCCTCGATCCTCGCATGGCGTCCAATGGTCCCGCAGGCGTGGATTTCGCGCTCGACTATGCCTCAAAGAATGGCTGGGGTTCATGGTACGGCGCGGGGAAGGCGGGAATCGGCAATTGGGATGGCATTGGCAAGGTCAATACGTCGCTCAATCAGCTGAGCGGATCGGTGAATTCCGCTGCTGGAAACGTCGGTGGGCTTAGCTCCGCAACGAGCACGGCGGCCGATGGCCTGACGAGCTTCGGCGGCGGCCTCAATCAGTTCGGTCAGCAGCTCTCCTCTAGCGTCACTTCGGCATCCGGTGGTGGGGGTGGTATCGGCGGCTTCTTCTCCAGCCTCTTCGGCTTTGGTGGCGGCTCTGGCTTTAACATCGGCTCGAATGCGACGGCGGCCACCGGTTTCGATCCCTTTGCCGCTTACGCGGGTGCCGGGTTCGACGGTGGCGGCTATACCGGTGCGGGCGGAAAATACGAGCCGGCCGGCACGGTCCATCGCGGCGAAGTCGTCTGGAGTCAGGAGGATATCGCGCGTTGGGGCGGCGTCGACACTGTCGAGCGCATGCGTCTCGGTCGGCCGCAATATCGCGGCATGCCGCGCTATGGCTATGCCGACGGCGGCATCGTTGGCGCGCCGCCGCGCCGGTCCACCATCGGCGATGCGACCGAGCGTCACCAGCAGCGCATGGAGCGCGCCTCCTCGAATATCGATGTGGGCGTCGGCGTCTCGGTCGATGACGAGGGCAATCTCAAGGCCTATGTCAAGAACGTCGCGAAGAGCGAGGCAGACCGGGCGAGCGCTGCGGCCGTCACCGATTTCAGCGACAAGCGCCTGCCGTATCGCGTGCAGCAGATCAACCGTGCCCCAAGGAAGATCGGCTGATGACTGTCTCCTATCCCTACTCCCTTGCCTATTTCGCCGATCAGCTGCGCATCACCAGCGTCATCTGGGATATCCAGCGCAACGACGAGCTGTCGGGAACGGGCGACGGCCGCGTCTGGCAAGCGGAGCTGGCCGCTCCGCTCTGGATGGGCACCGTCAGCCTCATCACCATGGAAAACGACGTGGCGAAGCAGATCGCCGCCAAGATCCGCAAGCTTCACGGTGCGCAGGAGACGTTTTTCCTGTGGGATCCGCTGTCGAAGTATCCGCAATCCGATCCGACAGGCAGCATCATCGGAACACGCGTCATCACGGTCAATTCCGTCTCGGCGGATCTCGACGGGTTGAGCCTGAAGGGATTGCCGGCCGGCTATCAGCTGACGGCCGGCGACAAGATGCAGATCGCCTATGGCGCCAACCCGGTGCGCTATGCCTTCCTTGAGGTTTCGGAAAATGCCGTTGCCAGCGGCGCGGGTGTGACGCCGGTCTTCGGCGTCTTTCCGCATGTCTCGTCGGCCATCGCCGTCAATACGCAGGTCGTTCTCGCGAAGCCCGCCTGCAAATGCATCATCATGCCGGGCAGCCATAATCCCGGCACGGCGACGAAGATGCATACCGATGGCGCCGGCTTCAAGGTGATCCAGAAGAAATAGCCATGAAGAATCCGGATCCGAACTTTCTCGCGGCGCTGCAGGGCGCGCGCGACAACGGGCTGTCCATCCGCAGCCTGGTTTATTTCTCGGTCAAGACCTTTGCCGGTGCACCGGTCGAGCTTGGCGTCTGGACCGGCGACGAGGATATCTCGGTATCCGTCCTGTCCGGCGTCACCGGCCAGATGGTCACACGCAATTATTACGGCAACGGCCTGGTGACGGATATCGATCCGATCCCCAGCGTGTCGGACCTGACGATCCAGACCGTCACCATCACGCTCAGCCAGATCGCCGATATCACGCAGCAGCTGGCGCGCGGCTACGATATCAGGCTCGGCAAGGTGGAGATCCATCGCGCCATACTGGACCGGAAGAGCCGCCGGCCGGTGTCCGCTCCCGAACTGGACTGGATGGGCGAAATCGACGGATCGCCGATCGACACGCCGCAGGTCGGCGAAGACGGCGGCATCGAGATCAGGACTGTTTCCGACGCGATCTCGATGCTCACCCGCAAGAACCCTCTGAAATCGTCCTACGAGGGGCAGAAGCGGCGCAGCGGCGACGAGTTCGGCAAGTATGCCAGCACCGTCGCCACATGGGATATCCCCTGGGGGCAGAAGAAATGACCGTCGAACTGAACCGCCTGCCCGATTGGCGCACCCGCATGACGGCCGCGATCAATATCGTCAAGCGTCGGTCGTTCGACTGGCGTCAGTGCGATTGCGTGTCCGGTCTCGCGGCCCCTCACGTCGCGGCGATCACGGGCGTCGATCTCTTTGCCGGGCACGGCGAACGTTATGCCGATGCGGACGGCGCCTACGGGTTGATGAGGCAACTCGGCTTTACCGATCTCGCCGATCTCGTCGCCAGTTTCCTGCCGGAATATGAGCACCCGTCGCGCGCTTCTACCGGCGACATCGCCGCGCTCGCGGTTCCGACACGGTTCGGGCATGCGCTCGGCGTCGTCAGCGGCGACCGCATCTTCGTCCTCTCCGAGACCGGCTTCGGCACGGTCGATCTCCTGACCGCCGCACGAGCCTTCAAGGTCGGATAATCCATGAAACTCCTCATTCTCGCGCTGAACGTCATCGGCTTCTGGCTGATGGCGGATCCGGTCCATGCCGGGCCGCTCGCGGCGATTATCGCCACGGCGATTGCCAAGGGCGGCATTGGCGCCTTCCTCATCAAGGCGGCGCTCGGCGCCGTCCTGAGCTTTGCCACGACGCTGCTGCAGAAGGCTCTGACCAAGAAGCCGAAGCAGGATGCGACCGGCGTCAAGGTCGAGATCCAGATGGGCGACGACGTGTCGGCCACGGTCCTGATGGGCACCTATGCCACGGCCGGCAAGCGCAAATACACCGGCACTTGGGGAGAGCCGCACCAGACGCCGAATGCGTTCCTCGTCGACGTGATCGAGCTGAGCAATATGCCGAGCAATGCCGGCCCGCTCGGTCTCACGAGCGTCTGGATCGATGACCAGAAGTGCGGCGTCTTCTGGGACCAGCCCCATCCGGACGGTCGCGGCTATCCCATCGTCGAGTATCGCGGCTCGGATGGCGACGATCACCTCTGGATCAAGTATCTCGACGGCACCCAGACATCGGCCGATCCCTATCTGCTGTCGAAGTTCGGTGGCGATCCGGATCGCCCGTTCCTGTCGGGCATGATCGGTCGCGGCTGTCAGATCGTCATCCTGACCGCGCTCTATAACACCGACTATTTCTCCGCCATCCCGCAGGGCGTCTATGAGCCGCATCCCATGCCGCTCTACGACCTGAGAAAGGATTCGACCAATGGCGGCTCCGGGTCGCACCGCTGGGGCAACCAGGCCACCTATGAGCCGTCCAACAACAACGCGGTGATGATCTACAATCTCATTCGCGGCGTCTATTACGGCGATCAGTGGATGTGCGGCGGTCAGAATCTCGCCGCCCATCGCCTGCCGGCTTCGAACTGGATTGCTGCCGCCAACGAATGCGACCGCGCGATTGCCCTTGCGGAAGGCGGCACGGAAAAGCAGTTTCGCGCCGGCTACGAGATCCCGGTTGCCGACGACGAACCGCTTGATGTCATCGACGACCTGCGCGATGGCTGCGCCGGCCGTATCGCGGAAAATGGCGGCATCTTCAAGATCCTCGTCGGCGGTCTCGGCGCGCCGGTCTACAGCTTCTCGGATAGTGACGTCGTGGTGACCAAGGGTCAGAGCTTCGATCCGTTTCCGACGCTAAGCGCCACCTATAATGCCATAGAGGCGACCTATCCGGAGCCTGAAGAAAAGTGGGCGATGAAGGATGCGCCCGGTCTCTACAATGACACGCTCGAGGCGGCTGACGGCAATCGCCGTCTACCGGTCGGCCTGAAGTTCCCCTCGACGCCGTTCGCCAATCAGGTTCAGCGGTTGATGCGCGCCATCATTCAGGAAGATCGCCGCTTCCGCACGCATCAGTTCTACCTGCCGCCGGAGGCCTATATCCTTGAGGCAAACGACGTCACCGCATGGTCGTCAGACAGAAACGGCTATGACGACAAGCAGTTTATCGTCGTCACGCGCGAAGGCGAGCAAGGCGCGCTTCAGCTTGTCACGCTGAAGGAGGTCGATTCCTCCGATTACGATTGGAGCAGCGATTTCCAGCTGCCGACGACGATCAGCTGGACCGGCCGTATCACCGCGCCACCGCAGATCATGCAGGGATGGGATGTTCAGCCGGCGGCGATCTACGATGCCAACGGCGTTCCGCGACGGCCGGCGATCAAGGTCATCTGCGCGCCGGATCTCAATGACGTGCTGCAGGTTCAGGTGACGGTGCGCCTGAAGGAAACGGGCGACATCGTTTTCGACAGCAACTCCTATCCCTATGCCGATCCTTTCAACTGGATCGTCTCGGGCGACTGGTGCCTGCCGGCGACCGCCTACCAGGTGCGCGGCCGGCTTATCCCCTACACCAGCCGCACGACGCTGTTTTCGGCGTGGCTCGATGTCACGACGCCGGACACCCGGCTTTCCTTCGTCGACCTTGCGGCCGATATCCTCGCGAGCCTGCAGACGCTGCAGGACTGGATCAATGACGATCTGGCCGACCAGATCAGCGCGAACGCGCAGGCGATCAGCGACCAGGCGCAGGCCATTCTTGCCGAAGCGCAGGCGCGCGCCGCTGCGATCGCGGCGGAAGAATCGGCGCGCGTTGCCGGCGCGCTTGAAGCGTCCAGCCGGTATCGGGATCTCGTCAGGGAAATTGCGGCGATCCGCGACTATGCCGCCGATCTCGCCAATGCCTCCTATACGCAGAAAGAACAGCTTCGCCAGACGCTGACGACGCGCATCGGCGATGTCGTCGCCAGCTTCAACGATCAGATCACGGTCGCGGTATCGGCCAATGCCGCGCTGGCGCTGCGCGTCACCTCGCTTGAGGCTGACACCGGCTCCCTGCATGCGCAGGTCACGCAGGTCGATCAGGCGCGCGCCGATGGCGACCAGGCGCTTGCCGATCGCATGTCGCTGCTGTCGGCCGGCACGGACAACCAGTTCGATCCGGCCGCAAGTGCGCTGTGGACCTTCGATACCACCGTCATGGGCTGGACCGGAAACGGCAATCCAACCGTAGCCGGCGGCTTTCTGCGCCCTGCCAATCAGGCAGCCGATCCTTATGTGCTGTCGCCGACCGGCCTTGCTGTCTCGGGGAACGTCTACCGGCAGGTTCGCGCCCGCGTTCGCCGGACCGGTGCGCCGGCATGGGAGGGCATTGCCTGGTGGAAGGCGGCGAGCGATGGCGGCTGGGATATCGCCCGTCAGCAGATCCTTGCCGAACCGGAATTCGATCTTGACGGCATTGCGCTGCTCACCTTCAACATGGCCTGGTCGGGCACCATCGACCAGATCAGGATGGACCTGTCGCCGGCACAGACCGCGACGGACTATTTCGAGTTTGACTGGATCGCCATCGGCTCGCCGTCGCCCGGTGCCTCGCGTGCCGAGCTGGCGGCCGAACAGCAGGCCCGAGCCTCCGGCGACAGCGCCAACGCCCAATCCATCACGGCGCTCCAGGCGGCCCTCACCAGCACGAACGGGACCGTGCAGGCCAACTCGACCGCCATCGGCAGCCTGCAGGGTTCCGTCACGGCGCTCGGCAACACCGTCACGGCACAGGGGCAGTCGCTGACGGCCCTGTCGCAGACGGTCGACGGCAAAGCGAGCGTTGATAGCGTCGACCAGCTATCGAACAAGATCGACAGCATGGGCGGCCCTGATGGCGTCACCAGCCTTGGGCAGTCGCTGCGGGCGATCCGCAACACGTTGCTGCCGCAGTCCATGGAAGGCGTCGAGCAGGATTTCGCCAACTTCCTCGACAAGATGAACGGGAAGGCAGCGCTTTCGCTTGTCTCGCAGACGCTGACCTCGCAAATCACGCTGACGCAAAACAGCCTCGATATCCTGTCGCAGGCCGTGACACAGGTGCAGGCGACCTTGCCGGGGTTCGCCACCTCGACGGCGCTCACTGCGCTGACCAGCCGCGTCACGGTCACCGAAGGCAGCATCACGGTTATCAGCTCCAACGTCACGGCACTGCAGGCGGCGTTGCCGGGCAAGGCCGATGCGTCGGCGCTGCAATCGCTGTCGCTCACGGTCAGCCAGCAGGGCGATGCCATCACGTCGCAAGGGTCGGCGATCACGAACCTGCAGACCAGCGTTGCCGGCAAGGCGGATGCGTCGGCCCTGTCGTCGCTGCAGACGACCGTCAACGACCAGGCGGCTGAATTGTCCTCGCAGGGGCAGGCGATCACGCAGATCAACACGGCGCTGCCCAACAAGGCGAACACGAACGATGTGAACACGGCCCTTGCGGAAAAGGCGAGCGCCGCCGCCCTGACAGCGCTTGCGGCCACCGTCAGCGAGCAAGGGGACGATATCACCGCCAACGCGGATGCTCTGACCTCAATCAGTGCTTCTGTCGGCGAGGTTTCGGCCGATGCGAAATTCCGGATGGAAGTCGTCGCCGGGCCGGCCGGCTATACGCAGATAGGCGCACAGGCCCGCTTCAACGACGGGTCGGGCTGGAAGGCCGCCGGCTGGTATATCCGTGTCCCGAGCGATCCGAACGCGCCGGCCGGCTTCTATGTGCAGGCCAATCAGTTCGGCTTCATCGATAACGGGTCGGTGCCTTTCGCGGTCAATGGCGGCATCACCTACCTGGTCAATGCCAATATCCAGTATGCCAACATCGGCACGCTGCAGGTCGGCACCTCGAACATTGCCGGCGGTGCCTGCACCGCCATGGGCAACGGCAAATTCACCGGTACGCAGAACGTCGGGCCGAATGTGGTCGTCAATCTGGTGAGCTGCACGGTCAACGTTCAAGGCGAGGGTCGCGTAGCGATCGACGCCATGACGATCGCACAGTTCAACCAGAATGGCAGCACCACGAACGCGCAGGATGTCGGCGTCAATATCCTCCGGGATGGGGTGCTCATCTTTCAGCAGGTCTACTTCCTGCCGAACGTCAAGGTCGAAGTGACGACGACCGGCGGCGGCAATGGGGCGACGTCGCAGAACGCCTACACGGCCGGACATATCACCGTATGCGGCTTCTATGACGAGCCGGGCGTCGGCACGCACACCTACACCATGCAGATCAACAACCCCCGCAACACGATCGGCTGGAACGAATCCCACATCCGAGCCACGGCCTACAAGAGGTGAGACATGACAGACGATCCCTTGCCAGAACAGCAATTCATACCCGTCGATCCGATCGTCAATTGCATCGTCTATGATGCAACCGGCCGCATCCGGCAGAGCGGCGCATGCGCCCGCAGCATCCTTAACGTTCACGCTGCCCATTTCGGTGCGGGCTACATGGTCATGGAGGTTCCGGAAGGCCAGTTCAGCCGGGATATCGATGCTAGCGCCTATGTGCTCGATGGCGTCATCACGCCGAAAGCCGTCGTGCTGTCGGCGACCGAAATCACCATTGCGGCCGATGGCGTCTCGACGGCCGCCTTTCCGGTTCCGGCCGGGACGATGGTCACGCATGAGGGCGAGACCGTCGAGATAGAAGACGGCCTGTTCGAATTCTCCTCCGATGATGTCGGCACCTTCGGTTTCGCCTTCGCCGTGCCGGCCGCCTGGCGGGATTTTCGGGTGACGATCCATGCGGTTTGATCGTCGGGCCAATCTCTCGCAGCTCAAGGCCGACCTGCAGGCGCACGTCGATAGCGAGGCCGGCGCGCTGCGCGCCCGCTTCATCACCGTCACGACCGGTCAGGACATGGTCTACTGGGCAAAGCAGCAGGAAGCCCAGTTGATCGCGGCCGATCCGCAGCAGGGCGCGAGCGTGCCGGATGCCGAGACGCCGCATGTGTCGGCCGAAGCATTGGCGGATGGCGTCAGCCGCTTCGAAAAGGCCGTCGAGATCCTGACCATCTATCAGCTTTGGGCAACCGTCTCGCCGCTGATCGAAGGCCGCCGCCTGGCGGCAAAGCAGGCGATATCGGCCGCAACCACACCCAACGCAGCGCGAACCGCCGCCGTCATCGACTGGCGGGACGTAGACGCCTACGCGCAATCACAGGAGCAATAAGATGGCGCTTCCGACCACCTACAATACCGGCACGGCCACGATCGCCGCCAATGACACGACGGTCACCGGACAGGGCACGACCTGGTCGACATCGGGCGTGCAGGCCGGCGACATGTTCATGGCGGCGGGCTTGAGCGTGCCCATCGCTTCCGTCAACAGCAACACGTCGATCACGCTTGCGGACGCCTGGCCGGGGGCTGCCCGCAATGCCGCCAGCTACCGCATCCAGTTCACGCCGGATGCGACCCGCGTGCTCGCCTCGACGCGCGCCGTTCTCGATGCGCTGACCAATGGTGTGCTCTACGCCATCGCGGGCCTTGCGACGGCGGCCGATAAGATCGCCTATTTCACCGGAGCGGGCACGGCGGCGCTTGCCGACTTTACAGCTTTCGCGCGTTCGCTGTTGGTTGCGGCCAATGCTGCGGCGGCACGCACGACGCTCGGACTTGGTACGGCCGCCGTTTTGAACACCGGCACAAGTGGCACGGTGATCGGGCGTCTCGATACCGGCAATACGTGGTCAACCACTCAGACCATTGGGTTGGGAACGGCAGCCATCAATCTGAATTTCAATACTGCAGCCGGTACAAACGCGCAGCTCATCTCGCAAAAAGGTGGGGTGCTCCGCTGGGTTTGGTCTTTCGGCAACGCGGCTGCCGAAACCGGTGGTAACGTTGGCTCGGATATTACCTTGTCAAGATTTGATGATGCGGGATCCAGCCTCGGTTCGGTACTCACCATCAATCGATCAAGCGGCACCTTTACCTTTGCAAGCGGTGTTTCGGTTACGGGGAACCCGATAACGATCCAGTCGAGTTCCTCGATTGCGTTCGTTGGCGCTGCGGCAGCCGCTACGCGAGCCAATCTCGGCCTCCTGTCGGCGGCGCTTATGAACACCGGCACCTCCGGCGCTGCTGTTCCGCGTCTGGATACGGCGAACATATGGAGCGGGAGTCAGACGTTCTCCGGCTCCAATGCACTCGTCATCGATACGCCGGACACCTCTGCCAAGCAACTGCGCTACTATACTGGCGGTTTAGCGCGATGGGCCGCTCTGGTGATTGGATCGGAGACGGGCAGCAATGTGGGTGCCGATTACCGACTTCAACGATACGGAGACGACGGCGTCTATATCGACAGTCCCGTCGTCATAACGCGCGCGACCGGCATCGCCAGCTTTACGTTCCCGCCTAGAATCCCCTCCTTCACCGTGTCCACCCTCCCGTCCGCCGCCGCCAACCCGCAGGGCCTCGCCTACGTCTCCAATGGCACGGCGA
Source organism: Rhizobium sp. A37_96 (assembly GCF_053521765.1). Lineage (NCBI taxonomy): Bacteria > Pseudomonadati > Pseudomonadota > Alphaproteobacteria > Hyphomicrobiales > Rhizobiaceae > Rhizobium > Rhizobium sp. A37_96. The sequence goes on along the minus strand of NZ_JBNWDS010000002.1, from coordinate 1,021,025 downwards.
ACAAGCGTCTTGCCATCTCGGACGGCACCAGCTGGCGCTTTCCGGATGGCGCAATCGTCTCCTAACCCTCCGACAAAAGGACTTTCATCATGCCCGATATTCAGGACCAGACCTTTCCCTACGAGCTGCTGGTGCGCTTCGGCCCCGATGGTGCGCCGGCCGGCGCGCATGTGCAGTATCTGCGCCGCATCACGCTCGATGGGGAGATCATCAAGGATGACATTCTGCCGGCGCAGCCGATCGACCTTGCTGGCTTCCCGACCAGCGATATCATGTCGGATGCCTGCCGCGATGCGCTCGCCAAGGTCGCTTCGCAGGATGCGCAAATCGCCACGGTCACCAGTCAGCTCGATGCCACCACGTCAAGCCTGACGAAGGCGCAGGGTGATCTTGCCACGGTCAGCGCCGCCGCCGATCAGCTGCGCACCGAGCTGACCAATACGCAGGCACAGGCTGCAACCAACGAAGCTACGCTGCAGGGTCAAATCCTCTCGCTTGGCGACCAGCTCGCGACGGCGAACGCCACTATCGAGCAGCAGGCCGAAACCATCCGCCAGCTGCAGGCCGCAGCGGCGGCACAGCCGGCCGAGTGAACCGAAAAAGAAGGCCCGATTTGAGGTCGGGCCAAGCGTAAGAAGCGGATGGGAGGGATGGCAATCCCACCCGAGTGCGTAACCGGCGAGGCCACAAAAGGTTCCAGCCGTGCACCTAAATTTCAAAACAGGAAGCATCATCATGGATCGCGCGAAATTCTTCGCGGCGGTACGCCCGTCATTGTTTGCCGGGCGGCTGTCGACAAATCAGGTCAACGGTATCGAGGCCATTCTCGACGCCTGGCAGGCCAAGCCCTTCGATACGCGCTGGCTCGCCTACATGCTGGCGACGGCCTATCACGAGACGGACAATACCATGTGCGCCATCTCGGAAAACCTCAACTATTCGGCGGCCGGCCTGCGCGCCACCTTCCCGAAATACTTCACGGCGGCGCAGGCGACCGCCTATGCCCGCCAGCCGGAGCGCATCGCCAATCACGCCTATGCGAACCGCATGGGCAATGGCAGCGAGGCGAGCGGCGACGGCTGGCGCTATCGCGGTCGCGGCCTGGTGCAGATCACCGGCAACGATAATTACGCCAAGTACGGCATATCAGACGATCCGGACAAGGCGCTCGATCCGCAGAAGGCCGTCGAGATCCTGTTTGATGGCATGATCAACGGCCGGTTCACCGGCAAGAAGCTCGCCGACTTCTTCAGCGCCACCGGCACGGATTGGGTCGGCGCGCGCAAGATCATCAACGGCACGGACCGGGCGGCCGACCTCGCCGGCTACGCAAAGAAGTTCCTCGCGGCGCTTGAAGCGGCGCGGTGATGCCTGCCGCCCATAGGCGGTTCTTTCCTCCCTCCCTGACATCGAAGGATATCCATCATGCGCGCATTGCTCTTTGCAATGGCGGCCGGCATTGCCTTGTCCGGCTGCAACACGACTGACCAGAGCGTCACCGACGCGGTGGTCAAGACCAACACGAAAATCGAGAACGGCCTGAACGATGCCTGCCCGCAGCTGCAGGCGGCCCATACCGCCTTCATCCTGTCCAGCATCTTCATCGCCTACCCGCGAAAGGTCATCGACGCCGTGCAGGCCAGCTATGCCGGCGTGCAGACCTTCTGCGCCGATCCCGCTTCCGTCACCCTGCAATCGTCCGTCTCGAAAGTCCTGCAGGCCGTCGACGACATCAAGGCCGCCAAGTCTGGCGGTTGACCCTCCCTCACAATCCACCTTCATCAACCAGGAGCATTCCCATGTTCAATACGAACCTCGTGCACAACATCCTCAACCTGGTCGGTCTTGTTCTCGGCGCGCTGCTGACGGTCGACTGGACCGGCCTTGGCCTGACGGATTCGACGGCCGCCAAGGTCGCGGCCGGCGTCCTGCTGCTGTCGAACCTGATCAAGATGACCATGAACCTGACGCGCGACGGCGCGAGCGGCATCCTGAAGCCGCAGCCGCCCGTCGCCGCCAATGATGCACAGCCGCCGGCTACGCAGGTGAAGGCCGCCGCCTGACCCTACGCGCCAATGCGCTCCCCGATCGCAAGTCGGGGAGTGCTCTTCTCACTTCACATCAAGCTTTCGAGGGGCGGTATGGCAATCAATGACTTTTTCGATGCGATCGGCATCAAGGCTGGCGTCGTGGTGGCGGGCTTCATGGGCGGCGTTCTGCGCGGCCTGTCGCGCCGTCGCTATACCGCAAGGGAAATCTTCCTGACGCCGATCGTCGGCGCGATTGCCGCCGCCTACATGACCGAGCCGGCGCTTTTCTACCTGCGCGCCATCAACTGGCCACTTCCGGACAGGGACATCACCGCCACGAACGTCGCCGCCTTCGTCGTCGGTATCTGCGGCATGTGGGTTTCCGATCTTATATTCGAGATCATTGCCCGCTGGGTGCGCGGCGGCACGCCGGCGCCGTGACGGTTACGCAACGGCCTATTTGCAGCCCTTGGCCTTCATGGTGTTCTGGATCGAAATGACCTTGCCTTTTTCGACCGAAATTTCTCCCTCCTTGTCACCGCCCGTTAGGCTTGACATCGGAACACCCACCAGAAACACGCCAAAGGCGTCTCCGTTGGCCGCGTTGTTCTGTTGCTTGGACAGGGCAGTGAGCTTGCCTTGTTCTGCTGACAATTCGCGCGCGAGACCAGAGCAATCCTGATTGGAGTAGGCAGCCATCGGTATTTCAGTCGGCACAATGGCATCGGGGCGCTTTGCGCAAGCCGCGAGTGGCATCAATGCCAAAACTGCAAAAATCTTAATCTTCATGAAATCACCCCCTCTTCACGCGCTCATTGCTAACAGCAACTCAAACGCACTTGGAGGGGAGTAAAAACTCAACCACAAGATTATTATCGTCGTCGGTATCTGCGGCATGTGGGTTTCCGATCTTATATTCGAGATCATTGCCCGCTGGGTGCGCGGCGGCACGGCGGGATGAGCCGCGGCTATTCGGGCGGGTGGATCCATTCGCGGGTTATCGGATCGTAGACCGGATGCGGTCTGGCATAGTACCCTGGCATGAGCTTTGCGGCCTTCTGGCCGCAAACGCATTTCAGGCGCGCTTCGATGTCCTTCAGGTCCGCATGCGATGCGCCCTTTTCTTCAAGATAGCGGCGGCTGATTTCGCGCATGTCTCCACACGCGGTACAGCGCACCATTAGAACGGCATCGTGGGGGATGATGTTTAGGCTTCCAAAATCGGCATTGGTCGGCACGAATTTTGTCGACACGGTCAGTCTCTCGGTATCTTGCGGGCGGCAAACTCGTTGCGCTCGCGGTTGTTGCATTTCGTGCAGCGAAGATAACGACGCCATTGGACAAGCGGCGTTCGCGTGCCTCGCCGGCTGAGCTTGCGGCGGCTGAGCGGCGCGTTGTGCCGACAATGACTGCAGAGGCCGCGCAGCTCCCACCATTCCGGCAGCTCGGCAAGGCAGATATCCGTCAGCAGGGCGATATCGCCGGATGACACGATGATCATTCCCTTGGTGAAGGTGAGCGGGAACGGATTGGCCTTTGCCTTGACCGGCGGCGGCAGCAGGTCGCCGAGCGACTGGCGGCGCGGCGTCGGCTCGACGCTATCGATATAGGCCGTCCAGTTTCCGCGCATGGCCGGTCACCGCCTTCGCATTATTCATCCTCTTCATCGCCGTAGGTTTCGGTCCAAGGGACCACAAATTCCTCGCACCACCGATCGATGGCTTCGTCTGGCGTTGTTCCGTCGAACCATTGCACCCGCGAAGGGATACCCACGCCATTATAGAGAATGGCCGCTGTGCCGGCCGCCTCGCACCAGGCCACTTCCAGCCAGTTGTTTGACGGCCCGGTGTTCACCACACCGTTGAAGGTCTCTTCCCCCATATAGAAATATTCGAACTTGTTGGCGGACTGCAGCCGGAAGATTTCCTGCCGCAAAAGCGGATGCGCTTCCTCATCCGTTTGCGGGCGCAGGACCGTAAAATAGCCGTCGCGCAGATCGACGGTCGGCCACATCTCGATTTCCTTGAAATATCTCTCTCGCAGATACACGTTCTCATCCTCCAGATGCTGCGCGCATGGCGGTTTTCAGGTGTCAAATTCGGGTTGAATCGAGGCGGCCAACATAAGCAGCCGAAGCCGGCAGCGGGATCGCCTTCGCCTCGTTTGTTCTTATTATGTTCTCATGAAAAAAAGAGTCAAGAGGCTACATAGTCGACCTGTATTGCTTGCTTATCGCGGAAACGATAATACGCAATTATTATCCAAGCTAGGTGGGGATTGAATTGGATCAACGGGCAAAGCGAGACGCTGGGGATTTTCTTCCAAAGTATTTAGATATTTTGACTAAATTTTCTACCTTAGCTGCAACTGTAACTTTTCTATTTGGATCAAGTTTTCTATTTGGAAGATGCCTAGGTATTGGGTATAGATCTTTCCAGTATATGACAATATCAGACGTTATTTCGTCATCATTCGCTTGCACTCCCATTGTGATTTCTTACTTCTCTCTGATTGTGCTTTTAATCATTGTGACGCATCCCGTTGATGGAACTCCTACCGCCAACAATAAAGGTCTATCAGATAGTAGTTTTTCTAAACCAATAGGGTGGCTTACGTCTTGGCCTTTATTGTTTCTATATCTTCTCATAGGCGTAGCAAACATTTTATTCTTTCCGCCGGAGTTCGGAACCGGTTTTGCAGCGCTATTCTTCCTTCTATTCATTTTGTCACTATGCATAAGGGCAGTAATGAAAAGTGAAGAGTTGGGGCTTCCTTCGGCAGTCGCGTACTTTAGTCTTGGATGTGGTACATGCGCGATCCTCTTAGGGGCGGGCTATTTCATTAACTCTGCGATAATCAATAATCCTAAATTCGAGAATATCGGCGAGGAAATGTCGATATGCACGGACATATGCAAGCATGGCCAAGTCGTGACGCGATTTTCCGAGGTAACAGTAGTGAGATGGAGTGGCACTATGGCGGTCTCCTATCTTGCGAATACAAGTATCAAGCAAATTGACGAACTACATGCTCGCGACGATCAGGCACTTATCGACGTGCCTAAGGTGATACGCAATGCCATAGCCTGGCTTGCGGCGGGTTCATGAGATACGCCCTGATTTCGCGGGTATGAGGTTTTACAGGCCTATTGATAGTAAAAGGCTCTTCTGGATGCGGAAGGTCGTGTTTTACAGCTAAGTACTTACGCTATCGGTAGTAAGCCAAGCTTCCCAAGCTGATGCCACTTCGGTAATTCGCAGGAACTGCATGGAGCGTCATCCTCGACAATTGTGCTTCAGTTTCTAGCCTTGGATGCATTATAGATTTCCATCCATCTGCAACCGCGTGAGGAAACAATGGCCGCCCTAGTCAATCCCGCCGATGCGCTACCATCATTTCAGCAAGCCCTTGAAGATGGTGAGATCCACGTTCAGAAGAGCCTTATCGATCCCGAATTCTATGTTGTAGTCGATAATCCTAATGGCGAGATTCGCCTAACATATGCGATGATTGAGGGTGGCATCGCGACTGCAATCGTCATAGCGTTCGCGGTTGAACCGATGGACGGGAAACCGTGTTTCCAACTCGGTTGGGCCGTCCCGGAACACTATCGGAAACATGGTCGGGCAACGAAGGCAGTAAGACTCGCTCTGCTTGATCTTGAGGCAGGCCTTTCAAAGAGAAAGATCATACCAACTTTCTATGTTGAGGCGGTGGTAGGTATCGAGAACGTCGCATCGCAAAAAGTGGCGGCCGCAACCCTCACGGATGCACCCACAGAGGGTAGCGACAAATTTTCCGGGCATGCCGTTCTACACTATACGAAGAAAGTCGGTTAGCCCGCGATAAGTGGAACGCGTCGTCACAAACTTTCCGCAAGGGTGGCTAAAACAGAGATTTCAAAATTTCTTCAAGCTATTGAGAAAAAAAGGAAATTTCTGTGGAAAATAAGCCGCTCTAAAACCCTTAGCAGGGGAGCGCCTTCGACCACTCGGCCACCTCTCCGGTGCGGCCCTGATAGGGCCAAACATTTATCGACGCAAGCGCTTTTTCACCTTCAAACACGTTCTTTCCGAGATTCGGCAACAGGCAGTTGCCGACCGGAGCGCGCTCCGGCCGGCTTGCAAACGCATATCAAGCCAATAGCTGCTTCAAATCGGCGGCCGGATCGGCAAGAATCTCCCTGGACGGATTGGCGCCGGTTTCCAGGAGCTTTTTGCCGGTCACATAGGCCTTCGCGTCATTTACCGCGTCGACGGCGATGAAGCGGCCCTGCTTGAAATACCAGACCGATGCCGCGCCTTCGCGCGCGCCGGGGCGCAGGAGGGTCTCGTCGTAACCCAGGTTGAAGCCGGCGATCTGCAGCTTCACGTCATATTGATCCGACCAGAACCACGGCTTCGGGTCATAGGCCTTTTCGCCGCCGGCAATGATCGCGGCTGCGGCTTCGGCCTGATCGACAGCATTCTGGACCGATTCGAGGCGGATGCGGCCATCTTCCCATGGCAGCTCGACGCAATCGCCCATGGCGAAGATGGCGGGATCCGAGGTGCGGGCAAACGAATCGACGACGATGCCGTTGCCGACCTCCAGTCCGGCTTCCTTGGCGAGCCTGTCATTGGGCGCGACGCCGATGCCGACGATGACGAAATCGACATCGATCGTCGATCCGTCGGAAAGTTCGGCGGCAACGACATGACCATTGTGGCCGATCAGCTGCTTCAATCCGGTCTTCTCGCGAATGACGACATCGTGCTTTTGATGGATGGTCCTGAAAATGTCGGCCGTTTCCTTGGCCGCGACACGCTGCAGGATCCGGTCGCTCATTTCTATAAGAGTAACCTCGAGGCCGCGATGGCGTGCGACGGCGGCAGCCTCGAGCCCGATATAGCCGCCACCGATAATGAGAGCCCGGCGACCCGGGCGCATCTCACCCGCGAGGAGATCGGCATCGCGCTTGTTGCGGGCGAGATAGACGCCTTCGAGCGCACCGCCGACGGAGGGCGGCAAACGGCGCGGCGTCGAGCCCGTCGCAAGCGCCAGCGTCTCGTAATCCAGCCGCGAGCCGTCCTGCATGACGATCTGCCTGGCGGCACGATCGATCTGCTCGACCCAGGTGGAGACGCGGATCTCGACATTATTGTCGGCATACCAATGCTCGGGCCGGAACAGCAGGCGATCGAAGGCCATCTCGCCGAGCAGGTATTTCTTGGTCAATGGCGGCCGCTGGTAGGGAAGGTTTTCCTCGGCGCCGACAATGGTGATCGGCCGCGAATCACCCAGCCCACGCAATTTGGCAGCGAGCGCGAAACCCGCCTGCCCGGCCCCGACAATGACCAATCTGCCCGTCACGATCCGTACTCCATTGTTATTATGGCAACCTGGCCCGCTCGAATGCGGGAGGCCGCCTATGGGCTTCAGGGGTAACGCTTGCGCCTGCAAGCGTCAATCACGACTGACCCTGCACCCCGGATCGGGAGAAAGTTGGGCCGAAAGCCTCAGTTCGGGATTTCGACCCAGCGCCGCTCATGGAAGGACTGTGCCATGGCATGCACCGATTTCTCGATGCGCAGCCCATCTTCGAAAGCCACGACCGACGCAGCCTCGCCGGAAATGGCGCGGATAAGCTCGCGGCATTCGATGATCTTCAGATCGTTGAAGCCGAGGCCATGTCCGGGCGCGGGAATGAATCGGTCATAGGGCTTGTGCGCGGGCGCGGCGAGAACCTTGCGGAAGCCCTGCTCGCTGTCCCTGCCCTCGGCCAGATAGAGCTCGAATTCGTTCATGCGCTCCTGATCGTAGGAGATCGACCCCTTGGAGCCGAAAATCTGCAAGGCTATCCGCCCCTTGCGGCCCCAGGCCGAGCGGTTGGCCATGAGCACGGCGGAAATGCCGCCGCCGAGCCGCATCAGCACATTGGCAAGATCGTGGTTCTCGACGGTGCGGCGACCGCCATCCTTCAGCGGCCGCTCGGCATAGGGCTTCACCATATCGGTGATGACGGCCTCGACATGGCCGAAAAGGAACCAGAGCAGCGAAAGCGGATGGACGGCAAAGTCATCGAGAGCGCCATAGCCGGAAGCAAGCTCGCTCTTCCAATAGAAAAGACCGTTCGGATCGGCCATGAAATCTTCGTCCATCTCGACGCGGACGTGATTGACCGTGCCGATCGCGCCTTCCGCGATCAGCGCCTTGATATGCCGCATCACCGGATTCTGGATGTAATTGTAGCCGAGGGCGGCGACCTTGCCCGAAGCCTTGGCCGCAGCGAGCATGCGCTCGGCGTCGCCATAGGATGGCGCCATCGGCTTTTCGCACCAGACATGCTTGCCGGCTTCAAGGGCGGCAATCGCCATTTCCGGGTGGAACTGATTGGGCGTCGTGACGGAGACGACGTCGACCTCAGGATCCGCGATGAGTTCCCGCCAGTCGGCCGTCGCCTTTTCGAAGCCGAACTCGTCGCCCCGCGCCTTTGCAAGATCGGCATTGGCTTCGGCCAGATGCACCAGGCGCGGCCGCGCGACATCGCCGAATACGGTCTTGACCGCATTCCATGCCAGCGCATGGCATTTGCCCATATAACCGGTGCCGATCAATCCAACGCCCAACGGCTTCATTTGCCCATTCTCCTCAAAATCTCCCGTAGTCTGGCGATTTTTGGAATATTTAGACCGTTTTGACAAGCGCACTTGTGAGCGCCGCATCTCGCCCAGGGTTCACAATCCACATTTATATGTTTAAAATCATAAAGTTAAAATTATTCGTGCCGAACAAATCAAAATCCGGTATCGTTGCAATTATGGAATATTTGTTTCATTATGGGCGATGGGGAAGCTGAGGGACAGCGCATGGACAACACGATCGAGACGCAGACCAGAGTACCCCGCGACTTCGAAAGCCTGCGCAGCACCATCATAGAGCGCAAGAACGCCATGCCGAAACGACTGGCGCAGGTTGCCGCCTTCGCGCTCGGCAATCCGGATGAAGTCGCCTTCGGGACAACGGCCAGCATCGCAGCCGCGGCCGAGGTTCAACCGTCCACTCTGGTCCGCCTTGCCCATCACCTTGGCTATGAAGGATTTTCCGACCTGCAAAGCATCTTTCGCGAAAGGCTTCGCGATCGAACTCTGAGCTACGAAGAGCGGCTCGTGACGCTTGAGCAGTCCGGGATAAAGGACGAAGAGGCCGGTATCCTCTCCGGCTTTCTTTCCGCCGCAAGCCAATCCATCAACAAGCTCGCCGCAACCATCGAGACCGATACGTTTGCCAAGTCCATCGATGTCCTTGCCGCCGCCGAGACGATCTACCTTATCGCCAAGCGTCGCTCCTACCCGCTGACCGCGCATATGAGCTACGCCTTTTCCAAGCTGAACATACGCCATCAGATCGTCGCCTCGCCCAACGGCATCGACGGCGAGATCGCCCGCTTTGCCACCGAAAGGGACGCTGCGATCGCCGCAAGCTTTTCGCCCTATGCCGCCGACAGTCTGGCGCAGGCACAGGACCTCGCCTCCCGCAACGTGCCCGTCATCGCCATCACCGATTCGGCCTTTTCTCCGCTCACCGCCTGCGCGACCCACTGGTTTGAGGTGGCCGAGACCGACTTCGCCGGTTTCCGGTCGCTGTCGGCATCGATGGCGCTCATCATGGCCTTCCCCGTTGCCATCGCCGAGCGTCGGCGAAAAGGAACAACAAAAGCAGACAAAACGAAAATGGAATAAATATTCCGAATTGACAAAATCTCGGAACCGATGTTTCACTACAACCGGGATCGCGACTGTGGGAAATGGCCGCCCGATCCGCCGCAACCGGGACGAAACGAATACCGGCACTTTCAATAACGCATGATCTCGGCGCAAGCTGAAGAGCAAAAGAGGTCATGCATGGACGGGAGGACATCATGGCACACGACAATCCGGGCGCTCGGCCGGAGGCGAAACTCGATGTGATTACCATCGGCCGGTCTTCCGTCGATCTTTACGGTCAGCAGATCGGCTCGCGACTGGAAGACATCGCCTCGTTTGCCAAGTCGGTCGGCGGCTGCCCGGCCAACATTGCCATCGGCACGGCGCGGCTCGGCCTGAAATCCGGCCTCATCACCCGTGTCGGCGACGAGCAGATGGGCCGCTTCATCCGCGAACAATCGGCGCGTGAAGGCGTCGCCGTCGACGGGATCGTCACGGACAAGGCCAGGCTGACGGCGCTGGTGCTGCTCGCCGTCGAAGCCGAAGGCGTCTCGCCGATGATCTTCTATCGTTCCGACTGCGCCGACATGGCGCTCGAGGAAAGCGATATCGACGAGGACTTCATCAAATCCTCCAGCTCCGTTCTCGTTTCCGGCACGCATTTTTCCAAGCCCAACACCGAGGCAGCCCAGCGCAAGGCGATCCGCATCGCCAAGGCGAACGGCCGCAGGGTGATCTTCGATATCGACTATCGGCCGAACCTCTGGGGCCTTGCCGGCCATGCCGAGGGTTTCGAGCGCTATGTGAAGTCTGATCGCGTTTCCGCCAAGATGAAGGAGACGCTGCCGGACTGCGATCTGATCATCGGGACGGAAGAGGAGATCATGATCGCCTCGGGTGCGGACGACGTGCTCGGCGCCCTGAAGGAAATCCGCCGCCTTTCATCCGCGGTCATCGTATTGAAGCGCGGCGCCATGGGCTGCATCGTCTACGAAGGCGCAATCTCCGACGATCTCGAAGCCGGCATTGTCGGCCAGGGGTTCCCGATCGAGGTGTTCAATGTTCTCGGCGCGGGCGACGCGTTCATGTCCGGCTTCCTGCGCGGCTATCTGCGCGGCGAACCGCTGAAGACCTGCGCCACCTGGGCGAATGCCTGCGGTGCCTTTGCCGTCTCCCGCCTGCTCTGCTCGCCGGAATATCCGACCTGGACCGAACTCGACTTCTTCCTGAAGACGGGCAGCCGGCACAAGGCGCTGCGCAAGGACGAGGCGATCAACCATATCCATTGGGCAACGACCCGCCGCAACGACGAGATCCCGTTGCTGATGGCGCTTGCCATCGATCACCGCTCGCAGCTCGTCAGCGTCGCCGACGAGCTGGGCATCGGCCACGACAGGATCGTTGCCTTCAAGCGACTGGCCGTCGAGGCGGCGGCAAGGGTGGCGGACGGTCGGCCTGGCTACGGCATGCTGATCGACGAACGCTTCGGCCGCGATGCCTTCTTCGACGCCGCAACCAAGAATTTCTCCTGGATCGGACGGCCCGTCGAGCTGCCGGGATCGAAGCCGATGAGATTCGAATTCAGCCAGGACATCGGTTCGCAGCTTGTCGAATGGCCGCTCAACCACTGCATCAAATGCCTCTGCTTCTACCATCCGGACGATCCGAAGGAGCTGAAGACGGAGCAGCAGGAGAAGCTGCGGACGCTGTTCGAAGCGGCCCGCAAGGTCGGCCGCGAGCTTCTGATCGAGATCATCGCCGGCAAGAACGGACCGCTGACCGACGACACCATCCCGACGGCGATGGAAGAGCTGTACGCGCTCGGCATCAAGCCGGACTGGTGGAAGCTGGAGCCGCAGGAATCGACCGTCGCTTGGAAAAAAATCGATGCCGTGATCGCCAAAAATGATCCATGGTGCCGGGGTATCGTGCTGCTGGGACTGGAGGCGCCGGCGGAGGAATTGATCCGCAGCTTCGAGGCGACACTGGCGGCACCATCGGTCAAGGGTTTCGCCGTCGGGCGCACCATCTTCTCCGATACGGCCCGCGCATGGCTGTCGGGCGGCATGAACGACGAGGAAGCGATTGCCGACATGGCCGGCCGTTTCCGCCAATTGACGGCGGCGTGGCTTAAAACCCGCGGCCTGTGACATTCTAGCATTTGGGAGGCGCCCGATGGGCAAGACGATTCGATTGACGATGGCACAGGCCGTCGCGCATTTCCTCAAGAAGCAGATGACCATTATCGACGGGCAGAAGCAGCCGATCTTCGGCGGTGTCTGGGCGATCTTCGGTCACGGCAACGTCGCCGGCATCGGCGAGGCGCTCTATCAGGTGCGCGAGGAACTGCCGACCTTCCGCGCTCACAACGAGCAGGGCATGGCCCATGCCGCCGTGGCCTTTGCCAAGGCGAGCTTCCGCCAGCGCTTCATGGCCTGCACGACCTCCATCGGCCCCGGTGCGCTGAATATGGTGACGGCGGCCGGCGTCGCGCATGTCAACCGCATCCCGGTCCTGCTCCTGCCAGGCGACGTCTTCGCCAATCGCGCGCCCGATCCGGTGCTGCAGCAGATCGAGGATTTCGGTGACGGCACCGTCTCGGCCAACGATGCCTTCCGTTCCGTTTCCCGCTATTTCGACCGCATCACCCGCCCCGAGCAGATCATGACGGCGCTGAAGCGCGCCATGCAGGTGCTGACCGATCCGCTCGATTGCGGCCCGGTGACGCTTTCTCTCTGCCAGGACGTGCAGGCTGAGGCGTTCGATTATCCGGAAAGCTTCTTCGAAGAGCATGTCTGGGCGCAGCGTCGCCCGCAGCCGGATGCCGACGAGCTTGCCAACGCCATCGCGCTGATCCGTCGCTCGGAAAAGCCGGTTATCCTCGCCGGCGGCGGCGTGCTCTACTCGCAGGCGACGAAGGAGCTGGCCGCTTTTGCCGAGGCGCACGACATTCCCGTCGTCGTCACGCAGGCCGGCAAGTCGGCCATCGACGAGGCGCATCCGCTGGCGCTCGGCTCTGTCGGCGTGACAGGCACGTCGGCCGCCAATGCCATTGCCGAGGACACCGATCTGGTGATCGCCGTGGGCACACGCTGCCAGGACTTTACCACCGGCTCCTGGGCGCTATTCAAGAACGAGAAGCTGGCCATGATCGGCCTCAACATCGCGGCCTACGACGCCCTCAAGCACAACAGTCACCCGTTGGTGACGGATGCGCGGGTGGGCCTGAAGGCGCTTTCCGCCGGCCTGACGGGCTGGCGCGCGCCGGCCTCGCTCGCCGAGAAGGCCACGCGCGAAAAGAAGATTTGGCTGGAGGCAGCCGCCAAGGCGATGGCGACGACGAATGCCGCCCTGCCCTCCGACGCCCAGGTCATCGGCGCCGTCACGCGCACGCTCGGCGGCGAGAACAGCATTTTGGTTTGCGCGGCCGGCGGCCTGCCCGGCGAGCTGCACAAGCTCTGGCCGGCGACCGTGCCCGGCAGCTACCACATGGAATACGGCTTCTCCTGCATGGGCTACGAGATCGCCGGCGGGCTTGGCGTGAAGATGGCACGGCCGGAGAAGGATGTCGTCGTCATGGTCGGCGACGGCTCCTACATGATGCTGAATTCCGAACTGGCGACGTCTGTCATGCTCGGCTTGAAGCTGACCGTCGTGCTGCTCGACAACCGCGGCTATGGCTGCATCAACCGCCTGCAGATGGCAACCGGCGGCGCGAACTTCAACAATCTGCTGAAGGATTCGCGTTACGAGGTGATGCCGGAGATCGACTTCCGGGCACATGCGGAAAGCATGGGCGCGATTGCCGTGAAGGTTTCCTCCATCACGGAGCTGGAACAGGCCATCGAAGCTTCGAAGCAGAACGACCGCAGCTCGGTCATCGTCATCGACACCGACCCGCTGATCACCACGGACGCAGGCGGCCATTGGTGGGATGTCGCCGTTCCCGAGGTCAGCCCGCGCGCCGAGGTCAACAAGGCCCGCGCCGCGTATGAAAAGGCGCGCGCTTCCCAGCGCATCGGCTGATCGATTTTCGTCATTTGCTGGGGGAGCGTCTCGGCTCCTCCAATACTATTTTCAAGGAGACCATTGATGAAGGCTAAACTCGGCATGTCGCCCATCGCCTGGTGGAACGACGATCTTCCGGAGCTCAGCGACGACGTATCCCTCGAGGAATGCCTGCGGCAATCGCGCGGCGCGGGCTTTACCGGCATGGAACAGGGCCGGCGCTTCCCGAGCAATCCCGAAGAGATGCTGCCGATCCTGCGCGCCGCCGACGTGACGCTCTGCGGCGGCTGGTTTTCGGGCACGCTCGTCAATGAAGAGCTTGCCGCGAACAAGGACCGCATCGCGCCGATGATCGAGCTGTTCAAGGCCGTTAACGCGCCCTGCATCGTCTATGGCGAAGTCGGCCGTTCCATTCAGGGCGACCGCTCCAAGCCGCTGGCGACCAAGCCGCGCCTTTCGGATGACGAGATGAAGGCCTATGCCCGCCGCGTCACCGAGTTCGGCGAATGGTGCGCCTCGCAGGGCATGCCGCTCTCCTACCATCATCACATGGCAGCCGTCGTCGAAACCGAGCCGGAACTCGACGCCTTCATGCGCAATTCCGGCGCCGGCATTCCGCTGCTGCTCGATGCCGGTCACCTGGCCTTTGCAGGCGGCGACGTGCTGCGCGCCATCGACAACCACCACGCCCGCATCAACCACGTCCACGTCAAGGATATCCGCAAGCCTGTCGTCGATGGGCTGGATCGCAGCCGGCAGTCCTTCCTCGATGCCGTCGCGCTCGGCGCGTTCACGGTGCCGGGCGACGGCTCGCTCGATTTCGGCGCCATCGTCAAGCGCTTCGCCGACTACGGCTATGAAGGCTGGTTCGTGGTCGAGGCCGAGCAGGACCCGCGCAAGGCGCCACCGCAGAAGATGGCCGAGATCGGCCATGCCGAATTGATGCGCGTCATGACGGCAGCGGGCTACACGGTTGAAACCGAAGGCTTTCCCAAGGGATAGCGGAAGACGAGTGCCCGTCGCCGCATCGAAGGATGGCGAAGGGCGTTTTCCAAGCAAGGAGGAAGAACATCCATGCCAAATCTCAAGGTCAAACCAGACGGCACCCATGGCCGCGTCACCCATGTCACGCCCGAAAGCGCCGGCTGGACCTATGTCGGCTTCGACCTTTATCGCCTGAAGCCGGGCGAAACGGCCTCGGCTGAAACCGGCGACCGCGAAGTCTGCCTCGTATGGGTCAGCGGCAAGGGAAGCGCCAAGGCGGGCACGAAGGATTTCGGCTTGCTCGGCGGACGCATGAGCCCATTCGAGGGCGCTCCGCACGCGCTCTATATTCCGGCCGGTTCAAGCTGGTCGGTGACGGCAGAAACCGATCTGGAACTCGCCGTCTGCTCGGCACCCGGCGGCGACTCCCATGAGGCGCGCGCCATTCCGCCGGGTACGCATCCGGCACTGACGCGCGGCAAGGGCACGAATGTCCGCTACGTCAACAACATCATGCCGGAAGACGATGGCGCGGCGCATTCGCTGCTGGTCGTGGAGGTCATCACGCCGGGCGGGCACACCTCGTCCTACCCTCCCCACAAGCACGATCAGGACAACCTCCCGAACGAGAGCCTCCTGGAGGAAACCTACTACCATCGCCTCAACCCGCCGCAGGGCTTCGGCTTCCAGCGCGTCTATACGGACGACCGGTCGCTGGACGAGGTCATGGTGCTGGAGGATGGCGATGTGACGCTGGTGCCGAAGGGATATCATCCCTGCGCCGCCTGCCACGGCTACGATCTCTATTATCTCAACGTCATGGCCGGTCCGAAGCGCATCTGGAAATTCCACAATGCCGTGGAGCATGAGTGGCTGCTCAAATCCTGAGGTCGTGTCGCGGTTATTGACCATCCGCCCTCGTGGTTCGAGACGGCCCTTTGGGCCTCCTCACCATGAGGGCTAGTTTCCTACGCAAGGCAGCACACTGAGCCAGCTTCACAGGACAGATGCGCTCTATCCTCACCCTGAGGAGCGAAGCCTCGAAGGGCGAGGATAGTCCCCAAAGCTCCCCAACAACAAAAAGGCCGCGCCCGAAAGCGCGGCCTTTTCCATTTCATACGGGCAGCAGGCCGTAGCGCCAGTTCCGATCCCTGGCATTGCGCGACAGCACCAGCCAGGTGAGCAGGATCATTCCCGCTTCGGCGAAGATCGGCGTCATCCAGATTCCCCGTTCGCCGAAGACGAGCGGCAAAAGGAATGTCAGCGGCAGAGTGAAGAGATAGGGCCGCGACAGGCCGAAGATCGCGCCGCGCTTCGCATCGCCGATCGACTGGAAATAGGACGACAGGATGAGCGCCTGGCCGAAAAGGAAATAGGCGCCGATTGTCCAGGGCAGGATACGGCCGACTTCCTCGACGATCACCGGATCGGCCACGAAGATCGACCCCAAGTGCCCCGCCAGCAGCTCGACGACAAGTTCGACGGCGGCGCAGTAGACCAAGGCAGAGACCAGGGCGATCAGCACGCTATGGCCGACGCGGGCCGGAAGGGCAGCACCATGGTTGTGGCCCGATATGGTCTGCAGCGCGATGCTCAGGCCCAAAAGCGGCAGGTAGGCGAAGGTCATCACGCGCGTCACGATCCCATAGGCGCCGACGGTCGCGACATAGTCCCCCTGGTGCCAGATCGACAGATTGAAAAGGATCGCCGCCGAGCTTAGCGAAATGCCGATGAAGCCGAGGCTCATCGGTGCCCCGAAGGCGAAGATGCCGCGCCACTCGCGCAGATGCAGCCCCCGGCCGATCGAAAGCGCGCCGAGGCGACGCAGACGGTACACGATGACGATCGACAGGCAGATGAATTGCGCCAGGATGGAGCCGCCGGCGGAGCCGACGACGCCCCAGTGCGCCACCGCCATCAACAGCCAGTTTGCCAGAATGTTGAGCAGCGTCGAGGCAAGCGTCACCAGCGTCATGAAGCCGAGCTTTCCCTCGCAGCGCAGCCCATCGAGATGCAGCGAGAGAAAGAAGCTGATGGGCGCGAAGGCGACCATGACGCCCATGAAAGCCTCGGCGCTTCGGGCGACATCGGCGTTTCCCGCCGCCGCGACGGCAATGAGCTGCCGCCCTGCGAGCCAGTAGACGAGATTGACGGCGATCACGACGGCGATCGCCAGCGCGTGGGCGCCGGTAAACACCGCTCGCGCGCCAGCGTGATCGCCGGCCCCGAGACGGCGGGCGAGAATGCTCGCCATGCCGTTCGAAACCAGCGTCTGCAGTGCAATCAGCAGCATGAGCGCGGGGAAGATGAGGCTGACCGCGGACAGCGCATTGGCCCCGACATAGACGCCGAGGAAATAGGCATCGACGACGGCAAAGAGGCCGCTGACCGTCGTGATGACGATGATCGGTGCGGCTGTCTTGGCAAAGACGCCGGGCAGCCAGCCGGTGAGGAACATGTTGCTTTCAGTATGACGTGTCATGGTGGTATCCAGACGGAATCGCTCGCTATCAGCGAAGATAGCGGCGTATCGATAAAGGGTGAACGTTAGATGTCGAGAACCAGGTGGGGCACGCCGTTCGATGTCTTGCGCGGCGAAATGCCATCGGCATCGACCTGGGCGTTGATGCGCTGGCGAAATGCCGAGAAGCTCTCGAATTCCACCACATCGACCGGTTCATCGAAATGGATGGTAATCCGATAAAGCCCGCCGGATTTCGCCGACATCGCCAGAACCTTACCCGTGAACGGCTTGTTCAGGTAGCGCCCGCGCACGGCGGAGCCGACATCGAAGGGCGCATCCGGCCCGTCGTTCGGTTTTGCCGCAAGCGCCGAGAGCGTGTTCCAGTCACGCAGCCCATGTTGCTTGGCGATGAGTTCCAGCGCCGTCGAGTGGCTCATGTCGTCGCCGCGCTCGGCCATGGCCTGACGCAGACGTCGGGCCTGGGCCTTCAATTCATCTATGGACGGATAAGTCGTCGTCATAGGATCAGCCTTTGCTAAGGCACGCAATTAAGACCGTGAAACGGAGCTCGCATTACCGTCAGTCAGCATGCCCTATGTGGCCGTGACCAGAAACAGCGAGGACTTCACCTTGGATTTTCATCCGCGAGCAGCAGGCGCCTCGAACCGTCCGTTCGTATGATCGAAGCAGGCTTTGCTGTCAAGATGCGCTCAAATCGGGACAAAAGACGAACCCGTTAAAATTCTACCAATGGAATTGACGCTTCCGCAAAATCTCCGTGCAAGGTTCATGGTGTAACCGAAATGAATTCGGTCTGTTTTTCAACAGGGAATGACAATGCTTCGCGCAACCCATCTGGCGAAAGTCAAATCCGAAGTTTACGAACGAAGCTGGGAACGTTTCTACGTCCAGAGGCCAGCGCGTCTCGTGGCCGTCCGTCCCTGTCTCACCGGCATTTCGATGCGCAGCGCCGAGATTACCGATATCTCGCGTGGCGGCGCCAGCTTCATCGTCGGCACCACCGTCGGCCTGCCGACCCACTACTATCTGAACATCCTCGGCCTTGCCTACCGCATCGCCTGCGCCGAAGTCAGCCGCAACGGCAACCGCGTCCACGTCCGCTTCATCAACCTGATCGAACCGGAAACCTTGCGCCGCGTCGTACGTGCCGACTTCATGATCGGAAATGCCGAAGCGCTGGCCGCACGCGGCAAGAGACAATAGGCCAATTCAGATATCGTAAACGGCCATTTCTGCGATGGCTTTCGACATCGCAGAAATGGCCTAACGTATCGCGGCAGAGTTCTTTAGCGCTACACCGTCAGCCATCGGTCGAGATGGTGACGGATTTCCACGCCTCGATCTCCTGCTGCAGGCGCGCGATCCTCTCCGATACGAGTTTAAACGCATCGCTGCCAAGCAGGAGCTGCGGCGGCGGATCGTTGTCTTCAACCAGGTTCAGAACGGCTGCCGCGAGCTTGTCGGGATCGCCGAGCTGCTTGCCGCTTCTCGCCTGTCGCGCCTCGCGAATGGGATCGAACAGCGCGTCGTAATCGGCGATGGACCTCTCGGTCCGCACCATCGAGCGCCCCGCCCAGTCCGTGCGGAAGGAGCCGGGGCAAAGCGTCGCGACATGTACGCCGAACGGCGCCATCTCCGCGCGCATCACTTCCGATATGCCTTGAAGCGCGAACTTGCTGCCGCAGTAATAGCCGATGCCGGGCATGGTGATCATGCCGCCCATCGACGTGACGTTCAGGATGAAGCCGTGGCGCCTCTGGCGGAACCGCGGCAGGAAAGCCTTGGCGACCGCAACCGCGCCGAAGACGTTCACGTCGAACTGGCGCCGCATCTCTTCGAGCGGCGACTCCTCGAGGACGCCCTCGTGACCGTAGCCGGCGTTGTTGACGAGGACGTCCACCGGTCCGTGGTCTCTCTCGGCCTGTTCGACGACGTCGGGTATCCGCTCGAATTCGGTCACGTCGCACAAGGCAGGACTGACAGCCGGCAGGCGCTCGGCCAGGCTTGCCCGCGATGCCTCCGAGCGGACGGTGCCAACCACCTTATGCCCCTTAGCACTCGCGGCCGCCGCAATAGCAAGACCGAAGCCTGAATTGGCACCTGTAATGAAGAAGGTCTTCCGTGACATCGTTGATACTCTCTTGTTGATTGCTCGATGTTTTTGACTGATAGTCTGAGTATCGGCGCATAACGATTGCAGAACCTATGAATAGCTTGCCAAATCCTATGAGCATCGAGACCGGGCGGACGAAGCGCGGCGAACTTGTGGAACTGGCGGGGCATCTCGCCCCCCGTCAGGGTTACAATCCGACCGGGCTTTCCGACGTCCACATCCTCCGGACCGAAACGGTCCTCCACGACGTTCCTGTCCTCTACAAGCCGGGTGCGGTCTTCGTGTTGCAGGGCCGCAAGCAGGGCATGCTTGAGGGCGAAGCCTATCTCTACGACGAGGAGCATTATCTGGCGGTGTCGGTGCCCGTTCCATTCCGGATGGAATCCGTTGCCAGCCCGGAACGGCCATTGCTTGCCGTCTATATCGAGTTCGACATGACGCTGGGCGCGGAGGTCGCCTCGGAAGTGGAAATGCGGCGCTCCGGGCCGGCACCCGACAAGGCGAAAAGCCTCGTCTCGAGCAGAATGGAACCGGCTATCGAGGATGTCGTGCTGCGGCTATTGCGGACACTCGGCGACCCCATGGAGACGGCGGTTCTGGGCGCAGGCATCTTGCGCGAGCTGCACTACCGCGTGCTCGTCGGCCCGCAGGGCGCCGCTTTGATTTCAGCGCTTCGGCAAAGAGGTCCATCGGGGAGGATCGTGCAGAGCCTCGGTCGGCTGCGGGAAGCCTACAATTCGGAGGTTTCGGTGACAGACCTCGCTCGCGACGCGGGGATGAGCGTCCCTTCCTATCACGCGCATTTCAAGGCGCTGACGGGCAGCAGCCCCATGCAATACATCAAGGCGATGCGACTTCACGAGGCAAGGCTGATGATGGCCCGCCAGGACCGGACAATTGCGGATGTGGCGCTATCGGTCGGTTATGTCAGCGCTGCCCAATTCAGCCGCGACTTCAAGCGACATTTCCACCGCACGGCTTCGGAAGAAGTGAAATGGGTGCGGCGACATCTCGGCGAACTCGCCCTGCGATCCTGACGGGATTGGCTGCTGCTGGCACAATCCGCAAGCCGCGCCTTTCCGCTCTTGCAACGGTCCGCCAAGGGCCTATTGTGCTGCGCCTTGCAACTGAATTCGGGAAACAAAGCCAGCATGTCCGCCTTCTCGCGCTTCACGCCGCTGATCAGCGCCCTTCCCTCCACCGTACCCTTCGTCGGCCCCGAAGCGCTGGAGCGCCAGCGCGGGCTGAGCGTCAAAGCCCGCATCGGCGCCAATGAAAACGGTTTCGGGCCGGCGCCTTCCGTTCTCGCCGCCATGCGCGAGCAGGCGGGCGACATCTGGATGTACAACGATCCGGAAAATTTCGAGCTGAAGCAGGCGCTTGCGGCACATCTCGGCGTTCAGGCGGCCAATATCGCCGTCGGCGAAGGCATCGACAGCCTGCTCGGCCTGATCGCACGCATGGTCATCGAACCGGGCACGCCGGTCGTCACCTCGCTCGGCGGCTATCCCACCTTCAATTTCCATGTCGCAGGCTTCGGCGGCCGGCTTGTCACCGTGCCCTATGTCAATGATCGCGAAGACCTCGATGGGTTGCTGGAAGCGGTCAAGCGCGAGAATGCGCCGCTCGTCTATTTCGCCAATCCCGACAATCCGATGGGAAGCTGGTGGGAAGCGGACAAGATCGTCGCCTTTGCCCGCGCCCTGCCGGAAAACTGCCTGCTGATCCTCGACGAAGCCTATAGCGAGACCGGGCCCGCAAGCTCGCTGCCTGATATCTCCGCCTTGATCGACCTGCCGAACGTCCTGCGCACCCGCACCTTCTCCAAGGCTTACGGGCTGGCTGGCGCCCGCGTCGGCTACGCCATCGGCATGCCCGAGACCGTGCTGACCTTCGACAAGATCCGCAATCATTTCGGCATGAACAGGCTGGCGACCGTGGCGGCTCTCGCCGCACTGAAGGACCAGGCCTATCTTTCCGACGTGGTCGGCAGGATCCGGAGCGCGCGCGAGGATATCGGCGCGATTGCCCGCGACAACGGGCTGCTGCCTCTCGCCTCCGCCACCAATTTCGTCGCCATCGATTGCGGCCGGGACGGCCTCTATGCGCGCGCGATCGTCGACGGGCTGATCCAGCATGGCGTCTTCATACGCATGCCGGGCGTGGCGCCGCTCAACCGCTGCATCCGCGTCAGCGTCGGCCCCGGACAGGACCTGGATCTTCTGGCCGAAGCCTTGCCAAAGGTGCTGAAGGCGATCGGCTGACGCCTGCGGCGATCCGGCAGCTCGCCCTATCGCCGCACGTCGATCTTCCCATGCGATTGCGGAGGGAAAGCCGCTGTGCACCTTTCCTGAAACTGCCTTGAAACGACGAAACCGCGCCGGCCTTGTTCCGGCCGGTCGCGGTTTTCATCATTTCGGCGCTCGCCTCTCCCTCGACCGCCGACATCCCCTCCTTCGAGATCAGTCGGTAAGTCGTATTCCTTGCGGCACGCGTCAGTGCGTCGTCATCCATTCGCGGGCGGCGCGCAGCGCTGCTGCGAGCTGCATCTTGGTCAAGGTCGCGGCGACGTCGGCACGAAGCTCGGCGGCGCGCTCGCTGCCACGGATGGCGGCGATATTCAACCATTTATGGGCGGCAACGAGGTCTGCGGCGCAGCCCCTGCCGGTCGCGTAGTTCACGCCCAGTTCGCAAAGGGCATCGGCGCTGTTACCACCCATCATAGCCATTCCAGACATCGGCGTTTCAAAGCGTGCCATCGGTTTTGTCCCTGTCTTACTTCTGTTCGTATCTGCCCTGTTTTCCGTCCGAACCTTGCCGTCGTTCGCGGCTTTCCGGTTCTTCCGGCCGGCGGGTTTGCCCCGCTCGTTTGATGGCTTCACTATCGCAGACGGCTTTCAAAAAACGCCTAAAATGCATGATTAATTCGATGCAAACAAAGTGCAAATGCTTGGTAAACTTGGGATTTTGTTAAACATCGCTTCCCTTGCAAATTAAGGATTTTCGGGCGGTCTTTACGTTTCGTTAGGATTTGGATTTAAACTCTTCCTTCATCATAAAAAGAGCACGCTCCAATTCGATGCTGTGTTTCGACGATGCGCGGAAACCCGCTGGGACAGCAGTTTTGTGCTCCGAGAACCATATTTACCTTTACGTTCGCGTCAGATAATCTCGCGCGCGTTTCCGGCGGTCGTGCCGGGCCGCGTCCGGGAAGGAACAACGCTATGATCCGTGCCACCATTCTTGCCGCCGCACTGCTGATGAGCACGAGCGCGGCCTTTGCCGAAGAGCCGATCGTCGGCAACTGGAAAACGCTCGACGGCGACACCGCCGTCATCGCCCCCTGCGCCGACAGCTATTGCGTGACGTTGAAAACAGGCAAATATGCCGGCAGGCAGATCGGCAAGATGCAGGGCAAGGGCAGCAGCTATACCGGCGAACTCACCGACCCCTCCGAAGACAAGACCTATAGCGGCTCCGGCACCGTGAGCGGCAATAGCGTGAGGATGAAGGGCTGCGTGCTCAAGGTATTCTGCAAGTCTCAGACCTGGACGAGGCTCTGAGACGACGCTTTCCTCTTCCGGAAAAGCCTTTCGGATCCGCCCGCCATCGGCAGGCGGATCCTTGTTGCTTGCCCAAGGACGGGCGTATGCATCGGTTCGAAACCGGTAATATTTCTGAACGCTAGATGAACCGGTATCTCAGCACCTGTTCAGCCTGACCATGGCAAAACAGTGTCCAGTATAGGGCACTGGGTAGGGCCAGGAACATGAACTCGATCATCATGGCACGGCGTTTCGTCATCATCATGCTGTTTGCCGCCATCTTTGCATTCAGCTTCTCGGTTGCGGTAGAACACGCGGGCCGCAGCGGCGCGCAATCGCATTTCGGAGCAAGCTTCACCTGCGTTGAGGCCGGCACGCCATATTGCACGACCATACAGTAACGAACGCCTGCGCATGGCGCCGCGCGAGCCTTGGGGATGGCTGCAAAAATAGCTGCGAGAATCCGAACCATGGCTTGCAACGTCGTTTGCTTGTAACCGACGACACTCTATAATGGCGCATGAGCAACAGAATCTCTTCTTTTTCACCCAACGACATCTCCTCCCCAAGCCCGTTCCAGCCGCGCACCTTCGATGATCCGGGCAAAGCCGTCGAAGCGCTGACGGAGCTCTACGAGCGCAATACCGCGTTCCTGATCGAGAATTTCACCAGGCTCGCCAAGGGCTCGCCGGTCACGGCGCGCTACCGGGCCTTCTATCCGCAGGTCAGCATCGAGACGACAAGCTTCGGCCATGTCGATTCGCGCCTTTCCTACGGCCATGTCACGGCGCCGGGCGTCTATACGACGACGATCACCCGCCCCAACCTCTTCAAGCACTACCTCAAGGAGCAGCTGACGCTGCTGATGCGCAGCCATAAGGTGCCGGTGGTGGTGTCGGAATCGACCACGCCGATCCCGCTGCACTTCGCATTCGGCGAAGGCGCCTACGTGGAAGCATCCGCCACGGCCTTCGAGGACATTCCGCTGCGCGACCTCTTCGATACGCCTGACCTGAACACCACCGACGACGAGATCGCCAACGGCGAATACATCCCGCCGCCGGGCGAGCCGTCGCCGCTTGCGCCCTTCACGGCGCAGCGCATCGACTATTCGCTGGCCCGTCTCGTCCACTACACGGCAACAAGTGCCGCGCATTTCCAGAATTTCGTGCTGTTCACGAACTACCAGTTCTACATCGACGAGTTCTGCAAGTGGGCGCGCGACCTGATGGCCAAGGGCGGTGACGGCTACACAGCCTTCGTCGAGCCCGGCAACATCATCACGCCGGCCGGCGCAAGCCAGCCGGAGGGCGACACGACGCCGCCACGGCTGCCGCAGATGCCGGCCTACCATCTGAAGAAGAAGGGACATGCCGGCATCACCATGATCAACATCGGTGTCGGTCCCTCCAACGCCAAGACGATTACCGACCACGTCGCCGTGCTGCGCCCGCATGCATGGCTGATGCTCGGCCACTGCGCCGGCCTGCGCAACAGCCAGCGGCTCGGCGACTACGTGCTCGCCCATGCCTATATGCGCGAGGATCACGTTCTGGACGACGACCTGCCGGTCTGGGTGCCGATCCCGGCGCTGGCCGAAGTGCAGGTGGCGCTGGAAGCCGCCGTTGCCGAAATCACCGGCTATGAGGGCTTCGAGCTGAAGCGCATCATGCGCACGGGGACCGTCGGCACCATCGACAACCGCAACTGGGAACTGCGCGACCAGGCAGGCCCGGTCAAGCGCCTGTCGCAGGCCCGCGCCGTTGCCCTCGACATGGAATCGGCGACGATCGCCGCCAACGGCTTCCGTTTCCGCGTTCCCTACGGCACGCTGCTCTGCGTCTCGGACAAGCCGCTACACGGCGAGCTGAAGCTGCCGGGGATGGCGACCGCCTTCTACCGCACGCAGGTGAACCAGCATCTGCAGATCGGTATCCGCGCCATCCAGAAGCTGGCCGAAATGCCGCCGGAGAAGCTGCATTCGCGCAAGCTGCGCAGCTTCTTCGAAACGGCGTTCCAATAGGCGCCGGGGCTTCGAGCCTATTGTCCGTCAACGGACACCGAAATCATCCTGCCAGCGGCCGCGACTTGCGGCCGTTCGTCGTTTGGCGCGGCCCCTAGGTTCAGGCACAGGATCAGCAGGGCGAAACCCGCAAGTCCGATCCAGATACGGAACACGACCCTCCCGGCATCCGCCGCTTCCAGCAGTTCCGCTTCCGACAACGTCTTTCTTTGCCAGTAATGCACGATTGCAGCTTCCAGGCTGTACATTTCCGTCACTCCTCTGGTGATGACGGAACTGGTCGACCGGCGTCGTTCGTTTTCGACAGAGCTGGAAATTTTTGTCATGCTGCGGATCGGGATGTCGATTTGCTTGGCGGCCGCTCGTCTATGGCTGTCAGCAAAATCGAGAGAGGAGACGCTGTGATGAAATATCTCTGCCAGGTCTGGTTCGACGGCACGGTGCTCGACACCATGACGAAAGAGGAAAAGCACAGGCTGGATTCGGATTCACTCGGCTATGACCGCGACCTGACAGCGAGCGGCCACATGATCCATGCCGAAGCGCTGCAATCGCCACGCTCGGCGGTGACGGTGCGGGTTCGCAACGGCGAGACATCGGTGACGGACGGACCCTTTATCGAAACCAAGGAATATCTCGGCGGCTTCATCCTGATCGAAGCGAAAGACCTGAACGATGCGATCCGCGTTGCGGCGGGCATTCCGCTCGCCAAGCTCGGCAGCATCGAGGTGCGGCCGATCTATTCTTTCGGCCCGGACGCTTGAGGAGGCCGCGATGAAATTCCTTTGCCAGGTCTGGTTCGAAACCGCCGAGATCGCCAAGCTTTCCGTAGAGGAAGGGCGAAAGCTGACCCAGGATTCGATCGACAACGACAACCGGCTGCGCGACAGCGGCCACATCATCGTCGCCAACGCGCTGCGCGAGCCGCACACCGCGAGAACGGTTCGCGTGCGCAGGGGCGAAGCTGCCGTCACCGACGGCCCTTTCGCTGAAATAAAGGAGCATCTCGGCGGCTTCGTGCTGATCGAGGCGCGGGACATGGAGGAAGCGACGCGAATAGCGGCCACCTTCCCCGTTGCCCGCTACGGCATGATCGAGGTGCGCGCCGCCTTCGATATCCGCTTTCCGGACGAATGACTGAGAAAGGAAAAGACATGCGGTTTCTATGCCTGATCTACACATCCGTCGATGTCGACGGACGGCTGACGCCAAGCGAGATGAACCACCTGATCGGCGAGCATTTCGTCTATGACGAAGGCCTGCGGCAGGACGGCACCCTGATCGTTTCGGATGCACTGGAGCTTCGAAACAAATCGATCGTCATCCGACCGGATGGCGACGCATTTTCGGTGACGGACGGGCCGTTCGTGGAGACGAAGGAATATCTGGCCGGTTTCTATCTCATCGAGGCGCCGGATCTGGATAGCGCGGCCGATATCGCCCGAGGCATTCCCTCGGCGCGTTACGGCGCCATAGAAATTCGTCCGGTTCGTATCCTGACCCTTCAGGGCGACCTGGCGGAGACATATTGACGCCCGTGTCGCCGAGCCAGACCATCGAAGGCATCTATCGCAGCCACTCGCGCCGCGTGCTGGCAACGCTGATCCGTCTGCTCGGCGATTTCGACCGGGCGGAGGAAGCGCTCCACGATGCCTTCGCCGCGGCGGCGCAGCAATGGACGGAGGAGACGATTCCCGCCAATCCCTACGCCTGGCTCGTCTCCGCCGGGCGCTTTCGCGCCATCGACCACATAAGGCGGCGAACGCGTTTCGACGCCGCTCGTTCGGACATTGCCGACAGCCTTTACCCGGAGGGAGAGGCGATGGAGATCGCCGAAAGCCAGGAGATCGAGGACGACATGCTGCGGCTGATCTTCACCTGCTGCCATCCCCTCATCCCGGCGGAGGCACGCATGGCGATGGCGTTGCGCGAGGTCTGCGGGCTGACGACGGAAGAGATCGCCCATGCCTTCCTGATCCCGGCGCCAACCGTCGCTCAACGCATCGTCCGCGCCAAGAACCGCATCCGCGCAGCCCATATCCCCTACGAGGTGCCCGGCAAGGCCGAGCTGCCGGAGCGGCTGGCGCAGGTGCTGCATGTCATCTACCTCGTCTTCAACGAAGGCTATTCCGCATCCTCCGGCCCGGCCATCGTCCGCGCCGATCTCGCGGCCGAGGCCATTCGGCTCGGCAGGCTGCTGTTGCAGTTGCTGCCGGATTCGGAGGTCGAAGGGCTGCTGGCAATCATGCTACTGCAGGATTCACGGCGGCTTGCGCGCACCGACGTGGCCGGCGATCTCGTGCTGCTTGCCGATCAGGATCGCACACTTTGGGATCGCGGCCAGATCCGGGAAGGCTTGGCGCTAGCGGCCCTGGCGATGGCGGCGGAAAGCGTCGGCAGCTATGCGCTGCAAGCCGCAATCGCGGCAGAACATGCCCGCGCGGAGACTTCAGACGATACCGACTGGCGGCAGTTGGTGACGCTCTACGACCTGCTGCTGACGGCCAGTCCCTCCCCGGTGATCGAACTCAATCGGGCCGTGGCCGTTTCCATGCGCGACGGCCCTGCGGCGGCGCTTTCAATCGTCGAACGGCTGCTCCACGAAGAGCGCATGGCGCGATATCACCTCGGCCATGCCGCGAAAGCCGATTTCCTGCGCCGGCTCGGACGGCCGGACGAAGCGCGGCAGGCCTACGAAACGGCGCTTTCACTGTGCCAGCAAGGACCGGAGCAGGCATTTCTGCGCAAGCGCCTGGCGGAACTCGACGACACGGCTCGCCAATAGGCGGATCAGGCGCGCTTGCGCGAGGCAAGCAATCCGATCGCGGTGCCCGTCAGCGCCGAAACCACGATCAAGAGGTGAGCGTTGATGCTGGCCTGCGCCAGATTTTCGATTGCCGCCTTCTCGCTCGAAGCCCCGAACGCCATGGCACCCGCAGTAATGCCGGCCGGATAGGTGCCGACGCCGCCCGGCGCGTGCACCGGCAGGACGGAGGACAGTTCGCCGCCGAGCGCGCCGCCGAAGCTTGCAGACAGCGGCGTGACGTTCATGAGCCCGAGCGCCCAGGCAAGGACCGCGACCTTGACCAGCCAGTTGACCACCGTCGTCAGCCAGGCGCGCGCGAAGGCACCCGCGTCGACCGGCAGGCCGCGCTCCAGCTCGTGCACCAGCCCTTGCGCCTTTCTGGGCAGGAGGCGGGCGGCAAGGCGGATCAACGGCCGGCGGGAGGCAAAGCCCGCAACGGGCAGCAACAGGAAAGCCACCCATATGATCCAGGCAAGACCACGATAGGGCGAGGCAAGCGCAAGACCGATGCCGGCGGCCGCGAGCAAGGCGTGCAGATCGAGCAGCCGCATGACGAACAGCGCCGAGGTTCCGCGCGCCAGCGGAATACCGAATTCCGAGCGCATCAGCA
This sequence comes from Rhizobium sp. A37_96, assembly GCF_053521765.1. NCBI lineage: Bacteria > Pseudomonadati > Pseudomonadota > Alphaproteobacteria > Hyphomicrobiales > Rhizobiaceae > Rhizobium > Rhizobium sp. A37_96. The sequence goes on along the minus strand of NZ_JBNWDS010000002.1, from coordinate 992,736 downwards.
CCGGGAAGCTGGTCTCGCCGGTGCGAAACGGCATCATGATGTTCAGAAGGTTATGGACCTGCGTGACGCGGAACAGAGCTGCGAAATGACCCGATGTCTCCTTCGGGAAGTAATCGTAGATGCGCCAGGTGCGCAGGAAATAGGTGCCGGTCAGAAGCGCAAGCGCCAGAAGGATCGGTAGGGCGCCGACCTTGCCCCACTGCGCCAGGATGGAACTCCAACCCCAGAACCACTCGATGAAGGCGGCGTAGGCCACGACGACAGCGAGCGTCAGTAGCATCATTCGGTTGCGAATAAACCAATTCTGTCGGCTGGCAACCATCGGAGTCTTCATGTAGTTAGGGCACCCAAATGCGAGCGGAGGCTGAAACCGGATTTATCGCTCGTTCCGTCCGGCAGGTTCTGCCGGTCTTTTAGGAGAAAGTAGAGTTGCAGACAACGGCAGAGTCGACCCTCCCCCAGGCCGATCCAGCAAGCCCCCTCGAGCTTTCGCTGGTCGTGCCCGTCTTCAACGAGGAAGAAAGCGTCGGACCGCTCATCGAGCGCATCTGCACCGCCATGACGAGCTTTTCCAGGCCATGGGAGCTGATCCTGGTCGACGACGGCAGCACCGACGCGACGCTCGCCAATGCGCGCCGATCCCTTCCGCGGGAGGGGCTGACGCTGCGCATCGTCGAATTGCAGCGCAATTTCGGCCAGACGGCCGCCATGCAGGCCGGCATCGATGCGGCCAGCGGCCGCCTCATCGCCACCATGGACGGCGACCTGCAGAACGACCCGAAGGACATCCCCTCGATGGTCGAGGAGCTGGAGCGGCGGCAGCTCGACCTGCTCGTCGGCTGGCGCAAGAACCGTCAGGACGGCCTCCTGCTGCGCAAGATTCCCTCCTGGTGCGCCAATTACCTGATCGGCCGCATCACCGGCGTCAAGCTGCACGACTATGGCTGCAGCCTGAAGATCTACCGCGCCTCCATCATCAAGCAGGTGAAGCTGATGGGCGAGATGCACCGCTTCATCCCTGCCTGGGTCGCCGGCGTCGTGCCGAGCTCGCGCATCGGCGAAGTTCCCGTCACGCATCATGCCCGCCAGCATGGCACCTCGAAATACGGGATTTCGCGCACCTTCCGCGTCATTCTCGACCTGCTGTCGGTGATGTTCTTCATGCGCTACAAGGCGCGGCCGGGCCACTTCTTCGGCTCGCTCGGCCTCGGCCTCGGTGCGCTGGCCGGCCTGATCCTGCTCTGGCTCTTCGTCGACAAGTTCATCTTCGGCGACGATATCGGCAACCGGCCGCTGCTATTGGTCGGCGTCGTGCTGCTGCTGTCGTCCGTGCAGATGATCACGACCGGCATCCTCGCCGAAATGATCGCACGCATCTACTATCGCGACGATCTCTCGCCGAACTACATCGTGCGCAAGATCTTCGACAGGGATCATCAGGATGCATAGGTTTCTGGTCCGCCGACCGGATGCCGTCATTCCCCTGCTTGCCGGCTATTTCCTGATCGAATTCCTCGTGCGCCTCGCCATGCCGCACGGCCTGCGCTACGACGAGTCGCAGCAGGCGCTGTTTTCGCAATGGCTGACCTTCGGCTACGACTCGCAGCCGCCGCTCTACAACTGGGTGCAGTCGATCGTCGTGTCCGTTTTCGGGCTTTCGCTGGCGGCGATCTCCAGCGTCAAGAACCTCTTCCTCTTCCTGGTCTATGTCAGCTATTACCGGCTGGCCCGGGAAGTGCTGACCGACAAGGTTTTTGCGGCGATCGCGACGCTGTCTCTGCTCACCATCCCGCAGTTCTTCTGGGAGGCCCAGCGCGATCTGACGCATACCGTGGCGCAGCTCGTCACCATCAACCTGTTTCTCTGGGGCGTGATCCGCACGCTGAAGGCCCCGAGCCTCGGCTCCTATATCTTCACCGGCGTCGCGCTCGGCCTCGGCATGCTGTCGAAATACAATTTCGCGCTGCTCGTGGCCGGTGCCTTCGTCGCCGTGCTGCTGCATCCTCAGGGGCGCGCAAGGGTCTTCGACAAGCGCTTCCTGCTCACCATCGTCATCTCCGTGCTGATCTTCCTGCCGCACGGCCTTTGGCTGATGCATAATCTCGGCCTCGCCTCCGGCCGCACGCTCGGCATCATGGAGCAAAACGCACCGGATGGCGCCTTCGCGAAGTTCGTGAAGGGACCGGTGAAGTTCCTCAGGCTGATTCTCGTCATCAGTGCGCCGACGCTCGTCGTCTATGCGCTGGTCTTCGGCAAGAGCCTGCTCAAGAATCTCGGGCGGTCGAACGAATGGACCCGCTTCTTCGAGATCCTTCTGGCCGTCATCGCCATTCTCATAGTCATCCTGATCGTCACCATCGGCATGACCGACATGCGCGACCGCTGGCTGCTGCCCTTCCTGTTCCTGCTGCCGATCTATCTTTGCCTGAAGATGGAAATTGCCGGGATCAAGGCCGCGGATTTCGGCAAGCGCTTCTTCTACGTGCCGCTCGTCATGATGGTCGTCATCCCGGCGCTGCTGCTGATCCGCACCTTTTTCCCGTCGTGGTTCGGTGCCTTCGACCATTACAACACGCCCTATCCGGCCTTCGTGCAGCAGATTGTGGCCGCCGAGGGCAAGAGGCCTGGCCTGGTGCTGACCGACGGATGGCTGCCCGCCGGCAATCTGCACCTGCAGCTTCCCGACGTTCCGGCCATGTCGCTCTTCTTCCCGAACCTGAAGAGGGACTATGAATGGACTGCCAGCCGGCCGATCCTGATCGTGTGGCGCCCCGGCAAGGATAATGGCGTCATGCCGGTGGAATTGTCGAACTGGCTGCGCGATACGCTCGGTCCGCAATATGCGACGCCGGACACCAAGCTTGCCGGCGTGCAATATATCCATGGCAAGCCCGGCGAGATGGCGTCCTTTGCCTATGGGTGGGTCTATCCGAAGTAAGCGGCACGTCTCCGCGCGTGCCGCCCTTTCCTACGGCTTTACCTCTGCCCAAACGGCATCGAGCGCGCCGCGTGCGATGCGCACCATCGCGTCTACCTCACGATGGCTGATGACGAGCGGCGGCGAGGCCAGCATGCGGTCGCCGGTTGCGCGCAGCACCAGACCGTTCGCCAGCGCATGGTTGCGCACGGCCGAGCCCACCGCATCCGGCTTGTCGAAGCGGCGACGGGTGGATTTGTCGGCGGCAAGCTGCAACGCGCCCATCAGACCGATGCTGACGGCTTCGCCGACCATGTCGTGATCCGCAAGGCTGCCCCAGGCTCTCGCGAAATAGGGACCGATCTCGTCGCGAACACGCTCGATCAGCCGTTCCTCCTCAAGGATTCGCAAATTCTCGAGCGCGGCGGCGGCGCAGACCGGATGGCCGGAGTAAGTGAAGCCGTGGTTGAATTCGCCGACCTCGTTGATGAGCACATCGGCGATGCGATCGCTGACGAGCACGCCGCCGATCGGCAGGTAGCCGGAGGACAGGCCCTTGGCGATCGGCGCAAGATCGGGTTCGACACCGAAATGCTGATGGCCGAACCATGCGCCGAGGCGGCCGAAGCCGCAGATGACTTCGTCGCAGACGAGCAGAATGTTCCTCGCCTTGCAGATGCGGGCAATTTCGGGCCAATAGGTCGATGGCGGGATGATGACGCCGCCGGCGCCCTGCACCGGCTCGGCGACGAAAGCCGCGACATTCTCCTCACCCAGTTCGTCGATCTTGGCTTCGAGTTCGCGGGCGATCTTGAGACCAAATTCTTCCGGCGAGAGATCGCCACCCTCGGCATACCAATAGGGCTGGCCGATGTGGACGACGCCGGGGATCGGGAGATCTCCCTGCTCGTGCATGTACTTCATGCCGCCCAGGCTGGCGCCGGCGACGGTCGAGCCGTGATAGCCATTTTTGCGGGCGATGACGGTCTTCTTCGTCGGCTTGCCGACGGCGCCCCAATAGACTCGAGCCATGCGGAACCAGGTATCGTTGGCCTCGGAACCGGAATTGGTGAAGAAGACGTGGTTGAACTGCGGCCCGGCATGGGCGCAGACCTTCTCGGCCAAAAGCGTCGCGGGCGTCGTCGTGGTGCCGAAGAAGGTATTGTAATAGGGCAGCTCGTTCATCTGCCTGACGACGGCATCGGCGATTTCGGTCCGCCCATAGCCGATGTTCACGCACCAGAGGCCGGCAAAGCCATCCAGATACTTCCGCCCTTCCGCATCGAAGATATAGACGCCCTCGCCGCGCTGGATGACGCGCGCGCCATCGGCATTGAGCTTCTTCATATCCGCAAAGGGATGGAGGTGGTGGGCGGCGTCGAGGGCGGCGAGATTGGAGCGGCTTGGCGTGTCGGACATGGTTTATTCGAACCCTCTTTGAATTGGCGCCTCACAGGCAAATCCGCCTGTGCCGCGACGATGTGCATGGCCCCTCACCCCAGCCCTCTCCCCGTAGAACGGGGCGAGGGAGTTTTCCTGCCATATGCTGCCGTGAGCGAGACTGAGCATCGGGCAGTCCCCTCTCCCCGCGAATGCGGGGAGAGGGCTAGGGTGAGGGGCTAAGCTCCAGGCGCAGCGCAGCCAGACTTGACTGAAAGCTATCATCGTTTACGACCATGCCGTGAGCATGGGGGATTTACAAGAGCATGGCGGCCGACAACGCAACCGAAGGTAACGCGCGCATCGAGGTGCTGATATCGGACATGAACGGCCGGCTGCGGGGCAAGCAGATCCCGATCGCGGCCGAAAAGAAGGTCTGGTCCGGCGCTGTGCGGCTGCCGACCTCGACGCAATCGCTCGACATATGGGGCGACGACAACGACGACATCACCGGCCTGTCGCTGACGATCGGCGATCCGGACGGAACATGCGTTGCGGACAAGCGCACGCTGGCGGACATGCCCTGGGCGCCGCCGGGGTCGAAGCAGGTGCTGGCCACCATGCATGAGCTCGACGGCACCCCGAGCTTTCAGGATCCACGCGCCATTCTTGCCGCCGTGGTCGATCGCTACAAGGCGCTCGGCCTGACGCCGGTAGTGGCAACCGAGCTGGAATTCTATCTGCTCGCCGGAGACTGGCGCGAAAGAGGCACCCCCTCGCCGCCTGCGGCGCTGACCTACCAGGGCGAGCCGAACGGCTTCCAGCTCTACGACATGGATGCCGTCGATCTTCTCGGGGACTATCTCGAAACGCTGCGCAGCTACGCGAGAGCGCAAGGGCTGCCGGCGGATGCGACGACGGCGGAATTCGGGCCCGGCCAGTTCGAAGTCAACCTGCTGCATCGCCCGGACGCGCTGGCCGCGGCCGACGACTGCATCATGCTCAAGCGCGTGGCCGAGCAGGCCGCACGCAAGCACGGCCTGAAATCGACCTGCATGGCCAAGCCCTATACCGACCACGCCGGCTCGGGGCTGCACGTCCATGCCAGCATCGTCGACGATCAGGGCCGCAATGTCCTCGATGCGGCGGGCGGCGAGCCAAGGAAACTGAAGTCGGTCTGCGCGGGATTGCTGCAGACGCTGCAGGATGCGCAACTGGTCTTTGCGCCCTATGCCAATTCCTATCGCCGTTTCCAGCCGGGCTCGTTCGCTCCCGTCGACCTGACCTGGGGCTATGGCCATCGCGGCACGGCCGTACGCATTCCCGAAAAGGATGGGCCGGGCGCGCGCATCGAGCACCGCGTCGCCGGCGCCGACGCCAATCCCTACCTGATGCTGGCGGCGATCCTCGGCGGCATGCTGCTCGGGCTGGAGAATGAGCTGGATCCCGGCGAGGAAACCACGCCGGCTTACGTGCCGGCCGATGCGCCGCGGCTGACGCATGATTTCCTAACGGCGGTGGAACGCTTCCGTGCCTCGGCCTTCGTCGCCGACATCTTCGGCGAGCGGTATCAGAAGCTCTACGGCGATACGAAGCACAAGGAGGCGATCCGCTACCTGCGCAGCGTTTCCGATTTCGACTACCGGACCTACCTGCCGCGCCTCTGACGGTTTCAGACGGCCATGCTGTCGACGGCGCCCTCGCGAGCGACCTTGATCGCGGTTCCCTGCTCGACCATGACCTTGAGCTCGCCGGGATGGACCCTCAACGTCACGTCGCGCTCCAGCGGCAGGAGTTCACCGTCCATGACGCAGTTTGCGAGCTGGCGCAGATTCGGAAAATGCAGATGCACTTCCGGCGCATGCATGATCATCACATCGGTATTCTGGCGAACCCGTCCGCGCAATATGTCGATGGCGAGGCGGGCGACGCCGAGCGGCCGCAGCGGTTTTGCGGTGTAAAAGCCCAGTTCGCCGCTGCGCAGGCTGTCGGCATAAAGCAGCGCATTGGCGCCGAAGGGATTGTTGGAGACCGAAATCGCCGAGACATGCCGACGCTCGCGAACATCGCCGGCCTCGAAATCGACGTCGAACTCCGGCGGGTTGGCAATCACGCCAAAGGCGGCGCGCGTGCTGGCGGACATTTTCCCGATGCGCGAGCGATAGGTATAGCCGTTGCGATAGCGCACCATGCGCGCATGCAGGCCCGCCGAAAACTGGTGCACGAAGGCGCGGCCATTGGCGCTGCCGATATCGACGTTATCGACCTCGCCTGTCGCCAACACGGTCAGGGTCTGCCAGATATCGAGCGGCAGCCGCAGCGAACGGGCAAAGAGGTTCATGGTCCCGGCCGGAATGACGCCGAGCGCGACGCCGTTCTTCCAGGCGATGGCGGCAGCGGCCGAAATCGTGCCATCGCCGCCGCCGGCGACAATGCCGTCAATGTCGTCGCGACGGGCCGCGCGCTCCATCGCCGACACGACGTTGCGCCCTTCCACGACCACAGCTTCGAAATCATGGCCGGCATCGCGGAAGACCTGTTCCGCTCTCTTCTCGTAGGCAGCCATGTCGGTCGTCCGGAACGTACCGCCATCACGATTGAAAAAGCCGATCAATTTCATTGGGGCTCTTGGTTTTCCGCAAATTGTGTTTCGGTCAGGGGCTGAAATCCCGCGCGCTTGTTCACAGATGGTTTTGGACAGTGCGATTTCAAGCGTTGCAACTGTTTCGTCCGACCGCGCGCCACCTACTTATGCACGATACGACATGCTGCGCTGCAAAAAATGCACGCGACAGAAGTATCGTTGTCATCGATACTATCCTCTGAGGCATGTCCATGCCCCTCCAGTTCCTTATTCCATTCCGATGCACTGAACGCCGAACGACGGGGTTTGCTGCCTGATTCGCGGCGCTTAGCCCGGCTTGCCGCCCAAGGAGTTTTCGTGAGCGATATTGCCGTCGAGGCCCTCGATACCCAAACCGCCGTGGAAGCGCCCTCGCGCACCGCCATTGCGCTTGTGACGCTGGCCCTGGCCGTCGGCAGCTTCGGCATCGGCACGGGCGAATTCGTCATCATGGGCCTGCTGCCCAACGTGGCGGATACTTTCGGCGTCACCACGCCGGAGGCAGGCCACGTCATCAGCGCCTATGCGCTCGGCGTCGTCGTCGGTGCGCCGATCATCGCCGTTCTTGCCGCCAAGATGGCGCGTCGCACGCTGCTTCTGCTGATGATGGCGATCTTTGCCGCCGGCAATATTTCCAGCGCGTTCGCGCCGACCTTCGAAAGCTTCACCGCGCTGCGCTTCATCACCGGCCTGCCGCACGGCGCCTATTTCGGCGTCGCCGCGCTTGTCGCCGCCTCCATGGTGCCGGTCCATCGCCGTGTCCGCGCCGTCGGCCAGGTCATGCTCGGCCTGACGATCGCCACGTTGATCGGCACCCCGATCGCCACTTTCCTCGGTCAGCTGCTCGAATGGCGCGCGGCTTTCATGATGGTCGGCGGCGTCGGTCTCGTCACCATGCTGCTCATCGCCCTCTTCCTGCCGAAGGACAAGGTCGAGGAAGGCGCCAGCATTACCCGCGAACTCGGCGCGCTCAAGCGCGTTCAGGTCTGGCTGACGCTCGGTGTCGCCGCCGTCGGCTTCGGCGGCATGTTCTCGATCTTCAGCTATGTCGCCACGACGACGACCGACGTTGCGGGCCTTGGCTCCGCCATGGTCCCGGTCGTGCTTGCGCTCTTCGGCATCGGCATGAATGTCGGCAACATCGTCGGATCGCGTCTGGGCGACATTTCGATCAAGGGAACGATCGGCGGCATGATGATCTTCAACATCGTCATCATGACGCTGTTTTCGTTGACGGCCGCCAATCCGGTCATGCTCTGCGTCTGCGTCTTCCTGATCGGCTGCGGCTTTGCCGCCTGTCCGGCCGTGCAGACCCGTCTGATGGACGTGGCCGCGGATGCGCAGACGCTGGCCGCCGCCTCCAACCACTCCGCCTTCAACATCGCCAACGCGCTCGGCGCCTGGCTCGGCGGCCTCGTGATCTCCTGGGGCTTCACGGCGGCCGCGACCGGCTATGTCGGCGCCGTCCTCTCCGTCGGCGGTCTCGCCGTTTTCATCGTGTCAGTTGGCCTGGAGCGTCGCACCGGTCACGCATGACATCGACGGGCCGGCAAGCTCCTGCCGGCCGTTGTGGCAAAACACATTCTCCTCACCCCATACGGCCATCGCCTTGATGATCGGCTTCAGGCTGGCGCCGAGCGGCGTCAGCGCGTAGTCGACGCGCGGCGGCACGACGGGGAAGACGGTGCGTGACACCAGCCCGGATTCCTCCAGCTCGCGCAACTGCTTCGTCAGCATGCGCTGCGTCACCGACGGCAGCTTGCGGCGGATCTCATTGAAGCGCAGCGTTCCCTCCATCAGGTGAAACAGGATCACGCCCTTCCATTTGCCGTCGAGCAGGCTCAGCGTCGCCTCGACCGGGCACCCCGGAAAATTTCTGACAAGCTTGGAGCGGGGAACCGACATCGACAGTATCCTTTTTGTACCTACGTACAGAATTTGTGCATTCTTGCACCTTTTGAGGATAATGCGCATCTAGCCTCCGTGCAACAAACCGAGGAGCTTCTCCCATGCGCGCAGTCGCCTACAAGCAACCGCAGCCTATCACCGCAGAAACATCGCTGATCGACGTCGAGCTTCCGACGCCCGAGGCCAAGGGTCACGATCTGCTCGTCGAAGTGAAGGCAGTCTCCGTCAATCCGGTCGACGTCAAGGTCCGCGCCAATGTCGCTCCGGCCGAGGGCGAGTACAAGATCCTGGGCTGGGATGCGGCCGGCATCGTCAGGGCGGTCGGCCCCGACGTCACCATGTTCAAGCCGGGTGACGAGGTCTTCTACGCCGGCGCTATCAATCGCGGCGGCTCGAACGCCGAGTTCCATCTCGTCGATGAGCGCATCGTCGGCGCCAAGCCTAGGAGCCTCGATTTTCCGGCTGCGGCGGCGCTGCCGCTGACTTCCATCACGGCTTATGAAGCTCTGTTCGACCGCCTGAAAGTACAGGACCCCGTCCCCGGAACCGCCAGTGCGATCCTCATCATCGGCGGCGCGGGCGGTGTCGGATCGATCGCCATCCAGATCGCGCGCGCCTTGACCGATCTCACCGTCATCGCCACCGCATCCCGGCCGGAAACCCAGGCCTGGGTCAAGGAGCTGGGAGCCCATCACGTCATCGACCATTCGAAGCCGCTTGCACCGCAGATCGAAGCGCTCGATATCGGTGCGCCGGCCTTCGTCTTCTCGACCACCAACACATCGGATCATATCGGCTCGATCGTCGATGCCATTGCGCCACAGGGCCGCTTCGCCCTGATAGACGATCCGAAGACGCTCGACGCCGTGCCTTTCAAGCGCAAGGCGATATCGATCCACTGGGAGCTGATGTTCACCCGCCCCCTCTTCCATACCGCCGATATGATCGAGCAGCACAGGCTGCTGACGAAGGTGGCGGAGCTGGTGGATGCCGGCAAGATTCGCTCGACGCTGACGGAGACCGTGGGCACGATCAACGCGGCCAACCTGAAGAAGGCGCACGCCCTCGTCGAGACCGGAAAGATGAAGGGAAAGGTGGTCCTGGCGGGCTTCTGAACGACAGGAATTCACGGCAAATCCGGCCGGGCGCATGTCGTCCGGCCGCTTTGTTTAAACGTATTTGCACAAGGTTTTGTTGCATCGCAAAAAATTGCAGCCGCCTAAACAAATTTTTATCGTAAGATCGCGCGTTTAGGCGCTTCCGCCTCTTGACTTTTCATGCCTTCGGCGCGACTTCTCGCGACATGGGAAACACCGTTTTTCCATACCGATTAACCGGAGCCATCTTTCGATGCCTAGCGACAGTAGTAGTCGATTGCCTTTGCCGTCAGTAGCATTCGTGCACTAACCGACTCCTGTCGGCTCGCCACGATCCGCTACGACGGCGGATCGACCGGAAAGGCGAGCTATAATGAACATCAACAGCTTTCCCATGCGGGCCGGCAATGCCGCTCGTGCATTCATCAATAACAATCGCGCCGTAACCATTGCGGAACGCGTCGAGGCTCTGAACGCAGTCGATGTGGCAGAAGCTGCCAACATCCTTGCCAAAATGCCGGAAGAGCGCGCCGTGCGCATTCTCGACCGGCCGGAACTGCGCAACGCACACACCATTCTCGAAGTCATGGGCAATGCAGACGCCTCGCGGCTGCTGCACGGCATGTCCAACGACCGCGTCGCCGACGTGCTCCTCGAAATGGATATCGACACCCGCGCCCGGCTCTTTGCCACGTTCGACGAGCATGCCCGGGTCGCAATCCAAGGCCTGATGGGCTATCCGCCCCGCACGGCCGGCGGCATCATGACGACGGAATTCGTCAGCGTGCTTGCAAGCTGGACCGTCGCGCAGACGCTCGATCACGTTCGCCAGGTCGAGCGCTCCCGCGAAACCGTCTATGCCATCTATGTGCTCGACGACGAGACGCATGTGCTGCTGCATGTCGTGACGCTGCGCCGTCTCATCACCGGCGAGCCCGATGCCTGTATTCTCACCGTGGCGCAGAAGGGCACGCCGGTCACGGCACCGCCGCTGATGAAGCAGGAAGACGTCGCCCGACTGATCCGCCGGCACGACCTGCTGGCGCTTCCGGTCGTCGACGACAAGGGTCATATGCTCGGCATCGTCACCGTCGATGACGTCATCGACACGATGATCGCCGATACGACCGAGGACGCCCAGAAGTTCGGCGGCATGGAAGCCCTCGGCCAGCCCTATATGAAGATCAGCTTCGGCGGCATGATCCGCAAGCGCGCCGGCTGGCTCGCAGCCCTCTTCCTCGGCGAAATGCTGACGGCAAGCGCCATGCAGCATTTCGAGGGCGAGCTGGAAAAGGCCGTGGTGCTGACCCTGTTCATCCCGCTGATCATGAGCTCGGGCGGCAATTCCGGTTCGCAGGCGACGTCGCTGATCATCCGCGCCCTGGCGCTCGGCGAACTCAAGCTTTCGGACTGGTGGCGCGTCGCGATCCGCGAATTGCCGACCGGCATCGTGCTCGGCGCGATCCTCGGCCTCGTCGGCTTCGCCCGCATCGTACTCTGGCAGAACATCGGCCTCTTCGATTACGGCCCGCACTGGCAGCTCGTCGCCTTGACCGTCTTTGCAGCCCTGATCGGCATCGTCACCTTCGGTTCGCTTGCCGGCTCGATGCTGCCTTTCGTTCTGCAGAAGCTGCGGCTCGACCCGGCCAGCGCATCGGCGCCGTTCGTTGCAACGCTGGTCGACGTCACCGGCCTGGTGATCTACTTCTCGGTGGCACTGCTGATCCTCAGCGGTACGATGCTCTGAGAATGACCAAACCCTGACGACGAAGGGGCCGGCAACGGCCCCTTTTTCATTCCGGGGTAGGCAATTTCAGCGCGCCGTTGGTTTTCAGGGTGCGGATAGCGAAGTTCGAGCGCATGTCGACCACGCCGGGAAGGACCAGAAGCTTCTCCGACATCACCTTTTCATAGGCGGCAAGATCCTCCACCACGACCTCCGCCAGGAAATCTGCGGTTCCCGAGATCAGGTGGCAGGCGATGATCTCCGGAATGGCAAGCAGCGCGGCCTGCTGTGCCTCGGAATTCTCCTTCGTATGATGACCGACCTTGAGCTCCACGAAGACCGTGAGGCCCAGCCCGGCCTCCTTCCGGTCGATATCGGCTCGATAGCCGCGCAGCAGCCCCGATTTTTCCAGATTGCGAATGCGCCGCAGGCAGGGCGACGGCGAGAGATTCACGCGCTCGGCGATCTCGACATTGGTGGCGCGCGCGTCCTCCTGCAGGCAGTTGAGGATCGCAATATCGAATTTATCCAGTTTTGGCATCTTCAGCAAGCTCAATTGGCAATATTGGCAGATTATTGCTCATAGCATGATTTTCGAGCCATAACTAGCAAGGACATGCCTCGGCCTTTGGCGCTATCTTTTCCTCATTCAAAAATAAACAGGATAGTTGGAAAGGATATGTCGATGACCGCTTTGTCTCTCTCCACCCGCAAGGCAACACCCACCGCGATCGGCTATGCAGGCGCTATCGTCACCGTATTGATCTGGGCAAACTGGATTCTCGCCACGCGTCACACCGCCGAGACGCAGATGACCACGATCGATCTCGGCCTCATCCGCTATGGCGTGCCGGCACTGGTATTGGCCCCGGTCTGGTGGCGGACCGGCCTGCTGCCGAAGGGCGTGTCGCTGAAACTGCTGGCGCTGATGGTCTGCGGCTCGGGCGCCCTCTTCTTCCAGCTGACCACCTTCGCCATTCAGTTCACGCCCGCCTCGGCGGCCGGCATTCTGCTCGGCGGCTCCATGCCGCTGGCAACCGCGCTGATCGGCGTGCTGCTGTTTCGCGAGCGGCTGGATGTGACCCGCTGGCTCGGCCTCGGCGGCATCGTCGCTGGCGTCGTCATCCTGCTGGTCCGCAGCCTCTACGGCGTGCAGATCTCCTGGGCCGGCTTTACGCTGCTGCCGCTCGCCGCCCTGCTCTGGGCAAGCTACACCCACGCTTTCCGCCGCTCGGGCCTGAGCGCCGTGCAATCCAGCGCCATCATCGCCGTCTGGTCGTTCCTGATCCACCTCGGACTGGTCGCCGTCTTCGGCAGCTCGCTGACTTCGGTGCCGCTGCCGGAAATCGGTCTGCAGATCGTCAGCCAGGGCCTGCTGTCCGGCCTTGCCGCCACCCTCGCCTATGGTCTTGCCGTCCAGGCTCTGGGCGGCACGCAGGCCGCAGCCTTCACCGCCATCACGCCCGTTCTCGCCACCATCGGCGGCGGCTTCCTGCTCGGTGAGGAAATCGGCATGGCCGGCATTGCGGCAGCGATCGTAACGGGTGCCGGCGTCGCCCTCTCGACCGGCCTGCTCGCCCGGAAGCCTGCCCGGCATTAGTTCCATCTCGCAGATATATGGCACGCCCGTCAGCTTGAGCGGTTCGCGAAAACGTCGAACCGCTCAAGCTATTTATTTTCATGCAGTCGACGTGAAAAACTTAGAATCGAAGCGCCATGGCCACGCGTCTGGCCGGATCGGCACCGTGGGCAACCTCGTTCTCCAGGATCTGCGTCAGAACGGCCGACCGTTCCTCGTCCCCCAGGATGCGAAACCCCACCGAGGTATAGAAGGGTGCGTTGAAGGCCACCTGCCGGTCTGTCGTCAAAGTGACGCCTGCGGCACCTTGCGTTTTCGCCGCTGTAATCACAGCTTCCATCAGCCGCCGTCCGACGCCTTGTTTCTGCCGGCGCCTGATGACATCGATTTCGGCGATGTGAACCGAGCCGTCCTTGCGTATGCCCGCCAGGAAGCCGAACGGCTGATCCTCGCCGTCGACGGCAACGAATAGCAACCGCTCCGCCAGAGATTGTTGCAGGACGTCGAGAGGCAGCGATGTCGGCTCGCAAGCGACAGCGCCGGCCTCATGCAGAGCCCAGAACGCATCGATCTCAATCGCGGCGAGCAGATGCAGTTCATCGGCCCTGGCCGAACGGATCGTCCAGGCGCCTTGTTCGATCTCGGTCATTCCATCTCACATATTCGGATAGACTGGTCCCTCGCCACCCTGCGGTGGGACCCAGTTGATGTTCTGGTTGGGGTCCTTAATGTCGCAGGTCTTGCAGTGGACGCAATTCTGGGCGTTGATGACGTAGGTCTCCTTGCCGTCCTTCTCTACCCATTCGTAGACGCCGGCCGGACAGTAGCGCGTCGACGGGCCGGCAAAGACATCGTGCTCCGACGAGACCTGCAGCGCCATGTCCCTGACATGCAGATGCACCGGCTGGTCCTCCTCGTGATTGGTGTTCGACAGGAACACCGAGGACAGGCGGTCGAAGGTCAGCACGCCATCCGGCTTCGGATAGTCGATCTTCTGATGCCGGGCGGCCGGTTCCAGGCTCTGCGCATCGGTCTTGCCGTGCTTCAGCGTGCCGAAGAAGGAAAAGCCGAACAGCTGGTTCGTCCACATGTCGAGGCCGCCGAGCGCCACGCCGACCGCCGTGCCGAACCGCGACCACAGCGGCTTGACGTTTCTGACGCGCTTCAGGTCCTTGCCGATGTCGCTCTGGCGCCATTCGTTCTCGATCTCGATCACCTCGTCATTGCCGCGGCCGGCGGCGATCGCCTCGGCGATCCTGTCGGCCGCCAGCATGCCCGACAGCACCGCATTGTGGCTGCCCTTGATGCGGGGAACGTTGACGAAGCCGGCCGAGCAGCCGATCAGCGCGCCGCCCGGGAAGGTCAGCTTCGGCACCGACTGATATCCGCCCTCGGTGATGGCGCGGGCGCCATAGGAGAGGCGCTTGCCGCCCTCGAAGGTGCCGCGGATCGCCGGATGCGTCTTGAAGCGCTGGAACTCCTCGAAGGGATAGAGATAGGGGTTCTTGTAGTTGAGGTGCACGACGAAGCCGACGGCGACCAGATTGTCCTCCAGATGGTAGAGGAACGAGCCGCCGCCCGTCTTCATGCCCAAAGGCCAGCCGAAGGAGTGCTGCACGAGGCCCTTCTTGTGGTTCTCGCGCTTGACTTCCCAGAGCTCCTTGATGCCGATGCCGAACTTCGGCACGTCGCTGTCGCGCGCCAGATCGAACTTCGCAATCAGCTGCTTGGCAAGCGAGCCGCGCACGCCCTCGCCGATCAGCACATACTTGCCGAGCAGCGCCATGCCGCGCGTGTAGTTCGGGCCGGGCTCGCCGTTCTTCTCGATGCCCATGTCGCCGGTGGCGACGCCGATGACGGCGCCCTCGTCATTATAGAGCACTTCGCTCGCGGCAAAGCCGGGATAGATCTCGACGCCCAGCGCCTCGGCCTTCTCGGCCAGCCAGCGACAGACATTGCCGAGCGAGACGATATAGTTGCCGTGATTGTTCATCAGCGGCGGCATGAGGACGTTCGGCAGGCGCACGGAGCCGGCAGGCCCCAGGAACAGGAAGTGATCCGAGGTCACCTTGGTCTTGAACGGGTGATCCTCCTCGTCGCGCCAGTCCGGCAGCAGGCGGTCGATGCCGATCGGATCGACGACGGCGCCCGACAGGATGTGCGCGCCGACCTCCGCCCCCTTCTCGAGCACGACAACAGTCAGATCCGCATTGATCTGCTTCAGCCGGATCGCAGCCGACAGGCCCGCAGGACCCGCACCCACAATCACGACGTCGAATTCCATGCTCTCCCGCTCCGGCAACTCGATCGCGTCAGTCATTCACTCTCTCCGCTTGGCCGGCATCCCATGATATCGGATCGCAGCCTCATCCCCTTTGGGCGTCTTCCCCGTTTCGTTTATCTCTTGTCAAAATGGAAAGGGATTGTCGAGCCGGGAAGCGACAGGCAATCCCCAATTCGCTCACCGCATCAAACAAGTTAATTTACTCTTACGTTAACGTCAATATTCTGACGGCATCCGCGATCACCATGAGAGCATGACTTTCATAATTGCCCGATGGCGCTCTATAAATAGCGCTCAGGATTTTCGAACAGCATGAAAGGTGTTCAAGATGGATCTTCGTATTGGCGGAAAGCGTGCGCTGGTGCTCGCCTCGTCCAAGGGCCTCGGCCATGGAATCGCGGTGGCGCTGGCCCGCGAGGGCGTGAATGTTCTGCTCTGCGGCCGCAGCGGCGAACGGCTGGAAAGCAACTGCAAGACAATCAATGCCGAAGGCAAGGGCCGGGCCGACTGGATCTGGGCCGATCTCAACGACGAGAATTTCGTCGATGTCGTCAGCAAGGCCGCCATAGAAAAACTCGGGGGCATCGACATTCTCGTCAACAACAGCGGCGGACCGACGCCCGGAACGACGGAGGATATGACCGCCGACCGGCTGGAAATCTATTTTGTCTCCATGGTGGCGCGGATCATCGGCCTGACCAACGTCCTGCTGCCGGGCATGAAGGCGCAAGGCTGGGGGCGCATTCTCACCGTCGCCTCCTCCGGCGTCATCGAACCCATCCCGAACCTGGCGCTTTCCAACACGCTGCGTCCCGCCCTTGCCGGCTGGAGCAAGACCTTGGCAAGCGAAGTGGCGGCCCACGGCATCACGGTCAACATGCTCTTGCCGGGCAGCATCGCGACCGATCGATTGGCCGAACTCGATTCGGCCACGGCCAAACGTGGCGGCAGAAGCCTGGAAGATGTCAGCGCGGAGCGTCAGCAACGCATTCCTGCCGGCCGCTACGGCCGCGTCGAGGAGTTTGGGGCGACGGCCGCCTTTCTCTGCAGCGAACCGGCAAGCTATGTGACGGGCACGATGGTTCGCTGTGACGGCGGAGCGGCACGCTCTCTCTAAAAGGCGCGGGCCCTTCAAAACAGGGCCCGACAACACATTTGCGTGAGCAGTCACAGCATCCGCTATAAGCGTTGCGATGCATCTTCTGACTATAAAAGCCGCATAAGGCTTTTCGATCACCCGATTATTACATAACGGCAATCAAAAAATAGCCATTTAGCTTTCTGCTGCAGTGCAAAAGCGGGGGCAATGCGAAAGCTTTCCAAGCTTTAATTTTTCGTCCCGCCGAACTGTGATAAATTGCACTGGATCAGCGTTCATGAATTCACGTTATAGGGACAGAATTACCGAACGTTAGCGGTAACAGCGATGTGATGGATTGCGGCGAAACCCGTCTTTGTTGTGCGGCGCAATAAATACACCTCGATGTCATCGTGTTTCCCGCAACTTGCCTCGACCGGTTCTTTAAATATGAAAAAAATCTGGCTTCCCCTCGGCCTTCTCGTCGTCGCAGCCCTTCTAGTCTGGGGTTATCGCGATCGCATTCCCTTTCTTTCCTCATTCGTCGACCAGGCTTCCGCAGAAACCAAGGATGGCGGCAAGGCAGCGCAGGCCGGCAGCAAGCGTCAGGCTGGGCCGATCTCCGTGAAGACGGTTGCCGCCGTCAAAACCACGCTTCCCATGGATGTCTCCGCGACCGGATGGGTCGTGCCGATCGATTCAACGACGATCGCCGCACAGGAAGCTGGGCTGATCACGCAGATCGCGGTCAAAGATGGCGCAACGGTTAAATCCGGCGACCTGATCGCAAAGCTCGATCCGCGTACGGCACAGGCTGCCGTCAACAAGGACCAAGCGACCCTTACAAAAGACCAGGCAAACCTTGCTCAGGCGCAGACCGCGCTGACCCGCGCCAATAGCCTGCTCACGAGCAGCGCCGGCACTCAGGCGACCGCCGACGAAGCACGAGCGACCCGCGATGCCGCTGCCGCCACGCTCAGCGCGGACCAGGCACAGCTTGCCGCGGATCAGGTCCTGCTCGGAAACACCGACATACGGGCACCCTATGACGGACGGCTTGGCGATGTTCAATTGAGCCTGGGCGCTTATGTCAGCGCCGGCACGCCAATCGTGACGATAAGCAAATATAATCCGGCATACATCAAGTTCACCATGCAGGAAAACAACCTGCGCGAACTGCAGGAGCAGATGGCCGCAGGACCTGTCCAGGTCACCACCGTTCCCCGCTCCACACAGGGCAAGCCCCGCACCGGAACCATCACCTTCTACGACAACACGGTCGACCAGGCTTCCGGAACGATCGCCGTGAAGGCAACCTTCGAGAATGCCAACGGCGCCTTGTGGCCGGGACGCTCCGCGAACATCATGGTTCACTTTGCCGACAACGAGCAGCTTGTCGTCGTGCCGACCGTTGCCGTCAGCCCGGGGCCGGATGGCTACATCGCCTTCGTGGTCAAGGACAACAAGGTCAAGATCACGCCGGTGACGATTGCTCGCGCCAATGGCGGCCGCACGGCCGTCGCCACAGGCCTTTCGGTCGGCGATCATGTCGTTGTCGAAGGTCAATCGCAACTTAACGATGGCACAGAAATCAAGGAACAGTTTAGCGCCGATCCAAACGAGAAGGTGGCTTCGGCCGATGATGGAAAAACCGAAACCATCGCAGTTGGAGCGCAACAATGATCCCGACCTTCTGTATTCAGCGACCGGTCGCGACGACGCTTCTCGCCATCGGCGTAGTGCTTGCCGGTCTTGCCGGCTACCAGCTCATCCCCGTCGCGGCCGTGCCGCAGGTGGACTTCCCGACGATCAACGTCTCGGCTCAGTTGACGGGTGCCTCGCCACAGACAATGGCGACATCGGTCGCCACGCCGCTGATCAAGCAGTTCGAGACGATCCCCGGCATCAGCGAAATTTCCTCGACAAACTCGCTTGGCAATACCAGCATCGTGCTGCAGTTCAATCTCGACCGCAGCATCGATGCCGCCGCCGGTGACGTGCAGGCGGCGATCTCGACCGCGCAACGAAAACTTCCCAACAACCTGACCACCCCGCCGAGCTACAGGAAGACCAATCCAGCCGACGCGCCCGTCATGCTGATCGCCGTACAAAGCGACACGCTGCAGCGCAGCAAGCTCGATGATATCGCCGAGAACATCATCGCTCCGTCGATCTCGACACTGCCTGGCGTCGCCGAAGTGACCGTAAACGGCGCGCAGACCTACGCGGTGCGTATCGACGTCGATCCCAACAAGCTTCTGGATCGCGGCATCGGTATCGACACGGTCAATACAGCCGTTGTCAACGCCAACAACCAGGTCCCGGTCGGCACGTTGCAAGACGCAGCGCAGAGCATGACGATCAATGCGAATACGCAGCGCGTCAACGCCGACGAGTTTCGCACGCTTGTGATCGCCAATCCCAATGGCAATCCCATTCATCTCGGCGATGTCGCCGACGTTCAGGACAGCGTCGAAAACCAGAATATTGGCAGTTGGTATGATGGCCAGCGGGCGATCATCCTGGCTATCCAACGCCAGCCCGATGCCAATACCGTCGACGTCGTCGATGCCGTCAACAAGACACTGCCGAAGCTGCATGCCGAAATGCCGGCTTCCGTCAAAATGACCGTCATGAACGACTCGGCCCAGCCGATCCGCGAGGCCATCTCGGACGTCAAGTTTACCTTGCTGCTGACCATCGGCCTCGTCGTTCTCGTCATCTACCTGTTCACCGGCCACGTAACGGCAACGATTATCCCCGGTCTCGCCGTACCTCTTTCACTGATATCAACCTTCGGCATGATGTATGTGCTCGGCTACAGCGTCGACAACATCTCACTGCTCGGATTGACGATCGCGGTGGGCCTCGTGGTGGACGACGCGATCGTCATGCTGGAAAACATCCTGCGGCACATGGAAGAAGGCATGCCTGCGCTGCAGGCGGCCATCAAGGGCGCGGGCGAAGTCAGCTATACGATTATCTCCATGTCGATCTCGCTGATCGCCGTTTTCATCCCGATTCTGCTAATGGGCGGCGTCGTTGGCCGTATCTTCAACGAATTCGGCATGGTGGTGGCAATCGCCATCGTTTCGTCCGCCGTGGTCTCGCTGACCGTCACGCCGATGCTCGGTTCGCGTCTCTCCAACGCCCACAGCCATCCTCCCCTGCCGGTGCGCCTCTTCAACAAGGGCTTTAACTGGACCGAGGTGAACTACGGCAAGGGCGTGGAATGGTGTATTCGCCATCGCTACATCGTGCTTGGGAGCTTCCTTGGCTCGGTCGCGCTCTCGGGCTATCTCTTCCTGACCCTGCCAGCCAGCTTTTTCCCGCAGGAAGACATCGGCCGGCTGCAGATTTCAACGCGCGCCCGCCAGGACATTTCTTATCCGGCGATGCGTGACCTGCAGAATCAGGCCGCTGCCGCGATCAAGGCGAACCCTGCCGTGCAGCACGTCATGTCGGTTGTCGGCGCCAGCGCACGCCAGACACTCAACAACGGTACGATCTACGCTCAGCTGAAGGATAAGAAAGAGCGTCCGCCGCTCGACCAGACCTTGCGCGAAATGCGCGCCGCCGTCGCCAAGATCCCGGGCATTCAGGTCTTCATCAACCCACAGCAAAGCCTTCGCTTCGGCGGACGCCAGACCGCCAGCCAGTATCAGCTTATCATCCAGGCACTCAACGCTGATCTGACGAACCAGTGGGCCAACAAGATGCTGCAGGAGATGCGCAAGGATCCACGTTTCACCGACGTGACCACAGACGCGCAATACAATGCATTGCAGGCCAATATCGTCGTCGATACGGAGAAGGCCGCCGCCTATGGCATCAACAACAACCTGCTGCGCACCACGCTTGAAGAGGCCTTCAGCGACTACGCCGCCGCACAGATCCAGTCTACCGGCGACAGCTATGACGTGATCATCGAATATGATGCGAATCAGCCCTGGGACGACCAGAAGCTGTCGCGCATCCATGTCACGTCTTCGAAGGGCGACCAGGTTCCATTGTCGGCCTTCGCGCATATCGACCGCAACACCGGCCCGGTCACCATCAACCAGACCGGCCAGCTCGTCTCGACCACGGTATCCTTCAACCTGCCCGCCGGCGAAGCGCTCGGTGACGCCACCGCGCAGATCGACCAGATCAAGAAGGATATCAACATGCCGGCGGACGTCTTCACGTCCTACGGCGGCACGGCGCAGATCTTCCAGCAGTCGCAGGGCAGCACGCCTTACCTGATCCTGGCGGCGGTGCTGACGATCTATGTCGTTCTCGGTGTTCTCTACGAGAGCTTCATCCACCCGCTGACCATTCTGTCCGGCCTGCCGGCCGCCGCGCTCGGCGCCCTGCTCGCCCTGAAGGTCTTTGGCTTCGACCTGTCGATCATCGCTCTCATCGGCCTGCTGATGCTGATCGGTATCGTCAAAAAGAACGCGATCATGATGATCGACGTGGCGCTGGAAACGCTGCGCTCGAGTACGGGCATGTCGCCGCCGGAAGCGATCCACGAAGCCTGCGTACGCCGTTTCCGCCCGATCATGATGACGACCTTCTGCGCCCTGCTCGGTGCCCTGCCGATCGCCGTCGGCGGCGGAGCGAGCTCCGAGCTGCGCCAGCCGCTCGGCATAGCAGTCGTCGGCGGTCTGGTGGTGTCGCAGATCCTGACGCTGTTCATCACGCCGGTCATCTTCCTGGAAATGAACCGCCTGAACGATTTCCTCGGCCGGCTCGGCAAGCGGAAGGACGCGGATCCGCATCACAAGGAGCCGCCAGCGGCCATCGCTGCGGAATGAGATCGACGGGCGCCGAAAGGCGCCCGTTTCGCTTGTCGGGGACCGCAGCCCGCGTTCGGGGAAGGAATGCGGCCAGCGGATGCGGCGACAAACAAAATAAAGGCTTTGCCACGACTTGAACTTGAGGCTCAGCCATGTCATGACGCGCCCTCTTTGCGACAAGGCGCGTCTTGCGTCTCTCAGGGGGCTTGGCCCCAATCCAGACAATTTCGACGGAAAGGAGTGCGGGCATGGCTCGGGCGCTTGGTTTCGACTTCGGCACGACGAACACGGTCCTGGCGATGGCCGATGGACCTGCAACACAATCGGTCGCCTTCCACAGCGCGGCCGGCACGGCGGACAGCATGCGCACCGCGCTCTCCTTCATGAAGGATGCGGGGCTGGGCGCGACCGCGCTCAAGGTCGAGGCCGGTCATGCGGCGATCCGGCAGTTCATCGACAATCCCGGCGATTGTCGTTTCCTGCAGTCGATCAAGACCTTCGCGGCGAGCGCCCTCTTCCAGGGCACGCTGATCTTCGCCAAGCGCCACAGCTTCGAGGATCTGATGGAGATCTTCGTACGCCGCCTGCGCGCCTATGCCGGAGACGGCTGGCCGGCGGACGTCTCCCGCATCGTCACGGGGCGCCCCGTGCACTTTGCCGGCGCCAATCCCAATCCGGCACTTGCCACGGAGCGCTACAACGCCGCCCTCTCGCGGCTCGGCTTCCCGGAAATCCATTATGTCTACGAGCCGGTGGCGGCGGCCTTCTATTTCGCGCAGCATCTGAAGAAGGACGCGACCGTACTCGTGGCCGACTTCGGCGGCGGCACGACCGACTATTCGCTCATCCGCTTCGAAACCCAGGCCGGAAAGCTCTCCGCCACGCCCATCGGCCATTCCGGTGTCGGCATCGCCGGCGATCATTTCGACTTCCGGATGATCGACAACATCGTCTCTCCGGCCATCGGCAAGGGCAGCTTCTTCAAGAGCTTCGACAAGCTGCTGGAAGTGCCGACCTCCTACTACGCCAATTTCGGACGCTGGAACCAGCTTTCGATCTTCAAGACCTCGCGCGAATATGCCGACCTGAAGACACTGGTGCGCAGCAGCCTCGAGCCCGAGAAGCTGGAGACCTTCATCGAGCTGGTCGAGCATGACGAGGGCTACCCGCTCTATCAGGCCGTATCGGCGACGAAGATGGCGCTTTCGAGCGAGGAAGAGGCAGAATTCAACTTTCCTCCGCTCGGCAAGGCCGGTCGCAAGCAGGTGCGCCGCGCCGATTTCGAAACGTGGATCGCCGAGGATCTCGCTCGCATCGAGGGCGCTCTCGACGACGTGCTCACCACCACGAACACATCGCCCGATACGATCGACAAGGTGTTCCTGACAGGCGGCACATCCTTCGTGCCGGCCGTGCGGCGCATGTTCACCGAGCGCTTCGGTCAGGAGCGGATCGAGACCGGCGGCGAATTGCTGTCGATCGCCCACGGCCTTGCCCTTATCGGCGAGCGCGACGACATCGCCCAGTGGACGGCCTGAGATAGCCGACCACCCTGCCCTTTCGTTCCCGCTCCGCATTGGCTAGAGTTCAGCAATGATTTCCGCCAGCGACCTCACACCGGCCGAACTTGCCGCCCTTCTGCATTTCCATGCGGATGCCGGCGTCGATTGGTTGCTGGAAGAGCAGCCGGTGGATCGTTTCGCCGAGTTCGAGGCCATGCGCGCCGCGCGGCAAGGCTCGCGGGCGACGCAGCCACGGGCCGAAGCACCGCCGGCCGCGGCAAGACCGCAGCCTGAGCGTCGCCAGGCCGCAAAGCCGGCCGAGGCCCCTCCTGCGCCGCCGCGCGCCGCACCCGCCATTCCCGACGAGCAGGCCGTGGAGCAAGCACGATTCGCGGCCGAAAGCGCGCGGTCGCTCGCAGAGTTGAAAACTGCGATCGAAGCCTTCAACAGCTGCAATCTCAAGAACAGCGCCCGATCGACGATCTTTGCGAGCGGTACGCCGGAAGGCCGGGTCATGGTGATCGGCCCGATGCCGAGCGCCGACGACGATCGCGAGGGTGCACCGTTTGCCGGCCGTTCGGGACAATTGCTCGACCGAATGCTGGCCGCCATAGGCTTGCAGCGCGACGCGATCCTGCTCACCAATGTCATTCCGTGGCGTCCGCCCGGCAACCGGGCGCCATCCGCCCATGAAATCGAGATATGCCGCCCGTTCATAGAACGGCAGATCGCGCTCGCCGAGCCGAAGGCCGTGCTGCTGCTCGGCAACTTCACCGCGCGTCACTTTTTCGGAGGCGGCGAAACCATTCACGGATTGCGCGGACAGTGGCGGGAATTAAGCATTCTGGGCCGTACCGTACCGGCTATCGCCAGCCTGCATCCGCAGGAATTGCTAACCGCCCCGATCAACAAGCGACTGGCCTGGAATGATCTTCTGGCCTTCAAGAATTATATCACCGCCGAAATATTAGGCTGATTTTCTTAGTCATTAACGAAAAATGACACTAGCCATGCGTTCTTCGCATGGCAGTCCTCTTTTACTGTGCATTGCAAAATCCATGCTGCATCGCAATATATGGAGGTGTCTTGGGAGGAATCTCTAAAGGAACCAAGGCCATGACTGCACGTTTTCGTCCTATTCACTGCGGGTTTGATACCCTGCGCCGCGCCATCGAGCCCGTGCGCGCCACAAGCGGACATCGCAACCTCGGCATCGCTGCCAACGAGCAGATGATTGCACGAGGCACCGGCGTTTCAGCTCGCGTCGGCCGCCCCACGACCTTCTTTGCCGATTTCCGCGTCTGCTGACCGGCAGGACGCGGAAATCCAGCGTCGCATTTGATTATCAGGAACCACATCATGTCTTCGGGTTTGCGCTCGCTCATCGCGCTGTTTGATTCGGTCGGCCATATCGGCTCCGCGGTACGGGCCGCCGAGGAATTCGAACGTGCGCGCAACTTCCGCAAGGGCGACTGCCCCGACACAAACGCGGCAAGGGCGACGGCAAGCATCCCGCTTTGAGATATGAGAGGCGGAATTGCACCGCCCTGTCGCGCGCTTTCCGGAGACGGGGCCCGCACATCTTGCCCCTCCCCTGCGGATAGCTAGTTCGGATCGCCACGATCCTCGTTGGACTGCGCCCAGGAAAAAGCCTCATCGACTGCCGCGAGCTTTATGGCCTGCCATCCGCAATATTGATCCAGAAAATCACGCGATACCCACATGCGCGTCTTCCGGGCTTCGTCGTGCCATCCGATGTCTCCGCGCTCGGCCGACTTGCGCAGGAGACGCTGCAGATGGGTTCGCGATATCATGAAATGCGTGGCCAGCGCCCGCGCGTCAAAGCGGCCGATATCGATTCGATCGCCGCCTTCTCCGGCAAGGTCCAGCTTCGACATGATATGATCGACGACGAGGCCGCCGGCCTCGGTCCAAAGAAACAGGCCGACGCATTCGGGCGGATCGCGCCAGACGTCGGTTGCAAGGCAATTGCGCGCCATGCGCGGCTGTGCCAGATCCATCAGCATCGGCGAGGCAACGAGAGCGGCTGCGCGGCCGCCACCGTCGAGCAAATCGATGGCAGCCAGATTGGCGAGATACCAGCCGAACATCGCCGTGTAGCTGACTTCGGTCGGCACGTAGCGGCGCGGACGTCGGACGGGCCCCGGAGCCAGCTCCAGGAAACGATAGGTCAGCAGCTCCTCTATGAAGCTCAACACGGTATTGCGGCTGGCGATACGATGGTGGGTAATGACGTCCCGCAGCGCGACCACGGTAAGCCCCGAGCCCGGGACCGCCGAATCGTATTCAAGATGAAGTGCATAGGCTGTCTGCGTCAGAAGCCAACGTTGATGCGAGGCGAGCATGCGCGCAATCCTCGGACCGCTATCGTAGCGATTGCGCAATGCCTCGGAGAGAAAGCGCAATGACGGCACGAACTTGGGATGGCGAGCAAGTTGCTCGATAGAAAAGCTCAATCGGGCCTCCTTGGGGTGCCCTTCTCAATCTACGACAAAAAGATGATGTTTCATTTTTGTGAACAAATTCACCGGAATCGATCATAATTCCGATACCTAATAGCATGCTATAGGTATGCAAGAGCGCTTATATCGCAAGAGGTTAAACAAATAATTTACTTTAAGTTACTGCTCCGGCGACAGTGGAATATTGATGATACACCTGAACGCTATGGTAGCAATTGCGCCGACAGTTTGCAAATTCAGGCAGAAAGCGGCTTATAACCAGTCAATATCCATTCAATAATTATCCTCGACCGGGCGACGACGGCGGAGCGCAAAGCGAATACTTATTGTGCCATAACAAAACATGTCGATGCCGCGACATGACTTTAACTTTGGTTCAGATTTCGATGTAATGATGCGGCCAGTTTCAGTCCGGAGGAGGGCTTCGGACCGTGCCCGCCATAGCATAGCCTGATCAGGATAGACCATGCGAACAGATACCGGCCAGATCGTCAATCTGGCAGACTACCGTGCTACCAACTTCGTTCTGGAACGCGTGGACCTTACATTCGATCTGCATCCGACCGAGACGAAGGTGGAAGCACGGCTGATCTTTCATCGGCGGGAAGGCACGGATCCAAAGGCGCCGCTCGTGCTGGACGGCGATGAGCTGGTGCTGTCCGGGCTGCTGCTCGACCAGGTCGAACTCCCCGCCGCGCAATATGATGCAACTCCCGAAAGCCTGACCGTCCGTGACCTGCCGGACGCTGCGCCCTTCGAGCTGACGATCACGACCGTCATCAATCCGGAGGCCAACACGCAGCTGATGGGCCTCTATCGCACCGGTGGCATCTATTGCACGCAATGCGAAGCCGAGGGTTTCCGCCGCATCACCTATTTCCCCGACCGACCGGACGTTCTCGCGCCCTATACGGTCAACATCATCGCCGATAAGGCGGCAAACCCGCTGCTGCTGTCGAACGGCAATTTCCTCGGCGGCGCCGGTTATGGCGAAGGCAAGCATTTCGCGGCCTGGTTCGATCCGCATCCGAAGCCGAGCTACCTCTTCGCGCTTGTCGCCGGCGACCTCGGCGTAGTCGAAGATACATTTACGACCGCATCCGGCCGCGAAGTCGCGTTGAAGATCTATGTCGAGCACGGCAAGGAGCCGCGCGCCGCCTATGCCATGGACGCGCTGAAGCGTTCGATGAAGTGGGACGAAGAACGGTTCGGGCGCGAATACGATCTCGACATCTTCATGATCGTCGCCGTGTCGGACTTCAACATGGGGGCGATGGAGAACAAGGGTCTCAACGTCTTCAACGACAAATATGTGCTGGCCGACCCGGAGACGGCGACCGACGCCGATTACGCCAATATCGAAGCGATCATCGCGCACGAATATTTCCACAACTGGACAGGCAATCGCATCACCTGCCGCGACTGGTTTCAGCTCTGCCTCAAGGAAGGTCTGACCGTCTATCGCGATCACGAGTTTTCCGCCGACCAGCGCTCGCGCCCGGTCAAGCGCATTGCCGAAGTCCGGCACCTGAAATCGGAACAGTTTCCGGAGGACAGCGGGCCCCTCGCCCACCCGGTTCGCCCGACGAAATACCGGGAAATCAACAACTTCTACACGACAACAGTCTATGAGAAGGGCAGCGAAGTCACCCGCATGATCGCGACGCTGCTCGGCCGCGATCTGTTCAAGACGGGCATGGACCTCTATTTCGACCGGCATGACGGACAGGCTGTCACAATCGAAGATTTCGTCAGATGCTTCGAGGATGTCAGCGGCCGCGACCTTGCGCAATTTTCGCTGTGGTACCACCAGGCCGGTACGCCCCTCGTAACCGCCTCGGGCGCATATGACGCCGACGGCAAGACATTCACGCTATCGCTCGAGCAGATGGTACCGGCAACACCGGGCCAGACGGTCAAAAAGCCGATGCACATTCCGCTGCGCATGGGCTTGCTCGCCGAAGACGGTTCCGCGATCGTTCCTGCGTCCGTGACCGGGGCGGAACTCACCGGCGATGTATTGCACCTGACGGAGAAGGCGCAGACGGTAACCTTCCACGGCATTTCCTCGCGGCCGGTTCTGTCTCTCAATCGCAGCTTCTCGACGCCGATCAACCTGCAATTCAGCCAGAGCGCGCACGATCTCGCACTGATCGCCCGCTACGAGACCGATCATTTCGCCCGCTGGCAGGCACTGATCGACCTTGGCCTGCCCAATCTGCTGCAGGCGGCGCGCGATGCGCGCCAGGGCCTCGATATCAAATGCGATTCCGCCTTCATCGACGCGTTGCTCGCAGCTGCGGCCGACGAAAGCCTGGAACCGGCATTCCGGGCTCAGGCGCTCGCCCTCCCGAGCGAATCCGACATCGCTCGCGAGCTTGGCGGCAATAACGACCCAGACGCCATCCATGCCGCGCGCCAGACGATCATCAAGCGGGTCGCGGAGGCTGGAAAGGATGTGTTTGCTGCGCTCTACGACAGCATGCAGACACCTGGCCCGTTCACCCCGGATGCGGCAAGCGCCGGCCGGCGCGCATTGCGCAACGCGGCGCTCAGCTACCTCTCTCAGCTGGACGAGGCGCCGGCGAGAGCGAAGGCAGCCTATGACGCCGCCAACAACATGACCGATCTCAGCGCCGCACTCACCATCCTCGCTCAGCGGTTCCCGGATACGGCCGGGACGGCAGCCGCACTTGCGCACTTCCGCGACCGCTTCGCGGACAATGCGCTCGTCATCGACAAATGGCTCGCCATTCAGGCTGCTATCCCCGGCGCAGGCGCACTGGAGCGCATCCGGCTACTGATGGAAACGCCCCTGTTCAAGCGCACCAATCCGAACCGCGTACGGTCGCTCGTCGGCACTTTCGCCTTCGCGAACCCGACCGGTTTCGGCCGGGCAGACGGCGCCGGATACAATTTCCTGGCCGACGAGATCCTGGAAATCGACCAGCGCAACCCGCAGCTTGCGGCCCGCATCCTGACGTCGATGCGCTCCTGGCGCCTGCTGGAGCCGGTGCGCGCCGATCATGCCCGTTCGGCACTGATGCGCATAGAGCGCGCAAGCGGCCTTTCGACCGACGTGCGCGACATCGTGGACCGCATTCTCAAGGAGTGATTCCGGTCGCTCCGCATGACGATTTAAAAGGCCGATGTGCATCGGCCTTTTCATCTTCAGCGAGTCCCGAATTCGCGCAACTTACCGCTGCGTGTGCAAATCATGCTGAAATCGCAGATGGTTAAGAAAGTTTTACCTCACCCTCTGGACAAGCCGAATCGCGAATGATTCATTAAGGCAGATTCGGGCGAGCGGCGCAGCGAATCACACGAGGGACAAGGCTAAAGCGATGGTGGACGTGCGGCGGACAACCGCGGCCGATGGGCGGCTGCGTGTTAATTTCGACGGCCTGAAATCCTGGCATAGCGGCGTTGCTGATCGAACCGGAGTGCGGATGGAGACGATCTCCGGTCGTTTTCCGCAGACCGAACATATTCTCAAGCGCATCATTCCGGTCCTGATCGTTTCCTTCCTGATGGTCGTCGCCGCCTCGCACTTCTTCGGCATGGTCACGGAACATAGTCGCATGGCGGCCTCGGCTCGTCGCTCGACCTCGCTTTCCATCGCTGCCGCAGCCGCCGCATTTTCGAACGATGCCAGCCTGTTCCAGGCCGGCGACCGCGGTGGCGCGGAACGGAAACTGGCCTCCTACCTGCCACAGGATCGGCTGGACACCGGCGCTTTCGTGCTGCTCGTGCAGTCGAGCGGGCGCGTGTTCGGCTCATCCGCCGCCGGCTCCGCCTATATCGGCATGTTGGTCTCCGACTTCTTTCCCGAAGTGTCGGCCATCCGCAATTTCGGCGACCAGGCCGGCGTGATCGAAACCATGATCGGCGGCGAGCCCTATTATGCGGCGATTTCCCTGATCGGCGACAAGGGCGATTTCATTCTGTCGGCCGCCTCGATGGACCAGATCGACAAGCTCTGGCGTGACGAGCTGACGCTCAACGTCACGCTCTTTGCCGGCATTTCCTCCATCCTGCTCGTCATCCTCTATGCCTATTACACCCAAGTAAAACGGGCTCGAGACGCGGACGAGATCTTCCTCGAATCCAACCTGCGGGTCGAGACGGCGCTGTCGCGCGGCCGCTGCGGCCTCTGGGATTTCGATTTCACCAGCCGGAAGTTCTTCTGGTCGCGGTCGATGTACGACATGCTGGGCTTGCCGGCCGCCGACAAGCCGCTCGCCTTTACGGATGCGGCGCGGCTGATGCACCCGGATGACAACAGCCTGCACATGCTCGCCCGCGCCGTCACCCGCGGCAATGCCGGCCAGGTGGATCAGATCCTGCGCATCCGCCATGCCAAGGGGCACTATGTCTGGATGCGCGCCCGCGCCCAGGTTATCCGCGCTCACTCGGGCCGCGTACACATGATCGGCATCGCCATGGACGTGACCGAGCAGCATCGGCTGGCGCAGCGTTATGCCGAAGCCGACCAGAGGCTCGCGGACGCCATCGAATGCACCTCCGAAGCCTTCGTGCTATGGGACAAGAACGACCGGCTGGTCATGTGCAACGCGCACTTCCAGCAAGCCTACGGTCTGCCCGACAATGTGCTCGTGCCGGGCACCGAACGCGCCGTCGTCAATGCCGCGGCGGCGAGACCGGTCATCGAACGGCGTATCGTCGATCCCGGCCGTATCAGCCATTCGCAGACGACCGAAGTGCAGCTTGCCGACGAGCGCTGGCTGCAGATCAACGAACGCCGCACCCGCGACGGCGGCCTCGTTTCCGTCGGTACGGACATCACGCAGCTGAAGCGCAATCAGGAGCGCCTTCGCGAATCCGAGCGCCGGCTGATGGCGACGATCAACGATCTTTCCGCCTCGCGGCAAATTCTCGAACGGCAGAAAGCCGAGCTTTCGACCGCCAACACCAACTATCTCGCGGAAAAAGAGCGCGCCGAAGCGGCCAACAGGGCGAAATCGGAATTCCTCGCCAACATGTCGCACGAGCTGCGCACGCCGCTCAACGCCATTCTCGGCTTCTCGGAGATCCTGCACGATCAGATGTTCGGACCGCTCGGCTCGGCCCGCTACAACGAATATGCGAAGGACATCCACGACAGCGGCAAGCACCTGCTCAACGTCATCAACGACATTCTCGACATGTCGAAGATCGAAGCGGGGCACATGAAGCTCTCCTGCGAGCGGATCAATCTGGCGCCGCTCATCGAGGAATGCCTGCGCTTCACCCGCATTCCCGCCGCGCAGAAGAACATTCTCGTCGAGCAGAACATTTGCTCCGACATCAAGCTCAACGCCGACCGGCGGGCGATGAAGCAGATCGTGCTCAACCTGCTTTCCAACGCCGTGAAGTTCACCAATGACGGCGGCCGCATCGCCGTCCGCACACGCAAGGTCGAGGATGCGGTGATGCTCGTCATCGCCGATACCGGCATCGGCATTCCGAAATCCGCCCTCGGCAAGATCGGCCAGCCCTTCGAACAGGTGCAGAGCCAATATGCGAAAAGCAAGGGCGGCTCCGGCCTCGGGCTTGCCATCTCGCGGTCGCTGACTGCGCTGCATCACGGCCGCATGCGTATCCGCTCCCGGGAGGGCGTCGGCACGGTCATCGCGATCCGCATCCCGGATCAGCGCTGATCAGTTTCCGACCGTCGCCTGGAATATCTTGCGCACCGCCTTCGACAAGCGCTTCAGTTCTGCTTCAAGCGTGCGGATATCCGGGCAGTCGCCGGCGCGGCAGACGAGCTCGATCAGCCCCGAGGGCGCATTTTGCGGATCGAACGAACCGTCGATGCAGAGCCGAATGAGCTGCGACAGCTCCGTATAGAGATGCAGGGCCTCCAGGCAGACGTCCAAGTCGTTGCGGTCCATCAGGCTGCCGCCGAGCAGTTTCAGCGCTTCCGCCGTGCTGAGCCCGTTCGCGTCGATGCCGACACCGCGCTCCGGCGCGATCAGCCGCAAATATTGCGCGATGAATTCGATGTCGATCAGCCCGCCGGGAATAAGCTTCAGGTCCCATATGTTTTCGGGCGGCTTTTCCTGTTCGATCAGGCCGCGCATCTCGCGAACGTCCTTGGCGATCTTGGCAACGTCCCTCTTTGCCGAGAGAACCTCGCCGATGACGCGCTCGGCATCGTTCACCAGCTCCTCGTCGCCGCCGATCAGCCGCGCCCGCGAGAGCGCCATGTGCTCCCAGGTCCAGGCTTCGGTGCGTTGGTATTTCTCGAAGGCGTTGATGCGGGTGGCGACAGGCCCCTTGTTGCCCGAGGGGCGCAGGCGCATGTCCACCTCGTAGAGGATACCCTCGGCCGTCGGGGCAGAGAGGGCGGCAATCAGGCGCTGGGTAATCCGCGTGAAATAACGCGTCGCATCGAGCGGTTTCGGGCCATCGGATTCGCCGGCCGTATCGTCGTAATCGTAGAGCAGGATGATATCGATATCCGATCCCGCCGTCAGCTCGAAGCTGCCGAGCTTGCCCATGCCGACGACGGCGACGCGGCCGCCGGGATATTCGCCATGGGCCGAGCGGATTTCCTTCATCACCGCGTCCAGCGCCGCCTCGACGATCAGATCGGCGAGATAGGTGAAGGCGCGGGCGGCCATCTGGCCGCCGATCGCGCCCGTCAGCAGGCGAATGCCGATCAGGAAACGCTGCTCGGATGCGAAGATGCGCAGGCGGTCCAGCACCTCTTCGTAATGCCTTGCAGGCGCCAGGAAGCTCCTGATGCGCTCCGCCAGATAGTCGCGCGTCGGCAGTTCGGCCATGAGGCCCGGATCCAGCATGCCGTCGAAGACATGCGGCTTGGCTGCGATGATCTCGGCAAGACGCGGCGCCGAAGACATGATGTTGACGATGAGGGAGAGCAGCGCCGGGTTCGTGCCGAGCAGCGAGAACAGCTGAATGCCCGCCGGCAGGCCGGAGATGAAGCTGTCGAAGCGCAGCAGCGCCTCATCCGCACGCTTGCTCTCGCCGAAGACCCGCAACAGCTCCGGCGTCAATTCCGTCAGCCGCTCGCGTGCCTCCACCGATTGCGTGGCGCGATATCGTCCGTAGTGCCAGGTGCGGATGACGTTGGCGATGTCGGACGGCCTTTCGAAGCCCAGGCGGCGCAACGTCTCCAGCGTATCGGGGTCGTCGCCCTGACCGGTGAAGACCAGATTGCCCGTTTCGGACGACAGTTTCGTCTCCTGCTCGAAAAGGCGCGCATAGCGGCGCTCGACGGCCCTCAACGTCGTCACCAGCGCCTCAGAGAAAGCCGATACATCGGCAAAACCCATCAGGAAGGCGATACGCCGGAGTTCCACATCCGTTTCCGGAAGCAGATGCGTCTGCTCGTCGCGCACCATCTGGATGCGATGTTCGACATCGCGCAGGAACCAGTAGGCGGATGTCAGCTCGTCGCGCGTTTCGGCGTCGATCCACTTCGCATCCGTCAATTCGGCAAGCGTCCGCTCCGTCGACCGGCTGCGTAGCGCGGGCATACGGCCGCCGGCGATCAGCTGCTGGGTCTGCACGAAAAACTCGATCTCGCGAATGCCGCCGCGGCCAAGCTTGACGTTGTGACCCTTGACCGCGATCGCACCGTGCCCCTTGTGCACATGGATCTGACGCTTGATGGAATGGATATCGGCGATCGCGGCGTAGTCCAGATATTTGCGGAAGACGAAGGGCACGAGATCGCGGATGAAGGCCTGACCGGCGGCAAGATCGCCGCCGACGGCTCGCGCCTTGATGAAGGCGGCCCGCTCCCAGTTCTGGCCCCTGCCCTCATAATAGATCATCGCGGCATCGACCGGGATCGCAAGCGGCGTCGAGCCGGGATCGGGACGCAGGCGCAGGTCGGTGCGGAAGACATAGCCATCCGCGGTGCGCTCCTGCAGGATGCGCACCAGCCGCCGCATCAGCCGCGGAAAGATGTCGATGGCGTCATCCGGATCGGGGACAATGCCCGCCGTCTCGTCGAAGAAGACGACCAGGTCGATATCGGAGGAATAGTTCAGCTCCTCGGCGCCGAGCTTGCCCATGCCCAGCACGATCAGCCCCGATTTCTCGCTTGGGACGGCCGGATCGGGAACGGAAATCTTGCCAGCTTCGTGCGACGACAGCAGCAGATGGTCGATCGCCGCGGAAATCGAGGCTTCCGCAAGCTTGCTCAGCCAGCGGGTCGTCGTCTTGCCGTCATAAATTCGGGCAAGGTCGGCAAGCGCAACGAGAAAGGCGGCACGGCGCTTGGCGATGCGCAGACGGCTCATCACCTCGGATTCCGATGGCGAGGGATTCCCTTCCTCCGCCGGCAGCCATGCGCGTCGAGCGTCTTCGACCAGCGCTTCTATCTGCGGCGACAACGGCTTCTCGATGGCGGCAACGAGCAGCGGTGGTTCGAGATTGGCGATGTCGCACAAATGGGGGGACAAGGTCAGCGCCGCGACAATGAAATCCCGCAGCGCGCTTTCGCCAGCCAGCAGATTGGCGACGGCGGGTTCGCTCCCGCCGATCTGCTTGAGGTCGGCCAGCGCGGACTTCGTCTCCGTCTGGTTCAACGGCCGCAATCGCCCGGACGGAACATCCCGCAGCCAATCGCTTTGCGTCGTCGTCATGCAGTTCTCCCCAACAGCAAGCGGATACTGCAGGATTAACCTATTGTTTCTGCATGGGGAAGATCATGGTGACCGTTAATCCCTTGGCGTCGGGACTTTCAGGATCGGTATGGGAAAGCTCCAGCCGGCCGCCATGCAGCTCCATGACGGCCTCCACCAGCGAGAGGCCAAGGCCGGTTCCCGGCTTCGAGCGGCTTTCATCCAGACGGAAGAAACGCTTGACCACGTCGGCGCGCTGATGGGCGGGAATACCGGGGCCATGGTCGGCCACGGCGAGCGTGACCGCATCATGGGTGCGCGCCAGCTTGAATTTGATCGTCTGCTCGCCGTTGCAGCCCGTCGCGTATTTGAGAGCATTGTCGATGAGGTTGAAGAGGGCCTGGCCGATCAGTTCGCGATTGCCCTGCACCTCGACATCGGGTTCGATGTCGGCCGTCAGCGCCAGTCCCACTTCTTCTGCGACCGGCTCATAGAGCTCGGCCGTGTCGGCGACGATGGACGAAAGATCGACACCGGTCATCTCGGCGGCCACCGATCCCGCCTCGACCCGCGAAATCATCAGGAGTGCATTGAAGGTGCGGATCAGCTGGTCGGATTCGCCGATGATGCCCTCGAGCGCGGTACGGCGACCCTCGCTGTCAGCATTGTCGAGCGCATCGGCGGCCTTGTTGCGCAGGCGTGTCAGCGGCGTCTTCAGGTCGTGCGCGATGTTGTCGGAAACCTGCCGAAGCCCTTCGTTCAGCTTCTCGATGCGCCCCAGCATGGCGTTCAGCGACGCCGACATGCGGTCGAATTCGTCGCCGGAGCCGCCGACAGGCAGGCGCTGCGAGAGGTCGCCGGCCATGATCTTGCGGCTGGCGGCCGTCATGCGGTCGATGCGCTTCAACGCATTGCGGCCGATGCCGAACCAGATGACCAGTGCGCCAAGACCCATGATCGCCAGAGCCAGCATCAGCGCCTGGCGCACCAGCACACGAAAACGCTCCGGCTCGCCAAGGTCGCGGCCGATCAGGATGCGCAGACCGTTGTCGAGTATGAAGATATTGGCGATCGCCAGATGCTGGCGCTCCGGATCATTGGAGGCATCCGTATAGCGTTCATATATAAACGGCAGCTCCGTCCAGCCTGCCTGGCCGAGCACGCCGGGCTGCACCGACGCGACGTTGCCGGCAAGGATATCGCCCGAGGGACCGGCAATGACATAGAGATTGGCGCCCGGCTGACGCGCGCGACGCTCCATCGTGCGCAGAAGCAGGTTCAGCCCGCCGATGTCGTAGGCGCGCTTGACCTGATTGACCTCCTGCTGGACGGCATCGCGGATCTGCCCCGTCAGCAGCCGTTCGGACATGGCCGTGACGTAGAAAACCAGCGTCGCGGCACAAAGCGCAAAAAGAAGGATGTAGAGGGCGGAAAGGCGGACTGCTGTGGACTTGAAGAGGACGCGAAAGCGACTCATCCCTCGTCCTTGATCATGTATCCGGCGCCGCGGATGGTCTTCAGCAGCGGCTGGCTGAAATCCTTCTCGATCTTGGAGCGCAGCCGCGAAACGTGGACGTCGATGACGTTCGTCTGCGGATCGAAATGATAGTCCCAGACATTTTCCAGCAGCATGGTGCGCGTCACCACCTGGCCGGCATTCTTCATCAGATATTCCAGCAGGCGGAATTCGCGCGGCTGCAGCAGGATTTCCTTGCCGCCGCGGCGAACCTCATGCGAAAGCCGGTCCAGCTCCAGATCGCCGACGCGATAAAGGACATCCTGTTCCGGCGTGCCCTTGCGGCGGCCGAGCACTTCGACACGCGCCAGCAATTCGCTGAAGGCGTAGGGTTTCGGCAGATAATCGTCGCCGCCGGCGCGCAGGCCCGTGACGCGATCGTCAACCTGGCCGAGCGCGGAAAGGATCAGAACCGGCGTATGCACGCCCTTGCGGCGAAGCTCGCTGATGACGGAGAGCCCATCGCGGCGGGGCAGCATGCGGTCTATGATGGCGACATCGTAGGCGTTCTCCGTGGCCATGAAGAGACCGCTCTCCCCGTCGCTCGCGTGGTCGGCAATGATGCCGGCTTCACGAAACGCCTTGGTGAGGTAAGCCGCCGCCTCGAGATCGTCTTCGATAATCAGAATCTTCATGTGGGCGACACTACCTGTCGAGGGTGCATCGGCACAACCAGAATCGGCGGAATTCACGGCATGTTGGCCAGCGGTTGTCATCTTTCACCTGCCTTGGAGCCAGTCAATTTTGACGTCTTTCAAAAGGGAAGCCGCACAAGCCGTGGCCTGCGCGGCTTCCCGAAGCACTCTATCGTCTGAAGAGATCAACCTGCATTGATCGGCAACGCGACGAAGCGGCTGCCATCACCGGACTGAATCTGGAACAGGGCGCGCGTGCGGCCGTCCTTCTTCGCCTGCTCGATGACCTTGGCGATGTCGCCGGCGTTCGAGACCTGCTGGTTGTTGACCGAAGTGATCTTCTCGCCTTCCTTCACGCCCTTGTCGGCGGCATCGGAATCGGGATCGACGGCGGTGATCGCAACACCCTTGCCATCGTCGGAGGGGCCGACGGTCAGGCCGAGATCGGCCAGAGCCTTTTCCGAGGACGGCTGCTGCGGCTGGTTCGGCTGCGAGTCGTCATCGGAGGCCTGGTTCTGATCGGCCGGCAGGCTGCCGAGTTCGACCGTGACCGATTGCGACTTGCCGGCACGCCACAGCGAGACCTCGACCTTGGAGCCCGGCTGCATGGCACCGATGCGACGAGCGAGATCGCGCGGATCCTTGACCGTATCGCCGTTGACGGCCGTGACGACGTCGCCGTTCTTGATGCCGGCCTTCTGGCCCGGAGAGCCATCCTGCGGAGAAACGACCAACGCGCCGCTCGCTTCGGAAAGGCCGAGGGATTCGGCGATATCCTTGGTGACGGGCTGGATCTGTACGCCGAGCCAGCCGCGCGAGACGGTGCCGGTCTTGATCAGGTCGGTAACGACATCCTTGGCGGTCGTTGCCGGAATTGCAAACGCGATGCCGACGCTGCCGCCCGACTGCGAGAAGATGGCGGTATTGATGCCCACCACCTGGCCGTTGAGGTTGAAGGTCGGGCCACCGGAGTTGCCCTTGTTCACCGGCGCATCGATCTGGATGTAATCATCGTAGGGACCGGAATGGATATCGCGGCCGCGAGCCGACACGATACCCGCCGTCACGGTGCCGCCAAGGCCGAAGGGGTTGCCGACGGCAACGACCCAATCGCCGACGCGGACCTTGGCGTCATCGGCCCAGTCGACATAGGTGAACTTCTTGCCCTTGCCGTCGACCTTCAGTACGGCGAGGTCGGTACGGGAATCCTTGCCGACAAGCTTGGCGTCAAGCTCAGTGCCGTCGTTGAGAACGACGACGAAGGCAGCGCCGTCGGAAACGACGTGGTTGTTGGTGACGATGTAGCCATCTTCCGAGACGAAGAAGCCCGAGCCCTGGGCGACCGGGCGCAGGCGGCCCTTGTCGTCGGAATTCTTCTGCTGGTTCTGGCCATGCTGCGGGCCGCGACCCTGCTGCTGCTCGAACTGGCGGAAGAACTTCTTCAGGGGGTGATCGTCGGGAAGATCGTCAAAGCCGCGGCCGAGGCCAAAGGAGTCGTCATCATCGGCGACCGGATTCACTCGGGATTCGACACGAACGGAGACGACGGCCGGGGAAACGGCGTCCACCACGTTGGCGAAGCTCGGAACCTGCGGAGCCTGGACATTGACGGCATCGGCATAGGAACGGCTGACTTCGGCCGGAACACCCATGGCCAGGGCAGCGACAGCGAGGCCGGCGACGGCGGTAGCCTTCATAGCGGTGCTGCGAGACAGGGTGTCCTTGATATTCCTGAACATATGCGAGTTACCTTCTCTTTTCTCGTCGGATTTGTGCCGGGGGAACCGGCTATGGTGCGTCATGATAAAGATATAGGGCACGACACCTTACAGCGAACTGTCCGCCCCATGAAAAATTCGTAATGTAAGGAAATGATTGCAGCGGCGTGAAGGAAAATGACGGCCGCGTCACTTTTCCAGGATCTCGTTCAATTGCGCCTCTTCTTCGGCGCTGAGGGGCTTGCCGGTGGGCTTGCCGGCACGGCGGCGCGCGTAGACGGCAAGCGCCAATCCCCCGACCACGAAGAGCGCGACCGGAGCGCCCCAGAGTATGAGCGTCTTTTCACTGAAGCGCGGCTTCAGCAGGACAAATTCGCCATAGCGGGAGACGATGTAATCCAGCACCTGCTGATCGGTGTCGCCGTCGGTGAGGCGCGTGCGCACGAGCAGGCGCAGGTCGCGGGCAAGATCGGCATTGGAATCGTCGATGGACTGGTTCTGGCAGACCATGCAGCGCAGTTCGGCGGAGATCGTGCGCGCCCGCGCTTCCAGGGCCGGATCGGACAGAACCTCGTCCGGATTGACGGCGAAGGCGGATAGCGGCGCCAGCAGCGCGACAAGGCAGAGGCAGAGACGCGTGAAGCCGCCCAGGCGCCTTGCCGCCATGTCAAGAGATTTGAGCCGCCTGCTCATTCGGCCGGCTCCATCGCCGGGCGAACCGGCTTTGCCTTGCGGCTTGGCGCGCCAACGCGCAGGCGACGGTCGCTGAGCGACACGAAGCCGCCGATCGCCATGACGAGCGCGCCCATCCAGATGCAGAGAATGAAGGGCTTCCACCAGATGCGAACGACCATGCCGCCATCCTTGCTGGCATCACCGATCGACACATAAAGCTGGCTGAGACCGAGCGTGAGAATGCCGGCTTCGGTGGTTCCCGTCCGGCTCGCGGTGAAGACGCGTTTGGAAGACGACACTTCGCTGAAGGCGACCCCGCCGCGGCTCACGGTGAAATGGGCACGATCCTCGGTGAAATTGGGGCCGACACCCGGCTGCATACCGTCGAAGCGAAGGCTATAGCCGCCAAGCTCCGCCGTCTCTCCCGGTTTCATGCTGGTGATGTTCTCGCCCTCGAATGTGGTCACCGCAATAATGCCGAGCACGGTGATGCCCAGGCCCGCATGGGCCAGCGCCGTGCCGAAGGCGGAACGCGGCAACCCACTCAGGCGGCGCCAGGCAACGTTCAGCGCCACCTTGCCGATGCCGGCGCGATACCAGAGATCGGCCACCGCGCCAAAAATCAAGAAGAAGCCGGCAGCAAGGCCGAGTATGGCGAGCACCGGACCGCCATGCCTGACGTAAAAGAGGACCAGACCGGCGATAAAGGCAAGCCCCGCCACGACGTAGAGCCGTTGCAAGGCGCCGAGCAAGTCACCCCGCTTCCAGGCGAGCAGCGGGCCGAACGGCACGGCAAGGAGGATCGGCGTCATCAGCAAGCCGAACGTCATGTTGAAGAAGGGCGGGCCGACGGAAATCTTGTCGCCGGTGAGCGTTTCGAGCGCCAGCGGATAGAGCGTGCCGGTCAAAACCGTACCGCAGGCGACCGTGAGGATCAGGTTGTTCAGCACCAGCGCGCCCTCGCGCGAGATCGGCGCGAACAATCCACCGGCGGCAAGCTTGGGCGCACGCAGGGCGAACAGCGTCAACGCTCCGCCGATAAAGATCAGAAGAATGCAGAGAATGAAGATGCCGCGCGTCGGATCGCTGGCAAAGGAATGCACCGAGGTGAGCACGCCGGAGCGGACAAGGAAGGTGCCGAGCAGCGACAGGGAGAAGGTCAGGATCGCCAGCAGCACCGTCCAGATCTTCAGGGCGTCGCGCTTTTCCATGACGAGCGCCGAATGAAGCAGCGCCGTGCCGGCAAGCCACGGCATGAAGGAGGCGTTTTCCACCGGATCCCAGAACCACCAGCCGCCCCAGCCGAGCTCGTAATAGGCCCAGTAGGAGCCCATGGCGATGCCAAGCGTCAGGAAGCTCCAGGCGGCCAGCGTCCATGGACGGACCCACCGCGCCCAGGCGGCATCGATGCGGCCTTCCAGAAGTGCGGCGACGGCGAAAGAGAAACAGACGGAGAAGCCGACGTAGCCCAGGTAGAGCAAGGGCGGATGGATCGCCAGGCCAATATCCTGCAGGACGGGATTGAGGTCCTTGCCCTCGGCCGGGGCCGGGTCGAGGCGGATGAAGGGGTTGGAGGTCAGCAGGATGAAGACCAGGAAGGCCGAGGAGATCCAGGACTGCACGGCAAGCACATTGGCGCGCAGCACATCGGGCAGATTGCGCCCGAACAGCGCGACGAGCGCGCTGAACAGCACCAGGATCAGCAGCCAGAGCATCATCGATCCCTCGTGATTGCCCCAGACGCCAGAAATCTTGAAGATCAGCGGCATCAGCGAATGGGAATTGGCCCAGACGTTCAGTACGGAAAAATCGGAGGCGACATAGGCATAGGTCAGGACGCCGAAGGAAAAAGCGACGAGCAGGAACATCACGATCGCGCCGACCGGGGCAATATCCATCATCGACACGTCGCCGCGGCGCGCGCCGACGACAGGCAGAATGGAGACGATGAGCGCAGTCGCGAGCGCCAGCACCAGGGCATAATGTCCGAGCTCGATGATCATTGGGTGGCCTCCTCGCCCTTCCACACGCCATCGGCCTTCAGCTTGTCGGCGACCTGCTTCGGCATGTAGCGCTCATCATGCTTGGCCAGCACGCTGTCGGCAACGAAAACATCGCTGCCCGGTTCG
The DNA here is from genome assembly GCF_053521765.1 of Rhizobium sp. A37_96. NCBI lineage: Bacteria > Pseudomonadati > Pseudomonadota > Alphaproteobacteria > Hyphomicrobiales > Rhizobiaceae > Rhizobium > Rhizobium sp. A37_96. The sequence goes on along the minus strand of NZ_JBNWDS010000002.1, from coordinate 952,105 downwards.
AACTTGCCTTCGGTCACCACGCCCTGCCCCTCGCGGAAGAGATCGGGCAGAATACCGTCGAACCTCACCTTGATCGTATCGGTGCCGTCGGTGACCGAGAACTGAACCTGCGTGCCCTGACCGCGCACGACGGACCCTTGGCCGACAAGGCCGCCGAGACGGATCAGCGTACCGGCATTGACCGGGGTCTTGGCGAGATCGGCCGGCATGTAGAAATAGGCGACCGATTGGCTGAAGGCGAACAGCACGAGCAACACGGCGGCGGCGATAAAACCCATGCCGCCGGCGATCACGGCCAGACGTTTCTGCTTGCGGGTCATTGCTGCGTCACCTCCGTCGGCAGTCCCAATTCCTTCGCCAGCGCCAGAAGCTGCTGGCCCTGCCCTCCATCGGCCGGAAAAGCCGCAAGGCCGCGCTTCAGCGCATCCACGGCCCGATCCCTGTCGTTCAGCACGGCATAGGAGCGGATCAGCCGCATCCAGCCTTCGAAATTGTTCGGATCTTCCTTGAGCTTGGCATCGAGGCTATCGACCATGCCGCGGATCATCTGCTGACGATCGCCGCTGCTCAGCGCATTGGCTGCCGCCACGTCCTGCGCAGTCGGATTGCCCGGTGCGTTCACATTCGCGGATGCCATCGGCTGGCCGCCATTCTTGACGATGTGTTCGTCGACGGCGGCGAGCCAGGGGGCATCCGGCGGCGACTGTTTCGCAAGGGCCTCGAAAGCGGTCTTCGCATCGGCTGCCTTGCCCTCCTGTTCCAGCGCCAGCGCCAGATAGAAAAGCGTGCGCGGATTGGCGGCGTCGAGCGCCAGCGATTGCTGCAGCACGCTGCGCGCCTCCGCGGTCACCACGCCATCGGCCTTGACGACAAGGACTTCGCCCAGATCGCCAAGGCGTGCCGCGTTCGGCCCCAGCAGGCGGATGACATTGCGGTAGGCAAGCTCGGCATCGCCGACACGGTTGGTCTTGAAATAGATCGGCGCCAGGACCTCCCAGCCCTTGGCATCATCCGGGTTCTTCGCCAGATGCTGCTCGATCTTGACGATCGAGATGGCGAGATCGTTTCCGGGTTTTTCCAGCCGGGCGTCCAGCGGCTGCGCCGGCAGGCCGGGATCGCCGTTCGCAAGATAGAGACAGAGCCCCACGGCCGGAAGGATGACGATGATAAAGGCCTGGGCGAGACGATAACTGCTGCCCGCGGACGACTTCGCTTCCGCCTTCTCGTCCTTGGCGACGGCGATCAGACGCCGGCCGATTTCGGCGCGGGCGTAGCCGGCCTCCTGCGCGGAGATCAGGCCGCCGGCAAGATCGCGATCCAGTTCGCGCAGCTGGTCACGATAGACTTCGGCCTCACCGGAACGACAGTCACCCGCCTCCTTTGCGCCACGCAGAAGAGGATAGAGCAATACAGCGCCGACAACCGCCGTGAGAACGGCCACGAGAATCCAGAACAGCATACACGCCCAATACTTTAACGGGGCGCTTATTCCAACCGGGAAAGGCCTTCTGACGAAGATTTGAGGCGTTTGGCCGCGCTTTGCGGCGCAAAGGCCGATAGCGATTGCCTGCCCGACCGAAGCAGGAGACCGCCAAAGGCCGCTGTTGCCGCGCAATTCCCCTTTCGAGGAAAGGCCCTAGTTCAGCGGCGTCCAGGTGCCGTCGTCATTGCGACAGGCCGCGCCCCTTGCCGTCGTCGGCTTGTCGTCGACGGTGATGGTATGGGTGTATTGCCGGCAGTTCTGGGAACCGACCTGATAGGGTGCGGCAGCGATGACCTCACCACTTGCATCCCTGCCCTTCCAGGCGACGGGCTGGCCGAGCGGCGAGCTTTCAAGCGCCCGGTACTCCGCTTCCAGTGCGCGCTGCTTGTCGCTATCGCTGAGCTTGATACCGGTGCGCCCGACGATACCACCTTCGAGTGCGTCGATGAAGGTCGCGGAAGCCGGCGGCTTTGAAGACGGAAGCAAACTCGTGCCGCTGCCCTTGCCGCCCGTTGTGGAACAACCAGAAAGCGCAACCGCGACAGAAAGAGAGGAGGCGATCAAGAAAAAGGTACGAAGCTTCATACAACCGAACCAGTATCAAAAAGCAAAACCATAGGTACTGCGCTGCGGCATCATCATGACCCACAACGCCTTTTTGGCATCATGCCGTTCCTCACGCAACATCCTTCGTCAGGCCCGGCAAAATTAGGCTCGCGCGAAGCCCGCCCCAGTCACCCCGGGAGAGTTCCAAACGGCCCTGATATTCATTGGTAATCTCGCTGACGATCGACAGGCCGAGCCCGGTGCCAGGCTTGCTCTCGTCCAGCCTGCGTCCTCGTTTCATGGCTTCGCGGATCTGATCCGGCTCCAGGCCCGGGCCATCGTCTTCAACCACCAGTTCCACCCAATGGCGCCGGGCCGGATCGATGCCCTTGATTTCTGACGGCGCCTCGTTTGCAACCACGCGCACCTTGTGCTCGGCAAAGCGGGCGGCATTTTCGAGCAGGTTGCCGACCGTCTCCTCCAGATCCTGCTGCTCCATGGCGAGCGCCAGATTGGGCGAGACGGAAAGCTCGAATTCCTTGTCGGCGTTCAGCCGCCGCATGACGCGGACAAGCCGTTCCAGCGCCGGTTCGGCCTCGGTGCGCGCCAATACGGATTCGCGCTGCGCGGCGATGCGGGCACGATTGAGGTAGGATTGCACCTGTCCCTGCATGGCTTCGGCCTGGTTCTTCACCAGATCGCCATGCGAGCGCTCCAGCACGCGGGATTCGTTGAGCAGCACGGCGATCGGCGTTTTCAGGGAATGGGCGAGGTTGCCGACCTGCATGCGGGCGCGCTCGACAATACGCCGATTGCTTTCGATCAGCGCGTTGACCTCATTGGCAAGCGGCAGGATTTCGCGCGGGAAATCGCCCTGCAGGCGCTCGCTCTCGCCGGCGCGGATGCGCTCCAGCGCGGCGCGAGCCTTGTCGAGCGGCTTAAGGCCATAGAGAATGGCGAGCGCATTGACGATGAGGCTGCCGACACCGAAGCCGACGAGCGCGAAATAGAGACTGTGCGAGAAATTACGCACATCGTCCTCGACCACGGCGACATTGCCGGTGACCCGAAAGCGCGCGGCGCGGCCATCCGTATCGAGCACGACCTCGGTTTCGGCCACCTGCACGCGATTTCCGAAGGCGTCGGTGACGATGTAATAGCGCTCGTAGCTCTTGTCGAAGGGCGCTTCCAGCACGGACAGCACCGGCAGGTTCGAAGCGCCGAGCGAGGGAGAGACCAGCGGCGTCGCCGTATAGGTGCCGAGCGGCTCGACCATCCAGTACCAACCGGTCTTCGGCTGCGCAAAGCGCAGGTCGCCGAGCTGCGGGCTGCCCGATAGCGCCCCCTGATCGCCGATCGTCACGGAGTTGATGACGTTGTAGAGCTGGGCGCGCAGCAGGTCCTGAAAGCCGCGCTCCGCGCTTTTGCGGTAGATATTGGAGATGACCAGGCCGATCACCACCAGCGCCACGGCGGACCAGAGCGTGGTCAACAGCAGGACGCGAGCGGTAAGTGACTTAATTCGCATTGGTCGGCGCTTGGATGCGATAGCCGAGACCGCGGACCGTCTCGATCAGATCGACGCCCATCTTCTTGCGCAGGCGACCGACGAAGACCTCGATCGTATTGGAATCGCGATCGAAATCCTGATCGTACATGTGCTCGACCAGCTCGGTGCGCGAGACGACCTCGCCCTTGTGATGCATGAGATAGGCAAGCAGCCGATATTCGTGAGAGGTGAGCTTGAGCGGCTTTCCATCCACCGTCGCCTTCGAGCTCTTGGTATCGAGCCGCACCGGACCGCAGACGATTTCCGAGGAGGCGTGGCCGGCGGCACGGCGGATCAACGCGCGGATGCGGGCGAGCACTTCCTCGACATGGAAAGGCTTGGCAACGTAATCGTCGGCGCCGGCATCGATACCGGCGACCTTGTCGCTCCAGCGGTCACGGGCGGTCAGGATCAGCACCGGCACGGCCCGACCGGCGCCACGCCATTTCTCGAGCACGGTAATGCCATCCATCTCCGGCAGGCCGATATCCAGGATGATCGCGTCATAGGGTTCGGTATCGCCGAGAAAATGGCCTTCCTCACCGTCAAAGGCCGTATCGACCACATAGCCCGCCTCTTTCAAGGCTTCGGCAAGCTGGCGATTCAAGTTGATATCGTCTTCGACTATGAGAATGCGCATGTCTGGATCCAATGTCCCCGGTTCGAAAAACAGTACTGTAAATCGCGCTACAGTGGAATCACGGAAGCAATAAGATTTCCGGTGAGATTCAAAGCTTTAGATGGTCCATTGCATCTTTGCGCCCGAAATGCGCCGCGTCACATCGGCACCTTCATCGTTACCTTGCGCGGGCGCTGCCCGTTACCCTGCACGAGGACGGTGATGATGCAGCTGTCGCCGGACGGTTGCGCCGAAAGAAGCTGCCCGCCAGTTTTGGCAACGACCTCCTCGGCGGCCTCACTGCAATCGCTGTTGGCCCGAGCGACCAGGGTCGACATCGGCGCTGGCGCCGGCAGAACAGCCGAGCCGGCCAGGACAAGGGCCGCCGCTGCTATGCTTGAAAATGAGGCCATGCTTCAGACTTCCCACAGGGACATTAACTTGGGCGATTATTTACCCAAACACGTCTGAATGGCAAATGAATGGGCTGTAATTTTCGGCCCTCAGGTCGGGCAAGGCCTTCAAACCACAGTCTAACCATTTGAAATTATTGTACCGAGAGACGCCAGATCGCGGAAAAGGCAACCAGCCGGCGTTCCCTTGCCCGGCTTGGATACAATCTATCGGCGATACGCAGGAAGCAGCTGATTTCGAATGCATGGCCCATGCCGGGAGCTTCAGGCTTAGCCATTTTTAATCATTCCCGGTTATCATCGCCCCATGAGCGCCACGTAAGCAGTCGCGCCGCCGTGAGCAGATGCAACCGGCCTTCCCGTGCTTTACCGAGGTAAAGCGCAAGGATTTCCTTGAGTCCTTTGAAACGCTTGGAGCCATTTCTTCGAGAGTTGAGTCCGGGTCTTCAAAGGTTGATTCAAGAACCTCCGGCAAAGAATCTAGGCGGCGACAATCCGATTCCGCCCGAAGCCTCAACCCGTTGAAATGGCTGGCGAGAGGCCGGGCGGTGCGGCCTTCACGCTCAGATCGGCTCGCGGACGGCGGCTTTGGTCTCGTAGTCGGCAGCGATCCGCATTTCGCGCAACGGACGCACCCGCTCGATGGAGCGCTGATAGTTGGGATGAGCCTTGTAGGCGGCCAGCGCCGCCTCGTCGTCGAATTCGCCGTACACAACCAGATCGACGTCGGTTCCGAGCTGATCGGTCTTCACGTTCGCGCCGATCTCCAGCAACCGCGCATGTGGAATGGCCGTCAGAATCGAGAGGCCGGAGCGAACCTCCTCAAGGTTGGCGCGATCAGGAACGGTGAAGAAGACGATATGGCGGATCACGCGGCGGCTCCTTGTTCATATGCGGAAGCATGGCGCGATATCATGCACGCAGGTTCAATTCAATGAACGGACCGCTCCCTTGCGGGGCCGTTTCGTCGCAGGCCATGCGCGCCTCCATTACCGTGTGGCTATGGAGCGTGATATTATCGCCGCCATGACGGACGAGGAACTCGTGACCATTGCCCTCGGCCTGCCGGAAGCGACGGAGGGCTCTCATTTCGGAACCCGCGACTTTCGCGTGCGGGGCAAGATCTTTATGACCCTTCCGGGTTTGGATTTCTGCGTCGTCAAGCTGACACCCGATCAGCAGCAGATGGCATTGGCGACCATGCCTGGCCACGTTGCGGCCGTGCCGGGCGGCTGGGGCCTCAAGGGCTCTACACGGCTTTTTCATCACGCTGCCGCTCCGGACGCGATCGAGACGCTGGTGCGAAGGGCATGGCGAAACGCGGCGCCGAAATCTATGGCTTTGCCGGAGGATTAGGCTCCATGTCGTCTTCGACCGTCAGCGGCCAATCGACGACGTAGTCCTCGAAATCGTCAAGATCGACGTCGTTTTCGCTGACCGTGCGCCCGCGGGCGGAAACACGGGCGATATGCACCGTTTCCGGATCGCCCGAGATCAACGGATGCCACCAGTAGAGATCGCGGCCATCATTGACGAGGCGGTAGGCGCAAGTGGGCGGCAGCCACTCCAGTTCCGACACCTTCTCCGGCGTCAGCTGAACGCAGTCCGGCACGAAATCCCAGCGGTTCGGATAGCTCGTGCAACGACAGCTCTCGCCATCCATCAGCTTGCAGCGGATCGAGGTGAAATAGACATCGCCGCTATCCCACTCCTCCAGCTTGTTGAGACAACAGAGACCACAGCCGTCGCAAAGGCTTTCCCACTCGGACGGGCTCATTTCCGTCAGGGCCTTGCTTTTCCAGAAAGGTATCTCGTCTGTCATCATCGTCGTCCTCGCCACCCGACGGAAGGGGGAATTCGGGCTGCGGCATGCATGTCTCTTGTTCTTTTCTCTAAATCAACCAATTATTCAATTCGCCGTTCTATGAGATAATGGGCTTTGCGTGTGCCACAAGCAAACACGCAGCAATATTGTGGTCGGGAAGTAGAGCGTGGAAGACCCATCCAATCCAGAAAACGGGCCGAAAGCGGAGCCCGAGACGCGGAAGGACAGCGGGGCCGAAAAGCCGCGGCGGCGGAAACGCTATTTCTTCCTGCGCCTTGATTCATGGATCGACTCCACCCTCTGGAACGCCGGTTTCCGTCTTGCCGAAGCCTGGGAAGACATCACCATTTTCTTTCGCCGCTTCCGTGTGCGCGGCTGGAAACGCATCGTTTTCGAACTGCTCGGCGAAGGCCTGACGCTGGGTGCCGCCGGCTCCGTCGTCATGCTGATGCTCGCCATGCCGGCCTTCGAGGCGACGCAGGGCGACTGGCGCAATCGCGGCAACTTCGCCGTCACCTTCCTTGACCGCTATGGCAACGTCATCGGCCATCGCGGCATCATTCACGAGAATTCCGTGCCGGTCGACCAGTTGCCGGATTATTTCATCAAGGCCGTGCTTGCGACCGAGGACCGGCGCTTCTTCGATCATTTCGGCATCGACGTCATCGGCCTGTTCCGCGCCGTGACCGTCAATGCGCAGGCGGGCGGGGTCGTCCAGGGCGGCTCGACGCTGACGCAGCAGCTCGCCAAGAACATCTTCCTCAGCAACGAGCGCTCCATCGACCGCAAGATCAAGGAAGCCTTCCTGGCGATCTGGCTCGAAGCCAATCTCTCCAAGAAGGAAATCCTGAGCCTCTATCTCGACCGCACCTATATGGGCGGCGGCACGTTCGGCGCGGCGGCGGCCGCCCAATTCTACTTCGGCAAGAGCATTACCGACGTCAACCTGGCCGAGGCGGCCATGCTGGCCGGCCTCTTCAAGGCGCCGGCGAAATATGCCCCGCATGTCAACCTGCCGGCGGCGCGCGCCCGCGCCAACGACGTGCTGTCCAATCTCGTCCAAAGCGGCCTGATGACCGAGGGCCAGGTGATTGCCGCGCGGCGCAACCCCGCCTCCGTGGTCGATCGCGCCCAGATCGAATCTCCCGACTATTTCCTCGATTGGGCCTTCGATGAGGTCCAGCGGCTCGCCGTGAAGTTCCCCGAGCGCTCGCTGATCGTGCGCACCACCATCGACATGGGATTGCAGAAGGCAGCCGAGGATTCCGTCCAGTCCAGCCTGATGGAATTCGGCGAGCGCTACCACGCCAAGCAGGGCGCGAGCGTCATCATCGAAAACGGCGGCGCCGTGCGCGCCATGGTCGGTGGCAGCGATTACGGCGAAAGCCAGTTCAACCGCGCCACCAAGGCGCTGCGCCAGCCGGGCTCGTCGTTCAAGATCTATACCTATTCCGTGGCGATGGAGAACGGCATGACGCCGACGTCCACCATCGTCGACGCGCCGATCACCTGGGGCAACTGGAGCCCGCACAATTACGAGAACCGCTACGAAGGCAAGGTGACGCTGACGCAGGCGATCGCGCAGTCGATCAACACGGTGCCGGTGCGTCTCGCCAAGGAGAAGTTCGGCATCCAGCCGATCCGCGACATGGCCAAGGCCCTGGGCGTGGAGACCCCGATCCGCAACGACAAGACCATTCCAATCGGCACGTCGGAAGTGACGGTGCTCGACCAGGCTACGGCCTACGCCGTCTTTCCGGCCGACGGCATGCAGTCGCGGCGGCACGGCATCGATCAGATCACCAGCTACGGCGGCAAGGTGCTCTACGATTTCAATCGCGACGAGCCGGCCGCCAAGCGGGTTCTCAGCGAAAAAGCCACCTCCTACATGAACCAGATGCTGACGCAGGTTCCCGTGATCGGCACCGGCCGCAAGGCCGCGCTCGACAACGGCATCGTGATCGGCGGCAAGACCGGCACCACGCAGGCCTATCGCGACGCCTGGTTCATCGGCTTTACCGGCAACTACACCTGCGCCGTCTGGTTCGGCAACGACGACTACACGTCCACGAACAACATGACGGGCGGCACGCTCCCCGCCATGACCTTCAAGAAGATCATGGATTATGCGCATCAGGGCGTCGTGCTGAAGCCAATACCGGGCATCAGCAACCCATTCCCGGTGCAGAAGCCGCAAGCCGTCGCGGCCAAGAAGCCGGCGGATGCAGCCAATGGCGGGCTGCCGCCGCTCGTGCGTCCGCGCTCGCTCTCGGTCGATTCCACGAATATCCTGCGTGATATCGGTGAACGGCTGAAAGCCGCGGCACCGCTCGGTGCGCAGAAGGTGGCGACGGCCGAATAGCGATCATCCCGGCAAGGAAGAAAACGGAGAGCGTATCGGCGCCCTCCGACCACTTTCCAACGACGATATCAGGCGATCCGCCGCGTCGTGTCCAAACCGGCCGAGAGGCCAACGAGGCGATGACGACGGGGGTTTCGACCGTGGAATGCCGTGCCCGGCCATCGATGACACTCTGTATGGAGGTCGCCTGAAAGCACCCTGCCCTTCCCCCTGTGGTCAGAATCAGGAATAAATCGATACTGATTTGTCACGAGGACGATCCCAGGGTGTTCCGAGTTCCCCTTCTTGTCGCGCTTTCGCTTCTCATCGCCTTTGGCGGCGGTATCGTGTTCACGCTCTTGGCGCTGGACGCGACCTCCGGCTTCGGCGCGATCAAGCTCGGCGCCTGGCAGGCTTTTCCGGAAATGCAGACGGCGGACGCGGATCCCTATGCGAAATCCCACAGGGCCCGTGCGGGACGGCTGCTCTACGGCACGGCGGAGGGGCTGGTATTCACCGCTTCCGACGACGATGCCGGCGCGCGCCTGACGGCAGGCTGCAGCTATCGCATCAGCGGCCAGACACCGCCGGCAAGGCTCTGGACCTTGTTCATCGCTGGCAATGACGGCCGGCCGATCGAAGGGCTCGCCGGGCGCCCTTCCACGATCAATTCGTGGGTTGTGCTGCGCAATCCGGACTCGAGCTTCAGCATTACGGTTTCACCCAATGCTCAGGCGGGCAACTGGCTCGCCTTGCCTTCCTCCGGTAATTTTCGCCTGGTCTGGACACTGCTGGATTCGCCGGCGGCCAGCAATTCCGGCCTGATCGATCTCAGTATGCCGAAACTCGAAAAGATCGGGTGCGGCAATGTTTAGATTTGTTTTCGCAATCCTCACCGGCATATTCGGCGCAGCGCTGCTGCATATCGTCATTATATTGTCGCTGCCCCACTTTTCCGACCGCGACGCCTATACGCGGGTATCGGACGAAGGCGACGAGAACCATTTCTACATGCTCGACGACAAGGACGACGAGGCGGGGCTTTCCAACACCGATCCCTATATCCGCACCGCCGTCTGCGCGTTCGACATCGAGGACAAGCCCGTTCACCTGATCGCCAAGGGCAAGGTGCCGTTCTGGTCGCTCGCCGTCTACGATGCTGCGTCGAACGAAGTGTTCAGCATGAGCGATCGCACGTCGGTCGGCGGCGCGCTGGATCTGCTTCTCGCTTCCCCCGTCCAGCTGACGGGCATCCGCAAGGCCCTGCCGCCGGCCCTCGCCCAATCGATTCTGGTGGAAGTGCCGCGTGCCCAGGGCTACGCAGTGCTGCGCACGATGGCGCCTCAAACGAGCTTCGATGACGCCGCCCGAGAGTTTCTCACGGAAGCCGGCTGCGACGAATTTAACAATGACTGAAATCCGCCCCTGACATGGGCTGCCGCGAAAGCGGGACAAGGCATCCCCATAAGTCGCGACGGTGCGATAGGAAACCCGCCGGCTTGCCGCAGCAATCGGCGACTGCCGCCTCGGCGCGTATAGGGCCGCATATGACGGGCGCTATTTTCCCTTTGCCCGCTTCGATCCCGTTCCGGGACGATGGTCGGGCGTATCCAGGTGTTCATAGCGTACGCCGGTGAACAACAATATCTTTGCTTCCACCTGCTCCTTTCGGACGCGCGGCGGCATACGCAATCGCCAATCCGAAAGAGATATGATCTTTGCCATTCTCGTCTCCATCGACATCTCGAGACGGATGAACCTGCGACTTGATTTCACCCTGCCCGTCCCTGAAACGGGCTAGCGCTTCCCTCCATCCCAGCCCTGTTCTTTCGGCTGCAACAGAGGCATTTACGCCTTCTCACGGCATTTCCTGCACACCGTGGCATGGGCGCCGCTTCCGGCTTCCATGCTGTCATTACACTCGAACACATTCTGCCAATCGCTGCTTTCATCGGAATTCAGACATATCGCAGTTAACAGAATGCTAATTCTCGTCGCACCTCGTCCTTGGCATGAAGCTGTCATACTCTATTAACGCTGATGGAGCGGTTTTGGTTTCATCGGCCATGGAAAAATCGGCGAAAACAGTTTCGCCATGAAATCAAGCAATATCATATTCTTAGGTAAACAAATCACGCTGCGGGCGAATAGATCGAAAATGGCAGCGTTGCATAAAAGCGTCACGCAAATATTATTTGCGCTCACAAAAAATTAACGTATTGTGAGGCGCGAATCGAGGGCGATCAATGTTTGCAACGGGCAATTCTATCTTCTCTCCAGAGGATGTCATCGTCCTGCGCGACGCGCTGGACGAATGGTGCCAGGAGAAGCGGGTCGATATCAAAAGCGCCGAAGCCCAGTTCGCGGCAACGGCGGCGCTCGGTCTCTTTCAGTCCGGCTACAACACCTCGGAAAAGCTGCTTGCCGCCATGCGCGAGCACCGAGGCATCTGAGAGATTTCCGACCTCAGCAGAACGCCAGCCGATGCTGGAAGCACGCTTCCCGAGCGGGACGGCATGCCCTGCGGCTAACTTTTCAGCAAAACTCTCATAGGTTGAGTATCGATTTGGACGCGCGTCCGGGGAAAGGTTGTCCACAGGAGGCCTAGCCCATGAAACCAGGGCGGATGCGGCCAACATCCGCCTGATGTTCCCACGCAAGCTTAACGCGCAATTTTTATTCGGATTTTAATAAAGTTTTCACGAACCGTTAACTCTGACGGCCTTAGTCTCCTGGTGAAAGCCAGATAAGGACGACCGTGTCCAAACCCGTTTCGACAATCGCCGCCAGAGAAGCCCTCTCCAAACAAAGGGTCGTTCGGCACGACCCGAACGGGGGGCAGCGGGATCCATGGTCGACCATCCGGCTCCCTGCTTTTTTGTTCAGCGTATCAGTATGGGTGTTGGCGTGCGTGACCGGTTTCGAGACCTTGAAGAGCCTGCGACTGTCCGTAAGAAAGACGTGGTTCTGATGGCGACGATCACCAGCTTCGAAGGCATGGGACACCCATCCAGATCCGAACTCCGCCAGTTCGCCGAGCTTTTCACCCCCGTCTTCCAAGCGTCCTCGGAGGAGGCGAAGCGACAGGCGGTCGCTGCTCTTTCCCAATGCGCGACCGTGCCGCAAGCGGTTGCCCTCTTCATCGGCTGTCAGCCGATCGCCATCGCCGCTCCGTTCCTCACCAGCTCGCAAGCGATCGACGACGATACGCTCATCACCATTGCCCGCACGCAAGGGGCCGCTCATGCGCGGGCGATCGTCGGCCGGCCGGCACTCTCGCCCAAGGTCATCGACGCTCTCGTCGGCCTGCATCAGGCAGAGCCGGAACGCGGCATGACGGTGCAGGAAGAGCGGGCAGAAGCCGTATCGACGCTCGCCGAAACGGTGGAAACCGAACGGCTGTCGCGCGAAGAGGTCTTGCGCCAGCAGATCAAGCAGGCCGCCCGTCATCTGGCGCGCGACGACAAGGATCGGCTCGGCCTGCGCAGCCTCAGCGAAACGCAGGAAGCCCTGCTTGTTCGCTTCGCGCGCGAGCGCGACGCGATACAATTTGCAACGACGCTGGCCGACGCGCTTTCCTCCAGCTACTGGCTCGCCGAACGCATCCTGCTCGACACGTCGGGCCAGCAGCTCGCCGTCACGCTCGTCAGCCTCGGCATGAGCATTGCGGATGCCGTCTACTCGCTCGAGCGTTTCTATCCGCATCTGGCCGAACGGCACGGCAGCGTGAGCCGGGCGTGGCTGGTGCTGGACGGCATCGACGCCGAAGAGAGCCAGGCCCGCGTCGAGGCGTGGCGCCGCGCCGACAACTATACCTACCTGCCGCAGGAAAAAATTGCCCAGCGTCCGGCAACACCGCTGTTCGGCGCGAAATCGGGTTCCATCCGCGAATTGCGGGTGGCAAACCGGCGGTAAGGACGGCTCAATCCAGCGGATTGCCGCGCAAACCGGCTAAAGGGACGATATCGCCGATATCGTCCGTCTCCAGCTCGACGATCCACAAATCCGGATCGAATTTCAGTTCGCGGTCGAGGGTCGCGCGGATGTCCTGCGCGTCCTTGCGCTCGATCCGGATTTCGAAGAGCCGCATTCCGCTCTCCTCCTCGTCGAACAGGCTTTGCGGAGCGGGCCCATAAAGGGTTTCCAATCCGTCACGGAAACGCTGTCGGATGAAGATCGCGCCGGCGTGTTCCTCGCCTTTGCGCTCGACGGCGGCAAAATCGCCGCGGGCGAACAGGCGGCGGACAAGAGCGGAAACAAAGATGTCGCTGCGCAATCTCATATGCGAGCTATAGCGGCGCCCGACGGCCAAGGCAATTGAAGCCGCCGTAAAGCGCTCGGCAATCCTCAGGTCGAACCCTGCGCTTCAGGTTCCCTGATCTACGGCATGTCATGCAAAGCTCTGCGCGGCATCGTCAAAGCGCGCCGATATCCTGCAGCTTCCTGAGAACCGCCATGTTCGGCTCCCCGGTTTCCGGCAGGCGATAGTGCTTCTGGAACCGGCGGATGGCCGCTTTCGTCTGCTCTCCGGCAACCCCGTCGATGCTGACATTGCTGTAGGCAATGTTGCTGAGGCCCTTCTGGATCTGCATGACGATGTTGACCTTGTCGACCGCATCGCTCGGCCCAGCCTTCGCCGCAACGGCACCGGTCCTCAGGTTCTTGTCGGCATTCTGGATGGCGGCCGCGACCGGGTCTATGGCATCGGCCGTGGCGGAAACGTTGACAGGGCGCTCGGCAGGGACGGCGGCGGCCGTGCTGGTCCTGCCAGTCGCAGGCGGGGCGCTGGCGGCATTGCTGGCCTTCAGAGCCGCCAGAAGCTCCGGCGTCGGCACACCGGTCTGCGCCAGGCCGGACGCTTCCTGGAAGAAGAGAATGGCTGATGTCGTGCGCGACCCCGGCTTTCCATCGGCGGCGCCGTCATAGAGGCCGTGACGGATGAGCTCGGCCTGCACGTCGGCGACCAGCTTCGATGGAGCGGCGGACGGCTGCGTCGCGGCCGGGTTTGCAGGCTGTCCCGCCAGCGCGGGCGTTGCGGGATCGGAGACCGAATCCTGCCTTTCGATCCGGAAGGTGGTGACGTTGCCGGCATCGGCCTGCTGCGCATGCAGGAAGGATTTTCGACCGGGAATCTGGTAGGGCGAGCCGGGATCGCGGGTGCGCAGAATGGGCGACGGATGCGTGCCCGTCTGATACCAGAGCGCGTTGGCGGTCACGAAGCCGAAAATTCCGAAGAAGAGAGCGACACCGCCGACAATGGCGGGATGGCGGCCGACCGCGCCGCCGACAAGACCCGCGAGCGCACCCACGCCGCGAAGACCAAGGCCGCCCAGCGCAGTGCTGCCGCGCAGGCTCAGGCTGCCCAGGGCAACCGCTCCACGGGAAGCGAGGCCGGGCTGCTTGCGCTTGCCCTTTCCTCTTCCCTTAGGCGATTTTCGCTTTTGCGGGGCCATTCATCCCTTCCTTGTTTCGCCCTTCATCTATCTCCACAGTATGTTTCAGGCGCGGCGGAAAATCGACAGTGCGATTGACATCCACAGGCTGCATCGCCGCGACACCGGAGCCGTCGAATGGAATCAAGATGGTAATGACCGTGCCCTCGCCCGGCGCACTGGCAATGGAAAAGCTTCCGCCGTGCAGGCCGACGAGACCCTTGACCAGCGACAGGCCGAGACCGGTGCCGGCGTACCGGCGGGTATAATCGTTCTGGATCTGCACGAATGGCTGCCCCAGTGAGGCCAGCCGCTCGCTTGCAATCCCGATCCCGGTATCGCCGATCGACAGCTTCAGCATGCCATCCGTCAGAGCCGCATCGATGGTGATCGCGCCGCCGGTGTCGGTGAACTTGATGGCGTTGCCGACGAGGTTGATGAGGATCTGCTGCAGGGCCCGCTGGTCGGCGACAATGTCACCGAGACCGCGCTGGATGCGGCTCGTCAGGGTCAGCCCTTTTTCCTTCGCCTGCAGGCCCAGCATGGCTTCGCAGGTTGAGATCGAATCTTCGATCGAGAAGGATTCGAGCAGCAGCTCATAGCGACCTGCCTCGATCTTGCTCATGTCGAGCATGGTGTTGACCACCGACAGCAGATGCGCACCCGACTGGCGGATCAGGCCGACATATTCGCGCTGGCGGTCGTTTTCCAGCTTGCCGAAATATTCGCCGCTGAGAATATCCGAGAAGCCGAGGATCGCATTGAGCGGGGTGCGCAGTTCATGGCTGACGGCGGCCAGGAAACGCGACTTGGCGTCATTGGCCGATTCCGCCTCGGCGGTCTTGCGCGCCGCGTCCTCGCGAAGCTTCTGATCCTGTGAAATATCGCGCAGCTGGGCGATGATCGCCGTCAGGCGCCCCTCGCCGTCCCGACGGGCGGTCAGCTCCATGCGAATATGGACGAACTGTTCGTCGCCGCCAACGACCGCGGACCGCTCCAGGCGCAAATCGGCGCCATAGGCATCCCTGCCCTGGCGCAGCACATCGATCGCCTGCAGGAAGACGATTCTGTCGGAAACGTGGATCTGCTCGACGAAGCCGCGCCCCGTCGGATCGTGCATCCAGCTGAGGAATTCCGCGCGATCGCGACCGCCGACGGTGGTCACGTTGCCTTGGGGATCGAGCAGCAGAACGAGACCGAATGCGGCTTCGAGCATAAGATCCCGATGCTCGACAACGACGGCCTCCGGCGAACGGGCGAGTGGCCGCTGGCGCGACAGCGCGATGCTGCCGACGGCCGAAAACAGGAAGCCGGCGCAAACGGTGGCCACGCCGGCAGGCAGGGCAACCGCGGGGCTGGTGATGAAAGAAAGCCCGGCCGGAACGACGAAGAGCGCGACCGAGGAGATGAGCGCGAGCCGGCGCAAGATCGCCAGCTCCTGTCCACGGACCTTGCCATTGCCGCTCGTCCGGGAGAGCCAGCTTTGGCCCACACGGTCAACGAGGGCTGCGGCCCCGACAGAAATGTCACTCAATACGCGCACACGACTATCCGTCAAAACGGTCTCTTATTGGACTGCACAATAGGCCTTGCGGACTTAAGGAAAGAATAAAGACAGAACGGGCCGGCCGGCCGAAAAGGCGGCAAAATCCCGTTTTGGCGCAGAAAGCGGGACCTTTGTTTTTTGTGGTTAACAGCGGGTAAGCAACGGATTTTATTCGTATTTCCGTCACTCGTTAACTTTTGCGGCAAAGCCATCCGCCGCAAAGCCCTGCTTATCAACAGCATCGAGCGAGACATGCTTAACATCAATCGCTACAATTTGAACCAAATGCTGCTCAAAGTCGGAAAGCTAAAATTTGAATCAAAATTGCCGAAAATGCCGCCGAGTTTTGAAAAGCGCTGTTGTCCTCTGCCGGATAGGGTTCGAACCAGATCGGACAAGCAAGTCCGAATCGGCGAGCGAGCCGAGCGACGAAGAGGATGGGCTAGGCAATGTGGTTTCTGATTAGAACAGGGTTCTGGTTTTCGCTGGTTCTCATGTTTCTGCCGATCTTTGCGAAGCCCGAGGGCGCCCCGCGGCCGGCCAGCGAAACGACGCTACAGGTTTCCGACGCAATTTCAGCCGCTTCCGGCGTCGTTCAATATGTCGGCGCCATGTGCAGCGAAAAGCCGGACGTCTGCGTGAAGGGTGGCGAAACGCTGACCGCTCTCGGCAATCAAGTCGGCGACGGTGCTCGCGTCGCCTACGATATGCTCGGCCGTCACTTCAAGGATCAGCCCTCAAACCTCCAGGCCGACGCAGCAACTGTACAAGCAAACACCGCCCAGGTTGCCGCGCTGGTCCAGCCGATGCCGGCCAAGCGCGTGATCGGCACGGAAACGGCCGATGTCGTCATCACCGGCACCGTCAAGCTGCCATCCTCCATTCCGCTGCCGATGCCCCGTCCGCGCAGCTAAGACTTCTTCATTGGCCCAACTTCAGCGCCGCAGACCTGTCGATGGTCGGCGGCGTTCTTTATTGTCGCGGGTTCAAATCGCGCGTCGTTTGGCCTATATCCAACACAATGGACAATCTGGACTGTTGCAATGACATCGCTTGACAAGATCATCGAGGACTTTTCCTTCCTGGACGAGTGGGAGGATCGCTATCGCTACGTGATCGAACTCGGCAAGGAGCTGCCTGACCTGCCCGAGGACAAGCGGACGCTGCAAAACAAGGTGCAGGGCTGCGCCAGCCAAGTCTGGCTCGTAACCCATGCCTCCGGCAACCCTGAAAACCCGATATTGACCTTTGAAGGCGATTCCGACGCGCATATCGTGCGCGGGCTGGTGGCGATCGTGCTTGCCACCTATTCAGGAAAACCGGCTTCGGAAATCGCTGCCCTCGATGCGCTCGACGTATTCGGTAAGATCGGCCTGGTCGAACACCTCTCCTCGCAGAGGGCGAATGGATTGCGTTCGATGATCAAACGCATTCGCGAGGAAGCCCGGATCAGGGCGGCTGCCTAATTTTGCAAAAGCAGCGGTAAGACAAAACCCGGCTCGAAAGCCGGGTTTTTCTTTAGCTCAACGGTGGAACTCTCAGCGGCTGCCACGCTTGCGGCGCTGACCGAGGCCCATTTCCTTTGCAAGGCGCGAACGCGCTTCGGCATAGGCGGGCGCCACCATCGGATAGTCGGCGGCCAGATCCCATTTCTCGCGATATTCTTCCGGCGAGAGACCATGGTGGGTCATGAGATGGCGCTTCAGCGACTTGAAGCTGCCACCACATTCCAGGCAAGTGATCTGGTCATCCTGCACGGATTTACGGACGGATACGGCCGGCTTCTGCTTTTCGACCACGGTTACGGCAGGAGCCGGAGCCGAGGTGTTGCTCAAGGCGGAATGTACGTCGGAAATCAAGTTCGGAAGGTCGCTGACCGGTACGACATGGTTGCTGACATAGGCCGCTACGATGTCGGCAGTCAGTTCAACCAGTAACTCCTGCCCGTTGCCAAGGGCCGCATCTGTCATTGTGTTCTCCTGTTCATCGGCTTGCTTGCTGCGCCGCGCCTCCGCGGAGCGCGCAGGGCACAACGTTGCTATATGATCTGCGCTTGGCTACGGAAATCTGTTGATTTCGATGTTTCCCAGCGCCGGGCAATTCGCGCGAACGTATTGCTCGTATTCGTAGCAGCCATCAGCAAGAAAACGGTGCATAACGCCACATTTCTTACTGCATGAAATCCACCCCTAGATCTCATGCAAGGGAAAAACCGCCTCTTGCCGCCCGATGTCAGAATTAGCGACCACGATAGCGATCTTTAATCGCTTACCGGAAGAAAGTTTTGCTCAGCTTTTCATCAAAGAAAGATAAAAGCATCGAGAGCTTAAACCCGGTCGAGACTAACTCAACATCAGAACTCTACTTGAATCTGAATTAGCACTCTTTACCCAAATGTCCAGTTTTTAATCCCGACATTTCTTTGCAAAAAATTCATCTACTAAAAAATAGATAACTAATAACGCGAATAGCTATTCCTTCCTTAACAATCTGCGCGTTTGTTAGCCCCTTTTTCTATACCCGCCTTTCGCGATTCGCTCCCGCTGCAGCAATTCATCTCGCACCGAAGGCGGCGTCAACCGATGTCCGGCCTTGTGAGCGGCCCGTGCGAGAAGATGCGCCGAAATCGGTGCCGTCAGCACGAAAAAGACGAATCCTGCCAGTGCTCGTGCCAATATCGACAAGTCCTGCGAGTGAATACCGACTGCAAGTAGCAATAGGCCGGAACCGACCGTACCCGCCTTCGAAGCCGCATGCATGCGGCTGTAGAGGTCAGGCAGACGAACGATGCCGATCGCGGCAATGAGCGAGAACAACGCACCTGCCAGCAGGAGCAACGTTACTATGACGGCCCAAAGCATATCCATCATTGCCCGCCCTTCTGTCGCTTGTTGCGTTTGTGCGCCTTCCTCTCCTTCGGGACACGGTCGTTGTCGTGGCCGGAAACCATTGGCTTCGGGGCATCGGATGGCGCCTGCGTCAGTATAAACCGGGCGAAGGCGACGGTGGCGAGAAAGCCGACAAGGCCCAGCGAAATGGCGATATCGATATAGAGCGTGAAGCCGGTCTTGATGGCGATGACGGCAATGAAGCCGATGGCGATCGCCACCAGCATGTCGAGCGCCAGAACCCGGTCCGGCAAGGTCGGACCGGCCACGACGCGATAGACCGTAAGCAGGAAGGCAATACTTAGAATTCCGAGTGCCACCATTGCGGCGGCCGAAACGACGGAAGCCGCGATCATCGGAAAGCCTCCAGGATCCGCCGTTCGAAGCCGTCGGCTATGCCGCGCCGGATGGCGTCCGGATCGGAACAATCGAGCGCGTGAACATAGAGCGTCTTGCGGTCATCGGAGACGTCGACGGACAGCGTGCCGGGCGTCAGGGTGATGAGATTGGCCAGCAGCGTGATTTCGAAATCGCGGTCCACCGTCAGCGCAAAGGCAAAAATGCCAGGCTTCACATCCATTTTCGGGCTCATGACGGCGACGGCAACCGCCCAGGCCGATTTGGCGAGCTCGCACACGAAGAGCAGCAGAAGCGCAAGAATCCGTCGGACGCGTCCGAGGTAGAGCACGCCGCCATAGGATGAACGAACAATCGCCAGCGCGATCGCCGCGAGGATAAAGCCGAACAGCAGATTGAGGAAGGAAGCGCTGCCGGTGATGGCGACCCAGACGACGGCAAGCAGCAGATTGAAAACGAACAGGATCATTGGGCGCCTCCCGCCGTGGGAAAGACGGAGCGAAGATAGGCCGACGGCTGTTCGAGACCGGCAGCGGCCGCCTGCGTCAGGCGCAGGAGCGGTTCCGGAAACAGGCCGAAGCCCACGACAAGCACGGAAAGGGCAAGAAGCGGCAGTGCCGCCTGCCATGTGATCGGCCCCGCCACCATGGCGTTGCCTGCCGACGGGCGCCAGTAGGCCAGCAGGAACACTCGCCCGAAGACGATCGTCGTCAAGAAACCGGTCAGGAGGATTGTTGCCGCGAGCGACCAGGCGCCGGACGCAAGCGCCGCCTTGACCAGCACGACCTTGGGCCAGAAACCGGAAAAGGGCGGCAAGCCGCTGACCGCAAAGAACAGCACCAGCGAAAGGCCGGCAAACCAGCCGCTGCGCCGATAGAGCCCGCCGAGGGCCGCGAGCGAAAAGCTGCCGCAGAGCCGCGCCGCCTGTCCCGCCAGCAGGTAAAGCGCGGTCATCAGCACCATCGAATGAAGCGCATAGAAGATAGCGCCGCTGAGGCCATCGGCATTGCCGAGGGCGACCCCTGCCAGCATCGTGCCGATGCCTGAGATGACCACATAGCCGAGCATACGCCGGATATCGTTGGCCCCGAGCGCGCCGACCACGCCGACAAGCATGGTGGCGATGGCGACGATTGCCACGAGCGGCCCAAGCCCCGCCCGTTCGACGGGCAGCAGCATGACCAGAACCCGGATGAGCGCATAGATGCCGACCTTCGTCAGCAGGCCCGCGAACAGGGCGGACACGGTGACACGCGGCGTATGATAGGAGGCCGGAAGCCAGAAATTGACCGGAAAGGCAGCCGCCTTCATGCCGAAGGCCAGGAAGAAGAGGCCGGCAAGCGTCATCATCGGCGCCGTATGGTCACTCGTCCTCGCCTTCACGGCGATATCGGCCATGTTGAGCGTGCCGAAGACGGCATAGAGATAGCCGACGGAAACGAGAAAGAGCGTGGTGGCGATGAGATTGAGCACCGCATATTTCAGCGCACCGTCGATCTGCTCCGGCTCCGAACCGAGGATCAGCAGCCCGAAGGACGAGATCAGCAGCACCTCGAACCAGACATAGAGATTGAAGACGTCGCCCGTCAGAAAGGCGCCGCTAACGCCGGCCAGCAGCAGCATCAGGAAAGGAAAGAAGCCGTATCGCCGGCCGCTCACGCTGATTTCGCCGAGCGAATAGACACTTGCCGCCAGCGCCACGACAGCAGCCGTCAAAGCCATGAGCGCGCCGAAGATATCGACGCTGAAGGCGATGCCGAACGGCGGAAGCCATCGCCCCATGACCATGGTCACGGCTCCGTCGCCGACGACCTTGCAGAGCAGGACGACGTCGATCAGCACGAGCACCACGAGGCCGGGTATGGCGATCCAGGCATGCCACTCCGTGCGGTTTCGCAGCATCAGAAGCAGAGCGCCAAGACCGATGCACAGGGCGACCGGCAGGATGACCAGCCAATGCCCCATCGGCACAGGTGCGGCGACGAGCGCGGCGGAGAGGTCGACTGCGGTATCGGTCGGGCTGGCCATGGCGTCAGTATCCCAAGGGCGGCAAAGGCCGCTCGTCCGGTTCCGCCACCAGCATATCGCCTGTGTCGTCCGTCTTGAGATCCTGATAGGCGCGGTAGGTCAGGACGAGCAGAAAGGCGAGGAACGAGAAGGAAATGACGATCGCCGTCAGGATCAATGCCTGCGGCAACGGATTGGCGGCAGCGTTATCGAGCGTGCTCGCTCCCTTCCGGATGATGGGCGGCACTTCGGGCGTGATCCGGCCGGCGGTAAACAGCAGGAGATTGACGGCATTGCCGAGGATGGCGATGCCCAGCATGATGCGGATCGAGAATCTCGACAGCATCAGATAGATCGCGGCGGTAAAGAAGATGCCGACGACGACGGCAAAGACGGCCTCCATCAATCCACCTCCCGCTCTTCGAGCGCAAGCGCGATCGATGTGATGGCCCCGACGACGACCAGATAGACGCCGATATCGAACAGCATGACAGTGGAAAGCGCCAGCTCGATGCCGAACAGGTGCGGATAGATCCACAGACCCGTCATGAACGGCACGCCGGCAAAGACGGATAGAAAGCCCGCGACGGTCGAGGCCAACAGGCCGAAGCCGGCAATCGCCAGCGGATGAAAGACGATTGCGCGCCGGACGGCAGTCACGCCGCAGGCGATGCCATAGATCGCCAGCGCCGAGGCCGCTATCAAGCCGCCGATGAAGCCGCCGCCGGGCTCATTGTGGCCGCGCAGCAGCACGAAGACGGAGAAGAGCAGCATCAGGGCGGTCAGGAACGGTGCGGCGGTGCGGAAGATCAGCGTATTCATGTGCGCTCGGCCTCCATTCCCTTGCCAAGACCAGGCTTTTCCTCAAGATCGGGGTCGTTCGCCGCAAGCTTGCGCTCGCCACCGGCGCGGATGCGGATCAACGCCAGTATCGCCAGGCCTGTGATGGCGACGACGGCGATCTCGCCCAGCGTGTCCGTGCCGCGGAAATCGACGATGATGACATTCACCACATTGTCGCCATGCGCGATCAGCTTCGAATATTGATTGAAGAAGGCGGTCAGCGTCAGGTCGAACGGCGACTGGGTCGCCTTCAGCAGGAGAAGCGAAAAGCCGATGCCGCAGGCAATGGCGAGCATGGCATGGGCGATCCTCGTCAGCGGCGGACGACGATCGGACGGCGAAAGGCGCAGGCGTGTCATCACCAGCGCCAGGATCACGACCGAAAGGGTCTCGACCATGAACTGGGTAAAGGACAGATCCGGGGCGCCGAACAACAGGAAGATCAGAGCGACTGCAAAGCCCTGGATGCCAAGCGAAACGATCGCCGTCAGCCGGTCCCGGGCAAACACGACCGCGGCCACGCCGACGATGGCGATCAGGAAGATCGTCGCCTCATGCCATTGCAGGTTCGGCCATGCAGGCACGGCAGGCAGTTCGCCGTGGATCATGAGAGGGATCAGCAGCATCGCCGCCAGGCAGACGAAGGTGACGGTAACATAGATTTCCAGCCGGCCGGGCTGCAGCAGACGCGATACCGCGTGCGACAGCTGCACCAGACCGGAGACGAAGCCATCGAAACCGCGATCCGGCCCCGGCCCGAGGGAGCGCAGGACGACGGACATCAAGAAGCGGGCGCGATCGAGCTGCCGGTAAACGACAATGCCGATCAGCACGGTCACCAGCGAAAGCGCCAGGGGCAAGCCGATATGCGGGACCAGCGAAACCGATATCGCCAGTCCCTTGCCGCCGACGGCGCTCGCCATCGGCGAGGAGAGATAGCCATGCCACGGGCCCGAGAAAAAGGCCGACAGAATGCCGAGCAGAGCGAGCACCACCGGCCCGAGCCAGAGCAAGGGCGGCGCTTCGTGCGGATGACGCGGCGTCTCGGTCTGTGGCCCGACAAAGGGCTTCAACGCCACGGCAAAGGCGATGGCGAACATCAGCGCATTGCCGGCCACGACGATGACCGTCAGGACGATCGCACCCGGCGATGCCTGTGCCAGCGAGGCATAGATCTCTTCCTTGGCAAGAAATCCGAAGGCAGGCGGCAAGCCGCCCATCGAGACAGCGGCGAGCAGGGCTGCCGCAAAGGTCAGCGGCATGGCGGAGCGCAGGCCGCCCAGCCGGGTGATGTCGCGCGTTCCCGTCTCGTGATCGACGATGCCGGCGACCATGAACAGCGCGCCCTTGAACAGCGAATGCGCCACCAGATAAAGGACGGCGGCTTCAACTGCGTAATCCGTGCCGAAGCCGGTCAGCAGCACGAGCAGGCCGAGAGAAGAAACCGTCGTGTAAGCGAGCTTCAGCTTCAAATCGGTCTGGCGGATCGCAAGCAGGGTTCCGACCAGCAGCGTCACGGCGCCAAAGACCGGCAGGATGGTGTGCCAGGCCACCGTACCGCCCATGACCGGATTGAGCCGCATCAGCAGATAGACGCCAGCCTTCACCATGGTTGCCGAGTGGAGATAGGCCGATACCGGGGTCGGCGCTTCCATGGCGTTCGGCAGCCAGAAATGAAACGGAAATTGCGCCGACTTGGTGAACGCACCACCAAGAACGAGGATCAGCGCGGCAAGATAGAGCGGGCTGGCGCGCAAGACATCGCCGGCCTTCAGGAGCTCGGACATCGAGCCGATGCCGGTGATCTGCCAGATCAGCAGCAGGCCCGCGAGCAGCAGCAGCCCTCCTCCTCCGGTCACCACCAGCGCCTGCAATGCCGCCCGTCGCGATGCCTCTCTTTGATGATCGAAGCCGATCAGGAGGAAGGAGGTGATCGAGGTCAGCTCCCAAAAGACGAAGAGCGTCAGAAAGCTGTCCGAAACGACAAGGCCCAGCATCGATCCCATGAAGAGGAAGATGAAGGAGAAGAAGCGGCCGAGATCGGGGTGCCCTTTCAGATAGCCCCCGGCATAAAGGACGATCAGCGTACCGATGCCGGTGATGAGCAGAGCAAAGGTCAGCGAAAGGCCGTCGAGCATCCAGGAGAAGCGCAAATCCAGGCTCGGCACCCAGTCGAAACCGCCATGCTCAAGCTGCCCGTCCGCGATGGCGGGAAGAAATCCAAAAAAATGGAGAAAGGCGAGAGCGGGAAGCAACGCCAAGGGCCAAGCCGCATTGTGACCCAGCCGCCGAACGGCGACAGGCGCGATCAGCGCGCCCAAAAAAGGCAGACATAGAGCCAGGAACGTCAGGCCCGCGGCGGCGGCCATATATCCCCCCTGCTGAACGATCACGCGGAATCCGGCAAGGCCGGAGCGGTGTCAAAGGGATAGGCGAAAGGGCACACCGTCTCAAGGCCTGGACGAGGAAAACCGGTCGTAAACCACCGAAATCGGCACTCCATGGGTGTACCGTCAAGGGTTATGGGATATCGCCGGGCGATTCAGACGTCGGCCCGCCCTTCCGGGCGTCATAAACGCATAGACGACATTGCCAATCCTGCATGGCTCGCAATGAAGCTGTAACGAATTCGAGCTAATTTGCGTTAGCCGTTCGAATAGTGTTGGAATTTTCGCTGAAAAATGCGCTATTCTTGATCGGTTTGCAGCTCCAGCCTCCCGGAAACCGCAATGCTCGCCCGCCTGCTCGCCCTCCTGCTTCTTTCGCCGACCTCGGCCCTCGCCGCGGACTGGTGGTCCTATGACGATGCAGGCCTCGGCTATGCGATCGAGCTGCCGTCGGAATTCCACCTTGCCGCCCCTGCCGACGACGCCAACCGGCTCTCGCTGTGGCCGGCAGACCGGTCCGCGAGCCTGCAGGTTTTCGGCACCGTCGTCGCCAATGGCGACTTCACGACCGAAGCAAACGGGCGCGTAGCCCTCGCCAGGGATGAAGGCTGGAAGATTTCCTACGCCAAATCGAATTCGCGCGGCATCAGCTTTTCCGGCACCAGGCAAGGCCGCATCGTCTATGTGCGCGGCGTCGCGCTTTGCAACGGGGCCGCCGCCTTCTTCCAGATGGACTATTCGAAAACGGATATGCAGCGCTATGACGCCATCGTCATGCGCCTGGTACGCAGCCTGCGCTCGACCAGAAAATGCACGCCGACGGCACAGATCGTCAAAAGTTTTCCGGCGACAGGCTGAAGCAGGTCAGCACGGCCGAATAATGCACTGCGGCGGCGGCGATGACGAAGCCGTGCCAGATCGCATTCTGGAAGCGCAGCTTTTCCCAGACATGAAAGATCACGCCGAGCGAATAGATGACGCCGCCGATGACGATGAGCAGCAGGGACGCGAACGGAATGTAGTCCGAGATCGGCTTGGCGACGAGGACGCCGCTCCAGCCCATCGCCAGATAGAGCAGAATCGCCAGCCGATCGTAACGCCCGGGAAAGAGACACTTCAGGACGATACCGAAGGCGGCAAAAACCCAGACGGCAATCAGCACGCCAAGCAGCAACGGATCCTCGGCCCCTCGCTCGAGAAAGGGCGTGTAGGTGGCGGCAATCAGGACGTAAATGAAGGAGTGGTCGAAGCGCCGGAGAAACCATTTCGTCCGGGATACGGGCCAGAGATTGTAGGTGAAGGACATTCCGAGCGTCAGCACCAGGCCGACGCCGTAAATCCAGGCGGCGGCCATGCCGCCATAGGAACTCCAGACCGTCGCGTAAAAGATCAGCACGGTCGCGCCGATCAGCGCGAAGACCACGCCGACGCCATTGACGATGCTATCGGCAATGATCTCATATCGGTCGTAGGCCCACCGGATGCCTCTGTATTCGGTCATTTCGCCCGGTTCCGTTTCCGTGTAAGTTCGATCCTTGCACCGGAACGGCAAGGACGCAACTGCGCCAAACGCGCGCATCGATCAATCTTCGTGAACGGATGCGCCTCTCTCGCCCGTCAATGGAAAGCGAACGCTCAATCCGCAATTTATAGTCTTCTGTGAACAATCGAAATCCGCCATATGAATATGCAAGTACAGCGGGCCAGAGGATATCGAAAAGGCATATCAACCGGCAAAAACCCTCCCGCCCGCCTCTGGCGGCCACAGTGCCGCCAACGCCGGTTGCCTTTTTCAAGACTATCGAGGTTGGAACTGACCATATGACCGAAACCGCCCCTTCCTACGCACTGACCCGCCCGGCCTATGTCGGCCAATCGCATCTCGTCGTCACCGACCTGCCGCAGGTCTCGCGCTTCTATCAGGACATGCTGGGCCTGAAGGTGATCGAAAAAACGGCAAGCGGCGAGGTTCTGGGCGTTGCCGGCCATCCCCTCCTGACGCTGACGACGGACCGGGCCGCGACGCGCGCGCCGAGCACGGCCGCCGGCCTGTTCCATACCGCCTTCCTGCTGCCGAGCCGCGCCGAACTCGCGCGCTGGCTTCGCCATGCCGCGCATAACAACGTGGTGCTCGACGGCGCATCGGATCATATCGTCAGCGAAGCCATTTATCTGTCGGACCCCGAGGGTAACGGCATCGAGATCTATGCCGACCGGCCACACGAGGAATGGACGTTCCACGATGACGGCACGGTCGAGATGGCCACGCTGCGGCTCGATCTGCAGAGGCTTTACGAGAGCGCCCCGCAAGATCGCTGGGACGGCTTGGCGGAAGGCTCGGCCATCGGCCACATCCACCTGCAGGTCGGCGATGTCGCCGAAGCCAACGCCTTCTATCGCGACGTGCTCGGCATGAAGGTCATGGCCGCGCGCTATCCCGGCGCGACCTTCCTTGCGACCGGCGGCTACCACCATCATCTCGGCGCCAACACCTGGAACAGCCGCGGCGCGGGCGTGCGCTCCGAGCACATGACCGGCCTTTCCGACTATACGCTGCGCTTCAACGACAAGGCCGCGCTCGACAAGGCCGTCGCCGCCCTGGAGCAGCACGAGATCAAGACCGAGAAGCGCGACGGCGGCGTATCGTTGCGAGACCCCTGGGGCATCGGGCTGAATCTCATCGCCTGAGCCTGCTTCTTGCCGATTATCGGACTTAAAGAGACCCGTTGCGGAACCGCAACGGGCTTTTCGCGTTTGAGTAGCGAGGTAATTCTGCCTTCGGGGACGTTCTGGGCATGGAATTCGACAAGATCGCTGCCGGCCGGCCGGATGCTGCAAGAGCGCAGGACGCTGGCGCAGGCTCCGCCAGAAACATGTCGCGTACGCTCGGCGACGAAGCGGAGAACCTCGACCTCTCCGATGAAGCCGGCCGAGCCAAGCTCGGCACGGCTTCCGCCTGGGCCACCATAGGCATCTTCCTCATACTGGCGCTCGCCGGCGTCTACATGATGTCCATCATCCTCATTCCTGTGACGCTCGCCATCGTCGTCGGCATGATCCTCGGCCTTGCGGCGGAGAAGCTGAGCAAGCTCGGCGTGCCCCGCATCCTGAATGCCGTTCTCCTGTCGTCGGCCGTGGCGCTGGTGATCTTCCTTATCATCAATGCGCTCGCCGGGCCGGTGGCCAAGCTCGCCCAGGAAGCGCCGGACTTCTTCCAGCGCACCTCGGATCGGCTGATGCCCTATCTCGATCGGTTCAAATGGCTGCACATTTCGCCCGAGACCCTTCAAGGTGGCTCGATGTCGGCCAGCACCCTGCTGGAAAACAGCGGCAATGTGCTGCATGTCGTATCCAACAGCCTGACGCCGGCGATCGTGCAGATCCTGATCTTCTTTGCGGCGCTGCTGCTGTTTCTCGCCGGCCGGATCAGCTTGCGCAAGACGATCATCATGACCTTCTCCAGCCGGACATCGCGGCTGACGGCGATCCGCATCATCAATGCGGTGGAACGGGTGCTCGGCTTCTATTTCGCGACCGCATCGCTGATCTATGCCGGCATCGGCGTCGCGATGACGATCATCGCCTATGTCGGCGGCATGAGCGTGCCGCTGCTATGGGGCGTTTTCGCCTTCGTCGCCAGCTTCATTCCATTCCTTGGGGTCACGACGATGACGATCGCGCTGGCCATCGCCGGCATCATTACCCATTCCGACATCATCTTCGCCCTCGCGCCGGCGGCGGCATTCTTCGCTGTGCACATGGCGGTCGAAAACCTCGTCTTTCCCGCGATCATGGGCCGCCAGTGGGAGCTCAATCCCTTCGTCGTCTTCCTTGCCATCATCTTCTGGACATGGATGTGGGGCGCCGTCGGCGCCATGCTGGCTCTGCCCTTGTCGCTGATCGTCATGGCCGTCGTCGACGAGCTTTTCATCGAGGAAAAGACCCAGCCGCAATTGCCGGGCTAGCCGTTCCGATCACGCGGCTCCCGGCAGTCAGTTCGTCGTGCCGTCATCGCCCTTTTCGGGGATATCCTGCAGGCGGACGAACTCTACGCCCTTCGCCTTCAGCGCAAGGATGCTTGCCGCAACCCCCTCGCCCGCCGCATGTGTCGGCTGGTTGATGTGGGAAATGATGACATCGCCGTCCTTGGCGGAGGCATATTGCTTCTCGACCATCTTGGCCGGCAGAAGCGAGCCGCTATCGCCGTTGATCGAATAGCCGGCGATCCGGTAGCCCATGCCCCGGATCTGGGCGATGGCGGAAGGGCTGTACTTTGCGGTCGCGCCGCGAAACCAGCGCGGCTGCGGAATACCGGCGGCAACCATCGCATCGGCGCCGCCCTTGACTTCCTGGGCGACCGCCTGCGGCGAGCCGGCGGCGGGAATGCCGTAGACCTTGGTCGGGGCATCGACGGCCGGGATATGGTTCTGACCGTGGTTTTCCAGCTCGAAAAGATCGGGATGGGCCAGGAAGACGGCAAGCGCATCGGGATTGGTGCGCAGCCAGCGCGCGGTGACGAAGATCGTCGCCGGAATGCGCTGATCGACAAGGGTGCCCAGGATACGCGGATCGGTCTTGCCCATGCAGGCATCGAAGGTAAGCGCTATACGGGGGGCTCCGGCGCCTGCCCGGTTGACATGAAGATGCGGCTCGACGAGCTTGATCTTCGAAACGGGCGCCTTGGGCGGCAGCTGCGGCCAACCGGCCGGCGGTTGCTCCGGCTGCGTGGCAAAGGCGGCCTGTGCCGCAAGCAGGATCAGGGATGTCAGCAAAAGACGTTTCATCGGGCGGCCACCGGGTGGATCAAGCAAACGGAATCTGGCGGACGGAACGCACCATTGCCGTCCGGCCTCAGCGCCCGCATCATCCGGCAACACGCCGGAAATATGGCGAACCGGCCGATATCGTGTCTATTTCACATCACAAGTGCGCCAGGCATGAAAGCCGCCAAGTCCGGGCTTCAACCTGACCGCGTCTATGCTACGATTGATATGAGGTTGCCGTAGCACTATCTGCGTATTTTTCCGTGCTCCCAAAGAGAGACATGCATGAGTCGCGATCCCTATGAAGTTTTAGGCGTGAAGCGGGACGCCCCGCAAAAAGACATTCAAAGCGCCTATCGCAAGCTTGCCAAGAAGCTGCACCCCGATCTCAACCCCGGCGACAAGCAGGCCGAGGAAAAATTCAAGGAGGTCTCCTCGGCTTACGGCATCCTCGGCGACGAGGAAAAGCGTGGGCGGTTCGACCGTGGCGAGATCGACAGCAGCGGCGCCGAGCAGGCGCCGCGCAACTACTACCGCGATTACGCGGCGCAGGAGGGCCAGCATGGCCCTTACCAGAATGCGGGCGGCTTTGCCGATTTCGGCGACGCCGACGACATATTTTCCAGTTTCTTCTCGCGGCGCAGCCGAGGCCAATCCCAGATGCAGGGTCAAGACCGTCACTATTCGATGGAGGTCGACTTTCTGGACGCCATCAACGGCGCAAAGAAGCAGATCAGCCTGCCGGACGGACCGGCGCTCGACGTCCAGATTCCGCCGGGAACGCGCGACGGGCAGACGCTTCGCCTCAAGGGCAAGGGTGAGCCGGGCTTCGGCGGCGGCGCTGCCGGCGATGCGCTGATTGCCGTGCATGTGCGCCCGCACCGCTTCTATACCCGCGATGGCGACGACATCCGGATGGAACTGCCGATCTCGCTGACGGAAGCGGTGCTCGGCGGCAAGATCCGCGTCCCCACCCCTTCGGGCGCGGTTACCGTCACGCTGCAGCCGAACTCCAATACGGGCAAGGTGTTGCGGCTGAAGGGCAAGGGCGCCCCTGTGCGCGGCAAGGAGAACGGCGATGCCTACGTCTCCCTGAAAATCGTCCTGCCGGATACGCCGGATCCCGATCTGACGCGCTTCGTTTCCGATTGGGAGGCAGGCAAGACGCAAGATCCCAGAAAGACCATGGGAGGATAAGCGATGAACGAGAGCGAGTTCCGACTGCACCTCCGGATCGAGACCACGGTGCTGGAAATCTGGATATCACAGGGCTGGGTCGTGCCCGAAGTCACGGATGAGGGCCGCAGTTTCCGTGAGGCCGACATTGCGCGCGGCCGGCTCATCCTCGACCTCAGCAAGGCAATGGGCGTCAACGAGCCAGGCGTCGATGTCGTCATGGATCTGGTGGACCAGCTTCACAGCCTCAGAGCGACGCTACGTGACCTGGCGGATGCGGTCCGCCGGCAACCGCCCGACGTGCAGGAGCACATCCTGTCAGAGCTGACCCGCGTGGAATCGCTCAAATGGCGGTAGCGCTTGAGCGCACCGGCCTCTGGCGATCACAAGACGCGCTGTGATCGCCACGGTTTCCTTCCGGAGCAAATCCGGAGCGCTTAGTCGTAGAGATAATGTTCCTGCCAGGCACCGCGCGGCACCTTGTCGCCGATCTGATAGCTCAGTTCCCGTACATGGATATGCTGCGGACCGGTGATGCATTTGTACGAGAGATGATACCAGTCCCCCTTGCTGCGAAAGACCGCGCCGGGCGCATCCATGGCATCAGGCTTCATATCCGGGTCGCCGAACGTATAGGCGATGACCTTATCCGGCCTGAAGCCGGTCTTGTCCGTGCCGATGCGCTTCATGGCCTCGGCATCGCATGCCTGCTCCATCCGTTCCGACGGATCGAGCTTTTCCAGTTGCTTCTTCATGGCCGGATCGACGGCGAAGGCGGAGGTGGCGACGCAAGCCAATGGAATAATGATGGCAAAGAGTTTCAGCATGAAGACCGGTCCCTTGCATTGTTTTGGATTTGAGCGCGTCCGTTCCATCAGGGAAGGCGCTTGACCGCCTTTATATCGACGCACTGCATGCCGACTTCGGTAAAGAATGTGGTCTCATCAAGGCAACACCCTATGCGGCTTCCCCACGCTGCCTGTCCGATCGAAACTAATATCGACGGCTTGCATGAAGCTTGCCGATCCGACTTGCCGCTTGAACCTCACGTCGGCGCCCTCTATTTCTCTCTTCACTTCACATCCGACTTTCACACCAGAGAAAGCGCTCCAGTGTCAGTTTTCAAGAATCTCCCCACCCCGCCTGCCGCCCCGAAAAAGCCGCTCTCGGACACACGCCACGGCATCACCCGCACCGACGACTATGCGTGGCTGCGCGCCGACAACTGGCAGGCAATGTTCAAGGATCCGTCGATCCTGGCGCCGGAGATCCGGTCGCATCTGGAAGCCGAGAACGTCTATATGAATGCCGCAATGGCGGACACGAAGGATCTGCAAAAGATTCTCTTCGGCGAAATGAAGGGGCGCATCAAGGAAGACGACAGCTCCGTTCCGATGAAGGACGGCCCTTATGCCTACGGCACGTTCTTCGTCACCGGCGGCGAGCAGCCCCGCTTTTTCCGCGAGCCGCGTAACGGCGGCGACCGCAAGCTGCTGCTGAACGGCGACAAGGAGAATGAAGGAAAATCCTATTTCCGGCTTTCCGGCCTCGACCATTCCTCCGACCATAGCCACGGCATCTGGGGCTATGACGACAAGGGCTCGGAATACTTCACGCTGAAGATCCGCAACTTCGAGACCGGCGAGGATCTCGGCGACGTGATCGAGAATACCGGCGGCGATTCCATCTGGGCGCCCGACGGCAAGAGCTTCTTCTACACCCTGCAGGACGAGAATCATCGCCCCTCGAAGATCTTCCACCATATCATCGGCACGCCGCAGTCCGAGGACCGGCTTGTCTACGAGGAAGAGGATCCGGGCTTCTTCATGGGCGTCGGCGGCTCGCTGCTGGACGACTACATCTTCATCGATATCCACGATCACGAAACCAGCGAATACCGCATCATCCCGACCTCGGACCTGACCGCCGAGCCCAAGATCGTCGCCGTGCGCGAAACGGGCATCGAATATGAGATCACCGAGGGCGGCGACGTCTTCTACATCCTCACCAACGACGGCGACGCCAAGGATTTCAAGATCATGGAGACGCCGGCCGAGGCGCCGGGCAAGGAGAACTGGCGCGAGGTCGTGGCGCACAAGCCGGGCACGCTGATCCTCAGCCATCTCGCCTATGCCCGCCATCTGATCTGGCTGGAGCGCAAGGACGGCCTGCCGCGCATCATCATCCGCGACCGCCGCAGCGGCGAGGAACATGCGATCGCCTTCGAAGAGGAAGCCTATTCGCTCGGCCTGCAGGGGGCGGCGGAATACGACACGGATGTCATCCGCTTCTCCTATTCATCGATGACGACGCCGAGCCAGCTCTACGACTACAACATGGAGACGCGCGAGCGCACCCTCTTGAAGACGCAGGAAGTGCCTTCGGGACACGACCCGGCCGATTATGTGACGCGCCGCGTCTTCGCGCCGGCCTGGGACGGCGAGCGGGTGCCGGTGACGCTGCTATACCGCAAGGATACGCCCCTGGATGGCTCCGCGCCCTGCCTGCTCTATGGCTACGGTGCCTATGGCGTCACCATTCCCGCCGGCTTCAACACCAATTGCCTGTCGCTCGCAGATCGGGGCTTCATCTATGCCATCGCCCATATCCGTGGCGGCAAGGACAAGGGCTTTGCCTGGTACGAAGACGGCAAGATGGAAAAGAAGACCAATACGTTCAAGGACTTCATCGCCGCGGCCGACTATTTGAATCAGGAGAAGTTCACCTCCTACGCGAAGATCATCGCCGAGGGCGGATCCGCCGGCGGCATGTTGATGGGTGCCGTCGCCAACATGGCGCCGGAGAAATTCGCCGGCATCATCGCAGCCGTGCCCTTCGTCGACGTGCTCAACACCATGCTCGATGACACCTTGCCGCTGACGCCGCCGGAGTGGCCGGAATGGGGCAATCCGATCGAGAGCAAAGAGGAATACGAGCAGATCGCCGCCTATAGCCCTTATGACAATGTCGGCGAGAAGCCCTATCCACCGATCCTGGCGCTCGGCGGTCTCACCGACCCGCGCGTCACCTACTGGGAGCCGGCGAAGTGGGTCGCGAAGCTGCGCGACAAGACGACGGGCAACGCCCCTATCCTGCTGAAGACGAACATGGATGCCGGCCATGGCGGCGCATCCGGCCGCTTTCAGCGTCTGGAGGAAGTGGCGTTCGAATATGCCTTCGCCGTCAAGGTCGCCGAGAAGATGTAAGCCGAACGGCAGGAGTGAGCCATGACCGTGTTCGTCGCCCTGCTGCGTGCCGTCAATGTCGGCGGCACCGGCACATTGTCGATGGCGGACCTGAAGGCGCTCTGCGAGGGGATCGGCTTTACGGATGTGAGCACCTACATTCAGAGCGGCAACGTGCTTTTCCGCGCCGGGGAGGACGAGACAACGGTCCGGACCCGGCTGGAACAGGCGCTGGCGGAGAAAATGGGCAAATCCCCCGGCGTGATCCTGCGTAGCCGCGAGGCACTGGAAAGGGCGGCGGAAAATTCGCCCTTCCCGCACGCCAAGCCGAACTACCTGCTGGTCACCTTCCTGCCGGATGCGGCGCCGAAGGATGCGCTGGACAAGCTGGTCGCGCCCGGCGGCGAAGAAGTACACATCGCCGGCAGGGAGATCTACGTACACTACCCCGATGGCTCGGGACGCTCCAAATTGAAGCTGCCAGCGTTGAAGGCGGGAACGTCGAGAAATCTCAATACCGTGCGGAAGCTTGCGGAGATGGCGCGGGAACTGGAGAAGGACTAGGCGCGCGTCACGAGCGTTGCGTAGTCTCTGCTGCCGAAGAAGATGTTGGTAATGCGCACGCGTTCCTCCTCGACGACATAAAGAATAACAATGCTCCGCTCGAAAACGGCCATCCGTAATCCGGGTCCGAGATCGAACCGGGCAATGCCGCCGAGAGGCGCATCGCCAATTCTTGCGCATTTGTTTCGTATGCGCTTGATATAAGCGAGCGCTGTATCTCTGCTTTTGCTTTGGTCCAACACGTAGTTGAATATTGACTGAAGATCGGCTTTGGCCGTTTCACGAAATACGACAGAGTATCGCTTCATGCGGTTATTGTTTTTTCGCAGCCAGCGCCTCGATCCAATCGTCTATATCCCGCAAGTTCAAATCCGGTCTGGGATCATCAAGCGATGCCTCGACCTTTTGCCTGATTACCGCGATCCGTTGCTGATATTCCTCTTCCTCCCGCAGCCAGACCCGGATGGCAGCGCGCAGCACCTCGCTGGTGGAGGCGTAAGCGCCAGCATCGACGCGAGCCTTGATTGCAGCGACCATTTCACTGGGGAGCGAAATACTCAGTTTCTCGTTCATCACAAAATCCTCGTCGGCGGTAGGATAAAGTAGGATATTATCCTACCTCGGGCAAGGACCTTGCGCCTCCCCCTCGCCGGCCCTACCTTAAAGCCATGAGCTCACCTCTTCACGATGATAGCGCGCTTCAGGCACCGCCGGTCGCATTCGACAACAGTTATGCGCGCCTGCCGCCGCAGTTTTTTGCGGATCAGGCGCTGACACCCGTTGCCGCGCCGAGGCTGATTAAATTCAACGAGGCGCTGGCGCGGGAGCTCGGGCTCGACGTGGATGCGCTAAGCCAAAACGCTGCCGCGCTCTTTTCCGGAAACGAGCTGCTGCCCGGATCGCAGCCGATCGCCATGGCCTATGCCGGCCACCAGTTCGGCAATTTCGTACCGCAGCTCGGCGACGGCCGGGCGATCCTTCTCGGCGAGGTGAAGGACCGCAACGGCAGGCGCCGTGACATCCAGCTCAAGGGTTCGGGGCCGACGCCGTTTTCCCGCCGCGGTGACGGGCGGGCGGCACTCGGCCCGGTTTTGCGCGAGTATATCGTCAGCGAGGCCATGCATGCTCTCGGCATTCCGACGACCCGCGCGCTTGCCGCGGTGACCACCGGAGAACCTGTCTATCGTGAGGAAGTCCTGCCCGGCGCGATCTTTACGCGCGTGGCGGCGAGCCATATCCGCGTCGGCACGTTCCAGTTCTTTGCCGCGCGCGGCGATACGGAAAGCGTGAAGACGCTGGCGGATCACGTCATCGCGCGGCACTACCCGGACATCAGAGACCGGGCGAACCCCTATCTCGCACTGCTGGAAGCCGTGGCCGAGCGGCAGGCGGCGCTGATCGCGCGGTGGCTGCATGTCGGCTTCATCCACGGCGTGATGAACACCGACAACATGACGGTATCGGGCGAGACAATCGATTTCGGTCCCTGCGCCTTCATGGACGCCTATGATCCTGCGACCGTTTTCTCGTCGATCGACCGCAACGGCCGCTATGCCTATGCCAACCAGCCGGCCATCGGCCAATGGAACCTCGCACGCCTCGGCGAAACTCTCATTCCGCTGATCGATCCGTCCGCCGATACAGCGATCGACCTGGCAAACGTTGTCATCAAATCCTATGGCGAGCGCTTTCAGGCCTATTGGCTCTCGGGCATGCGGGCCAAGATCGGCCTTGCGAGCGAGGAGGACGGCGACCTCGAGCTGATCCAGTCGCTATTGGCGACGATGCAGCAGCAGGGTGCGGATTTCACGCTCACCTTCCGCCGCCTTGCCGCTCTCGCTGCGGACGAGGATATTACCGACTTCGCCGCCACCTTTCAGGATCCGCAATCCGTCGCGCCATGGCTTGAACGCTGGCGCGAGCGCCTCGACCGCGATGCCCAAACGCAGGCAACGCGTGCGGCAGCCATGCGCAGGGTCAACCCGGCCTTCATTCCCCGCAATCACCGAATAGAACAGGCCATCGTTGCCGCAGTCGAAGACGATGATTTTTCCCTGTTCGAGGCATTGCTGAAAGTGCTCGCAACACCCTACCAGGATCAGCCTTCCTTCGCGCCCTATGCCGAACCTCCACTGCCGACGGAGCGGGTGCTGCAGACGTTCTGCGGCACCTGAGGGGTCATCGGCATAAGCCCCGGGCAGGCTTGCAGAGTCATCGTCTCCTCAACCCGCAGGGAGATATGACGATGAAAGTGCATCACAGCACCCAGAACTATTTCAGCACGCCGATCCGCAGCCAGCAGAGCAGTGACAGCGATGACAGCACGCCTTTCACGCTGCCCGACGATGGCGGCGATCAGCAGGACGACCAGCCGGGACCTTCCATTTCCTCCAGCGGCGTCTCCTCCTCCATTTCGTCCGCTCTCTGGCTTAGCCAGTTTGGCGACTCCTCGTCCTCGTCTTCGGCAGCGGATTCCACTGACGACCAGTCGGACTCGAGCTCGTCCGGCAGCAGCTCGACGTCGTCGAGCGAGCAGTCCAACCAGGATATCCTCGACGAATTCGCCAAATGGGCGAACATGACGCCGGCCCAGAAAATCCGCGCGCAATATCTGGAAGCGCACGGCCTGACGGAAGATTCGTTCAAGGCCCTCTCCGCCGACGACCAGAAAGCGATCAACGACCAGATCGCCGATGAGATCAAGCAGAAGCTTGGCGCCGGCAACAGCCAGGGCGACAGCGACAAGGAAACGGACAGCGCAGCCTCGGCGCTGTCTCTCGTCTGAACAAGCTGCCAGATTAGGTGAAGACGATACGATCCTGATTCATATCTTGATCATATCGTCTTGTTTTTACTCTCGAAATTTCAGCTATTGCCCGACCATTCCGGTTACGATCTTGCCGACTTCGGCAAAGACTGCCTCCACGTCTTTCGCAGACGCGGTTGCCTCGGCAACGAAAGTCGTGACCAGGACAGGGCCGCGCTCCGGCGGCCAGATGACGGCAATGTCCGCATAGGAGCCGTTATTGCCTGTACCGGTCTTGTCGCCGACCTTCCACTCCGTCGGCAGGCCCGCGCGAAGGCGGTTGTTGCCCGTCGTATTGCCGACCAGCCAATTGATCAGCTGATCCCTCGATGTTTCCGACAGGGTGTTCCCGAGCGTCAGAAGGCCGATCGTATCCAGCATCGCATCCGGCGTCGTCGTATCGCGCGGGTCGTCCTTGACGGCCTGGTTGACATCGGGCTCATTGCGATCGAGGCGGGTTTCGGTGTCGCCGGTGGTGCGCAGCCACGAGGTCAGCGCGGCAGGGCCGCCAAAGCTTTCGAGCAGCAGATTGCCTGCCGTATTGTCGCTCAGCGTTATGGCTGCGCCGCACAGCTCGGCCACGGTCATGCCATCGGTGTCGGCATGTTTTTCAGTCTCCGGCGAATAGGTGACGACCTTGTTCTTGCCGTAGGTGACGCGACGGTCGAGCTTTTCCGTGCCCTGGTCGACACGCGCCAGCACGAAGCCGACGGCAAGCGCCTTGTAGGTGCTGCACAGGGGAAAGCGCTCTTCTTCGCGGTTGCCGAGGGAGATGTTGGTCTCGGTGTCGAGCACGGAGACGCCGAGCCGGCCGCCGGTCTTCTTTTCCAGGTCCGCAAGCTGCTTGTCGACATCGTCGGACAGCTGCGAATTGTCCGGCGTTCCGCCGCTATCTTCCATTCCCTGGCCGCCGCCGTCAGGCGCTGCCGAATTATCCGTTGCAGGCGGCGTCTGTGGTGACGCGCCGCTATCCTGCGCGAACAACGCTTCGGGGCCGAGTGTCAGGGCGGGAAGGAGCAGCGCCGAGCCTGCCATGAGACGGCGGCGGGTGAGCAATGTGGGCATGCGAAGGGCCTCCAGCGGAATCGGGCAGATTGTGGGCTATGCGAGGAATATGGCAAGCCTCCGACCTTTCCGATTGCTAGCGGATTTTATGCCGCCTTGTCGACGGTAACTTCGACGGTCACATGGGAGAGCTCGTGGATGTCGGCGAGCCGCGCCTTGTAGAAGGAGGGATCGCGCGAAACGGGCGTTGCGACCGCGACGATGGCGGCATGATGCCCAGGGCCTACCTGCCAGACATGAAGATCGGTGATCCGATCCTCATCCGTTTCGATCGCCTCGCGGATCTCTTCCGGCAAATCCTCGCCCTGCGGGATGAAATCGAGGAGAACGGCGCCTGACATACGCAACAGGCTCCATGCCCATTGCAGGATCACCAGCCCACCGACGATGCCCATGACCGGATCGAGGAATGTCCAGCCGAACCGGCTGCCGAGCAGCAGGGCAACGATGGCAAGAACCGAGGTCATCGCGTCAGCGATGACATGGACATAGACGGAGCGCAGATTGTTGTCCCTGCCGCCGCTGTGGTCATGATGGTGATCGTCGTCATGCTCGTGACCATAGGCGTGGGCGTGGGCATGACTGTGCCCATGATGATGGCCGTGATCGTCGCGCAGAAGCCATGCGCTGACGAGATTGACGACGAGGCCGACCACTGCGATGGCGATGGCTTCCCGGAAGTTGATCGCCACCGGGTCCAGCAGCCGCAACACGCTCTCCCAGCCCATGATGAGCGCGATCAGCGCCAGCACGATGGCGCTGGCGAAGCCTGCGAGATCGCCGAGCTTGCCGGTGCCGAAGGTGAAGCGCGCATTGTGCGCATGCCGGCGGGCATAGAGATAGGCGAGAGCCGAAATCAGCATGGCGCTGACATGGGTCGACATGTGCCAGCCATCGGCGAGCAGCGCCATCGAACCGTAGATCGTGCCGGCACCGATCTCGACCACCATCATCACGGCGGTCAGCGCGATGACGAGCCGGATGCGGCGCTCGTTGCGCTCGTGATCGGAGCCCAGAAAGACGTGGCTATGGCCCATCTCGGGGGAAATACTCATGACATCGGTCTCCCGTTGAACGCGCCGAAGCTGGTCACCGCAGATAGGTCTTCAGCACGTCGGCTATCTCATCGACCGCCTGCCGGCGGGCCTCTTCGTCTTCGGCATGAAGCACATGCTCATGCAGGTGATCTTCCAGGACCTCCCCGGTCAGCCCGGTGAGGGCGCCCCGAATGGAGGCAAGAAGCTGCAATATCTCTCCACATGGGCGTTCGGCCTCTAGTGCCCGTTCCACCGCCTCCATCTGCCCCTTGAGACGGCGGATGCGGGAAAGAAGCTTGGCTTGCTGACGAATGGTATGGGACATTGCGGCCTCGAATTATAATATAGGGGGGTATACTATTCTTAGCAACGAAATGGAAGTGCGCCCTGGACGCGATGATATGCGGGATCCTGGACCGCCCAGGCAGCCCGTGCCGGCTAGCTGACTCCGCCTGCTCTTGCAAATCCTGCAAGAGACCGCATATATAGCTATAGAGACTAGAGCTATAGAGAGGATATCCGATGCTGACGATCGGCGATCTGTCCAGACGTACCGGCGTGAAAGTGCCGACGATCCGCTATTACGAGCAGATGGGCCTGATCTCGGAGCCCGAACGCAGCGAAGGCAACCAGCGGCGCTATTCCAAGGGCGACCTGGAGCGGCTCGCCTTCATTCGGCATGGCCGCGATCTCGGCCTGACGATCGATGCCATCAAGGAGCTGATCTCGCTCAGCCAACACCCCGACCGCCCCTGCGTCGGTGCAGACCGCATCGCCAAGGAGCATCTGGAGGACGTGCGCATCAAGATCGCCCGACTGAGGAAGCTGGAGCATGAGCTGGAGCGCATCGTCTCGCATTGCGACGGCCACAGCATCGAGGACTGCTATGTGATCCGCGCGCTTTCCGACCACGGGCTATGCGAAGGGGAGCATTGAGCCCCCCCATTGACAAACGCGCTGAACGGGATCATTGATGCGCCCATGATCACGCACGCGCTCCACAATTGCTCGTATTTTTGGCTGTACCTGTAAAGGGCGGCCAAGACAGATCATAATGTCAACAAGCCGCCGTCAGGCGGCTTTGTTGTATCGGCAGCGTCCTGACGGCTCATTGAAAAACAAGGACGCAGAATGCCATGCTAGACGATAGCGAAATTTCACTCCTCCGCCCGCCGGTGTTGACCATCCGCAATGCGCAGCCGCGCGACCTGCCGGAGCTGAACGACATGATCCGGCTGCTTGCCGCCCATCATGGCGACCCCTCGGGCACGACGCCGGAGCAGCTAGAGCGCGATCTCTTCGGCCCGGTGCCCTGGATCACGGCGCTGGTTGCCGACGGCGAACACGGCCTGCTCGGCTACGCCATCCTCGTGCCGCTCTACAAGGCGCAGGAAGGGCAGCGGGGCATGGACCTGCATCATCTCTTCGTGCGTGACGGCCATCGCGGCCATGGTGTGGGACAGCATCTCGTCGACCGCGCCCGCGATATCGCCCGCAAGGCCGGCTGCAGCTACCTTTCGGTCGGCGCCGCGACAGGCAATTTCCAGGCCCATCGCTTCTACGAAAACATGGACTTCAAGCCGCGTCCGGTCACCGGCATGCGCTACCTTCAGGCATTGGCCTGATGCCGGCCTTTAACAGGATCGCCGTCGACTGCTCCAAGCTTTAGCGATCGATGGCGATCCCGCGGCCTGCAAAGAACCTTTCGAACGTCTGCAACGGCATCTCCGCATTTTCTCGCGTCTCCGCGATGTGACCGGACGGATTGTGGAAGCGGATCCTGTTTCCACTGACGGCCGTTACCAGCACCAGATGTCCGCCCTTGGCCGGCGGCTCGGTCTCCGGCCAGCGAATGGAATGGTGCACCGACGCGATGAAGAATTCCGATTGCGTGAGGATATCGGCGATGTCAGCGACGGAAATCCCGGTGACGACCCTGGCATTCAGATCGAAGCGATCCCGGACGAAGGGCACGAACGGCGCATAGATCAGCCCCTTGATCCTGCCATCCGGCTCCTCGACATAGCCGCCGTAATCCCTGCAGCCCATGGCCAGATCCATGATCGGCACCGTTTTGCCGGTGCGGGCGGCAAGAACCATCTTCAGGCAGGCCATGCCGCAAAGATTGGCGGCCCAATGGGCATATTCCTCAACATTGCGAGCCCCGGACGACGCCCAGAGCGGATCTCGGAGCAAAGCAGTCTGCGCGCCTTC
Organism: Rhizobium sp. A37_96; assembly: GCF_053521765.1. Lineage (NCBI taxonomy): Bacteria > Pseudomonadati > Pseudomonadota > Alphaproteobacteria > Hyphomicrobiales > Rhizobiaceae > Rhizobium > Rhizobium sp. A37_96. The sequence continues at coordinate 911,059 of NZ_JBNWDS010000002.1, read as the reverse complement.
GGCCACCACCGCCAACGTCATCTCAGGCGTTTCCCATTGGCTGAAATAAGGAACCCTTTGCGTCACCCCTGCGTCCACGACCACCCTCTCCCGTTTCCGAATCCCGTGCCATTGCCGCTACAGGCTTTATCGGAAATGCGCTAGAAAAAAGGCTGCGGGCTCTGATCTGCGACTGGAGGTGCGCCTTGGAACAGCGGTTTACATTCGATGGCGTCGCCAGCCTTTATAACAATGCCCGCCCCACCTATCCCGATAGGCTCTTCGACGACGTGATCGCCTTCGCCGGTCTCAACGACAGGGATGAGATCCTTGAAATCGGCTGCGGCACGGGACAGGCGACTGAAGGTTTTGCGCGGCGGGGTCTTTCCGTTCTCGCGCTCGATCCAGGCAAGGAATTGATCGCGGTCGCGCGGAAAAGTCTGGAGAAGTTTCCAAAGGTCCGCTTTGCGCAGACCACCTTCGAAGCATGGCCGGGGGCAGCGGCGAGCTTCAAGCTGATAGCGGCGGCGCAATCGTTCCATTGGGTTTCACCGGAGCTGCGCTTCGCCAGGACAGCCGCCTTGCTGCAGCCGGAAGGAACGCTTGCCGTCTTCGGCAGTGTGCCGATGCCGCCCGAGCCGCCGCTTGCCGGAAAATTCGCTGAAATCTACGCCCACCATGCGCCGCAGCTTGCGGGCCCGCCGGCAGAGGCATGGTATCTGCCCGACGGCCCGGTTGCCGAGCTGCTAAGACAGTCCGACCATTTCGAAGCGTCAGGACAACACTGCTATCGCTGGAGCCGGGCGCATACCGCACAAAGCTACGCCGATCTGCTGCGCACGCTCTCAAGCTATCGGGTTCTGCCTGACGGCCAGAGAGAGACGTTGCTTTCCGCGCTCGCCGGGGCGATCGCGGCTGAAGGCGGCAAATTCGAGCTGCATTACGAAACGCATCTCTATCTCGCCAGGCGCTCGCCCATCAGCTGAGTATCTTCCCGGTCTACTTCGCCGGCAATGCCTTCAGATACGCCGCGATCGCCTCGCGATCAGTACCCGGCAGGTGGGCGATGTTTTGCTGGACTTCGGCCATCGAGCCACCGGCGGAATCATAGTCCGGGGTGAAGCCGGTTTCGAGGTAGTTGGCGATGTCGCCGGCGCTCCAGCTGCCGATCGCCTTGGAGCCGGGCGTGATGTCGGGGATCTGGCCCTTGCCTTCCGGATTGGGCGCTCCCGCCAGCCATTGGCCGCTCAGGAAGCCGCCGAGGCTGTCGCGCGGCGTGTGGCATTCGCCGCAATGGCCCGGCCCTTCCACAAGATACTGACCGCGCTTGATCTTCTCGTCGGCTTTGGCGAGAACGACGCGCGGCTGGTCGTTGAGATAGAGGAACTTCCAGCCGCCAAGCGCCAGCCGGATGTTGAACGGAAAGGGCAGCTCGTGCGGCGGGGCGACATTGTCGCTCTTCGGCAGCGTCTTCAGGAAGCCCCAGAGGTCGTTGATGTCCTTGTCGCTCATGCGGGTATAGGAGCCGTAGGGAAAGGACGGATAGAGATGCTCGCCGTTCTTGCCGACACCGCGCTTCATGGCATTGCCGAAATCGGCAAGGGTCCAGCTGCCGAGCCCGGCTTTCTCGTCCGGCGAGATATTCGGCACATGAAAGGTGCCGAAGGGGCTGTTGAGCGCCAGGCCGCCCGAAAGCACGAGCTTGGCATCGCCCTGCGCACCGGACGCCGCGTGACAGCTTGTGCAGCCGCCGGCCCAGAAGACCATCTCGCCATTCTTGAGATCGGGATCGCCGAGATTGGCCCAATGGCTTGCCGGCAAGGGCGATGGCGCGGTGATGACATAAAATGCGCCACAGCCGAGGACGATCACGCCGAACAGACAGAGCAGCCACCGGATAAATCGCGCCATCACACCTACCCCCTTGCCTTGGCTCTAAAGCCACAAGGCTCCGTACCGGCGGCAAGACCGGGGCGGATGCCAGAACGGATTTTCCGAACCTCTTCGCGTTTCTTCGAATCGCGAAGAGGCTCCAGGCTTTTGCTTTTGCGCAATTCCGGGCGGAAAATCGCGACGCGCTTTTCTGGAATTGCTCTGGACGAGGCCGACCTACCGCTTAGTCTTTCTTGATGCGGTAGGCCTGATGACAGGCGCCACAGCTGCCGCCGAGGGTCTTCAACGTCGCACCGACACCGGCATTGTCGGCCGGAAGCTGGGCGAGCGCCGTCTCGGCATCGGTGGAAAGCTTCGCGGCCTTGGCCTTGAAGTCATCGAAATTATCCCAGATCTTCGGATTGACCTCGGCATCGGCCTTGTCGCTCTGCGGATTGAACTGGTCCGGGAAAGCCTTGGCCGTCTCGGCAATGGTCGTCAGCGATGCCTTGACGATGTCGGCATCATAGGGCTTGTCGCCCTTTGCAATCGCGCCGAGAGCCCCCGCGGCGCCGCCGATCTTCTTCATCAGCCCGATACGGGAGTCATGCGTGCCATCGGCCGCCACGACAGAACCCAGGGCGATGCTGGCCAGAGCCGTTGCCGCCACAATCGCTTTCCACTTCATTTCGTTCTCCTACCTCTTTCAAGTGATCAAGACCGCATGTGCGGCCGGCGCATGATTACGAGCGACATGTTTGCCGGTTTCCCTTCCGGCAATGAAGTCACAAAGTGGTGAGAACCAAGTGAAATCAGTGTCATGCTGCAGACACACTCATTCGCCGCATCAGCCCTCACGCCATTTTGAGGCCTTCCCACACCGTAAACACCGAAACCGCGACGAGCAGCAGCCCGGCCGCGCGGCCCGCGAAGGCCGTTGCACGCGGATTGGCGACCAGCAGATCGCGGCTACGTCCGGCAGTAATGGCAAGACCTCCGTAGACGGCAAACTGCGTTGCGACGGTCATGGCTCCCATGATGACGGCCTGCATCCAAACCGGGCCGTAGTCCGGCCTCAGGAACTGCGGGTACACGGCAAGGATGAAGAGATAGGCCTTGGGATTGATCAGGCAAGTGACCGCTCCCTGACGAAAGGCCTTCCAGGCGGACCGGCTGCCCGCAGGACCGTCATGGCCGACGGTGATTGAACTGCGCATCAGCGTGAAGCCGATGAAGGCCATGTAGGCGCCACCGGCAATCAGCAGAGGATTGAAGAGAATGGGCACGAAATGCATCAGCAGGCCGACGCCGATGGCGCCATTCAAAGAATGGACCACGCCGCCAAGCATGATGCCGCCCGTCGCGGCAAGACCGCGATTGCTGCCGCCGGTCAGGGAATTGGCGAGCACGAACAGCATGTCCATGCCCGGAACGATGATGATGCCTAAGAGAAGGAGAAAGAAAAGCCAGAGATTTTCCGCGTAGCCCATGTCAGTTGCCTATCGTCCTCTCTATTGAAACAGCAGAGGAAATGGTTGATTTTCAAGTCGATAGGCGATCTTATAAATCGAGCCAACTGACGGGGTGTTGTCAGTAGCCTTCGGCATTGGAGCAAGAAATGCGCAAGGCGTCGCGTCTGTTCGAGATCATCCAGATCCTGCGGCTGGCCAAGAGGCCGGTCACGGCGGCCGACATTGCCGGCCAGTTGGAAGTGACGGTACGCTCGGTCTATCGCGATATCGCGGCGCTCCAGGCAATGCGGGTGCCGATCGAGGGCGAGCGCGGCATCGGCTATATCCTGCGACCCGGCTTCGATCTGCCGCCACTGATGTTCTCGATCGAGGAAATGGAGGCGATCGTGCTGTCGCTGGCACTGCTGGAGCGCACCGGCGACGCCGAACTGAAGCAGGCCGCCAAGCGCGTGAGCGCCAAGATCGCCGGCGCCGTGCCGCCGCCGCTGCGCCAGACCCTCGATGCGAATGCGCTGCATGCCTGGGGCTTTGCAGCACCTTCGGCCTCGGCAATCGATCTGGCGCTGGTGCGCCGCGCCATCCGCGACGAGGAAAAACTCGATCTTGCCTATCGCGACGAATTCGGCCGCGCCACCGACCGCATCATCCGGCCGATCGCGCTGATCTACTACGCGGAGACGGCCAATATCGTCGCCTGGTGCGAGTTGCGGCAGGCGATTCGCAATTTCCGCAGCGACCGGATCGAGGATTGCCAGCCGGCCGGCCTATGGTTCAAGGGCGAAGGCGACGGTCTGCGACAGATCTGGGTGAACGGCTGGCAGACGAACACCCCAGCCGCGGCCGGCTGAGGTGTTGCAACAGGCCAAGATGTGACCGGATTTTAGAGAATCATGCCGCCCGAGACTTCGATGCGCTGGCCATTGACCCAGCGATTGTCGTCCGACAGTAGCGAGGCGATCATCGGGCCGACATCGTCGGGCAGGCCGGCGCGGCCGAGCGCCGTCATGGACGCGACCATCTTGTTGACCTCCGGATTGTCGCGAACGATGCCGCCGCTGAAATCCGTCTGGATCGCACCCGGCGCCACCGTGTTGACGGTAATGCCGCGAGGACCGAGCTCCTTGGCGAGATAGCGCGTGAGCACTTCGACCGCCCCCTTCATCGCGGCATAGGCCGACGAGCCCGGATTGCTGAAGCGGGCAAGGCCGGAGGAAATGTTGACGATGCGGCCGCCATCATGGATGTGCGGCAGCAGCTTCTGCGTCAGAAAGTACACGCCCTTGAGGTGGATATTATAGAGCGTGTCGAACTCGGCCTCCGTCGTTTCCGCGAAGGACGCATGATAGGACGTACCGGCATTGTTGACGAGGAAATCGAAACGATCGCGGCCCCAACCCTGCTGTAACGCCTTGCCGGCTTCGGAAACGAACGCGTCGAAGGACGCAGTATCGCCGGCATCGAGCCGCAATGCCACGGCCTTCCGACCGAGAGCCTCGATCTCGGCGACAGCGCTGTCGGCTTCTGCCTTATTTGAGTTGTAGGTCAGAATGACGTCGCCTCCACGGCGGGCGAGATGAATGGCCGTGTTGCGGCCGAGACCACGGCTGCCGCCGGTGATGATCGCGATCTTTGCCTTTGATTTATCGGTATTTTCCGTTGTCATTGTCGTTCTCCAAGGGACGCCTGATGACTGAAAATTACGCCTTTGGCACCGTTTCCTTGAATGCCGGAATTCTCGAATTTCTTGCCTATTCCTCCAACCGACTTGTTCGCGGATGCCTCCCTGCTATGATGATGGAAGAGTACCCTGCCCTGGAGACCGCCAATGTCGTCTGCCCTCAAGGATGCGATTACGCAATTCATCGACGCCGGCGACGGCGGCGACAACGGGCTATTTCCGACGGGTATCGACGGCCTGCACATCATGCGCTCGACGGAATTGAAGATGCCGCATGCAAGGGTCTACCGACCGGCGCTTTGCGTCATCGTCCAGGGTGCGAAACAGCTGATGCTGAACGAAAAGGTGATCGACTATGCCGAAATGCAGGCCCTGATCATCAGCATCGAGCTACCGGCGTCCGGCCGGGTGATCGAGGCAAGCGAGGAGAAGCCTTACATGGCGATCTCCCTCGAATTCGATGTCGGCATGATGCGCGAAGTGATGGAACAGCTCGATACGCCGCCGAAGCCCACGGGCAGCGCCCGTCTTGGCATCTTTGTCGAGGATCTCAGCCAGCAGCTCGCCGATTGCCTCGTGCGATTGACGCGCTTGCTCGCGACGCCAGGCGCCATTCCAGTGCTTTATCCGGCGATCATGCGGGAAATCTGCTTCTGGCTGCTCACCGGCCCGAATGGCGGCGAAGTCTGCAAGCTGGTCTTGCCTGACGGGCAGACCCGCCGCATTGCCGATGCCATCCGCCTGTTGCGGGACAATTTCGCGGAGCCGGTGCGGATCGAGCAGCTGGCCGCCGCAGCGCGCATGAGCCCCTCCTCCTTCCACCAGCATTTCAAGACGCTGACATCGATGACGCCGCTGCAATATCAGAAACAGATGCGGCTGCTGGAAGCGCGCCGGCTGATGGTTGCAGGCCATGCCAATGTCGAAACCGCCGCCTACCGGGTCGGCTACGAAAGCGCCTCGCAGTTCAGCCGCGAATATGCCCGCATGTTCGGCACGCCGCCGAAAAGGGATGTTACAGAGATGCGGATGATCGCGGCCGAGTGAGCGTCAGCGCAGGGCCAACGTCCTGTCGATCTCGCGCCCGAAGCCAGTGATCTCGAGCCGATCCGGGTAAACGGAGACGATCGCGTAGGCGGTACTGTCGATCGTGTCGACCATACCCATGAAGTTAACGAAATAGGTGCCGCCGGACACCCCGAAATTGCCGGCGTGATTGTGGCCGTTGAGGTAGGCGACAACGTGATCGTGTTCGGCCAGAAGCGCCAGGATGCGGTCGCTGTCGAGCGCGTTGTGGGCATTGTCCGGGAAGACGGGATAGTGGCTCATGACGATGACTTTCTCGCCGGAGGCCTTCGCTTCCTCGAGCTTGACGACTAGCCAGTCATATTGCGCGCGGCCCATCGCCGCGTTCCAGCGCTGCCCGTTCGGCGCGCCGGCGTTCTCCAGCGCCTTCATCAGCTCCTTCGCCTCCTGCCGGCGCGGGTCGCCTTCCGGCGGGGCGAAGACGCTGATCTCATTGCCGTCGAGGGCGATGAAACGATAGCCGGAAAGGCCGAAATCGTAGTAGGCCGACGGCATGCCCACACGGGCCGGCACGCTGAGGAGATGCTCAGGCGCCACGACGAAATCGTGGTTGCCGAGCAGGAAATGCTTGCGATGGCGCAGCGTCTCATAGACCGGCAAGATGGCATCGAAGCTCTTCCACTCGCGATCGATGATGTCGCCGAGCGTGACGACGAAGGCGAGGTCGTGTCGGTTGAATTCCTCTATCGCCTCGCGAAGCTTGACGAGGCTGTTCGCGGGATAGCGATTGAGGGTGAGATTGGGCTCGAGATCGGCATATTGCGGATCGGCGATGACGCCGAAGCGGAAGAGCGGTGCGGATGGCATTCAGCCTCCTTGGGCGGCCTCTTTTGGGGAGGACAAGCGGCACACGGACACATCATTGCAGGCTGGCGGATAAGAAAACACCCGACGCCAGGAAGACGCCGGGTGCGAAAGCCAGCCTATGCGGCAAACCTTACTTCGTCGCGGCTTCGTAGCGCTCCAGGACGTAGTCCCAGTTGATCAGGCTGTCGATGAAGGCTTCGAGATACTTCGGGCGCAGGTTGCGGTAGTCGATGTAGTAGGAGTGTTCCCAGACGTCGACGCCGAGGATCGGGTTGGCGCCGTGAACGAGCGGGTTTTCGCCGTTCGGGGTCTTGGAGATTTCGAGCTTGCCGTTCTTGACGGAAACCCATGCCCAGCCCGAGCCGAACTGCGTTGCGCCGGCAGCGGCGAAATCGGCCTTGAACTTGTCATAGCCGCCGAGGTCGGAGGCGAAGGCTGCTTCGAGCTTGCCCGGCAGCTTGTTGCCGCCGCCGCCCTTCTTCATCCACTTCCAGAAATGGATGTGATTGTAGTGCTGGGCCGCGTTGTTGAAGAGGCCGGCATTGGTGCCGAAGGACTTCTTTACGATCTCTTCGAGCGAAAGGTCTGCAAGACCTGCTTCGGCGGCGAGCTTGTTGCCGTTGTCGACATAGGCCTTGTGGTGCTTGTCGTGGTGATATTCGAGCGTCTCACGCGACATGAAGGGCGAAAGTGCATCGTAATCATAAGGAAGTTCAGGCAATTCGAAAGCCATGGTCATATCTCCTCTTGGCAAAAAATTGCGTCGGCAGGTGAACCGGAACATAGGAGCGGTCGCCTGGAAGAGCAACCGGCGACATGCCAAAAAAGTTGCACGCGGGAGCAAAAATTGCCCTATTTTTCAATCATGTATAGCATAGACTCAGAAGTTTAGCTTTATGTATATGATGACGTCGGAAGACATGGAGCGGCGCAATGCCGAAACGTCGACAAAGCGGGCCGCCGCGGCTAGGCTCGCGGATCGCCGCCCGTTTTGAGGAACGCCTGTGACGATAGCCTGCCTGCATACCGCCGAAAGCAATATCGTCGTCTACGAAGCTGCGGCGAAGGCGCTTGGGCTGCCTGTCGGCGCGCTGCGTCATCATGTCCGCGCCGATCTCCTTCTTACCGTCGAAAAAGCGGGGCGCTTGACGGAAGAGATCGTAGCGGAAACGGCTGCTCTCCTGTGGCATCTGGCCGAGGATGCCGATGCCGTCGTGCTCAACTGCTCGACACTCGGCCCGGCAGCGGCGCAGGTCGCAGCCGGCGCAGCAGCGCCGATCGTCCGGGCGGATGCCATCCTTGCCGAGGAAGCCGTCAGGGCCGGCGGCAAGGTCATCGTCCTCTGCACGGTCGAGACAACCATCATCCCGACGACAGCGCTCTTCGAAGCTGCCGCGAAAACGACGGGCGCCGAGATCGAGGTGCGGCTGATCCCGGGCGCCTGGGCGCACTTTCGGGCCGGCGATCTGCCGGCCTATCTTGCCTCCATCGCCGATGCGGTGAAGGTTGCCCACGGCGAAGGGGCCGTCACGATCGCCTTCGCGCAGGCCTCCATGACCGAGGCCGCACGCCTTCTTCCCGAAGGCGTCCAGCAGCCGCTGAGCGGCCCCGCGACTGCGCTTGCGGCCGCAATGGCGAAAATCACGGGCTGATCCGCTACAGGTTTCGCCCGAAATAGACGTTCACTTCGGCAATACGGTCGCCGGCAAAGCGGATCAATTCGACATTGCGAAAGCTGCCGCCATCCATTTTCTCGGCTCTGTAGCCGACGATCACATCGTCGCCATCGGCCACCAGATGTTCGATATGAATGTCGCGGAAGAGCCTCTCCTTCGGCCAGCAATGCTCGAAATACCGCTTCCGGTCGATATGATCGTCGCGCGGGCTGGAAAAGGTGAAATCCTGCGTCAGCATCGGATCGACGACATCGGGATGCTGGGCGACGTAAGCGGCAAAGAGACGCTTGACCGTGTCACAGCGGGCATTTTCAAGAGAGTTCATGAGGTGCCTCCTCCTTTGCATCAGGGCGATTTTTCAGCCATCCGACTGCAAACCGATCGCAAGGTGCAATCGGTCGATAATATGCGACAGGGCGAACCTCCAAAGCGCTTTGCTGACTTGGCATCGTCACGCCTATCGTTCAAACTCCAGAATACCCCCATATCAGCAGGAAGCCATCGCAGTGTCCGAGGCGCATCATCACATCCTGGAAAAATTGCGCCGTCTGGCGGCAAAGGACAATCGTCCTACGGCCGCACCGAGCGGCATCGGCAGCTATTCGACGCTTTTCACCTTCGTCACCCGCGAACGCGAGCGCATCGCCGGCTCGGCCTTTTCGCAGGTTTCGATCGTCGCCGTGCTTGAGGGCTCCAAGGAAATCGTCAGCATGGGGCGGCAGCGGCATTTTACGGCCGGCACGGTGATCGTATTGCCGGCAGGCTGGAGCGGCGATGTCGTCAACGATCCGGACCCGCAAACCGGCGTCTACCGGGCGATCTTCATTACTTTCCCCGAGGAATTGACGCGGCGGGCCGCAAAAGCCTTTCCGCCCGCTCACATCGCCGCCCAGGCCGAACTGTCGCTGGATCCGCTGCTAGCCGCTGCGATCGACCATGCCGGCGAAGGCATTGCCGCCGGCAACCTGCCTGTTCCCCTGATCGAGCACAGGCTCCTCGAAATACTCATGATCCTCGGTATGCGCGGCGTCCTTCCCGGCTCGCCGGAAACGACCGCCGAGGCGGTGCGCGCGCTGGTACGCTGGCAGCCGGATCGTCCGTGGACGGCCGATCTCATCGCCGCCGAGCTCGGCACGAGCAACGCGACGCTGCGCCGGCGTCTGTCGCGCGAAGGCTCGTCGCTGCGGGACGTGCTGGCGAGCGAGCGCGTGGCGCTGGCGACGACCCTTCTCGCCGAGGACGGTCTGTCGCTGCGTGAAGCGGCCCTTGCCACCGGCTATCGCTCCCCACGCCGCTTCGCCGATCGACTTCGTAGCGCGTGAGCGTTTCAGGCTGAATTTTGAGCGTTTGCGTACGCCGCCGCTCGACATGAATTTGTTAGATCCTGCCCTCGAAGGCTCACAGGAGCCGCAACATGAAAGGGCAACATCATGAAAACCATGCTCAAAGTTCTGAATGCCGCCGTCATTGCCGCAGCCGTCGCCACGCCTGCCCTGTCGGCCGATCTCAAGGTGACGTTTGCAAAGAGCAACGGCCGGATGCTGCTGCCCGAAAACGCTTCCTGCATTTCGACGGCAGCGGACAAGTCCGCGCCCGGCCCCAACAAGAGCCTGGCCGTGTCATGGTCGAAGGGACCCAAGGGAACGCGCTCCTATGCGCTTGCAATGGTCGATCCCGACGTTCCCGCGGATTTCTCGCTGTTCAACAAGGCCGACAAGCCGATCCCGAAGGATTTCAAGCGAATGGAATTCGTCCATTGGGTGCTCGCCGACATCCCGGCCTCTCGCACCAGCCTTGCCGAAGGCACGGACGGGAACGGCCCCTCGGCCGGAGGCCTGCCGCTGGAGCGCACCGCCTACGGACGGCGCGGCCAGAATGGCGCCGGCGGCGGCAACTTGAAGGATGGGCCGCATGGCGGTTATATGGGCGCATGCCCGCCCTGGAATGACGAGCGCATCCACAGCTACCACGTCACCGTCTATGCGCTCGACGTCGACCGATTGAGCCTTCCCGACCTGTTCACCCGTGCCGACCTTCTCGCTGCCGCGAAGGGTCACATCCTGGCATCGGGCAGCCGGGAACTGTTTTACACATTGAACGCAAAGGCCGAGAAATGACCGAGACGAGATGGGATGCAGCCGCACCGGCCGAGCCGGAAACCGCCCATTGGATGCGGAACCTGATTATCTGCCTCGTCGGTTCGTTCACGACGATCGTGGCAATGACGCTGCTGCTTCCCTTCCTGCCGCTCTATGTCGAGGAACTCGGCGTCAGCGACAAGGCGGCAATCGTGCAATGGTCCGGGATCGCCTATGGCGCCACCTTCTTTGCGGCCGCCTTCGTCGCGCCGCTCTGGGGCCGGCTTGGCGATATCTACGGCCGCAAGCTGATGCTGGTTCGCGCCAGCCTCGGCATGACGATCGCCATCTCGCTGATGGGCATGGCCGGCAATGTCTGGCAGCTGGTGGGGCTGCGCCTGTTCACCGGCCTTGCCGGCGGCTATGCCTCGGGTTCGATGGTGCTGGTTGCGGCGCAGACGCCGAAGTATCGCTCGGCCTGGGCGCTGGGCACGCTGTCCGCCGGCATCATGGCAGGCAATCTCGTGGGGCCGCTGATCGGCGGCGCGCTGCCGCCGATAATCGGCATCCGCGGCACGTTCCTGCTGGCCGGCGGCGTGATCTTCTTCACCTTCCTGGCGACGACATTCCTCATCAAGGAGGAGAAATCCACGGCGCGCAAGAAGGCCGCCAAGGCAAGCGGCAGCTGGGCCTCCATTCCCGACAAGCGCCCCGTCATCGCCATGCTGTCGCTCGGCCTGTTGCTGATGCTGGCCAATATGTCGATCGAGCCGATCATAACCGTCTATGTGGCGCAGTTCGTCACCGGCGCGCAGGTGACGATGGTCTCCGGCGTCGTCATGGCCGCCGCGGCGCTGGGCAGCATCCTGTCGGCCTCGTGGCTCGGCAAGCTCGCCGACCGTATCGGCCACTGGAGCGTCATCATGGCGGCACTGGCAGCCGCTGCGGTGCTGCTCATCCCGCAGGCTTTCGTGACCTCGGCCTGGCAATTGATCGCGCTACGCTTCCTGATGGGCGTGGCGCTCGGCGGCCTTTTGCCGTGCATCACCGCCGTTATCCGACACAACGTTCCCGATGCGGCGACCGGCAGCATCCTTGGCCTTTCCATCTCGTCGCAATATGTCGGTCAGGTGGTCGGTCCCGTCGTGGGCGGTTTTGTCGGCGGCCATATCGGCATGCGTGCGGTGTTCCTCGGAACCTGCGTGCTGTTGGCGATCGGCGCCGTCTATTGCTGGTGGGTCAGCCCGAAAAAGGAAGCAGCCCTCTAGGGCCGCGACCGTCATCGTGCTCGGCGTTATTGCCGAGGGCAGATGATATCGACACCGGAACGCGCGATCGCCTCCAGCGTTTCGCGCGTATCGCCTGCGCGCGCCCGCACGGCAAGCGAATGCATGACAGCGGAAGCAAGCCTTGCAAGGGTCGCCGGATCGGCATCGGCCGGGAGCTCGCCACGCGTCTTCGCCAGCTCCATGCGCTCGCTGATCGCGCCGTCAAATTCATTCAGGCTGCGGCCGAGCACTTCCCGCACCCGGGCGTGCTGAATGGCCTCTGCCGTCGCGGTGCTGATCAGAAAGCAGCCCCGCGCAGCGGTCGCGCCGTGCAGATATATCTGCAAAGCCCTGTCATAGATGCGTGCCAGGTTTTCGCGTAGAGGCAAAGCGGGATCCAGCGCTTCCGCCAGCACGTCGAGACTCTCCTCGCGATAGCCTTCCAGCGCATCCAGATAGAGTTCTTCCTTGTCGCCGAACGCGCCGTAGAGGCTCGGCCGGTTCAGCTTCGTCGCGGCACTCAGATTATCCAGCGAGGCCGCGGAAAATCCCCTATCCCAAAAAACCTCCCGCGCCTGCCCGATGACAGCCTTGGCATCGAAGGTCCGCGGGCGGCCCTGCTTTTTCTCGCTCTTCATATTTTTGTACCGTTTCGCATTAAAATCTTGACCGAGGGAATTTTATGCGAAATGGTACAAATATTCAACGCGTGATCGCGCGATGTTTCGTATTCGCGCCCATACAAGGAGGAATTTCCGATGAAACTCTATATGCACGCCGCCGCATGCTCCCTGTCGCCGCACATCGTCAGTCGGGAACTGGGGCTGGATATCGAGCTGGTCGAGGTCGACCGGAAAACGCATCGGACGAGTTCGGGCGAGGATTATCTTGCCATCAACGGCAATGGCTATGTGCCGGCACTGATGCTGGATGACGGCAAGGTGCTGACCGAAGGCCCTGCCATCGTGCAGTTCCTCGCGGAATGCTCACCGGAAGGCGCGCGCGTGCTGCCGAAGGCTGGAACCTATGCCCGAAGCCAGGTTCAATCCTATCTGAATTTCATCACCGCCGAACTTCACAAGCCGATGGCGATGCTGTTCAACCCGGCCTATGAAGGCGCCCACGCCAGCCTCTACGAGCTGGTGTCGAAACGGCTGGACTGGCTTGATGGCCAATTTGCCGGCCCCTATCTGACCGGCGACGACTTCACCATCGCGGATGCCTATCTTTTCGTCTGCCTGAACTGGTCGCCCTGGATCAAGATCGACCTCACCAGAAGGCCGGCATTGCAGGAGTTCATGGCTCACGTCGGCGCAAGACCAAACGTCCGCCGGGCGCTGCAGGCCGAAGATCTCGAAGCTTTCGAGACCGACGGCATCTTCTTTGCGCCGCGGTCCTATCTCGCATCGGCGGGCCGTTCCGGAACACCTGTGCGGCCGTAAACGGCCGCACTCTCACGGCGCGGCGCCCTCTCTTGCGAGACAGGGCCTATTCTTCGCTGGCGCTGCGCCCGTGGGCCCAATTCATATAAAGCTCCAGCGCCTTGCGGGCGACCGGCCCTTCCTGGAACTCACGATCGTCGAGGCGGTTGACGCTGACGACCTTGGAGTAGTTGCCGGTCGTGAAGATCTCGTCGGCGGCCATGAACTGCTCGACCGACAGGGTCTCCTCGCGAACGTCGAACCCTTCCTGCCGCAGCAGGCCGATGACGCGGGCGCGCGTGATGCCGGCAAGGAAGGTGCGGTTGGCGATCGGCGTATAAACGATGCCGTCCTTGACCATGAAGACGTTGGAGGATGCCGTCTCCACGACATTGCCGTTCAGGTCGCGCACGAGCGCATTGTTGAAGCCGCGGTTTCTGGCCTCCAGGATCATGCGGCCGCTGTTCGGATAGAGCGAGCCGGCCTTGGCGTCGGTCGTTGCCGTTTCCGGCGACGGGCGGCGGAAGGGCGAGACGGTGAGCGTGACGCCGCCGGTGCCGCCGAGGGGGGCTTCGAACAGGCAAAGCGCAAAGCGCGTCGATTCCGCGTCGACGGCGACGACACTGCCCGGCGAACCATGCTCGCCCCAGTACATCGGCTTGATGTAGATCGGCGTCTTGCCGTCGAACTTCTTGATACCTTCCCAGGCGAGCGCCTCGATCTCCTCCGAGGTCTTGACTGGCTTCAGCCCCATGGCGACGGCCGAGCGATTGATGCGCTGGCAATGCAGATCGAGATCGGGCGCGATGCCATCGAACCAGCGGGCGCCGTCGAACACGGTCGAGCCGAGCCACATGGCGTGCGAGGTCGGCCCGATCAGCGGCGGATTGCCGGAAAGCCATTCTCCTTCGACATAGGTCCAGGTGGTGGTGCGGGGCGACGTATCGACTGCCATGGTAGTTTCCTCTTTTATGTGGCGAAGAGCAAATAACCGCGCAATCCTGGGGTCAAGCAGAAACTGCGCGGCAAAATCCATTTGCAACAAAGCGCCCGATACCGCATTCATAGCGCAATTTTCATGCGCCGAAACAACAGCTTGACGAATAGGTCCATCAGGAAAAATGATGGGCCGGACAGACCGTCAGGAAATAGCGAGAACTCCCATGAAAGCCATGTATTACGAGTCCTTCGAGGCAACGCCCGAGATACGCACCCTGCCCGATCCCACACCGGGCGAGGACGGCGTCGTCATCGCCGTCGGCGCGACCGGGCTTTGCCGCAGCGATTGGCACGGCTGGATGGGGCACGATCCCGATATCAAGCTGCCGCATGTGCCGGGCCATGAGCTTGCCGGCAAGGTCGTCGCGACCGGGCGTGGCGTCGTGCGTTTCAAGGTCGGCGATCGCGTCACCGTTCCCTTCGTGTCCGGCTGCGGCCATTGCGCCGAATGCCATTCCGGCAACCAGCAGGTCTGCCCCAGCCAGTTCCAGCCCGGCTTCACCCATTGGGGCTCCTTTGCCGAGTATGTCGCCATCGACTATGCCGACACGAACCTCGTTCACCTGCCCGAAACGATCGACGATGCGACGGCGGCGAGCCTCGGCTGCCGGTTCGCAACCTCCTTCCGCGCCGTTGCCGACCAGGCGAAGACGCGGCCCGGCGAATGGATCGCGGTGCACGGATGCGGCGGCGTCGGGCTGTCGGCGATCATGATCGCCAGCGCGCTCGGCGCCAACGCCATCGCTATCGACATTTCCGACGAGAAGCTGGCCTTCGCCCGCGAATGCGGCGCGGTGGCGACGATCAATGCGGGCAGCGTTTCCGACGTGGCGGAGGCGGTGCGCGAGATCACCAAGGGCGGCGCCCATGTCTCGATCGACGCGCTCGGTCACCCCGCAACCTGCTTCAACTCCATCAAGAACCTGCGCCGGCGCGGCCGGCATGTGCAGGTCGGCCTCATGCTCGGCGAGTACGCGACACCGCAGATTCCGATGGCGCAGGTCATCGGCCATGAACTGGAAATCTACGGCAGCCACGGCATGCAGGCCTGGCGCTACGATGCCATGCTCGACATGCTGGCCGCCGGCAAGATCGCGCCGCAAAAGCTCATCGGCCGCAAGATAAGCCTGGAAGAAGCCGTTCCGGCGCTTATGTCTCTGGATAAGGCCGAGGGTACGGGAATCAGCATCATTACACGGTTCTGATATATCCAGGTGCTAGAGCAGCTCTAGGAAAAGTGCTTAGCGATTTTCCGTCCGGAAGTGCGTGAAAACAAAAGGATAGAGCGTTTTCGCGATTCGAGGAAAAGCGGAAAGGCCCTATGCGCAGCGAAGACAACGGCAATCTAGGAAGAGGATACGCTCATGGCATGGTCTGCCGGCCAATATGTAAAATTCGAGGATGAACGCACGCGGCCCGCGCGCGACCTGCTGGCGCAGGTGCCGCTGGAGCGCCTCGAGCGCGCGATCGACCTCGGTTGCGGCCCCGGCAATTCGACCGAGCTGATCGTCGAGCGATACGGCGCCGCCAACGTCTCGGGCCTCGACAGCGACGACAACATGCTGGAAGCGGCGCGCAAGCGCATGCCCGGCACCAGTTTCCTCAAGGCCAATCTTGCCACATGGCGGCCGGAAGAGCCGGTGGACCTGCTCTTTGCCAACGCCGTGTTTCAGTGGCTGCCGAACCATCTCGATATCCTCGACCACCTGATGGACGGCCTGAAGCCGGGCGGCGTGCTCGCCGTGCAGATGCCCGACAATCTGACCGAGCCCAGCCATCTGATGATGGAGGAAACCGGCAAAAGCGGCCCATGGAGCGATGCCTTTGCGAAAAAGAGCGTGCGACGCAATCCCCTGCCCGCCCCCTCGGTCTACTACAACAGGCTGATCGGCAAATCGGCCCGCGTCGATATCTGGCACACGAATTACAATCATGCGCTGGAGAATGCCGCAGCCATCGTCGAATGGGTGAAGGGCACGGGCCTGCGCCCCTATCTCGACCATGCCGGCGCCGGGCATCGCGATGCTTTCACCGCCGAATATCTGAAGCATATCGAGAAAGCCTATCCGCCGCTTGTCGACGGCAAGGTGCTGCTGCGCTTCCCGCGGCTCTTCCTGGTCGCGGTAAGGAAATAGCCCGTTTGCCAATCCCGAAACCCCGGCCGACGGCGGCGCGTCGATCCCATCGACAACCGGCGTCGGCCCGCGCTAGAACACCCTCAGCCAAAGCTGAAACAGCAATAGCTCCGAGGAGATAGTCGATGTCGTCCACAAGCCCCCTTAATGGCCGCCACAAGGAGACGCGTTCATGACCACCCCCGACGTCGCACCGGCCCCGCCGCTGACTTTCGTGATCTTCGGTGCCGCCGGCGATCTCACCCGGCGGCTGCTCGTCCCGACACTCATCAACATGACCCGCAGCGGGCTGGTGGGAAGCGATCTGCATATCCTCGGCGTCGGCATCGAAACCGGCGGCGTCGAGATGCTGCTGGAGCGGCTGGAAGCCTTTCTCAAGACCTCCGGCGACATGGACGATCCGGAACGGCAGGCGGCATGGCAGAGCCTGCGCACGCGCATCAACTATATCTCCGGCGATTTCACCCAGAACGGTGTCTACAAGGAGATTTCGGATTATCTCGGCCATGCGCCGAGTGCCAATGCGGCCTTCTATTTCGCGGTGCCGCCGCAATTCTTTGGCGACATCGCCGAGAAGCTCTCCGAAAACGGCTTGATGAACGAGGCCACCGGCGCCTTCCGCCGCATCGCCATCGAAAAGCCGTTCGGCAACGATCTCGCCTCGGCACAGGCATTGAACGCGCGGCTTCTGAACCACGTATCGGAAAGCCAGATCTATCGCATCGATCATTTCCTCGGCAAGGAAACCGTCCAGAACATCATGACGACGCGCTTCGCCAACATGATGATCGAGGCGCTGTGGAACAACAACTATATCGACCATGTCCAGATCACGGCGGCCGAGCTGGTCGATGTCGGCATGCGCGGCAAGTTCTATGATGCCACCGGCGCCTTGCGCGACATGGTGCCGAACCATCTCTTCCAGCTGCTGGCGATGGTGGCGATGGAGCCGCCGAACAGCTTCGACGCGGAATCGATCCGCAACGAGAAGGGCAAGGTGCTGAAGGCCCTGCGGCTGTATTCGCCCGAGGAAGCGGCTAAGAACGCCGTGCGCGGCGCCTATACCGCCGGCCCGCTCGCCGGCCACGATCTGCCCGCCTATACGCAGACGGCCGATGTCGCGCCCGACAGCAACACCGAAACCTTCGTGGCGCTGAAGCTCTTCGTCGATACCTGGCGTTGGGCGGGCGTGCCCTTCTACCTGCGCACCGGCAAGGCGCTGAAGGCACGCGATACGGAAGTGGTCATCACCTTCCGGCAGGTGCCGTTCGCGCAGTTCCCGCGCCACGGCTCGCGCCCCGAGCTGCCGCCGAACAGGCTCATCATCCAGGTTCAGCCCGACGAAGGCCTGGACATGGAAATCTCGATCAAGTCGCCGGGACTGGTGCTGAAAACCGCGCCGGTTTCGCTCGACTTCCGCTATGCCGACAGGTTCGACATCGGCAGGCAGACCGGTTACGAGAGCCTGTTCTACGAACTCTTCGTCGGCGACCAGACGCTGTTCCAGCGTGCCGACGGTATCGAAGCCGGCTGGGCCGCCGTGCAGCCTTTCCTCGATCTCTGGGCCAAAGGCGGCAAGCCCGATCCCTATGCGCCCGGCAGCACCGGCCCGGCCAGCGCCGACAAACTCATCGAACGCGACGGCCGCAAATGGCACCAGATCAATGGGAAACAGGGCAGCAAAAGAGTTTGAGCAAAAAGGGGCTGGCGATGATTGCCGCCGGCTTCCTGTTCATGACAAAAAGCCCCGCGGTATAGCCGCGGGGCTTTTTGGTGTCGGAGAGAAAATGCCGATCAGAGAAACTGGTGCAGGCCCGGGACGGAGTTGACGACCTGGTCCACCACCTCGTCGCCGGCGTGCTGGCGGGCGGTTGAGATCGTTTCCTTGGCGAGCGAGGTGATCTCGCCCATGCTGAGGCCGCTGCTCATCAGCTGCTGGCCGAGCGCCATGAGGCCACCGCCGCCGCCAACGGCGCTGAGCAAGCCGCCGAGCAGACCGCCGCCCCCGGCGTCCTGGCCGCCATACTGCGCGACGAGATCGGAAGCGCCAGGGATCGATTCGATCATCTTGGTAACGGGGCCATCCGGAGCCTCGCGCTGCAGGAAGGCGAGGATCATGCCGACGGCCTTCTCTGCGAGATCAGGAGCGATGCCGGCTTTGGTTGCGATCTGATCAATAACTTCGTTCACTGTGGCCTCCTGCCTTTACGACGTTAACGTCAACGTAACTGAATGGGGCAACCGACACAAGCCGCGCCGGACCCCATTATACTACCAGAAGCGGAACGGCGATGCGAATGGTTGTCCCTCTTCATGCGAGTTCTTATAACAGTGTCAGGACAAATCGATGAATGGCCCTGGCAGCCCGAAAAGGCTGCTGTGCCGCCGCCCAAAGGGAGACGACACCATGCCGCAGCAGGATGGACAGATTTTCGTCGGCGCCAGCCGCAAGCCGGACGAAAGCATCAACAAGGACGAGTTCCTGACACTGAAATTCGGCAACCGCCACGGCCTTGTGACCGGCGCCACCGGCACCGGCAAGACGGTGACGCTGCAGGTGCTGGCGGAAGGCTTTTCCAAGGCCGGCGTGCCGGTATTCTGCGCCGACATCAAGGGCGATCTCTCCGGCATTGCCGTCAAGGGCGAGGCCAAGGATTTCCTGCTCAAGCGGGCCGAAGAGATTGGCCTGTCGCCCTACGAGTTCGATCAGTTCCCGGTCATCTTCTGGGATCTTTACGGCGAGAAAGGCCATCGCGTCCGCACGACCATCGCCGAAATGGGGCCGCTGCTGCTCGCGCGGCTGATGGATGCCTCCGAAGCACAGGAAGGCGTGCTCAACATCGCCTTCAAGATCGCCGATGAAAACGGCCTGGCGCTGCTCGACCTCAAGGACCTGCAGGCGCTGCTGAACTACATGGGCGACAATGCCAGCGAACTTTCCAGCCGCTTCGGCCTGATCTCGAAATCCTCCGTCGGCTCGATCCAGCGCGCATTGCTCGTTCTGGAGCAGCAGGGTGCTGAGAACTTTTTCGGCGAGCCGGCGCTGAAAATCTCCGACATCATGCGCGTCAGCAATGACGGCTACGGCCAGGTCTCGGTGCTGGCCGCCGACAAGCTGATGATGAACCCGCGCCTCTATGCCACCTTCCTGCTGTGGCTGCTCTCCGAACTGTTCGAGGAACTGCCCGAAGTCGGCGATCCGGAGAAACCGAAGCTGGTCTTCTTCTTCGACGAGGCGCACCTGCTCTTCAACGATGCGCCGAAGGTGTTGATCGAGCGTGTCGAGCAGGTGGTGCGCCTCATCCGCTCCAAGGGCATCGGCGTCTATTTCGTCACCCAGAACCCGCTCGACGTGCCGGAAACGGTGCTGGCGCAGCTCGGAAACCGCGTACAGCATGCATTGCGCGCCTATACGCCGCGCGAGCAGAAAGCCGTTCAGACGGCCGCCTCGACCTTCCGGCCCAACCCCGCCTTCGATTGCGCTGAGGTCATTACCACGCTTGGCACGGGCGAGGCGCTGGTGTCGATGCTGGAAGGCAAGGGTGTGCCGTCGGTCGTGGAGCGCACGCTGATCCGCCCGCCATCCGGCCGCATCGGCCCGGTCAGCGATGCCGAGCGCCAGGCCATCATCCATGCCAGCCCGGTCGCCGGCGTCTACGACCAGACGGTCGATCGCGAATCCGCCTATGAAATCCTGACCGAGCGTGCGCGCAAGGCGGCCGCGCCGCAGAATGAGAGCGCAGGCGATGGCTGGACGCTGCCAGGCTTCGGCGGCGACAGCGGCAAGCCGGCAAGCCGCGGCCGTTCCGGCTATCAGCGCGAGACGATCCTGGAAGCAACGATGAAAAGCATGGCGCGCACGGTTGCGACGCAGGTCGGGCGGGCCTTGGTGCGGGGCATTCTCGGCAGCTTGAAGCGGTAGAAAATCACCTCCCCTCGAGGGGGAGGTGTTCGTTGCCTCAAGGGGAGGATTGGCTTCAGCGCACCGGCGCGACGAGCGAGAAGAACGCTCCTTGCGGATCGGTGGCCTGGACGATCCAGCTGCCGCCGGGAACCTCCATCGGACCGTTGACGATGCTGCCGCCACCTTCGGTGATGCGGGTGATGGCGGCATCGATCGCCGGAACGTTGATGTAGAAATTCCACGCCGGCACCGGCATTTCCGCCGGCTTGGTCATGATGCCGCCGAAGTCCCGATCGCCGATCTTGAAGATCTTGTACTTGCCCATCGGCCCCATGTCGAAATCGGAGCTCAGCTCCCAGCCGAACATCTCGCTGTAGAAATCGAAGGCCTTCGGGCCGTCGCCGGCATAGAGCTCATGCCAGCCGAAATAGCCCGGAGTAGCCGGCGCCGCCGGCGCCCAATCCTGGCCCGGTAGCGGCGTGAAGACGCAGAAGGCGGCGCCGTAAGGATCGGAAACGACGGCGAACCTGCCGACACCCGGAATATCCGTCGGCTCACGATAGATCTTGCCGCCCTTGGCCAGGATGGTGTTCGCCGCCTCGTCGACATTGGGAACGCCGATATAGCCGGTCCAGCAGGGCGGCGTGCCCATGGCCTTCGCCTCTTCCGGCAAGATCATCAAGCCGGCGACGGGGCCCGCACCGGCGCTGAAAAGCGTATAGTCCATGCCGACCTCCGGCATGCCGGCATCCGCCGCATCCCAACCGACGACCTTGCTATAGAAAGCTTCGGCCGCTTTCATGTCGGTGGTCATCAGCTCGTACCAGACGAAATATCCCTTCTCAGCCATGACATCTCTCTCCCTATTGTGATTGTTGCAGTCATCCGTCTCGTCCCGAACCCGATGTCGGCGCAGGCGCATCATGCCCGACGACAATGACGGCCGAACGATGGTCGATCGATTGATCCATTCGTTTCCCGGCAAGCAGGCGTCGGGCATTTCCTAGGCACAGAACGCAGCAGCTCGACCGCTGTTCCCCATTGGGTGAATTCAAGGGCCTCATCATGCCTCAATGGCAGCAGGAATGCGCCTTCGCCGCATCCTCATATTCGTCGTGGCGGCGGACAAAATGCATCGTGCCGTTTTCATTCCGTCCCTTCGGCGCACGATCGAGGATCATCAGCGTGCCGATCAATTCCTCGGGGCCGCGGGCATAGCTCGAGTAGGTATGGAAGATATTGCCGGCTTCGTCCTTGTAGAAGGCGCTGAGGCCGGGAAGCTCGTCATATCCTTCGGCCGATTCCATCGGCGTGAAATTGTAGAAGACCGTCTCGGCGGCGAGCTGCTCCTTCGAAAAGGAGACGTGATAGTCGAAATTGAAATCGTTGGCGAAGGACGACACCCAGGGGAACCCCCAACCCATGCGCTTCCTGTACGCCTCCACCTTCTGCAGCGGCGCGCGGGAAACGGCGACCAGCGTCACGTCGTGATGATTGAGATGCGGAAGCGTTCCATCGAGATGGTCGGCGAGGAAGGAGCAGCCGGTGCAGCCGGCATCCCAATCCGGTCCGAGCATGAAATGGTAGACGATCAGCTGGCTGCGGCCATCGAAGAGATCCGCGAGCGTCTTCCTGCCGGCAGGCGTGTCGAAGACATAGTCTCTTTCGACCTTTACCCAAGGCAGCGCTAGGCGCTCCGCGTTGACGCGATCGCGAAGATGCGTTGCCTCCTTCTCCCTGGCGAGCAGCTGGCGGCGGGCCTCCAGCCATACGTCCCTGGAAACGACCTGGTTCATTGTCAGCGCCCTCCTCCGGCCTACCAACTACCAAAATCTTGACAAATACATTGATATCAATATTAATGAATCATGTCAAACGCAGTCGAAATTCCCTTTGAAACCACGCTGTTAGTGCGCGATACCTGTCTTTGCCTGCATGTGCAGCGGGCCGCCCGCGCGCTTGCCCGCCGCTTTGACGAAGCGTTGCGGCCGTTTGGGCTCACCAATGGTCAATTCTCTCTGATGATGTCCCTGAACAGGCCTGCGCCGGCCTCCATGGGATCGGTTACGGCGCTGCTGGCAATAGACCAGACGACGCTGACGGCGGCCTTAAAACCGCTGGAACGGCGTGGATGGGTCAGCATCGTACCCAATCCCAAGGATCGCCGCGCCCGCCTGCTGAGCCTTACGCCATCCGGAAAGGCCGCGCTCGCCGCCGCCGTTCCGGTCTGGAAGGCCACTCACGCGGCGCTGGAAGAACGGCTGCCCGATGGCAATGGCGACCGCTTGCGCGGCGATCTGGCTGCTTTGCTCTGAACTAACGCGTCGATAGCCGGGGATCCGCCTCGAAATCCCGCTGTTCGAAACCGATTCGACGCCGTGGAAATTCGCATAGCGCCTGCACGCCGGCACGCGACAGCCGGATGCGCCAGGTCTGTCGTTCGACCGGCTCCCGCGCCGAAAAGGCCTTTGCCGTGAGCAGCGCGATGTTCCTGCCTCCCTGAGGATCCCGGACGGATCGATAGAGGATGGCCTCGATACCGCCGCTTCGCGCCGCCTCGGCAAGCGACTGGCAGGGCTCGTAGTTGACCGGATCGGTCCACTGCTGCCGGTCGCGATCCAACGGCGGCGCGGTCAGATCGACCGCCGCCTTCGTAGCGATGACCGCGGCAAAGGCGGTATATTCGGCCGCATTGGCGGGCAGCGGCGTATCGGGGGAATCGCGGAAGAAGAGCAGCCGGTAGAAGCTCATTTCCGCCAGGGCCGTCTCCACCTGCTCCGAGGCATAGAAAACGCCGAGCGTGCGGCCCGCGCGGCGGAAACGAGACCCATGGGGATAGATCGCGCCATAGCGAAAGGGCGTCGCCAGCAAATAATCGAGGCCGGCGCATTCCGGCGGCAGCGCTGGCTTGCTTTCCTCCAGGACGCTTTCGAGAAGAGCCTGCTCTTCCAGAGTATCGACCAGCTTCAGCGTCGAAACCTGATGCTGCGATTCCACCAGCCGCCAATAATGGCCGGAGATGGCCCGCGCCTCAGACGAGAGCGCGGCGGGCGTCCAGATAGGCAAGGACATCTGTCAAACCGGAAATGGAAGTGATCTTGTCGATTGGCGCTGCGCCGAAGGCGAGATTGCCGTTGCGCAGCCACTGGCGCGAGACGGCTTCGTCACCACCGACGATGGCATCGAGCGAACGGAAGAGGCGAACGAGAAGCACGGCAAGTTCGAACGGCTTGCTATCGCGCTCCAGCAGATGGTCCTGCCGCTTCATGCGCGAGACGGTCGCCTCCGACACGCCGATGATGGCCGCGAGTATGCGGGCATTCAATCCCAGCCGGTCGGCAGCATTGACGACGGCCTTGGTGATGACGAGTCCCTCACCGGGCATCGTCTGGTTTATCAGTTGAGCCTTTGCCATAGCCACATCCTTTCCTAAGAAAAGATATAGCAACTTTCTTGCAAAAGAAAAGGAGCGATAGGCAAAGCCTCCGCTCCTGATCTCTTTATGTCGCCTTTTCAGGCGGCGCGCAGGGCTGGCTCAGGCAACCGTCACCGGCACTTCGGTCGACGTGCGCAGGGCGTGGCTGTAGGGGCATACGATATGCGCTGCGGCAGCGAGCTTTTCAGCCTCGGCCTTGTCCATGCCGGGGATATGAACGGCCAGGGATACTTCGATGCCGAAGCCGCCGCCATCCGCACGCGGACCGATGCCAACAGTTGCCGTAACCTTTGCGTCTTCCGGAATCTTGACCTTCTGCTGGCCCGCGACAAATTTCAGGGCACCCAGGAAGCAGGCGGAATAGCCGGCTGCAAAGAGCTGCTCCGGATTGGTGCCGGTGGCGCCGTCGCCGCCGAGTTCCTTCGGCACGGTCAGCGTGACGTCGAGGACGCCATTTTCGGAAACTGCACGGCCGGCGCGGCCACCGGTGGCGGAAGCTTTGGTGGTGTAGAGAATAGGCATGTCATGTCTCCCTTCGGTTTGGATGATGATTGTATATATCACGATTTAATCGTGCGCAATATTTATTTTTTGCAATTTGATTTTGCAAGGTGAATTTGTGACAATGCCCCCAACAAGAAAATGGCGGAGCAGCAATGACGGACAAGGCCGATGGGCAGATCATGATACCCGAAGAGGAAAAGCGGCTGGAAAGTCAGCTTTGCTTTGCGGTCTACAGTGCCGCACATGCCTTCAATCGCGCCTACAAGCCGATTCTCGATCGCGTCGGCCTTACCTATCCGCAATATCTCGTCATGCTCGTCCTGTGGGAAAAGGGCGCCCTCTCGGTCAAGACGATCGGCGAGAAGCTGGATCTCGATTCCGGGACGCTCTCGCCGCTTCTCAAGCGGCTGGAACAGGCCGGTCTGATCAGCCGCGCGCGCGATCCGAAGGACGAGCGGCAGGTAATCATCTCACTGACGGAAAAAGGAACGGACATGAAATGCCAGGTGGGCATGATCATGGACGCCATCGGCCAGGCGACCGGCTGCGATATGGCCGAAATGGCCAATCTGCGCGATCGGCTGCAGCAGCTTAAGGCAAATTTGGCAGCGGAATGAAGCCTGCGCATCAGCGCCGCCTGCTCTTGAGAAATCAAAAGGACGCCGAAGACGGCGTCCTTTTGCGAATATGCGATATCAGGCCGTGACGAGAATCGGAGCGCGCTCCGGTACGCGATCATAGAGATCGATGACGTCCTGGTTCAGCAGGCGCACGCAGCCGGAGGAGACGGCCTTGCCGATGGAGCGCCAGTCGGGATTGCCGTGCAGGCGATAAAGCGAATCCTGCTTGTCCTCGAAAATGTAGAGAGCACGGGCGCCGAGCGGGTTCATCAGGCCCGGATCCATGCCACCATTGGAGATGGAGTATTTGGTGAGTTCCGGCTGACGGGCAACCATTTCATCCGGCGGGTTCCAGCGCGGCCACTTCTTGCGCCACTGGATGATGCCGCGGCCCTGCCAGGCGAAGCCTTCGCGGCCGACGCCGATGCCGTATCGCATGGCGGTGCCGCCCTGCTCGGTCACGTAGAGCATGCGCTGGGTGGTGTTGACGACCACGGAGCCGGGCGCTTCGCCTGTCGGATCGATGACCCGCTGGCGATAAAAGCGCGGATCGATCTGCTTGTAGGGAACCGCCGGAACATGGAAGCCGCCGTCATCCACGGCCGCGTAGATCACGGCCGGGTCCGGTTGCTCGCCATCATAGCTGGAGAACCAGCTACGGAACGGCCTCGGTGAACCGGTATATTGCACCGGGCTGACGACGGGGCCGTTGTCGATGGTGGAAGCACAGCCGGCGAGCGTCGAAACGGCGCCAATGCCAGCAAAGGCGAGGAAATTACGTCGGGATAGAGATGAAGGAAGGCTCATGTCGACAGCATAGTTCCTATTGAGGGGGAAGCGAAACCCGCAACATGCGATCTGATTCGGCTCCCCGCGAGGTTTGCAGAGACAAGCGCAAAACTAAAGAGCGCAGCCGTACCCCGCTATCGCACTTATGCAACATCACGAAAATTTGTGGTAAAATACCGCTACAAAACGACGATTTCCGTCTTATCGGGCACTCGGTTGTAGAGATCTATCACGTCCTGGTTGAGCATTCGCACGCAACCCGAAGACGCGGCCTTGCCGATCGACTGCCAATCCGGCGTCCCGTGAACGCGGTAGAGCGTGTCCCGGCCGTTCTGATAGATATAGAGCGCCCGCGCGCCGAGCGGGTTCGTGGGCCCCGGGTTCATGCCGCCACGCTCGGCCGAAATCGATCGCATCTGCGGTTCGCGCGCGACCATTTCGGAGGGCGGCGTCCAGCGCGGCCACTTCTGCTTCCACTGGATAAGACCCCTTCCATGCCAGGCGTATCCCGCCGCGCCGAGGCCGACACCATAGCGCATGGCCTTGCCGCCCGGCTCGACGAAATAGAGGAAGTGGTCTCGCGTATCGACGACGATGGTGCCGGGACGCTCGTTGGTCTGATAGTCCACTTCCTGCCGCAGGAAGCGCGGATCGATGCGCGTGTAGGGAATGGCCGGCAGCGTGAAATCGTCCTCGTTCCGCTGGGCATACATCGCCTGATGCACCGGGTTGAACGTCGGCAGGCCATAGGTCTGATGGAACTGGGTGCGGAAGAGATCGCGCGCCTGTGGCACGGGCTGCACCGGCAGGCGCTTCACCTTCTGCGGATCGATGCCTTCCGGACGATAGAAGACCGGCGCCGTTTCCTGGGCGAAGCGATCCGGGTCGGTCGCGCCGGTGTCGGGAATGATGCTGCATGCCGATAGTCCAGCCAGGGCGGCGGCGGCGAGCAAGTGACGGGAGGCAGGCAGCAGATCGGCCATCATCGAAAACCATTGGAACATATCGGATCGGCCGCATAATGACCGTCGCGGCTGGAGCGAAGCTGGCGTCGATGGCGAAGGCGGCAGCCGCGAAGATATTGCGCCGACTGGCCAAACTCCTGTTTTCCCTCGCGGCATCATGGGCTAGACCATTGCGGTACGGAGGATCGCATGAATATCGACAGTCTCGACCCGGGCATCTTCGACCAGACCGATCACAAGGCCTGGCTGAAGCTGGTGGAACGGGCGCTGAAAGGCAAGGATTTCCAGGAAACGCTGGTGTCGCAAACGGATGATGGCATTGCCATCGAGCCGCTTTACGAGCGACGTCGCGATTGCGCCCCGCTTTCGCGCCAGCGAGCCGATGAGCCCTGGACGGTGGTCCAGCGCATGGATGATCCGAATAGTGAGCGGGCACTCGCACAGCTCGGCGACGATCTTGCCAATGGTGCAAACGGCACCTGTCTCGTCTCCAAAACCTCCGCTTCCGCCTTCGGCATTGGCGTCGATGCGCAAATCCCGGGCCTTTCCGGCGCGCTGGCAGCTGCTTTGTCGCGCAAGGCCACAACGCTGCGCCTCGATGGCTTCACGCCCAACGTCATCGAAACCTTGACGACATCGCTCGCGGATGGCGGCGCCCGAGCATGGCATCTCGGTCTCGATGCATTTTCGACGGGCGAGGAACAGGCTTCCCTCTCAAATGACTTCAGGCGCTTCGCCAAAGACCTCATCACGGGCACCATCGTCAACGCGGATGGTCGCGCCGTGCACAATGCCGGCGGAACCGAGGCGCAGGAATTGGCGGTGATGGCCGCAAGCCTCGTGGGCCATTTGCGATTGCTTGAAGAGGCCGGCCTTTCGCCGGAAAAAGCGCTCCGGGCGACGAGCCTCTGCATCTCCGCCGATCAGAACCAGTTCATGACGATCGCAAAGATACGCGCGGCGCGGCTGATTTTTGCCCGGATCGCCGAAGCCTGCGGCGTCTCGGATCCGCAGCCGGCGCATCTCTTCGCGGAAACCAGCTATCGCATGCTAACCCGCCTCGATCCGGAGACGAATATTCTCCGCAACGCGATCGCGGTCTTTTCGGCCGGCGTCGGCGGCGCCGACGAGGTCTCCGTTCTGCCGCACAGCCTGACGCACGGCATTCCCGACCCGCTGGCGCGGCGTCTGGCGCGCAACACGCAGACGATCCTCATGGCCGAAAGCCACCTCGACCATGTCGTCGATCCCGCTGCCGGGGCTGGCGGCATCGAAACGCTGACCGACGCTCTCGCGGAGCGGGCATGGGAAATTTTCACCGGGATAGAAGGCAAAGGCGGCTTGGCCAAGGCAATCGCCGGCGGCGAACTGGCGGCGATGGTTGCCAAGGCACGGAAGGGCCGAAGCGCCAAGCCGATCGTGGGAACGACGCTGTTTGCGATGAAGACCGAACGGCCGGTAACCATCCTGGGGGCTTTGGGTCCGATCACGGGTGGCATGGGATTGATGCCGGTGCGGCTGGACGAGGGAGTGGAGGCATGAGAATGAATGTCGCATTCGCGGAGGCATCGGCTCAATGACCCGTATCCCAAACTTCGCCACCATCCCCTGGACCAGACCGCAAGCAACATCGCCAACGACCGATGCCCCGGCCTGGGAGACCCCGGAAGGCATCAGCGTCAAGCGCAGCTACGATGAAAGCGACCTCAGCGGCCTGAACTTCCTCGATACCTATCCGGGCGCGGCGCCTTTCCTGCGCGGCCCCTACCCGACCATGTACGTCCAGCAGCCCTGGACCATCCGCCAGTATGCCGGCTTCTCCACGGCCGAGGAGTCCAACGCCTTCTACCGCCGCAATCTTGCGGCCGGGCAGAAGGGCCTTTCCGTTGCCTTCGATCTCGCCACCCACCGCGGCTATGACAGCGATCATCCGCGCGTCGCGGGCGATGTCGGCATGGCAGGGGTGGCGATCGATTCCATTCTCGACATGCGCCAGCTTTTCGACGGCATCCCGCTCGACGAGATGAGCGTGTCGATGACCATGAACGGCGCGGTGCTGCCGATCATGGCGCTCTATATCGTCGCGGCGGAGGAACAGGGCGTCTCCGAGGACAAGCTTTCCGGCACGATCCAGAACGACATTCTCAAGGAGTTCATGGTTCGCAACACCTATATCTATCCGCCGCAGCCCTCGATGCGGATCGTTTCGGACATTTTCAGCTATACCAGCCAGCGGATGCCGAAGTTCAACTCCATCTCGATCTCCGGCTACCACATGCAGGAGGCCGGCGCGACGGCGGACCTGGAGCTGGCCTATACGATCGCCGACGGCATAGAATATGCGCGGGCCGGCGTCGCCGCCGGGCTCGATATCGACAGCTTCGCGCCCCGCCTCTCCTTCTTCTGGGCCGTCGGCATGAACTTCTTCATGGAAGTCGCCAAGATGCGCGCGGGACGGCTGATCTGGGCCGCGCTGATGCAGAAGAACTTCGCGCCGAAGGACCAGAAATCCCTCGCGCTCCGGACGCACAGCCAGACCTCCGGCTGGTCGTTGACGGCGCAGGACCCGATGAACAACATCATCCGCACCATGGTCGAGGCGATGGCGGCGACGCAGGGGCACACCCAGTCGCTCCACACCAACTCCTTCGACGAAGCGCTGGCTCTGCCGACCGACCATTCCGCCCGCATTGCCCGCAACACGCAGATCCTGCTGCAGAAGGAATCGGGCACGACCGGCATCATCGACCCTTGGGGCGGCTCGGCCTATGTCGAGCGGCTGACCCATGATCTCGCAGCCCGCGCCCTTGCCCATATCGAGGAGGTCGAGGCGCTCGGCGGCATGGCGAAGGCGATCGAAAAAGGCATTCCGAAACTTCGGATCGAGGAAGCGGCCGCGCGCACGCAAGCGCGCATCGACAGCGGCCACCAGACCGTCGTCGGCATCAATTTTTCCAAGCCGGAAAAGGATATCGAAGTCGATGTGCTGAAGGTCGATAATTCCGAGGTGCGCGCCCGGCAGCTCTCCAAGCTTCAGCAGCTGAAAGGCACGCGCGAGACCGCAGCGGTGGAGAGCGCATTGGATGCGCTGACCGATGCCGCGCGAAACGGCACCGGCAACCTGCTCGATTTTGCGGTCAAGGCGGCGAGAGCCAGAGCCACCGTCGGCGAAATCTCGCTGGCGCTGGAAAAGGCCTATGGCCGTCATGTCGCCGAGATCAGGACCATTTCGGGCGTCTACCGCAAGGAAGTCGGCTCCCATGATCCGGTCTTCAATGCGGCAGTGGCCAAGGTGGAGGAGTTCCGCAGGGCACGGGGCGAGAAGCCGCGCATCCTCATCGCCAAGATGGGTCAGGACGGGCACGATCGCGGCCAGAAGGTCATCGCCACGGCCTTTGCCGATCTCGGTTTCGATGTCGTGGTCGGCGCCATGTTCCAGACTCCGGAGGAAGTGGCCGATGTCGCCGTGCGCGAGGGCGTGGATATCGTCGGCGCCTCGTCGCTTGCCGCTGGTCATCTGACGCTGGTGCCGGAACTGAAGGCTGCGCTTGCGCGCCGCCATGCCGGCAAGGTGCTGATCGCCGTCGGCGGCGTCATTCCGCCCCAGGATTTCGCGGCACTGGAAGCAGCCGGCGCGGACGCGATCTTCCCGCCCGGAACCGTGATCGCGGAAGCGGCGGCAGCGCTTATCGACAGGCTCATGGCCTAGAACTGTTTAAAGCGGTTTCCGAAACCGCTTTAAACAGCCACGCTTCTGAAGAACTCGATGCTTTGCTCGATTTCACCCGGCAGAGCCGAATTATGGCTGCCCGGCACCGTCGCCATTTCCATCTTCACGCCGGCGGCTGTCGCCCGTTTCGAGAGAAGCGCCAGGCGCGAATCGAAATGAGCTTCCTCGGTGCCATGAAACAATTTTACCGGGCTTTTGAAGCTGTGCGCGTAGCAGAGCGGCGAGCGCATCTGGAATTCGCGCGGGTTTCTGGTGTTGAAGCGGATATCCTGCGGATAGCGGCCGAAGAAGGCATAGGCATCCGGATTGCCCGATATCGGCACGACCGCGCGGAACCGCTTCGTCGACATGGCGGCCAGCATGGCCAGCGTGCCGCCGATGCTGTGCCCGGCGAGGAACATGCGATGCGGATCGACGCCCGGCAGGTGCCGCAGCCGGTTTGATGCAGCGAGCACATCGGCGACTTCATCGTAAAAGCCGGAGAAATTGCCCTTCTGGCCATTCTCGCCGCGCATGGATGGGATCATGACGACATAGCCCGCATCGATATAGGGCTTCATCAGCTGCCAATGCCCCTGGCCGATGGCGTTGCCGCCATGCAGGAAAAGCACCGCCGGCTTCGGCTTGGCCGAGCGCGTGTACCGAGAAACCCAGGCGACGAGCTCCAGTTCGCCACCGAGGCCGCTGCGATAGAAAAGCTGGTCGGCCGTCGATGGCGTGACCAAGGGTTCGTAGATGTCGGGAGCCGGCCCCTTGCTCAACAGGTCGGTCCGAAACACATGGCGCTCATTGGCATAGTCGCCCGCAAGCTGCGGCGGCGCATCCGCAGCCTTTTCATCGCTGCGGGCGATCTCACCCTTGCTCTCGCCGGGTTTGCTCCCGGCCGTGCTGTCATCGGCCGCCCTGACGATACCGGGCGCAAAAAGCGAGACGGCGAGGCCAGCAAGAACGCCGCGGCGATTGGGACGAAATACGTTGTCGTCAGACATGGTCATGGGCTCTGTCCAAATATCCCGGCGCAGCACAAATCTGCACGGGTCGAAAGGCAAGGCCAACTCACATTGTGGTGAGGAATCGCCTTGTGCTATTCATCGACAGCGGGAGCCTTTGCGTCAATCAGCGCAATCAAACTTTCCAGCCGATCCGCCTCATAAGGCGGCTTATCCGGCCGCAGCCGCGCAATGCGCGGAAAACGCATTGCGACGCCCGATTTGTGGCGCGTGGAACGGTTGATCCCTTCAAAGGCCACTTCAAGCACGAAGCCGAAATCGCGATCGGCGCGTACGGCCCGAACCGGGCCGAAGCGATCGACCGTGTTGTTGCGCACGAACTTGTCGAGCACTTCCAGCTCGGCGTCGGTGAAGCCGAAATAGGCCTTGCCGACAGGCACGAGCTGCTCGCCTTCCGGCGTCGTCGCCCAGACGCCGAAGGTGAAATCGGAATAGTAGCTGGAGCGCTTGCCGTGGCCGCGCTGCGCATACATCAGCACGGCATCGACATTATACGGATCCCGTTTCCACTTGAACCAGGGGCCTTTGGCGCGGCCGGCAAGGTAGGCGCTGTCCCGGCGCTTTATCATCACGCCTTCGATCACCGGATCTGGCGGCGCGGTGCGCAGCCGGTCCAGCTCCTCCCAGGAGGAAAAATCGACGAGCGGCGAGAGATCGAAGCGATCATGTGGTGCGGCTTCGACAATCTCCGTCAGCCGTTCGCGCCGATCGAGGAAGCTGCGGGCGCGCACGTCCTCCGCCCCATCGAACAGGAGATCGTAGGCGCGAATGAAAGCCGGGAACTCGTCCAGCATTTTTGAGGTGACGGTCTTGCGGTTGAGACGTTGCTGCAGATCGGAAAAGCTGCGCGTCGGGCTGTTGGAACGCACGGTGCCGCCGACCAGCAGCTCGCCATCCATGACGCCCTCGAAACTCATCGCATCCACGATATCGGGGAAAGCTCCGGAGATATCGTCGCCGGAGCGCGAATAGAGCTTGCTCGTGTCGCCCGCGCGCGAAAGCTGGACGCGAATGCCATCCCATTTCCACTCGGCGGCGAAATCGCTGGGGTCGAGCCCGTCGAGATCGCCCGGCTCGACCGGATTGGCGAGCATGACGGAATGGAAGATCGCCGGTGTCGCCAGTATCGGCCGCTCGTCCTTGCCCTCAAGCCAGCGAAACAGGCTCTCATAGGGCGGCTGCAACCCATGCCACAGCGTTTCGATTTCGGTCACGTCCTTGCCGCCAAGCTCGGCCAGCGCCTGCTTGGCGAGGCGGGCCGAGACGCCGATGCGCAACGCGCCGGTCGCAAGCTTCAGGAAGGCGAAACGTCCCGACGTATCGAGCCGGTCGAGCAGATCGCGGACGAAGCTGCGCACCTCGGTCCTTCCCAGCGCGTTCATGCGGCGCACGACGTCGCCGAGCTTCGGCTGCTCGCCGGCGGGGCGCTCGATATCGCTCTCCTTGTCCCAGACAAGCGAGATCGTCTCCGCGAGGTCGCCGACATAATCGTAGGAATAGCGGAACAGCACCTCGTCCATGCGCTCGAGAACGAGCTCGCGCAGCATGGCAGGCTTGACGTTGCGCACCTCGAGCGTGCCGGCGATGGCGGCCAGGCCATAGCCTCGGTCGGGGTCGGGCGTGTCGCGGAAATAGTCGGTCAGCAGCTTCAGCTTGCCGTTGCGGCTCGGCGTCAGCACCAGGCGGTCGAGAAGGTCGGCAAAGGCTTTCATCAATCGCCCTCGTCTTCGTAGCCGATGAGATGAAGCGGCTTGGCGGCGATGCCCTGCAGCTCGCACCAGCGCACCAGCGCCTCCTCGCGGCCGTGCGTGACCCAGACCTCGCCCGGCTTCAGATCGGAGATCGTCTCGGTCAGCTCCGGCCAGTCGCAATGGTCCGATATGACCAGCGGCAGCTCGACGCCGAGCTGCTTGGCGCGCTGGCGCACCATCATCCAGCCGGAAGCAAAGGCCGGCAGCGGCTCGTGAAACCGTCTTGCCCAGCGGTCCTGAAACGCGGAGGGCGGGCCGACGACGACAGCGCCCTGAAAGATGGTTTGATCCTTGCTCTCGATGGTGGCCGGCCGCAACTCGCCAAGCGCGATGCCTTGACTGACATAGTAGTCGCACAGCGTTTCCAGCGCGCCGTGAATATAGATCGGCCGGTCGTAGCCGGCATCGCGCAGCAGCCGGATGACGCGCTGCGCCTTGCCGAGCGCGTAGGCGCCGATCAGGTGCGTTCGCTCGGGAAACTGGCGAAGCGAGGCCAGGAGCTTGCGCGTCTCGGCCATGGGATCGGGATGATGGAACACCGGCAGGCCGAACGTGGCCTCGGTGATGAAAACATCGCAGGGCACCGGCACATAGGCCGCACAGGTCGGGTCCGGCCGGCGCTTGTAGTCGCCGGAAACGACGATGCGCAGGCCATCCTTCTCCACCGCGATCTGCGCCGAGCCGAGGACATGGCCGGCGGGGTGGAACTGCACCTTGACGCCGTTGATCGTCACCGGCTCGCCAAAGGCAACCGCCTGTTCGGAGCCTGCAAAGCCATCGCCATAACGGATACGCATGATGTCGAGCGTCTGGCGCGTCGCGAGCACATGGGCATGGCCGGAGCGGGCGTGATCGGAATGGCCATGCGTGACCAACGCCCACTCGACCGGCTGCACGGGGTCGATATAAAAGCCACCGATCGGGCAGAACAGTCCCTCAGGCGCTGGATAAAGCAGTTGGTCCGGTCTCATGACTCATGAGGATAGCGCGATTTGCACGATTAGGTAGCGATGACAGCAGCTTTTTGATCGAATCCGCGCTCGGGTTGCCGATCGGGGAGGTCGAAGACGAGGACATCCTCGCTATGCGGCTTCGCCTTGGCGACGACAACGCCGTTGGGATCGACAATGGCGCTGCTGCCATAGCTGAACCAGCCGTCGTCGTTGCTGCCGACGACATCCGCAGCCATGACCCAGCATCCCGTATGCCTGGCGCATATCTGCAGGCCCGATATGCCCGGCCGATGCCACTTTTCCGCCTTGTGGGGCCGGAGCATCAGGTTGATGGGGTTGCAGATGAGGCCGGCTCCCTTGCGAGCCAGGCGACGCGCCGTGTAGGGATATCTAAGATCGCCGCAGATATTGATGCCGAAGCGCCACCGGCCCTCCTCCCAGACGGGAAAATCCTTCCCCGGCGTACAGCCGCTTTCCAGCGGGTGGGCCTTGGCATAGGCCCCCATCACGCGGCCTGCCTTGGCGACGACGGCGCTGTTGTAGAGCGCGGCGCCCCTTCGCTCGAACAGGCCGACGATGACAGTCGTTCTTCCCGCCGCGAAGCGAGCGACAAGGGCATTCAAGCCGGGATCGTCGAGGGAAAGCGCGCGGCGCCTGGCGATGGCCTCGTTATAGCTGTGCCCCTGCAGATAGCATTCCGGAAAAAGGGCAAGATCGATGCCTTGTGCTTCAGCCCAGGCAAGATCGCGCGCCAAAACCTCGGCCGCCTGTTCGGCGGCATCGAAAAGTGCCAGACGTTGAAAGGCTGCGATCCGCATGTGGCAGCGGTAACACGCGTGGCGAGTCGCCCCTAGAGTGAACCTACCGGGCGGACGACGTCGCATGTGCCGGATTGGTCAATGAAATGCAAAGAGCCTGGCTCTGGTGGCCGGCCGCGAGCGGGCAGACGGCAACCTCCTGTACCAAAGCGGGACAGATCGGCGTGGCACGATTTCTGCTTGGCGGGTGATGTTCCAGGAGTTCGCAATGATCCAACGCCGTGCCTTCATCGCTTCCATCGCCGCCTCGGCTGCGGCCGGCCTGCTTGCGCCGCGTGTTTTTGCAGCACCACTCGCCAAGATGACCGGTGTCGAGCTGCGGGGGCCGATCGACGCCATTGCGCTGAAGACGACGCCGGGCGCGAGCGACTTCAGGAGCGGCAAGCTGCAGGCAATGATCGACAATGCGGCGCGCACAAATATTCCGCTCTTCCTGCCGCCCGGCACCTACAACATTTCCAATCTGACGCTGCCCGACAATACGCGCATTACCGGCGTTCCCGGTGCCTCGCGGCTCGTCTACAGCGGTGACGGTCATCTGATGAACGCCGACAAGGCCCGGCGCATCGAGCTTTCCGGCCTCATCCTCGACGGCGGCAATCGCTGGCTCGCCGACTATGCCGGCGGCCTGCTGCAATTCACCGGCGTCGACGAGGTGCTGATCGACAATTGCGAAATCGCCGGCAGCCGCAAGCACGCGCTGCAGCTGGAGCGCTGCGGCGGCCGGATCGAGCGCAGCCGCATCTCGGGTGCTGCGGAAGCCGGCATCTATTCCGTCCAATCAACCGGATTGGCGGTGAGCGACAACCGCGTCGAGGATTGCGGCAATGGCGGCATCCTCATCCACCGCTGGGACAAAGCCGAGGATGGCAGCAGCGTCATCAACAACCGCATTGCCCGCATCGGCGCCAATGGCGGCGGCACCGGCCAGAACGGCAACGGCATCAACGTCTTCCGCGCCGATGGCGTCACGGTCTCGGGCAATCATGTTGCCGATTGCGCCTTCACCGCCATCCGCGCCAACTCGGCATCGAACGTGCAGATCTCGAACAACCAATGCCTGCGTTCCGGCGAAACCGCGATCTACTGCGAATTCGAGTTCGTCGGCGCGACGATCAGCAACAATCTGGTCGACGGAGCCGCCAATGGCATCGCCATCACCAATTTCGACAAGGGCGGAAGGCTCGCCTCAGTGACGGGGAACGTCATCCGCAACCTGTCGCTGACAGCGCCTTATGCGCAGGACGGCGGCTTTGGCATCGGCATCTCGGCGGAAGCCGATACACTGATTTCAGACAATGTCATCGAGAACGCGCCGCTCTGGGGGCTAAGGCTCGGCTGGGGCCAGTATCTCCGCAACGTCGTCGCAACCGGCAATATCGTCAGGCACGCCGGCATCGGCTGCGTCGTTTCGGTGGCGGACGGCGCCGGCTCGGCCGTGATTGCCGGCAACCTCTTTCAGGAGATGGAGCAAGGCGCGATCATGGGCTTTCGCTGGGACAAGCCCGCCTCCGGCGAACTGGTCAAGGGGAACACGCAGTTCCCGCAATTGACCGTCGAAAACAACAGGCTCGTTTAGGCCGATCGCCAGTTCGGCTGCCGCTTTTCGAAGAAGGCGGTGACGCCCTCCCTCGCCTCTTCGGTCTCCCACGCATCCGCCAATTGCTCGACGACATGATCTATCATGTCGTCGGTGATCGGCCTGCCGACAGAGCGCGCCAAGGCCTTGGCGCGAGCCGCGGCCTGCGGAGAGGCCGCCATGAAATGGCGAACCTCGGCCTCCACGGCTTCATCCAATGCGTCCTCGGCAACGACCCGCGACAGGAGACCGGCGGCATGCGCCTGCCAGGCATCGATGATCTTGCCGGAGAGAAACAGCGGGCGGGCGTTCGTCTCACCGATGCGGGCGACGACATAGGGGCTGATAGTGGCCGGGATGATGCCGAGACGCACCTCCGTCAGGCCGAAACGGGCCGTCGATGCCGATATCACCATGTCGCAGACGCTGAGGATGCCGATGCCGCCGCCGAAGGCATTGCCATGGACGCGGGCGACCAGCGGCTTCGGCAGCTCGTTCAGCGCCTTGAACAGCATGGCGAGCCGGCGTGCCTCGGCCATGCGCCCGGCACGCGTGGCGTCGAACTGCGCGCGCATCCAGCCGAGATCGCCGCCGGCGCAAAAACTGGGGCCCTCGCCGGTCAGCACGACGACGCGAACCGTCTTGTCGTGAGCGAGATCATGCGTTGCCGCCGTCAAGTCATCGATCATCCCGGCCGACAAAGCATTATGCTTTTCGGAGCGCGCCAGCGTGAGGTGGGCAACACCGCGTTCATCGGTGGCGACACGGATCGTTTGCGATATCATGGGGCACTCCTGAGGCTGCGGGCAAAGGCGGCGGCGCGGGCGAGCTTGTCCTTGTCGAGGCCGGTGTCGTAACCCCTCGCCGACAGATAGTCGTGAACCGAAACGGTATCGACATTGCCCTTGGCCCCAGGGGCGAAGGGACAACCGCCGAGACCGCCGGCGGCGGCATCGAACACCCGCAGGCCGCGCTCCAGGGCGATGGCGATATTCTCGAGCGCGCGGCCGGACGTATCGTGAAAATGGCCGGCAAGCACTGTCGCGGGGAGTTCGCCCAGGACTGCGGCGAGCATCCGGTCGACGGCCTCGGGCGAACCTCTGCCGATCGTGTCGCCGAGGCTGATCTCGTAGCAGCCGAGCGCCCGCAATTGCCACGCGACGTTGACGACATTTTGCGGCGGCACCGCGCCTTCATAGGGGCATTCGACGACGCAGCTGACGTAACCGCGCAATGGCAGACCGCGTTCGCGGCTGGCGGCGGCGACCGGCCGGAAGCGCTCGATGCTCTCGGCGATCGAGCAGTTGATGTTGCGCATGGAGAAGGTTTCGGACGCCGAAGCGAAGATCGCCACTTCATCGGCCCCGGCCGCAAGCGCGGCCTCGAACCCCTGCATATTCGGCGCCAGCGCCGTGTAACGGACGCCTGAACGCCGCTTTATTCCGGCCATGACCGCGGCCGCATCGGCAAGCTGCGGCACCCATTTCGGACTGACGAAGCTGGTGACCTCGATGCGCTCGAAACCGCAGTCGGACAGCAGGTCCACCAGCTCGATCTTGCGCGCGGTATCGACCGGCTGCTTCTCGTTCTGCAGGCCGTCGCGCGGCGCCATCTCGACGATGGTAACGCGGCTGGAAGGCTTGTCGGTCATGCCGCATCCTCCGGCCGAAGCGACAGAAGCACGGCGCTCTCGCTGGTCTGGTCGCCCTCGCCGACATGCAGGCTTTCCACGATGCCGTCGCGAGCCGCCGTCAGCGTCAACTCCATCTTCATGGCCTCCATGACGATCAGCGCCTGACCCTTGGTCACCGTATCCCCCTCATGCACGCGCACGATCTTGACGAGACCCGGCATCGGCGCAATCACGCGGTCGCCGCCGCTGGCTGTTTCCTCGCCGCCGTCGAGCGGATCGAGGCGGTGGAAATGATGCGTCTGCCCATCGAGAAACAGGGTGACGCCTGACGATGTTTCGAAGATATCGACACGCGACTGCCTGCCATCGATCTCGACGCGCCGGGAAACGCCCTCACCCGCAAGCAGCCGGACAGGAATAGCGCGATCATCGAAGGCGACGCTGAAAAGCGCCCGATCCCCGGCAGTCACCCGGCAGCTCCTCTGGCCACCGGCAAAATGCAGCGTGACGGGGCGGCTTGCCTCACCCCAAAGCTGCCAGGCGCCGAGCGAGAGCCATGGGTCGTTGCCGGTGTTTCGAACAAACCCGCCCGCCTCGACAATCGCGGCGATGGCAAGGGCGGCATCGTCGGGCTGTTGCGCTGCGGTCAGCGCCTCCACGTCCCGGTCGATCAACCCCGTGTCCGGATGGCCGGTCGCGAAATCCGGCTGGCGGCTGAGCCGGATGAGGAAATCGAGATTGGTGATGGTTCCCGCGACCTGCGTCTGTTCCAGACCGCGCGTGAGGCCGGCAAGGGCAGCCGCGCGATCCGGCGCATGCACGGTCAGCTTGGCGATCAGCGGATCGTAATGCGGGGTGATGGTATCGCCCTCGCGCACGCCTGAATCGATGCGGACATCGCCTTCGGGAAAGCGAAGGTGGGAAAGTGTGCCGGTTGCCGGCAGGAAGCCGCGCGACGGGTCTTCGGCATAGATACGGGCTTCGAAGGCCCAGCCGTTTATGGTGAGTTCGTCCTGCGTCTTAGGCAACGGCTCGCCACTGGCGACGCGCAATTGCCATTCGACCAGATCGACGCCGGCAATCGCCTCGGTGACGGGGTGCTCGACCTGCAGGCGGGTATTCATTTCCATGAAGAAGAAGCGATCCGGCGACAGACCTTCGGAAACATCGGCGATGAACTCGACCGTGCCGGCGCCGCGATAATCGATGGCGTGGGCGGCGCGGACGGCTGCCTCGCCCATGGCGCTGCGCATCTCCTCCGTCATGCCGGGCGCCGGCGCCTCCTCGATCACCTTCTGGTGCCGGCGCTGCAGCGAGCAATCGCGCTCGAAGAGATGCACGGCATTGCCTTGGCTGTCGCCGAAGACCTGGATCTCGATGTGGCGCGGCTTGACCAGATATTTCTCG
Organism: Rhizobium sp. A37_96; assembly: GCF_053521765.1. Lineage (NCBI taxonomy): Bacteria > Pseudomonadati > Pseudomonadota > Alphaproteobacteria > Hyphomicrobiales > Rhizobiaceae > Rhizobium > Rhizobium sp. A37_96. The sequence continues at coordinate 871,489 of NZ_JBNWDS010000002.1, read as the reverse complement.
ATCAGCACCGCATCGTCGCCAAATGCGGATTTCGCCTCGCGCTTTGCCGCCTCCAGCGAGGCCTCGAAATCCTCCGGCCGATCGACGCGGCGCATGCCCTTGCCGCCGCCGCCGGCGCGCGCCTTGATGAGAACCGGAAAGCCTATATCGGCTGCTTGCCCGCCCAGAAAGCCCGGCTCCTGCCCGTCACCGTGATAACCGGGAACGACTGGCACGCCGGCACGCTCCATCAGCGCCTTGGCGGCATCCTTGAGCCCCATGGCGCGGATGGAGGCCGGTGACGGGCCGATGAAGACCAGGCCAGCAGCCTCGACCGCTTCGGCGAAGTGAGCATTTTCCGAAAGAAAGCCGTAGCCGGGATGAATGGCTTCGGCGCCCGTCCGCTCAGCGGCAGCGATGATCTTCTCCTTCGAAAGATAGCTTTCGCTTGCAGCCGCCGTGCCAATGTGGACGGCCTCGTCGGCCAGCGCCACATGCAGGGAATCCCTGTCGGCGTCGGAATAGACGGCGACCGTGCGGATGCCCAGGCGCCTTGCCGTCCGGATGACCCGGCAGGCGATTTCCCCGCGATTGGCGATCAGTATCTTCGAAAACATCGGCGGATCCTATTGCGCGGCGATAACCTCGACCTCAAGCAGCCAGGCGGTATCGAAAATGCCCGCGATCACGACAGTCATGGCCGGCGTGAGCGGGCCAAGATACTCGGCGCGGATCTCGCGGTTTTCCATCGTGTGGCGGCGGTCGGCGAGAAAGGTGGTGACTTTGACGATATCGTCCTTCGTCATCCCGGCCGCCTTGAGCTGGGCGTCGATGTTGTGCCAGACCTGCCGGGCCTGCGCCTGAAAACCTTCAGGCAAGGCGTCGTCAACATCGGTCGGTATCTGGCCGCTGACGAAGAGCAAGCGCTCGAAACTCTCGAGTTTTACCGCCTGCGCATAGCCGCCGCGGGGTTGCGGCGCATTCTTGGCATTGATGGCATCGCGTTTCATCTCCATCTCCTCACATCCTGAAAAGACCGAAGCGTGTGTCTTCGATCGGCGCGTTGAGTGCTGCTGAAAGCGACAGAGCCAGCACGTCGCGGCTCTTGCGCGGGTCGATGATGCCGTCGTCCCAAAGACGGGCCGAGGCATAGAGCGGATGGCTCTGGGTTTCGAACATCTTGAGGGTCGGCGCCTTGAAGGCGGCCTCCTCCTCTTTCGTCCAGGGCTTGCCGGCACGCGCCAGCGCCTCGCTCCGCACGGTGGCGAGCACGCCCGCCGCCTGCTCCCCGCCCATGACCGAGATGCGGCTGTTGGGCCATGTCCAGAGGAAGCGCGGCGAATAGGCACGGCCGGCCATGCCGTAGTTGCCGGCGCCGAAGGAGCCGCCGATCAGCATGGTGATCTTCGGGACCTTGGTCGTGGCAACGGCCGTCACCAGCTTGGCGCCGTTCTTGGCGATGCCCTCCGTCTCGTATTTGCGCCCGACCATGAAGCCAGTGATGTTCTGCAGGAAAACGAGCGGGATCTTGCGCTGCGAGCAGAGCTCGACGAAATGCGCGCCCTTCAGCGCCGACTCCGAGAAAAGCACGCCGTTGTTGGCGATGATCCCTACCGGAATGCCGTGGATATGGGCGAAGCCGCAGACCAGCGTCGTGCCGTAACGGGCCTTGAATTCGTCGAAGCGCGAGCCATCCACCGTGCGGGCGATGACCTCGCGCACGTCATAGGGCGTGCGCAGATCGGAAGGGACGATGCCGAGGATTTCTTCGGGGTCGTAGAGTGGCGGTTCAGGCGAACGAAGCTCGACGCTTTCGGGCTTGCGGCGGTTGAGGTTGGCGACCGCCTGCCGGGCGAGCGCAAGCGCATGGGCATCGTCGCGCGCCAGATGATCGGCAACGCCGGAAAGCCGCGTATGGACGTCGCCGCCGCCGAGATCCTCGGCCGAGACCACTTCGCCTGTTGCCGCCTTGACCAGCGGCGGTCCGGCAAGAAAGATCGTCCCCTGTTTGTCGACGATGATGGTCTCGTCCGACATGGCGGGCACGTAGGCGCCGCCTGCCGTACAGGAGCCCATGACAACGGCGATCTGCGGGATGCCGGCCGCCGACATGTTTGCCTGATTGTAGAAGATGCGGCCGAAATGATCGCGGTCCGGAAAGACCTCGTCCTGGTTCGGCAGGTTGGCGCCGCCGGAATCGACGAGATAGATGCAGGGGAGATTGTTTTCCGCCGCAATCTCCTGCGCCCGCAGATGCTTCTTCACCGTGATCGGATAGTAGGTGCCGCCTTTGACCGTGGCGTCGTTGCAGACGATCATGCAATCGCGGCCGGAGACGCGGCCGATACCGGCGATTAGCCCGGCACCGGGCGCATCGCCGCCATAGAGGCCATGAGCGGCCGTCGTCCCGATCTCGAGAAACGGCGTGGCCGGATCGATCAATCCCGCAACACGATCGCGCGGCAACATCTTGCCTCGGCCGACATGGCGCTCGCGCGCCTGGGCGCCGCCGCCTTCCGCCGCCTGCGCCACCGCCGCCTCGGCCACGCCGATCGCCTCGAGAAGCGCGGCGCGGTTGTCCCGGAAGCGATCCGTATGCGTCGATATCTCTGATTTCAGGACGGTCATGCGCTTCACCGGTTGATGGGAATGGGGTTCGAAATCAGGCCGTCTCGCCGAACAGCTCGCGGCCGATCAGCATACGCCGGATTTCGGACGTGCCGGCACCGATTTCGTAGAGCTTGGCATCGCGCAACAGCCGGCCGGCCGGATAATCGTTGGTATAGCCGTTGCCGCCGAGCGCCTGGATGCATTCCAGCGCCAGCGCCGTCGCCTTCTCGGCGGAATAGAGAATGCAGCCGGCGGCGTCCTTGCGCGTGGTCTCGCCGCGATCGCAGGCGGCTGCGACCGCATAGACATAGGCGCGGGCCGCATTCATGGTGACGTACATATCGGCAAGCTTGCCCTGCATGAGCTGGAACTCGCCGATCGACTGGCCGAACTGCTTGCGCTCATGCATATAGGGCAGCACCACATCCATGCAGGCGGCCATAATGCCGACGGGACCGCCCGACAGCACGACGCGCTCGTAGTCGAGACCCGACATCAGCACGCGGACGCCGCCATCGACCTGCCCGAGAACATTCTCCTCCGGCACTTCGCAATCGAGAAAGATCAGCTCCGAGGTGTTCGAGCCGCGCATGCCGAGCTTGTCGAGCTTCTGGCCGACGGAGAAGCCGGGGAAGCCCTTTTCCACCAGGAATGCGGTAATGCCGCGCGGGCCCGCATCGGGCGAAGTCTTGGCGTAGACGACGAGCACATCGGCATCCGGGCCGTTGGTGATCCACATCTTGCTGCCGTTCAGCACATAGTGACGGCCGCGCTTTTCAGCGTGCAGCTTCATGGACACGACATCGGAGCCGGCACCCGGCTCCGACATGGCCAATGCACCCACATGATCGCCCGATATCAGCTTCGGAAGATAGCGCTCCTTTTGCGCCGTCGTGCCGTTGCGGTGGATCTGGTTGACACAGAGGTTGGAATGGGCGCCGTAACTCAGGCCGACGGAAGCCGACGCGCGGCTGATCTCCTCCATCGCGATCGTATGGGCGAGATAGCCGAGGCCGGGACCGCCATAGGCATCGTCGACGGTGATGCCGAGCAGGCCGAGATCGCCCATCTCCTTCCAGAGATGCATCGGGAAACTGTTGTTGCGATCGATCTCGTCGGCAAACGGTGCGATGCGACGATCGGCAAAACGACGCACCTGCTCGCGCAATGCGTCGATGTCCTCGCCCAGCGCGAAGTTCAGTCCCCCTTCAAACATGCGGCTTCTCCTCCCGACCTTTCCGAACGCGCGATCTTCTCGAACGTATGTCTCGTTGTCCCCGCTTCAAGTTCCGGCCACAGCCGTCATGCGGCGTCTGCCGGGACATGCTCTTTTTGCTGCGGCATCTCGTAGATCTTCAGCTTGTCGAGAATCCGGACCATGATCTTCCGGGCAGCCTCCTCCTTGACCGGGCCGAAGCCTCTTATCTCATCGAACAATGAGAGGATGGCAAGAGCTTCCGCCTCATTGTCGTGGCGCAGGCCGGCGAGCACGCGCTCGGCTATCCCTTCATATTCGGCAATCAGGCGACGTTCCAGGCGGCGCTCCGTCATATAGCCGAAGGGATCGAGAGCAGTCCCGCGCAGCCGCTTCATCGGCGCAAGGGCGCGCAGCAACGGCAGGATCCAGGCACCGAATTCACGCTTCTTCGGCCGGCCGTTCGGATCCTTGCCGCCGAGGATCGGCGGGGCAAGATTGAGGGCCAGCTTGAAATCGCCTTCCATCTCCCCGCGCAGATGCGCCTCGAAAGCCGGATCCGTCAAAAGGCGGGCGACCTCGTACTCGTCCTTGTAGGCCAGAACCCGCGCATAGGTGACGCCGACGGCGAAGGGGATCTTGTCCGAAAGCCGTTCCCGTGCGGCCAGCGCGTGGGCGTGAGCCACAAAAGCGGCATAGCGCTCGGCGAGCGCCGCATTCTGGTAGGCGGTCAGATGCGCCTTGCGATGCTTGACGAGCTCATCGAGGCTCATATCCACCAGAGTCTTGCCGGCATCCGGCTCGGCCATCAAGGCATGCACGGCCTGCGGATCATGCGCCAGAAGCCTGCCCCAATGGAAAGCGGACAGGCTCGCCTTGACGGCAACACCGTTAAGCTCGATCGCCTTTTCGATCGCTTCGAGAGAGAGCGGCAGCAGGCCGCGCTGCCAGGCAAAGCCGGTCAGCAGGATGTTGGTCGATATGGCGTCACCGGTCACCTCGGTCGCGACATGGTTGAAATCGAGGAAGACGGACTTGTCGCTCACGGTCTTGGCGATCGTGTGCTGGATCGATCCGGCCTTGAAATCGAAATCGCGGTTGCGGACGAAATCGGCAACCGGCATCAGGCCGGTGTTGACGATGGCCGTTGTCCGCGTCGAGGAGCAGAGCGTGATCGCGTCCTTGGAGGCACCGACCACCTCATCCGCCGCAAACAGCAGATCCGCACCGCCATTGACGATGCGCGACGAGGTGACGTCGGCCTCATTGTGACCGATGCGCAGATGGCTCATGACCGCTCCGCCCTTCTGGGCGAGGCCGGCCATGTCGAGGATCATCGGCACCTTGCCGTCGAGATGCGCGGCCATGCCGAGGATGGCGCCGATGGTCAGGATGCCGGTGCCGCCGACGCCGGCTATCGCGATATTCCAGGGCCGGTCGCCGATGACGGGGATTTCGGGCATCGGCACTTCGACATCGGCGTGCTCAAGCGCCTTGCGCTTGCGTCGCTTGCCGCCATGAACCGTAACGAAGGACGGGCAGAAGCCTTTGACGCAGGAAAAATCCTTGTTGCAGCTCGACTGGTTGATCTGGCGCTTGCGGCCGAACTCTGTTTCCAGCGGCTCGACCGAGATGCAGTTGGATTGCACCGAGCAATCGCCGCAGCCTTCGCAGACGGCCGGGTTGATGAAGACACGCTTCGCGGGGTCCTCCATCAGACCGCGGCTCCGGCGGCGGCGCTTCTCGGCGGCACAGGTCTGGACGTAAACGATCGCCGAGCAGCCCTCGGTCTCGCGCAACGTCAACATCACCTGATCGATATGGTCGCGATGCAGGACCTTGACGCCGGGCGCCAGCTCGGAAGCGCGATAGGCATCCGGATTGTCCGACAGCAGGTAGATCGGCTTGACGCCTTCGTCGTGCAGCTGCTTCGTCACCAGCTGCGGCGTCAGGTAGCCGTCGATCTGCTGGCCGCCGGTCATGGCGACGGCATCGTTGTAAAGCAGCTTGTAGGTAACGTTGACCTTGGAGGCGACGGACTGGCGGATGGCGAGAATGCCGGAATGGAAATAGGTGCCGTCACCCAAGTTGACGAACATGTGCTTTTCGTCGGTGTAGCGGGCGATCGCCGTCCAGGGCACTCCCTCGCCGCCCATCTGGGTGAAGGTCTCGGTGTTGCGGTCCATCCAGGTGACCATGTAATGGCAGCCGATGCCGGCGATGGCGCGGCTGCCTTCGGGAACGCGGGTGGAGGTGTTGTGCGGACAGCCTGAGCAGAAGAACGGCGTGCGGTTCAGCGGCGCGACATGGCTGCGGCTGATCTGGCCGCGCTCGGCGAGATAGGCGAGCTTGGCGGCGATGCGGTCATGCAGGCCCTGATCCAGATCGAGCTTGACGATGCGTCCGGCGATCGCTCTCGCGACCGCGCCGACGGTCAGCGCCGCCGAGAGGCTGAGATAGGGCTTGTCGTGCTCGTCGAACTTGCCGACGATGCGCGGGCGGACATCGGCCCGCCAGTTGAACAGCTGCTGCTTGATCTGGTTTTCGATGATCTCGCGCCGCTCCTCGACGACAAGAACCTCGTCCAGCCCTTCTGAAAAGTGCCGGACGGCTTCCGGCTCCAGCGGCCAGGGCATACGCACCTTGAGGATACGCATGCCGATGGCGGCCATTTCCCGCGGTCCGATCTCCAGCTCGCGCAACGCCTGCAGCACATCCTCATAGGCCTTGCCTGACGAGATGATACCGAAGCGCGCATTGGGCACGTCATGGGTGACTTCGTCGACGCGATTGGCGCGGGCGAAGGCGATGGCGGCATAGGCCTTGTAGGTCTGCAGGCGATCGTCCTGCACCAGGGGCGGATCGGGCCACCGCAGGTTCAGGCCGCCGGGAGGCAATTCGAAGTCGGTCGGCAAGACAAATTGGCGTCTCTCGCCCGACAGGTCGACCGCTGCCGTCGTCTCGACGGTATCGGCGATGAATTTCATACCGACCCAGCAGCCGGAATAGCGCGACATGGCGATGCCGAGCAGGCCGTATTCAAGGAATTCGTGGATGGACGAGGGATAGATGACCGGGATGACCGCCGACATGAAATCGTGGTCGGTCTGGTGCGGGATGGTGGAAGATTTGGCGGAATGGTCGTCGCCGGCGAAACAGAGCACGCCGCCGTGTTTGGACGTGCCGGCCGCATTGCCGTGCTTCAGCACGTCGCCGGAGCGGTCGACGCCGGGACCCTTGCCGTACCAGATGCCGAGCACCCCGTCCTTGCGGGCGCCGGGCGATAGACCGACCTGCTGCGAGCCCCAGACGGCGGTGGCGGCGAGGTCCTCATTGATCCCAGGCTGGAAAGTGACGTCATGGGCGTCGAGGTAAGTCTGCGCTTTCAGAAGCTGCTGGTCGTAGCCGCCAAGCGGCGAGCCGCGATAACCGGAAATGAAGGCTGCCGTATTGAGACCGGCGGCGCGGTCACGCCGCATCTGGGTCATGGGCAGCCGCACCAGCGTCTGCAGGCCGGTCATGAAAACGCGGCCTTCCTCTGCGGTATATTTGTCGTCTAGCGATACGCTGGTCGCAAGCATCTGCTCTCCTCCCGAGATCGCAGTCACCAATTGCGCAAATGCATTTTCGCCGAAAGCCTCCTACCGCTTCCGATGAAAACCACACCAGAACTCTAACATGCGTCGGCGCTAATTTCCGAACGAAGGCGGCCTGCGCACAGCATGATTTGCAAAGATTTCGGGCGGCCTGCGGATATTTCGTGCTCGCCGCTAGCGTCAGCCATCCGCCCTCGCCCTACGAGACGGCCCTGCGGGGCCCCTCAGGGTGAGGGCTAACCGCCGCCGTTGATCTCGAAGCCCTCTCCAATCCTCATGGTGAGGTGCCTTGCCGGCGAAGCGGCAGGGCCTCGAACCACGAGGGTTGGCCCGGCGGCCCACCGCGCATCAAAAGCTTTGATCGCAGATATCGGTGCAAGCCCCTTCCTTTCGCCAATACCCGCCAATAACCTCGCGCGACTCAAAACCTTGGAGACCCATATGCTGACGATCTACGGCGTCTATCGCTCGCGCGCATCGCGCAATTACTGGATGGCGGAGGAACTCGGCATCGCGTTCAAGTCCGTGCCGGTCATCCAGGCCGGGCGGCTCGCCAATCCGCTGGCCGCCGGCGCACAGATCAACACGATGTCGCCGGAGTTTCTGGCGATCAATCCGATGGGCATGATCCCCTGCATCAAGGATGGCGATCTCATCATGCATGAATCGCTTGCCATCAACCTTTATCTCGCGCGCAAATATGGCGGCCCGCTTGCCGGCAGGACGGTGGAGGAGGAAGGGCTGATGTCGATGTGGACCATGTGGGCCGCGACCGAGGTCGAGCCGCACAGCGTCGCAATCGTCCGCATCTATGACAATGCCAAGGAGAATACCGAGCCCGGCAAGGCCGGGATCGCGGTTGCCTGCCGCTCGCTGAAGAAGCCGCTCGACGTGCTGGAGAAGCACCTGCGAGATCAGGATTATCTCGTGGGGAACCGCTTCACCGCCGCGGATCTCAACCTCGCCGAAGTGCTGCGCTACGCCCAGACCGAGCAGGAGCTCTTCGACGCCCGCCCGAAGATGAAAGTCTGGATCGAGCGCTGCCAGTCGCGCGATGCCTACAAGGCCATGCAGGCAACCCGCGGCAAGGAGGCAGCCTGACGGCACCTATTGGAAGAGGCGGATGCTCTCTTCCATTTCCTCGCGGATCCAGGCCTTGAAAGCGGTCACCTTCTTCGGCTCGCGCATTCCTTCTGCCGTGACGAAGTAGTGGCCGAAGCCCGTTCTGGCGCGGATGCCGAAGGGATCGACAAGGCATTTCTGCTCCAGAGCATAGGCGGCCAGCGTCTGCCAGGCGAGCATCACGCCCTGCCCCGCCATGGCCGCATCGAGGCAGAGCGACGCGTCGTTGAAGATGTGCCGCTCCTCCATGCGATGGCCCGACAGGCCGGCCTCGTGCAGCCATAGCTCCCAGCTGAACATCGCATGTCCGTCGATGACGGCGGGAATTTTCAAGAGATCGGCGGGCTCGCGAAGCGTCGCGGCGATCTGGGGCGTGACGACTGGGAAAACCTCCTGCGCCAGCAGTAGCTCCGACTTGACGTCAGGCCACTGGCCGCTGCCGACCCGAATGCCGATATCGACATCCGACGTCGCCGGATTGATCAGGCGCGTGGTGGCATCGATGCGCAGACGGATATCCGGATGGCGGCTGGCAAAGCGGTCGAGCCGATACACCAGCCAGCGGGCGGCGAAAACCGGCGCAACCGAGATGGTGAGGATATTCTCGTCCTTGTGCTGCGCGAGGGAGATTGCCGCCGAAAGCGCCTGAAAGCCTTCGCCGAGCCTTGCCAACACCGCCATGCCCGATGCCGTGGCCGTCATGCCTTTGGACGTGCGCTCGAAAAGCGGACGGCCAAGCTGCGCTTCCGCCTTGATGACCTGCTGGCTGACTGCGCCGACGGTCACGCCGAGTTCGTCGGCCGCTGCCTGCAGCGAACCGAGCCGACCGACCGCCTCAAGGGCACGAAGACCGTTCAGATGAACGTTATTGAGGTTTCTCATATAGAATATCTATATCAGCATCTCGGCATTCTCAATTGAACGAAGTGAGAATAAGCGCGATTGTTGCAGCATAGAATTGCGAAATGCCGCTATCCCGCCGGCTAATGCCCTCATGGTTGCATCGATGCGGGACGCCAAGGAGGCATGCCATGTCGATCTTGAAGTTTTTCTTCAGTCACCCGCTGGAAGGGGATGGCGAACAGGAAGGCGATCCGCTGCAGCATCCCATGCTTGCAGCCATGTCGCTGGAAGAACTGGCCGATCTGCCGCTGATGCCGGAAAATCTGGGGCGGCCTATGGACAAGCGCGCCATTCAGCCGGAAGAATGCGCGTAGGAGAGATCTGACCCCACTCGCGCGCATGACATCGAACGTCGATATGGACGCCATCGCGGAACGACTGCAGCGGCTGATAACTCAAGCCGGGCTGCCGGGCGTGGAGCCTGGCGCGCATTATGGCCTGCCGGCCTTCAAAGTCGGCGGCAAAGCCTTCGTGACGGTGAAGAATAACGAGACCATCGTCTTGTCCTTGCCGGTCGACCGGAAGGAACAGCTCATCGAAATGGCGCCGGACATCTATTTCCAGACGGATCACTATGTCGGCTGGCCTTCCCTGCCCCTGCGCATCACCGCAATCGGTGACGAGGAACTGGAACGGCGTCTTATCGAGGCGTGGCGATACCGCGCCCCGAAGAAGCTTCAGGCAACTTTCTGCTGAGGCGATCAGCCCTCGTCGATGGCAAGCGCCGTCTGCACGGCCGGGCGCTCGAGCATGCGCGCATAGTGGGCGCTTACCTTCGCGAACTGGTCGCGATCGACATTGTCTCCCGGCAACCACTTTGCCATGGTGAAGAGATAGCAGTCCGCGACGGTATATTGCTCTCCCATCACCCAGGGGCCTTTCAGCAGCTTGTCCTCGAGCAAGGCGAAGCTTTCAGTCATGGTTTGCGGCACCTTGGCCTTCATCGTCTCGATGGCGGCGGCATCGTCGGTCCAGCGGGTGCCACGTCCCTTGTGCGCATGGTTCACATGGACCGTCGACGAGAGATAGCTGTTGAAGGCCTGCATCTGCCCGAATTCGAAGGGATCGTCGAGCGGCGCCAGCTTGGCGGCGGGCGCGATTTGGGCGATGTAAGCCAGGATCGCGATATTCTCCGTAAGGACGCCCTTGTCGGTTACCAGTGCCGGAACGCGCCCCTTGGGGTTGATGGCCAGATAATCAGGCTGGCGCTGATCGCCGTTGGCAAGAATGAGGCGGCGGTGCTCAAAGGCGAGACCCGACTCCTGCAAGGCAATCAGACTGGCGAGCGCGCAGCTTCCGGGTGCGTAATAGAATGTCAGCATATTCCATTCCTCGATTGGATTCCTGGGAAAGCTAACGGTAACCCGATCAATACGGAAGTAGCCGACACCGATGGCCGCTACAAAAGGTTTTGATCGATTCGGCTGATTGCCCATCCCCACGATGTCGGACCATGGAGATGGGCGACCGATTCTTAGGCGCAGCCGGGCACGTCTTCCAGCTTGTACCAGACCGGTATACCACGCTCGCGAGCGATGCGAACGTCATTGTCAGCGCCCTTGGAATCGCCGGGCAACCTCAGGACGCCTTCGCAAAGCTGCAGCAGACGGCCAGCTGTCGGATGAAAAATCTCCTCGTACAGATCATCGCCGATGCTCTTGCCGCCGGCGGCATGCCAGACCGGCAAGGCAACCCATTCACCGATCATCGGCAGATGCCCGGCCTTGAACAGAGCGTAAGACGGCGCCTCCAGCCGCTTGAGGTTTTCGGCCATTTTCACGGGATCGTCCCCGGTGCCGGATCGGTAAGGGCCCGCAATCAAGATCAACATGTCATTTCTCCATTCTCACCTGCTTCCTGCAGGAATTTGCACGAATATGCGCATATTTTCTTGAATGTCGAATCGATTCTGATAGATTCACGATATTTCGTGAAATAACATGCAGAGACCGACATGTTGACCAGCCAACGCAAAGCCCTCATTCTCGAAAGATTGCGCCGGGACGGCCAGGTGACCGCCAAGGCGCTGGCCGACGATCTCGGTCTTTCCGAAGACACGATCCGCAGGGACCTGCGGGAAATGGCGGCGGAGAAACTGCTGAAGCGGGTGCATGGCGGCGCGCTGCCGCTTTCGCCGGAGCTGCCGGATTTTTCGACCCGGCAGGCGGTCTCCTCGGATGCGAAACGCAGGCTCGGCGCCTATGCGGCCAACATGATCCGACCGGGGCAGACCGTATTTCTCGATGGCGGCACCACGAATGCCGAGATCGCCCGCCATCTTCCGAAGAACCTTGCCGTCACTATCGTCACCCACAGCCCGACGATAGCAGGCGAACTGGAGCACCACCCCACCGCCGAGGTGATCGTGATCGGCGGCAAACTCTACAAGCATTCGATGGTGGCAACGGGCGCCGCCGCCATGGCGGCGATCGCGTCCATAAGGGCCGATCTCTTCTTTCTGGGCGTCACCGCCATTCATCCCGCCCGCGGCTTTTCGACCGGTGATTTCGAGGAAGCAGCCATCAAGCGGCATATCGCGCAATGCGCGGCTGAAACCTATGTGCTGGCGACAGCCGAGAAGCTCGATGCTGCCTCGCCCTGCCAGATCCTGCCGATAAAGAGCGTTTCCGGCCTGATCGTGCCGTCCGGTATCTTTGAGGAAAGCCTGGCTCCCTATCGCGACGCCGAGCTGCCGATCTTCCTGGCCTGACACGCGTGGCGCACCCTGCCCGCCGAAACATGATATCAGGTTAGGATTGCGTCGCCGTCATCACGATCCGGTCGCAGATTGATCCTATGCCGATTGGATATCGGCTTGCCTTGCGGCCGTCGCCGATCAAGCCCACCTCAAGAGGCGCAAAAGGTTACGATTGCCCATGAACGAACGCCGCATTCACCAGCTCTTCGAAGTCAGCATTCTCTTGAAGGGCGCGCATGCCTTGATCGAATGCATCGGCGGCATCGTGCTCGCGCTCGTCAGCACAGAATCCATTCTAAGCCTGGCAAACAGGATCACGCAGCCCGAGCTGCTCAATGACCCGAAGGACTTTATCGCCACCCATCTGCTGACCTGGGCGCAGGATTTTTCCGTCGGCACCAAGAATTTCTATGCCTACTACCTGCTGAGCCACGGGCTGGTGAAGGTATTGCTCGTCATCGGCCTGCTCAGGGGCAAGATGTGGGCCTATCCGGCATCGCTGGTGGCCTTGGGGCTTTTCATCGCCTACCAGCTTTACCGCTTCGCCGACACGCACGGCATCGGGCTCATCATTCTCACCGTTTTCGACCTCGTGGTCATGATCCTCATCTGGCAGGAATACAAGGTCGTCCGGCAACATCTGCCGGCTCGCCAGACAAGGATCTGAACCGCAGAGGCGGGGCTTATGCCGTCAGGGCCGCCGCCGGCCTGATATCGCCGACATGGATGCCGTTCCAGCTTTTGAGCCGCTTATGGGCCATTGCCGTGAGACCGGCTTCAGCTGCGCTGTCCTTCTCGAAGAAACGGGCCAGCGTCGCTGCCACCATGGCCTCTGCCGCGCGACCGGTGCCGTCATCGCATTTCACGGCGATGGCGATGCCCTGCTCGGGGATCGCTGCACAAAACACGCCCTCGGCGCCGGTCTTGGCAAAGATGCGGCCGGGAGCGATCCGCATCAGCTGGGTGCAGGCGCGATCGGTGCCGGCGACATAGAAGGGTTCCGCCATGCAGGCGTCGAACAGCCGGTGCGAGGCCTTGGCGCGCAGTGGCTCCAGGCCGACGCCTGTCGCCATCTTGGCGAAACCATGCGCCAATCCCTTGAGCGGCACTGCGTAGGTCGGGATCGAGCAGCCATCCGTGCCGCAATTGTCGTGGGCGAGGATAGCGCCGGTCAGGCTCTGCATCGTCTCGCGGATCTGCTGCTGCAGCGGGTGATCGTAGCCGATATAGCCTTCGGGATCGATATCCTGGTGGCAGCAGGCGCAGACGAAACCGGCGTGCTTGCCGGAGCAGTTGTTATGCAGCGCCGTCGGCTTTTCGATGGTGCGGGCCTGATGGATGAGGGTCTTCTGATCGAAAGACCAATGCGCCCCGCATTCGAGCGTGCCGACATCGCGGCCGGCGCGCGCCAGCATCGAGGCGGCGAGCGTGACGTGCTCGTCCTCGCCGTTGTGGGAGGAGCAGGCGAGCGCCAGTTCTTTATTGCCGAAGCCGTAAGCGTCCGCGGCGCCGCTTTCGACCAGCGGCAGGGCCTGCATCGCCTTGCAGGCGGAACGCGGAAAGACGCCGCTTTCGATATCGCCGACAGAGAAGACCAGCTTACCATCGCCATCGACAACCACTATGGAGCCGCGATGATGGCTTTCGACCTGGTTGCCACGGGTGACTTCGACGCAGACGGGATTCGACATGATGGAAGACAGCCTTTGATTTGCGGGATGGGCAGTGATAGCCGCTGAACCGTGGATTGCCAATCGCCAATGCGGGCGCCGCGCATCAAAAAAAGCCCCTCAGGCTGCGTCGCGGATCCTGTAGGCGCAACGCCGCGCGCCGAGCAAAATGTGCTCCTCCCGCTCGACCTGCGCGCCAAGCACCGCGCGGAACGTCTCCAGTTCCGATCGGCAGAAGCCGGCGCAGGCACAGGCCGCCGCGCAGATGGGGCAATGATTTTCCACCAGCATCAGCGAGCCGTCGCCGTCCTGCCAATGATCGGCCATGTAGCCCTCCTGCGTGCGGATGGCGGCCAGGCTCGCGACGCGTGATGGCAGATCGGCCTCGAGGTCGATTTCGCTGCGATAGCGCCGGAGCGTCTCCGTTTCGCGGGCGGAGATGATGGTATCGACGGCCCCCTGCCCCAACTGGCTGACCATGGTCGCAAGCAATGCGGCGGTCAGGTCAGCGTGGCCATCCGGAAACTGCCTGTTGCCGGCGACCGTCAGATGCCAGAGCTGCCGCGGCCTGCCCCTGCCGGCGGAAGCCTCCGCCGCCGGCTCGACCAATCCTTCCTCCGCCATCTTCGTCAGCTGCTGCCGGGCCGCCTCCGACGATATGCCGAGCGCATCGCCGACAGCCGACGCCAGTTGCGGCCCCTCGGTTTTCAACAGGATCAGGATTCGATTGGCAGGCGACTGACGCATTTTTCCAAGTTTTCTCTTGTTTTAATACGATGACCATGTAATTTTCCAAACTATAACTTGGAAAATAATCAATCGCTAGGGAAAATACCGAGGATCGTCCGATGTCCAGCATCGAAAACACCGCTTCCACTCCATCCTCCTCCGTCTTCGCATTGTTCTCGCCGAAACTTCTGCCGGCGACGCTGATGCTCGGCGGCGGCGTCACGCTCTATGCCGTCGAATCCTATATCACCGCCACGATCGCGCCCTCCATCGTCCGGGATATCGGCGGCCTCGAGCTGTTCTCGTGGATGACGACGCTTTTCGTCGCCGCCGGCGTGCTCGGTTCGATTACAGTCGCCACAAGGCCGAAGGGCATGGGCCTGCGCGCCGTCTATGTTGCGGCGGCGATCACATTCGGAGTCGGCAGCCTGATCTGCGCCATCGCACCGTTGATGCCCGTATTGCTGGTCGGCCGCGCCGTCCAGGGCTATGGCGCGGGCATGCTGTCCGGGCTCGCCTACGCCTTCATCCGCTTCGTCTATCCGGAAGTTCTATGGCGCAAGGCCTCCACCCTCTATGCAGCCATATGGGGTGTCGCGACGGTGCTGGGGCCGACGCTCGGCGGGCTTTTTGCCGCGGGAGGCGCATGGCGCGAAGCGTTCATCGTTCTCGTACCGCTGACCGTAATCATGGCGCTTTCGACGCGATGGCTGCTGCCTGCTGTCGCGGACGATCGGTCGGATACGAGGACGCCACTGATCCAGATCGGGTTGCTGCTGGCCGCGGTCCTGTTCGTCAACATCGCAAGCACCGTCGAACATGGATCATATACGATGCTGCTGATCGCAGCGTCGATCGTGCTCGTCGCGACGATGGTCGCAATCGAACGCAAGAGCGATACGCGCCTGCTTCCCTATGGCGCGGCCATGCTCGGCAACCCGATCTCGCGGCTCTACCTGACGATGTTCATGGCCATGATGGTGCTGACGAGCGACATCTACATTCCCTACTTCCTGCAGACACTGCATGGCGTCACGCCGCTAGTCTCGGGCTATCTCGTTGCGCTCGTCGCATTGGGCTGGACGGTTGCCGCCCTGCTCAGCGCATCTTTCTCCGGCAAGCAGGCCGCGATCGCCATCATTGCCGGCTGTATTCTGGAAACCGTCGCGACCGCATCGTTGATCCCTGTCCTGGCGACCGCAACGCCTTTCGACGCGGTTGCCAGGTTCGCGCCTGCCGTCATCGCCATGTTCCTGATGGGATTCGGCGTCGGACTGGGCTGGGCGCATCTGGTGACCAAAGTCATCGGCATCACCCGCAGAACGGAGCAGGACAAGGCCTCGGCGGCGATCTCGATGACGCAATCGCTGGGCGGTGCGTTCGGCGCCGCGCTCGCGGGCGTCATCGCCAACGGCGCGGGCCTCACCCATCCGGGCGGCGTTGCCGGCGGCCTCTCGGCAGCGACCTGGCTCTACGCCCTGATGGCAATACCCGGCCTCATCGCCATCGTGCTGTCCTTCACGATCAGGCCAGCTTCAGCATGATCTTGCCGATGTGGTCGCTGGTTTCCAGCAAGCGATGCGCCTCGACCACATCGTCAAATGCAAAGACCTTGTGGATGACGGGGGCAATCGTGCCCTCGTCGAGCAGCGGCCAGACCTGCGAGAAAAGATCGTCGCGGACGGCGCGCTTTTCCTCCGCCGTGCGCGGGCGCATGGTCGACCCGGTCACCGTCAGGCGCTTGACCATGATCGGCTGCAGGTTGACCTTCTCGGCAACGGCGCCGCCGAGGAAAGCGATGATGGAAAGGCAGCCGTCGCGGGCAAGCGAGGCGAGATTCTTTTCCAGGTAGGCGGCGCCGATCATGTCGAGGATGACATCGACGCCATGCGCCGTTTCAGCCTTGATGACCTCGGCGAAATCCTCCTGCTTGTAGTTGATCGCCCGCTTCGCGCCCAGCTTCTCGCAGGCCTCGCATTTTTCCTTCGATCCCGCCGTCGTATAGACGGTCGCGCCGAAGGCACGCGCAAGCTGGATTGCCGTCGTGCCGATACCGCTGGATCCGCCGTGGATCAGCACGCTTTCCCCTTCGGTGAGGCCCGCCATCTGGAAGAGATTGGCCCATACGGTAAAGAACGTTTCGGGGATGGCCGCCGCGCGCACCGCGTCATAGCCGTTCGGGAAGCGAAGCGCCTGGCCCGCCGGCAGGACGCAATACTCGGCGTAGCCGCCGCCATTGGCGAGACCGCAGACCTTGTTGCCGATCGCAAATTCCGTGACGCCGGGCGCAACGTCGACGACTTCGCCTGATATTTCGAGGCCCAGGATCGGGCTTGCCTCCTTCGGCGGCGGATAGGTGCCCTGCCGTTGCGCCACATCCGGCCGGTTGACGCCGGCAGCCTCGACCCGAACGAGGATCTCGCCCGGCTTCAAAATCGGCAAGGGCTTGCGGCCGATGGTCATGACCTCAGGTCCGCCAAAGGACGGCAGATCCACGAAACGCATTTCAGATGGCAAGGGCATGGCGCACTCTCCTCTCCCAGCAAAGCAGTGGAGATAGTTTAGCGCAGCACGCTTGAAAAGGTGGTGCGGCGATAGGGCGTCAATTCGTCTCGGTCAAACCGAGGAATGCGACGCCGGCGGCGCTCTCCTTCGCCTTGGTCTTGATACCGGCGATGGAGGTGCTGACGCGGTTGATATTGTCGATCACCAGTCCCTCGGGCAGTTGCAGGATGCCGATGGAGCATCGCATCAACGGGAACTCCGCGTCGGCGCCGCTGCGGTCGTGGCCGCGAATGCGCCCGGCGGCTCGATCCTCCGCCGAATAAAGCTCGAGGACATCGGCATGGAAATCGGCAAGCAGCCGGTCCAGAACCTCGCGAAGCTCCTGCGTGCCCCAGCCTGTGACTCCGATGAAGAAGTCATCGCCGCCGACATGGCCGAGGAAGTGGCGCTCGGCGAAGAAATAGCGGCGCATCAGCGCCGCAAACAACGAAATCGCGTGGTCGCCGAGATGGAAGCCATAGGCATCGTTGAACGGCTTGAAATTGTCGAAGTCGCAATAGCAGAAATGCCTGACCTCATCGCCGTCCCGGCCGGTGTTCTGCATGAAATCATGGATGGCACGATTGCCCGGCAGGCCGGTCAGCGGGTTCTGGTCCTGGGCGATCTTGAGCTGTTTCTCGTTGATGACCTTGATGAGCGAGGCAGCTGAAACGATGCCGGCATAGTGCGTGCCTTCGGTGACGATGAGGCAATCGCTGCTTTCCATGTTGGCGAAGATCGCCATCAGCGTATCGGCATCGGAATCAAGCCCGACGATCGGCGCCATCTCGACGAAGTGCGAGATGGAGCGCTCGTAGACCTTGTTCTTCAGCAGGTCGCGGCCGAAGGGCTGGTAGATGTATTCCTTCAGCTGATATTCGTGGATGATGCCGCGCGGCTCGTCATTGGCGTTGACGACCGGAAAATAGGCGCGGCGCGGATTGCGGCGGAAGAGTTCGAAGACGCTGTCGATGCTGTCGCTCTCACGGATGGTCGGCAGCACCTCGATCTGCTTGCGGATGAGGATTTCATCCAGGGACTGGCTGCTGCGCACCGTTTTGCCGAGATCCTGAAGATGAGGAAAGCTCGGCTTGAGCTCGTTGACCAGCACGGTCGGGCGGGCGATGAACCAGCCCTGGACGAGATCGACGCCGAATTCGCGGCAGGTGAGGAATTCCGCCTCCGTCTCGATGCCCTCGGCGATGACGCGCGTGCCGAGGACATGGGCGATATTCACGAGGTTCCTGAGGATATGGCGCTTGCGGGCGCTGCGATCGATATCGACGATGAAATGCCGATCGATCTTGAGGTAGTCGACCGGATAATCGGAAAGGAGCTTCATCTCGCCGTGGCCGACGCCGAAGTCGTCGATGGCCAGCTTGAAGCCCGCATTGCGCATTCTGGCGACCAGCGCGGAAAACTCGGGCACGATGGTATTGTCGAAGCGCTCGGAGAACTCGAAGCAGACGGAGGAAGGAGCAATGCCTGCCTTCTTCATGTGCTGCAGCAGGCTATCGACCAGCAACGCGCCCTGCGGAATAAGCCGGACGTCCAGATTGAGGAAAAGCGTTGCCGAGCCCAGATTGGGCAGCGTGGCGAACTTTGCCAGCGCCCGGCTCGTGACCATCTGCTCGAGCCCGAGAAGCTGGCCGGTGCGCTCGGCCTCGTCGAGGATATCGATCGGGCTGTTGAAGCCGATGCGCTCCTGCCCGCGCATCAGGGATTCATAGCCGAACACAGCGCCCGTGCCGGCCTCTACGATCGGCTGAAATGCATTTTCGATGACGAGTTTGGCGAGAGTGACAATCTGGTCGCTGGCATACCGGCGCAATACGCCGGGCTCGACTGCGGCAGTCAGGGACATGCCCATCTCCACTTGCGGATTCTGAACTAATTTATTTAAGTAAAACTTGGGACTTACCGCGTTTTCGACCCAAGATGCGCCATAAGCGTCAACGAAACCTTTCCCGCATGTGAAAGTTTCATGAATGGTAAAGCAATATTAACCATTCGCCGGGACGAACAAACAGCCGAGCGCAGACAGGCTGCCGCCCGCGCAAACGGACTTCAGCGCTAGTTTGGCGAGTGCCTTTCCGCCTCATAATCGGCGAACATGTCTGCAACGCAGCGGCCGCTTGTTCCCGTATCTGCGCCATCATTGGCGGCGTGGGGAACATCGCAACCATCGTCACGCTTGCGGGCCGCATCCCACATGCGCAAGGCCTCCCGCACGACTTCGCTGCTCGAGGCATAAGTGCCGGTATCGACCGCGGCGCGGATGCCGGCGGCCTGAAGCGGAGAGATGGAAACCGTTACCATCGGCATGATATTCCTCCCTTGACGTTGTTAGGCGGAAATTTGGCTGGAAGCTTGTTCCACAGCCTCGGCCGGTGCCTTCAAGGCGTGTCCTTCGACATGCCTGTTGGATAAAGGCCTCGTCGCTACATCAACTCAACGCCGCTCCGCCTTCACGGCAGAGGCATAGAGAGTAGCGCCGCTCACGCTCCTTGTCAAAAAGTAGCAGTGCGTTACCCCTTTTGGGACATACCCTACCGCCTCAGCACAAGTCCGAAGGCCACCAGCGTCCAGCCCTGGAAGATCAGATCGAAGGCCAGGAAAAGGCCGAGGATCCAGAGGCTGTTGACCGGCCAGCCCACAGCGATGGCGATGCCGGCGACGGCAGTCGCAAGGCCGCTGATGACAATCCACACCCAGCCGCGCTCCGGCTTCAGCTTGCGGCCGACCCAAACGCGAAACGTGCCGGCAATCAGCAGAGCGATGGCGAGGAAGAGGGTCAAAGCCTCGGAGGCCAATAAAGGGTTCGCAAAGGTCAGGATGCCGGCAAGCGTATAGAGCAGGCCGCTGAGCACCCAGAACAGGATGTGCTCCCAGCCCCTCACCTGGAACGCATGGGCCAGATGCACGATACCGCCGATCAGCATCAGCACGCCGACGTAGTAGACCGAAGCCACCGTGGCGATGAACAGATTGCCGAGAGCGATGCAACCACAGATCAGCAGCAATATGCCGAGCCCGACAAACCATCCCCATTTGTCGCGCATTGCCGATGGGGGAACCTCATCAAGAGTATCAACCATGACTGTACCTCCTCCTGCAAGGAAGTATGGCACAGAAATGCAACTCGGAAAGAGGTTGCGGATTTTTCGCCATCGTTGCCCGATAGGTGATTTTTTTATTGATTGATCAGTCAATCAAAAATACACTCGCTTCAGCCTTGGAGATTGACGCATGCCGAAAGTCGGAATGGAACCGGTGCGCCGCAAGGCGCTAGTGGATGCCGCGATGCGGGTGATCGGCGATCACGGCTCGCTGACCGTCACCATGTCCGAAATCGCCAAAGAGGCCGGCGTTTCCCCTGCCCTTGCGCACCATTACTTCGGCAGCAAGGAACAGCTGCTGATCGAGACCGTCCGTGTCCATCTACAGCGGCTGCGCGACAGCGTCGTGACGGCGCTCCGGGCCGCGAAGACGCCCCGCGAAAAGCTCTCCGCCGTCATCCGCGTCAGCTTCCAGGCCGATCAATTCGCGCCCGAGACGATCGCTGCCTGGCTCGCCTTCTATGCCGAAGCGCAGCGCTCGGAGGAGACACGCCGCTTTCTCGTCATCTACGCCCGCCGCCTGCATTCGAATCTGGTCGCCAATCTCAAGGCCCTCTGCCCGGCCGGCGACGCCACGCGGATTGCCGAGGGCGCCGCCGCCATGATCGACGGTCTCTATATCCGCCAGAGCCTGCGATCCGCGCCGATCAGCACCGAAGCGTCGATCGCGCTGACCGAAGACTATCTGACCACCCACCTCAACGCGCTGGAAGGGTGAAGGCCATGCTGACCGTCTGGGGCCGCAAATCGTCATCCAACGTGCAGGCACTGATGTGGTGCATCGGCGAACTCGGCCTGGCCTATGAGCGCATCGACGCCGGCTTCACATATGGCGTCAACGACACGCCTGAATTCCTGGCGATGAATCCGAACGGCACGGTTCCGGTGCTGCGCGAGGACGATGGCGAGCCGTTGTGGGAAACAGGCGCGATCCTGCGCTATCTCGCCACGCAACATGGCGACGATGCCTTCTGGCCGAAGGACGCCCGTCACCGCGCCCGCATCGACATGTGGACGGAATGGGCCAAGATCAACATTGCCTTGAATTTCACCGGCCCGGTGTTCTGGCGCGCCGTGCGTACGGCTCCCGCCTTGCGCGATGAAGACGCAATCACGACGGCACTGGCCACACTCGGCGCGAAGCTTGATATCGCCGAGTCGCAGTTCGGCCGGCATCGCTTCCTGGCCGGCGATAATCTGACGCTCGCCGACATACAATTCGGGCACGTTCTCTATCGCTATTTCGACATCGACATCCAGCGCCCGGCCCATCCGCGGCTGCAGCGCTACTACCAAAACCTGACCGAGCGACCTGCTTTTCAAGAGCACGTCATGGTGTCCTACGAAGAACTGAGGGTTCTATAATGCGCGCACAACCGAAGGCCTCGCATTTCATCGACGGCGAATATGTCGAGGACACCGATGGCACCGTCATCGAAAGCATCTATCCCGCCACCGGCGAGGTGATTGCCCGCCTGCACGCGGCAACGACCGCCATCGTCGAAAGGGCGATCGCCAGCGCCAAGCGGGCGCAGCCGGAATGGGCCGCCATAAGCCCGACCGCACGCGGCCGCATCCTGAAGCGGGCGGCGGACATCATGCGCGAGCGCAACCGCGAGCTTTCCGAACTGGAGACGCTGGATACGGGCAAGCCGATCCAGGAAACCATTGTCGCGGACCCAACGTCAGGCGCCGACAGCTTCGAATTCTTCGGCGGCGTCGCCGCCGCCGGCCTCAACGGCTCCTACATCCCGCTCGGCGGCGATTTCGCCTATACCAAGCGCGTGCCGCTCGGCGTCTGCGTCGGTATCGGCGCATGGAACTACCCGCAGCAGATCGCCTGCTGGAAGGGGGCGCCAGCCCTCGTCGCCGGCAACGCCATGGTGTTCAAGCCTTCGGAAAACACGCCGCTCGGCGCGCTGAAGATCGCCGAGATCCTCATCGAGGCCGGCCTGCCGAAGGGGCTCTACAACGTCATCCAGGGCGACCGCGAAACCGGGCCGTTGCTCATCAACCATCCCGACGTGGCGAAGGTGTCCCTGACCGGCTCGGTGCCGACAGGCCGCAAGGTGGCGGCTTCGGCCGCAGGCAACCTCAAGCACGTCACCATGGAACTCGGCGGCAAATCGCCCCTCATCGTCTTCGACGATGCCGATATCGACAGCGCCATCGGCGGCGCGATGCTCGGCAACTTCTATTCGACCGGCCAGGTCTGCTCGAACGGCACGCGCGTCTTCGTCAACCGCAAGATCAAGTCCGAATTCCTGAAGCGGCTGAAGACCCGCACCGAGGCGATGCGGATCGGCGACCCGATGGACGAGGCAACCCAGATCGGCCCCATGGTTTCCTGGGCGCAGCGCGAGAAGGTGCTCGCCTACATCGAGAAGGGCAAGGCCGAGGGCGCGACGCTGGTTGCCGGCGGCGGCATCCCGAACAATGTCTCCGGCGAAGGCTATTACATCCAGCCGACCGTGTTTGCCGACGTCACCGACGACATGACGATCGCGCGCGAGGAGATCTTCGGGCCGGTCATGTGCGTTCTCGATTTCGATGACGAGGCCGAGGTGATCGCACGCGCCAACGCCACCGAATTCGGCCTGTCGGGCGGCGTCTTCACCGCGGATCTCACCCGTGGCCACCGCGTCGTCGACCAGCTGGAAGCCGGTACGCTCTGGATCAACACCTACAATCTCTGCCCGGTCGAAATCCCCTTCGGCGGCTCCAAGCAATCCGGCTTCGGCCGCGAGAACTCGCTGGCGGCGCTGGAGCATTACTCGGAATTGAAGACCGTCTATGTCGGCATGGGGCCGGTGCAGGCGCCTTACTGAACAAGCCCCTTCGCCCCGTGAAACGGGGAGAAGGTGGGTTGGCGGAATCGAACAGAGTGAGATTGCGACAAGCCGGATGAGGGGCAGCTTCGAGCATGCCGCATCCCGTTCCCCCGCCCCTCACCCTAGCCCTCTCCCCGCTCATGCGGGGAGAGGGAACGACCGGAACCAACCATTTCCCGCAGCTCAAGAAGAACATCCGCAAAGAGGGCATTGGTCATGCAAGCAGATTTCGTCATCGTCGGCTCGGGCTCGGCCGGCTCCGCCATGGCCTACCGCCTGTCGGAGGACGGCAAGCATTCGGTCATCGTGCTTGAATTCGGCGGCAGCGACTTCGGCCCTTTCATCCAGATGCCGGCGGCGCTTGCCTGGCCGATGAGCATGGACCGCTACAATTGGGGCTATCTCTCCGAGCCCGAGCCGCAGCTCAACAACCGCCGCATCACCGCGCCGCGCGGCAAGGTGATCGGCGGCTCCTCCTCGATCAACGGCATGGTCTATGTGCGCGGTCATGCCGAGGACTTCAATCGCTGGGAGGAGCTTGGCGCGCAAGGCTGGGCCTATGCCGACGTGCTGCCCTATTTCAAGCGGATGGAGCATTCGCATGGCGGCGAGGAAGGCTGGCGCGGCACGAGCGGCCCGCTGCATGTACGCCGTGGCGACGCCCGCAACCCGCTCTTCCACGCCTTCATCGAGGCCGGCAAGCAGGCCGGCTTCGAGGCGACGGAGGATTATAACGGCAGCAAGCAGGAAGGCTTCGGCCTGATGGAGCAGACGACCTGGATGGGCCGGCGCTGGTCCGCCGCGACTGCCTACCTCAAACCCGCCCTCAAGCGCCCGAACGTGAAGCTCGTCCGCTGTTTCGCCCGCAAGGTCGTCATCGAAAACGGCCGCGCGACCGGCGTCGAAGTCGAGCGCGACGGCAAGATCGAGATCATCAGGGCGAACCGCGAGGTCATCATCTCCGCCTCCTCGTTCAATTCACCGAAGCTGCTCATGCTCTCCGGCATCGGGCCGGGGCAGCATCTGCGCGACATGGGGATCGAGGTGAAGGTCGACCGCCCCGGCGTGGGCGCCAACCTGCAGGACCATATGGAATTCTACTTCCAGCAGACGAGTCTGAAACCGGTTTCGCTCTATTCGTGGCTGCCATGGTACATGCAGGGGATTGCCGGCGCACAATGGCTCTTCTTCAAGAAGGGGCTCGGCACGTCCAACCAGTTCGAAGCCTGCGCCTTCCTGCGCTCCGCGCCGGGCGTCAAGCAGCCTGATATCCAGTATCACTTCCTGCCGGTCGCCATCAGCTATGACGGCAAGGCGGCGGCCAAGAGCCACGGCTTCCAGGTGCATGTCGGCTACAACCTGTCGAAATCGCGCGGCAACGTGACGCTGCGCTCCTCCGATCCGAAGGCCGACCCGGTGATCCGCTTCAACTATATGAGCCATCCGGAGGACTGGGAGAAGTTCCGCCATTGCGTGCGCCTGACCCGCGAAATCTTCGGGCAGAAGGCTTTCGACGACTATCGCGGCGCGGAAATCCAGCCCGGTGCAAACGTGCAGACCGACGATCAGATCGACGCCTTCCTGCGCGAGCATCTGGAGAGCGCCTATCACCCCTGCGGCACCTGCAGGATGGGCTCGAAGGACGATCCGATGGCGGTGGTCGATCCCGACACCCGCGTCATCGGCGTCGACGGCCTGCGCGTCGCCGACAGCTCGATCTTCCCGCACGTCACCTACGGCAATCTGAACGGTCCTTCGATCATGACGGGCGAAAAGGCCGCCGACCACATTCTCGGCAAGCAGAGGCTGGCGCGCTCGAACCAGGAGCCCTGGATCAACCCGCGCTGGGAGACAAGCGATCGGTAGAATAAGTGGGCATTAGTAATAGTCTTCCTCTCGCTGATGCCTGACTGCCAGTATCGTCACCGTCTCGCTGTCCTCGATCTCGAACAGAGCGACATAACCGGACGAGCCGAAAGGAATAATGAGTTCGCGGAGAAACGCATCGCCCGCCGACGCCTTGCGGCAACTAAACGGAAAATTCTCAAGAAATTCCGTTGCCTTGGCAATTGCCTGGTAGGCCTTTTCCGCAAGCTCGATATCTCTTACCAGGAGATAATCATAGAGCCGTTCGAGATCGTCGAGCGCGCCTTGAGAGTAACGCGCCGAAAACGTCATCTTCGCCCGGACGCTTTTGCGGCTTCAAGTTTGCCCTTCAACATGCCCAGCACATCCTCAGCGCTGTGATACACGCCGGTCTTTTTCGCATCTTCTCGCGCGGCGAGGCCACGGGCAATGAATTCCGCCTTCGTTCGACGATGTTCGATTTGCGCGCGCAGCGAGTTCTCGACAAATGCGGACAAGGTCTCCCCCTCTTGCAGCACGCTTTCGGCTGCGGCGCGCAAGGCAGGATCAACCCTCAACGGGGGAATGGAAGCGGATTTCATTCATCGGCCCCTTTGCATTGCAATTGCGATGCAATCTATCCGATCACTCACAATCGTCAACATGCGGATTAACTCTTGGCCGCAAAGGGAAATTCTGCAAGAAAGATCAACATCGCAATTCGCCCCTTGTGGCGAGCCGCCCGGAAAATGCCTCCAAGAGACATGCGGGCCAGTCTATCGGTCACACGTCCTATGCCCCCGATCTACCGCAAGTCCAAGCTGCTCCGCCGCTCCCGCGTCATCTGGGGGTCCTTCAATCTCTGGCGGCCGCGCTTGGTGTTCTGGACCGGGGCTCTCGCGATCGGTGTCATCAGCGTCGGCTTTGCCAAGCTGGCGGATCTGGCGCAGAAGGCCTTTGCGGGCGTGACCCAATCGGGCGAATGGACGTGGCTGCTACCGCTGCTGTTGACGCCGCTCGGTTTCGTTCTCTCAGCCTATCTCGCAGCGACCCTGTTTCCCAACTCGCAAGGAAGCGGCATTCCGCAGGCGATCGCCGCGCGGCATCTGCATCACGACGAGGATCGCACGAAACTGCTGTCGCTGCGGCTCGCCTTCGGCAAGATCGTGCTCACCATACTGGGCCTTTTCAGCGGCGCCTCGATCGGCCGCGAAGGACCGACGGTGCAGGTCGGCGCGTCCTTCATGCTGGCGGTCGCCCGGTTCGGCGGCATGGCGCAGGCAAAGGGATTGATCCTCGCCGGTTCAGCGGCAGGCATCGCGGCCGCTTTCAACACGCCGCTTGCCGGCATCGTCTTCGCCATCGAAGAGATGAGCCGCACCTATGAATCCCGCGCCAACGGCCTCGTGCTGACGGCGGTCATTCTTTCGGGCCTTGCCGCGCTCGGCCTTTCCGGCAGCTACAACTATTTCGGCACGGCGGATGCCGCGCCGACGATGCTTCGCGATTGGATCGTCATGCTGATCTGCGGTGTCGGCGGCGGCGCGCTCGGCGCCACCTTCAGCGGGCTGGCGCTCTATGCCGGCATCCGCATCCGCCGCTGGGCACAGCCGCAGCCGCTCAAGCGCATGCTGATCCTTGCCGGCCTTTGCGGCCTCGTCGTCGCCGCCATCGGCGTGTTCTCCGGCGGCCAGACCTTCGGGACCGGCTATGAGCAGGCCCGCGGCGCGGTGGAGGGCCATGCCCTGCCCTCGCTCTTCTTCGTCGAGAAACTGCTGGCGAGCTTCCTGTCAATGATCTCGGGCATTCCCGGCGGCATCTTCGCGCCGTCGCTCGCCGTCGGCGCCGGCCTCGGCAGCACGGTCGGCACGCTGGTCGGCGGCGGCGTTGCGCTTGCGGCAATCCTCGGCATGGCCGGCTATTTCGCCGGCGTGGTGCAGGCGCCGATGACAGCCTTCGTCATCATTCTGGAGATGACCGGCGACCATCAGGCCGTCATTCCGATCATGGCGGTGTCGATGATTGGCTACGTGACCTCGAGGCTGCTGTCGCGCGAGCCTCTCTATCACGGGCTGTCGCGCGTCTTCATCGCAGCCGCGATCCGCGCCCGGCGAGCCATGGAAAAAGAGGGCGGCGAGGAACACGCGGCCGGCTGAACGGCGAAGCGTCGCGTTGCCTGTTTCCGAAGCGCCCCTAAGCCAAAAGCCTCGTGACTTCGGCACCGTCGGGCCGAGCGATCGCATCGGCGATGGTCGTCGAGAAAAGCACCTTGCGGGTCGCATCCGCCACCCGGGCGAAGACGTGGCGGATTTCGCAGGTCTGCTCACCGTCGCAATCGTCGCAGCGACGATAGGCGGTGAGCGACAGACAGGGCAGCGGCGCCAGGGGGCCGTCGATAACCCGCAGGATCTCGCCGAAGGTGATCTCGGCGGCGGGTTTTCGCAGGAGATAACCGCCCTGCTTGCCGCGACGGCTGATTACGATGCCCTGGTGCTTGAGGTCGAGGAGGATCTGTTCCAGGAATTTCTTCGGGATATTCTGCTGCGTCGCAATATCGGAAATCATCATCGGCTCTCCCGCCTCGGATTGGGCCAGTGCCGACAGCGCCCGCAGCGCGTATTTCGCTTTCTGAGTAATCATTTCGAACCGCTTCACACACACATGCGATACGTTCGGCCGATCGATTCAGCCGGTCCGCTCCAGAACTCCTCAGCCCTCGTCCCGGGGGCAATTTCGAAGCACCCACACCCATGGCGCAATGCCAGGAAATATCAGCAACCAAAACTTGTTATCATTCTTCGGTGCTATGCCCATAGTTTAGCTTAAAAACCGCCATCGCGCATCATTTTGGGCATCACTTCCGATTTCCGTTTGACAAGCTATGTGTAACTCTACTATTTCTATAGACATTAAAGCAAGCGCTTAAA
This sequence comes from Rhizobium sp. A37_96, assembly GCF_053521765.1. Taxonomy (NCBI): domain Bacteria; kingdom Pseudomonadati; phylum Pseudomonadota; class Alphaproteobacteria; order Hyphomicrobiales; family Rhizobiaceae; genus Rhizobium; species Rhizobium sp. A37_96. The sequence continues at coordinate 843,721 of NZ_JBNWDS010000002.1, read as the reverse complement.
CATGGCCTGCCATGTCAGGTGCTTCCGAAGGGCCGCTTTGGGCGGCGAAACGCCTTGGTTAACAGCCGAGGCGGTCGCTTTTCCTTATGAGCGCTGCTTCATGGAGATATTTACTCTCCATCCGCTTCCTTTCGAAATCTATTTTTCTGTCCGCCATCCCTGCGAGCTGCGATACTCCGCGCAATATCAGGACAGGATTCCCCATGACTGACATCACCCTTATTGAAGACGCCGCGTCGCTTAACAGCCAGCTCGGCTCGCTCGATCTCGCGGGTCGTCTGTCGCTCGTCGCCGGCCTCGGTGGCCGGGTCGTGTTCACGACGTCGCTCGGAATCGAGGATCAGGTGATCACGGCGGAGATCGGCAATCACCGCCTGCCGATCGAAGTGGCCACGCTGCAGACCGGCCGTCTCTTCCCCGAAACGCTCGCCCTGATCGACGAGACGGAAAGCCAGTACGATATCCGCATCGTCCGCTACGAGCCGGAACAGGGCGACATCGACGCCTATGCGGAGAAATACGGTCTGAACGGTTTCTATGAGAGCGTCGAAGCCCGGCACGCCTGTTGTGGCGTGCGCAAGCTGAAGCCGCTTGCGCGTGCGCTTTCGGGCGCCAGCATCTGGATCACCGGCCTTCGCCGCGGTCAGTCGGCCAATCGCGCCGACACGCCTTTTGCCGAGTTCGATCCGGAACGCAATCTGATCAAGATCAATCCGCTCGCAGACTGGGACATCGACGTCATCCGCGCCTATGTCGCCGACAACAGCGTTCCGGTGAACCCGCTGCATGCGCGCGGCTATCCTTCGATCGGCTGCGAACCCTGCACGCGGGCCATCAAGCCCGGCGAGCCGGAACGTGCCGGCCGCTGGTGGTGGGAGAACGACGAAAAGCGCGAATGCGGCCTGCATGTCCACGAAGAGAGTGCAAGCGCCGCCCAGTGAAACACCCGCCGGTTCCCGGCTATCGATCCGAGGCGCGTTTGATACGCCGCCGATCAACCGGGGCCAACGCATCCATTCCTTCCGGCCAGCTTTCCGGCCGAAGCAGTTTAAAGTTCTGGAGTCATAAATGCCCGATAGCCGTCCGGATACGGAAATCTCCAATCCGCAAAGCGTCAAGCCGCCGCTCGATCCGCATCTGAAGGCGCTGGAAAACGAGGCGATCCACATCTTCCGCGAGGTTGCCGCCGAATTCGAGCGTCCCGTGATGCTCTATTCGATCGGCAAGGATTCGTCGGTGCTGCTGCATCTGGCGCGCAAGGCCTTCTATCCGGGCCGCGTCCCCTTCCCGCTGCTGCATGTGAACACCGGCTGGAAATTCGCCGAGATGATCACCTTCCGCGACGAAATCGTGAAGAAATACGATCTCGACCTGATCGAACACATCAACCCGCGCGGCAAGGCGGAAAACATCACCCCGTTCACCCATGGCTCCGCCGGCTATACCGACATCATGAAAACGGAAGCCCTGCGCCATGCGCTCGATGCCGGCCAGTTCGACGCGGCTTTCGGCGGCGCCCGCCGCGACGAGGAAGCCTCGCGCGCCAAGGAGCGCATCTATTCCTTCCGCACGCCGGACCATCGCTGGGATCCGCGCAACCAGCGCCCCGAACTCTGGAACGTCTATAACGGCCAGATCCGCAAGGGCGAAAGCGTTCGCGTCTTCCCGCTGTCCAACTGGACCGAGGTCGATATCTGGCGCTACATCCAGGCGGAAGACATTCCGATCGTGCCGCTCTATTTCGCCGCGAAGCGTCCCGTGGTCGAGCGCGACGGCATGATGATCATGGCGGCCGACCCACGGCTGGAATTGCTGCCCGGCGAGGTCAAGCGCGAGGAGGTCATCCGTTTCCGCACGCTTGGCTGCTTCCCGCTGACGGGCGCCATCCGCTCCACGGCCACGACTCTCGAGGAGATCATTGCAGAGCTGGAAATCGCCACGGTTTCCGAACGCCAGGGCCGCGCCATCGACCGCGACCAGTCCGGCTCCATGGAAAAGAAGAAGCGTGAAGGATATTTCTGAGATGACCGCAAACGCCAACGTCGTCACGATGCCTGTTGTTGGGCCCGCTGCCGGGTCTGCCGCCGAGCCCGCCAAGGCGATCCGCGACTCGCGCCCGCTTCGCCTGATTACCTGTGGCAGCGTCGACGACGGCAAGTCCACCCTGATCGGCCGCCTGCTCTGGGACACCAAGGCCGTCAAGGAAGACCAGGCCGCTACGCTCCGGCGCGATTCCACCGGCAAGCAGAACGATCTGGGCCTGCCCGACTTCGCGCTCCTGCTCGACGGCCTGCAGGCCGAGCGCGAACAGGGCATCACCATCGATGTCGCCTATCGCTATTTCTCGACGGACAACCGCTCGTTCATCGTCGCCGATACGCCCGGTCACGAGCAGTATACCCGCAACATGGCAACCGGCGCGTCGACCGCCGACCTCGCCGTGCTGCTGATCGATGCGCGCATGGGCATCCTCGAACAGACGCGCCGCCACGCGACGATCGCCTCGCTGCTTGGCATCAAGCAGTTCGTGCTCGCCGTCAACAAGATCGACCTGACGAATTACGACCGCGCCGGTTTCGAAAAGATCTCGCATGATTTCCGCGAATTCGCGCTGTCGCTTGGCGTGAAGCAGATCACCGCCATCCCGATGTCCGCGCTAAAGGGCGAAAACGTCGTCTATTCCGGCCAGTCCGTCATGCCTTGGTACACAGGCCCGACGCTGGTCGAGGCACTGGAACTGGCCACCGTGCGCTCGGCGCAGACGGTCGGCTTCCGTCTTTCGGTGCAGCGCGTCTCCCGCCCCGGCGAGAGCTTCCGCGGCTATCAGGGCACGGTCGCCGGCGGCTCTGTGAAGCCGGGCGACAGCGTCATGATCCTGCCGTCGGGCATGGTCGCCAACGTCTCGAAGATCGTCACCTTCGATCTGGTGCGCAACGCGGCCGTGGCCGGCGATGCCATTACGCTCGTTCTCGACCGCCAGGTGGACGTATCGCGCGGCGACATGATCGTCGCCATCGACAGCCAGCCGCAGACCGGCCTCTCCTTCGATGCGCAGATCGTCGCGCTACAGCCGGAAGGGATCGAGCCCGGCAAGCGTTACTGGCTGAAGAGCGGCAGCCGCCGCCAGCGCGTCCAGGTGCAGCCGATCGCCCAGCTCGAACTCAAGACCGGCGCATGGGCACCGGCGCAGGCACTCTGGATGAATGCCATCGGCAAGGTTCGCCTGACCTTCGACGAGAACGCCATCTTCGACCCCTATGAGCAGAACCGTTCGACCGGCTCCTTCATCCTGATCGATCCCGAAAGCAACAACACGGTTGCCGGCGGCATGATCACCGGCAAGCGTTCCGATGTTGGCGGCATCCACAAGGAAGGCCAGCGCGTTCTTCTGTCCCTGCCGGCCGATCTCGCCGAGCAGATCATGGCAAGCGAACTCTTCGCCAGCCGCCGAGACGAAACGGACGTGCGCCGCGTGACCGCCGCGCAGGCCGCGGAAATCTGGGCGAATGCCGCCAGCGACATCTGATCGCGATCGCATCTGAAAAAGAAGGCGGCGGGCCTGGCCCTGCCGCCCTTTCATTTGGAGACAATGGCCGCCCGGGACATAGCGCTGGTCCTAGAGGCTTGCGACAATTGCAGCCAAGGTCGCCATGCGGGCTTCGTCGCGCTTGTAAAAGATCCACTGCTTGATGCGCTTCGGCCGCACCAGCCCCGCCTGAACCAGAATGCGCATATGCTCGCTCAAGGTCGCCTGCGAGATTTCGAGCTTTTCGGCGATGAGGAGAGCGCAGACGCCATCCTCCACCAGATCGCCGTCGATCTGCGGTGTGAAATGGGCACAAGGGTCCTTCAGCCAGCGGAGAATGCTGATGCGGCGTTCGTTGGCCAAGGCCTTGATGAGATCGAGCTCTTGCATTTCGTCAGTTTGCTAAGTAACAAACTTATTGTCAACTTCCGTTCGCGAGATGCCCATGCTTCCCGACACGACGATTACCCCCGAGCGCATTGCGGAAACCGAAAAACGAATCCGCCCGCATATCCGTCATACGCCGGTTCTGCATACCGACCTGGCGGATTTCGGCCTCAATCCCGGCCCGGTGGATTTCAAGCTTGAATATCTGCAGCATTCCGGCTCGTTCAAGGCGCGAGGCGCCTTTTCCAGCCTGCTCGGCCGACGGGTGCCGGCGGCAGGGGTGGTCGCGGCATCCGGCGGCAATCATGGCGCGGCGGTCGCCTATGCCGCCATGCGGCTCGGCATTCCGGCGACGATCTTCGTGCCCAGCGTGACATCGCCGGCAAAGGCCGAGCGCATCCGTGGCTATGGAGCCGACCTTGTCATCGGCGGAGAACGCTATGCCGATGCACTTGCCGCCAGCCAGCAATGGGTGGAGGAACGGGGCGCCATGGCCATCCACGCCTACGACCAGCCGGAGACCTTGCTGGGGCAAGGGACCCTCGGGCTCGAGATCGAGGCGGATATTCCCGATATCGACACGCTGCTCGTCGCGGTCGGCGGCGGCGGCCTGATCGGCGGGATTGCGGCCTGGTTCCAGGGGCGCGTCCGGGTCGTTGCCGTCGAGCCGGAAGGGGCGCCGACGCTCTGGAAAGCTTTCGAGGCAGGGCATCCCGTCGATGCTCCCGCCGGCAGCGTCGCTGCCGATTCGCTTGCGCCCAAGCGCGTCGGCGAGCTCATGTTCCCGATTGCCCGCGCCTACGCACAGCGCCCCGTACTGGTATCCGACGACGATATCCGCCTGGCGCTGCAAACCCTATGGGACCGGCTGCGGATCGTCGCCGAACCCGGCGGCGCGACGGCTTTCGCTGCCCTGCTTGCCGGAAAATATGTCCCCGCCGCGGGCGAACGCGTGGCCGTGCTGCTTTGCGGCGCCAACACGACCGCCGTACGGTTTGAGTGAGGGAAATCCACTCCGCCGACTGACGGCCTCGGAGCGATCGCTGCGAGGCCCCTGTCAACGCAATCTCTCGCCGAGCGCCGCCAGCAGGCGATCGCACTCTTCATCCGTTCCGATGCTGAGGCGATAATCAGGGCAGGATGGCGCTCGAACCAGTCGCGATCCTTCCAGGCCGCCACGGCGCCCGCCGGAGCGAGCCGGTCGAGAGGGCTGGCCCGTCTTGAACCGGCCGCCGGGTCTCTTTCTCAAGCAGCGGCCGTGACCGACAAGATCTCACAGCTTTTCGCAAAAAGCCGCTCGCTCAGAAAATCGACGAACACGCGGACCTTCGGCGACATGTGCCGATTGGACGGCCAAAGCAGATGGAAATGGCCGGGCTCGTCGATGAAGTCGTCAAGGACGGTTCGCAGTTTGCCTTCGGCAAGCGTGCTGCGCACGAGGAAATCCGGCATGCAGCCGATGCCGAGGCCGGCAACGGTCGCGCCGCGCACCGCCTCCATGTTGTTGCAGGAAAAGGCCGTTCGCATGCGCAGTTCCGGTTCGCCCTCCGGCATGGTGAGAGGCCAGTCCTGCAGCTTGCCGCTGTTGGGAAACCGAAATCTGACGGCCTGATGCTCGTTGAGCGCGCGCGGGCAATCGGGAAGGCCGAATTGCTCGACATAGCTGGGCGCGGCGCAGAGCAGCATCTGAAACGGCCGCAAAGTGCGCGATATCAGGCGCGAATCCGGCAGATCGCCGCTGCGGATCGCGACATCGACCCCCTCCTCGATCATGTCGACGATGCGATCGTTGAAATCGATGTCCAGTTCGACATCGGGATAGCGCGCCACGAATTCCGGCACGACCGGTAGCAGAAAATGGTAGCTGACGATGGGCACGCTGACGCGTAGCCGCCCGCGCGGCACGGCGACGGCCTGCGCGAGCGAGGCCTGCGCATCGTCGAGATCGTCGAGCACCCGCCGGCAACGCTCATGAAAAAGCCGCCCCTCCTCGGTCAAACGAATGCTGCGCGTGGAGCGCTGCAGCAACCGAACACCAAGCTGGCGCTCCAGATTGCTCACCGCCTTGCCGACAGCGGAGGCCGAGAGGCCAAGGACGCGGCCGGCGGCTGCGAAGCTGCCGAGATCCGCTGTGCGAACGAAGGCCGTCAAGCCGCTCAAGCGATCCATGCGCATATCCCATTCGAGAGTTTTATTCCGGTATATGTGGAGTTATAGCCTCATTTCCACATCACTCCAGCAAAACTATCCTCCCATGGTCATCTGAAGCCGTGGGCGGCGGCCTCTTGGCCGGCATCACTCCCAGGATTGCCCGCGGCCTTTCCCTTGCTCCAACCCAACGGTAATCCGATGTCCCCAACCGAGATAAAGGTCGCAAGCGCGACCGAGAAATTCTTCGTCCTTGTCGCCGTCTGCTGCGCTGCGGCGGCGATGCCGCTTACGTTCACCGGCCCGGCCGTCGCCTTGCCAGCCATCAGCCGGACGCTCGGCGGCAGCCCGATCGCCCTCAACTGGGTGACAAATGCCTTCATGCTGACCTTCGGCAGCTGCCTGATGGCCGCCGGCGCGCTGGCCGACAGTTTCGGCCGCCGACGCATCTTTCTGACCGGCGTCGCCTGCTTCGCAGTGTTTTCGGCCGGTCTGGCACTGGCCGGCAACATCGTCTGGTTCGATCTGTTGCGGGCGCTCCAGGGCCTCGGCGCGGCTGCCGCCTTTTCCGGCGGAATGGCGTCGCTTGCCCAGGAATTCGAGGGTACGGCACGCATGCGCGCCTTCAGCATCGTCGGCTCCAGCTTTGGCGTCGGCCTCGCCTTCGGGCCGATCGCATCCGGCCTGATGATCGATGCCTTCGGCTGGCCGTCGATCTTCGTTCTGGTGGTCGCGCTGGCATTGCTCGCCCTCGGGCTCGGAGCCTGTTTCCTGCGCGAGTCCCGTGATCCGGACGCCGCCGGGCTCGATTGGCCCGGCGCGCTGAGCTTCACGCTTGCCCTGACGCTGTTCACCTATGGCGTACTGCGCGCTCCGGAAACGGGGTGGAGCGATCCGCTCGTCATCGCCTTGCTGGTCGGCGCCGCATTGCTCTTTCTCGCCTTCGGCATCATCGAGCGCATCGTCAAGCGGCCCATGCTGGATCTCAGCCTGTTTCGCTATCCGCGCTTCGTCGGCGTGCAGCTGCTGGCGGCAGCCCCGGCCTATGCTTTCGTCGTACTGCTGATCCTGCTGCCCGTGCGCTTCGTCGGCATCGAGGGCATGAGCGAGATCGCCGCCGGGCGGATGATGGTCGCGCTCTCGGCGCCGCTGCTTGTCCTGCCGATCGTTGCCGGCCTTCTGACCCGCTGGTTCAGCCCGGCAACGATCTGCGGCGCTGGCCTCCTCATCTCGGCGGCGGGTCTGTTCTGGCTCAGCCACTTCGCCACGAGTGGGGCTCCCTCCGCCCTGATCGGCCCGCTGCTGACGATCGGGGTCGGCATCAGCCTGCCCTGGGGTCTGATGGACGGGCTTGCGGTCAGCGTCGTTCCCAAGGAGCGGGCCGGCATGGCGACCGGCATCTTCAGCACCACCCGCGTCGCCGGTGAAGGCGTGGCGCTTGCGGTCGTCAGCGCGATCCTCTCCGCGTTCATCCAGTCCAATCTCGGAACCTCGGCGGGCGAGCACGCTTCAGCGGCGGCGCAACGGCTCGTCACCGGCAACCTGTCCGCAGCGGCATCGAACGTGCCGGCGATCGGGCATGACGTGCTGATCCAGGGCTACACAAACGCCTTCAGCGCGCTTCTCTGGCTTCTGACCGCCATTACGGTCATGACGGCAGTCGTCGTCTTTTCCTTCCTCGGCCGGGCATCGTCATCGACCGTCGTGAGCGAAGACGCCGAGCAATTGCAGGACGAGGAAGAGGCGCTTCGGGCGTCGAACGCCTAGATGGCTTGACGACTGGCCGGGTCTCGCCGGCCAGTCGGAGCGCCTATCGCGGCATAGCAAGACGGCAAATCGAAGACCGAAAGCGGCCTAAATTCCCGCCGCTCCGCAACAGAATGTTTCGCAACCACATAAAATGTGCACGTCGAATCGACGCGCGGACAGGCTTCGAAACAGCACGAGACTGGTGTTTGAAGTCGCCGCTGCTATATCATATCTTCATGATATCAGACCGGTTTTTGAAGATTACTGCCTGGACCTACCTGGGGGCGCTTATCGGCGTCACCCTTGCGCATCTCAATTGGGAGGCCGCTTTCGGCAATCCGTTCGATATCTTTCGCGCCGGTGCTCTTTGCGTTGCGGGCATGCTGGCTCGCCTCGCCTACCCGCAATCGCCTTCCTTCACCTGTCTTCTGGTGATCGGAAGCGTGCTGGCGCTTTCCGTTTCGCATTTCCTGGCAAACGGCAATTATGGCTCGACCTTCGATATCATCGTCGGCATGACCAGCGGACTCTGGGGCATCATGATCGGCTCTGCTCTGAGCAGGCTCGTCCTTTCAGCTTCCAAGCGGCCGGCTTCATCCTAATCACAGGCAGAACATCAGCCACCATTCGAAGGCTAGCCGCACGCCCGTCGTGAGCGCTGCAGCCGTTGGCTGATGGACACGGCTGGCCACGCCATCCGTGGTACTGCGTTGCACCCAACGATATCCGGGCGGCTCGCGCCAAGCACGATTTCATCCCGCTAGGTGACTATTGCTACGCCAATATTATGCCGCACTTACTATCTGTGTTTGCATATGTGGCATTCATGCAACTAGAATTTAAAAATCAAGAAAACGACATTCCGAGAAAAATATATCATATAACTTTGCAGGAATTCGTCTTTAATAACGACCAGAAGCGGGTGGGGCCCGTTTCTCCCGAGTCGGGGTTTTTAAACAGGGATGGGGTTAAGGCACGTCGATTTTTCGGCGCGATTGCCTATGCCCAATCTATATTGGATTGGAGTTTTTATGAACATCAAGAGCCTTCTTCTCGGCTCCGCTGCTGCCCTCGCAGTAGTTTCTGGCGCGCAGGCAGCAGATGCCATCGTCGCCGCTGAGCCGGAACCGCTCGAATACGTCCGCATTTGCGACGCATACGGCGCCGGTTATTTCTTTATCCCGGGCACGGAAACCTGCCTCAAGATCGGCGGCATGGTTCGTACCGAAGGTAAGTGGTACAACGCTTACAACCCGGCCGACCGTTACGGCACGCTGTGGCATACCCGTGCTCAGCTGCATGTCGACACCGCAAGCGACACCGAATACGGTCCGCTGAAGACCAACACCGTCTATCGTTTCGACTGGCAGGATGGCGGCTCGACTTCCACGAAGCTGCTGTTCGCAAACATCAGCCTCGCCGGCTTCACCGTTGGTAAGCTCGATTCGCAGTACAACCTGTACGTCGGTTATGCCGGCAACGTCATCAACGACGACGTGGTCTATGACGGCCCGTACGAACTCAACCAGTTGACCTACAACTATGACGCAGGCAACGGCTTCACGGCTGTGATCTCGCTCGAAGACTCGAACTCCGGTTCGGGCGCCAAGGGCGTCAACGGCGAAGACAGCTCCGACCACTACGCTCCCGACGTCGTTGCCGGTCTCGGTTACAAGGCTGGTAACTTCGGTTTCAAGGTCGTCGGTGGTTATGACTCCATCGTCGAAGAAGGCGCCATCAAGGCTCGCGTCGATGCCGACTTCGGCGTCCTCAAGGCCTTCTTGATGGGCGGCTGGAACACTGACGGCGACAAGCTGAACAAGTATGCCAGCTCGAACGGCACCGGCCCGGCCAAGACCATCGGCTGGGGCGACTGGGCTGTCTGGGGCGGCGTGACCGTTCCGATCAACGCGAAACTGCAGGCCAACGCTCAGGTTGCCTACACCGACTCGAAGATCTTCGCAGCGACCGCAAACGTCCGTTGGAACCCGGTCAAGAACCTCCTGGTTCAGCCGGAAGTTTCCTACACCAACTGGGACTCCATCAACCAGGACCAGTGGGCCGGCGTTCTGCGTTTCCAGCGCAGCTTCTAAGACCTCGTTTCCGAGATCTGATCTGACTTGACCCCTGATCGGATGGGGGGCGGTCCGACTTCCAGCGAGGTCGGGCCGACCCTTCCGAGGCAGGGGTTAATTCGTTGGCGCGATGCCCTATGAGCAGCGAGCCAGCCTTCCGAGGCCCGACAAACGACGCTCGAGGATCGGCGGACAGGCGCATTGCCCTGAAGCAAAAGCAACGCCGCCATGCCACCTCGTTCATTTCTCCCGCATCGATGCATCGACATTCAACTTTTTTTGTCGTAGAGACAGCGCATGTCGTTCACCTATGCATATGCCTCGCGATTTTATTCGTACCGCTGCTTTCAGCGGAGCCGGGCCTGTGCGTAGTTAGAAAAGACACGACAGCAAAGACCCGAACAGCCGCTAGTCTACCTGGCGGCTTTTTTGTCGCCACGGTATGACCCTTGAAGGAACCGATACCGTGCTGAATTCCACTGATGACCTGCGCATTGTCGAGATCACGGCGCTGACGCCGCCCTCTCGGATCATAGACGAAATTCCCCGCGACGAGGCGGTGACGGCCACCGTCACCGGCGCGCGCGATGCCGTCCACAACATCCTGCGTGACGAGGACGACCGGCTGATCGTCGTCATCGGCCCCTGCTCCATCCACGATCCCGTCGCGGCCCTCGATTATGCAAAGCGGCTGCAGGAACAACGGGACCGCTTCGCCGGCGATCTCGAAATCATCATGCGGGTCTATTTCGAGAAGCCGCGTACGACCGTGGGATGGAAAGGCCTCATCAACGACCCGCATCTCGATGGCAGCTACCGCATCGAGGAAGGCCTGCGCATCGCCCGCAAACTGCTGTTCGACGTCAACGAGATCGGCCTGCCGGCAGGCTGCGAATATCTCGATACGATCACGCCGCAGTATATTTCCGATCTCGTCAGCTGGGGTGCGATCGGCGCAAGAACGACCGAAAGCCAGGTCCATCGGCAGCTGGCATCGGGCCTCTCCTGCCCGGTCGGCTTCAAGAACGGCACCAATGGCGACGTGCGCATAGCGCTCGATGCCATCATCGCCGCGTCGCAGCCGCACCACTTCCCGGCCGTCACGAAGGACGGCCTTGCCGCAATCGCCTCGACGCGCGGCAATGAGGACTGCCACATCATCCTGCGCGGCGGCAAGCAGCCCAACTATGATGCGGCGAGCGTCCAGGCAACCGCGGAACAGGCGGAGAAGGCCGGACTGGAGCCGCGGATCATCATCGATGCCAGCCATGCCAACAGCAGCAAGAACCCGGAAAACCAGCCGCTCGTCGTTACCGCAGTCGCCGAACAGGTCTCGGCCGGCGATCGCCGGATCAAGGGCATGATGATGGAAAGCAATCTCGTGGCCGGCCGCCAGGATCTGGTTCCGGGCAAGCCGCTGGTCTATGGCCAGAGCATCACCGATGGCTGCATCGACTGGCCGACCTCCGTGCGTACGCTGGAAGACCTGGCAAAGGCAGTGCAGGCACGGCGAAGACTGGCCACGTAAGACCGCCCTTGGCCTGAAAGCGGCCTCGGATCAGGCACGCCGATAATGCGCGAGGCTCAGGTAATTTTTCCTGGGCCCGCGCACATGCCACATCTCCGCCCAGGCATCGACTCCGCGAAAGAAGAGACGGCCACGATAAAGATCCTGCCCGCAATGATGGATGACGCGCTGCGAGGCGTCTTCACCGATGCGGATGAATTCCGAAAGATTGGGGAAACGCACGACGAGACTGTCATCGACTTCGTCGAGCCGATAGGTACGGCTGCTTCGCAGCGTCGTGTCGTCGCTGCGCGTATCGCCGTGTTCCTCGAACTGGACAGGCGTCACGAACGCCTGTCCTTCGAATGTGACCAGCGAGCGGTTGAAGCGATCGATGATCCGCCGCTTCACCTCCCATGTGCCGAGGAAGAGCTTCAGCCGGTCGATGCCGGCCGACCCATCCATCAGGAGGCCGCGCGCTGCGCTGTGTCTGCCTGCCGGCGCGGAAGCTTCCAGCCCGGCCGTACGAAATGGCACGTATAGCCGTTCGGGTAGCGCTCCAGATAATCCTGGTGCTCCGGCTCGGCTTCCCAGAAGTCGCCGACTGGCGCTACTTCGGTCACGACCTTGCCTGGCCAAAGGCCCGAGGCATCGACGTCGGCGATCGTATCCAGAGCAACACGCTTCTGCTCGTCGCTGGTATAGAAGATCGCGGAGCGGTAGCTCATGCCGACATCGTTGCCCTGACGATTGCGGGTGCTTGGGTCGTGGATCTGGAAAAAGAATTCCAGCAAATCGCGGTAACTGATTTTCTGCGGATCGAAAATGATCTCGATCGCCTCGGCATGCGTGCCGTGGTTGCGATAGGTGGCGTTGCGGACATCGCCGCCGCTGTAGCCGACGCGGGTCGAGATGACGCCGTCGTAGCGGCGGATGAGATCCTGCATGCCCCAGAAGCAACCGCCGGCGAGAACTGCACGTTCCGTTGTCATCTTACATCCTCCACTTGATCGATATAGGCACCATAGCCCTCTGCTTCCATGCGGTCACGCGGCACGAAGCGGAGGGAGGCCGAATTGATGCAATAGCGCAGGCCGCCGCGATCGATCGGTCCATCCGGGAAAACATGGCCCAGATGACTGTCGCCGTTCGCCGAGCGGACTTCGGTGCGCACCATGCCATGCGAGATATCGGTCAATTCGCTGACATGGGCGGGTTCGATCGGCTTGGTGAAGCTCGGCCAGCCGCAGCCGGAATCGAATTTGTCCGCAGAGGCAAAAAGCGGCTCGCCCGAGACGATATCGACATAGATGCCCGACTGCTTGTTGTAGAGATATTCGCCGGAGCCAGGACGTTCGGTGCCGCTCTGCTGCGTCACGCGATACTGCTCGGGGGTGAGCTTGGCCACTGCCTCTGCCGTCTTGCTGTATTTGCCCATTGTTGTTCTCCTTACCCCTCGACATGCCTTCCGAGCTTGGCCGGGGTCCTTCAGGAGGACGCGGGAGGGCCGGATAAAGCTCGATCAATGCTAAGGGAATGTTTGCAAAGCCAATATAGGCATCATCGGAACGATTTGCCATATCGATCACGACTGCGTGACGCCCTGCCCGCTTTTACTCACACATCCGCCCGGCTTGAAGCGGCGTAGATGACCGCAAGCGCCTCGATGCCGGCCTGGTCGTCACGGTCGAAGCGGCCGGCGAGCGGGCTGTCGAGATCGATCACGCCGAAGACCTTGCCGTTGCGGGCGAGCGGCACGACCAGCTCGGAGCGCGAGGCCGCATCGCAGGCGATATGCCCCGGAAAGGCATGCACGTCCTCGACGAGGACCGACTGCGCTCTTTCGACCGCCGTCCCGCAGACACCGCGGCCAACGGCGATGCGCACGCAGGCGGGCTTGCCCTGGAATGGCCCGAGCACCAGCTCGCCCTCCTGCCGCAGGAAGTAGAAGCCTGCCCAGTTGAGATCGGGCAGCATCTGGAAGATCAGCGCCGACGTATTGGCCGCATTGGCAATCGGATCCTGCTCGCCTTCCAGCAAGGCTCTCAGCTGATCGGCAAGCTCGCGATAGAATTCCGGCTTGCTGTCATGCTGGATCGTTTTTTCTACGAACATGGCTTGGTCTTTCGAAGGTTTTGACTTGACGAGAACTCAGTCCTTTTCATCCGGCGGACAGGGCCACGCGGAGGGCGCCTTCAGCCAGGATGGCAATATCGTCGTGTTGTCCCCGCACGCCAGATTGATCTGCGCCTGCTGAAGCCCGCTTGCCTTCGACAGATCCAAGCCCTCGATACGGGTCAGATACATGAAGGCTCCGCCGAACGAGGTCGGCCCCTCCATGACGGCGCCGTTCAGCGTCGCGCGCGACAGGTTGGCGAAGGAGAAGTTCGCACCCGTCAGCAACGCCTTGTCGAAATCGGCACGACCGAGCTCCGCCTTCTGGAAATCGGCATTGTTGAGCTGCGCGCCGGCGAATTCGGCCCGTTGCAGCTCGGCATTGGCAAAGGAAACATTGTTGGCCGAGGCATTGCTGAAATCGGAGCGATAGGCCTCGATCTTTGCGAAATTCGCTCCATCCGCCTTGGCATTCTTCAACCAGGCGCGCACCAGCGTCGCCTTCTCGAGATTGGCGGAGGTCAAATTGGCATCGCTGAGATCCGTGCTGTCGAAATGGGCGCCGACGAGATTGGCTCCCTGCAGATCGCTGGTCTGGAGCATGATGTTGGTTTTGCTGCATCCGCTCCAGTCGAGACCGGGCGCGGCAACATTGCCGCAATCGGCAGCGTGCGAGACCGTGATGCCGGGCCCCAGAAGAAACACCGCGCCCAGCGCCAAAACGCCAAACCCCGCGGCAACCCCCATTCTCTGCCCGACGACACCGGGCGACGCAGCACGATGCCTTTGCACAACTGCGAATTTCTCCCAGGCCGATCCGGCCGCCCCGTCAACACGCTTCATTCCACAACTCCGCTTCAGCGCCCGCTATCCGAACTCCTCCATGAGTCGGATGCACGTCCCTCTTCTTTCTATATGGTGCGTCGAACGACAAAAAGAGCCGGTTTTATAAAAGCATGTCTAACGTGTGGTTTGGAAGATAACCGGCAGGAACGGGGAATGGTCCATGGCACAGGCGAAACCGTCGCGCCCGAGCCGCAAGCACAGGATCAAGCGGCATACGAAAACGGAAATGCTGCCAATCGCCCATCGAGGGAGCGACGCCACGCCCCGCGCGAGCAAGGCAATCCATATTTTCTAGTGGAGGTTTTCGGGAAAGATCGGTTTTTTCAGCTGGTCGGAGTGGAGTGATTCGAACACTCGACCCCCACGTCCCGAACGTGGTGCGCTACCAGACTGCGCTACACTCCGTGACCAGCGGCGCTTCTATAGACCAGCCATTTTTGATGCACAAGCACCAATTTCAAAAAAAGCGTTTGATTTTTGACGAAAAAATTACAGCCGCATCTGCCTAGAAAATCAGCAGGAAGCGGAGGCGAAAATTGCCGGCGTGCAAAAGACGCAACAGATCAACTAAAATCCAGCTTGTACACGCGGATGGGAATTTTCTTTTGCCGGCTTTGGCGCTAAAGCCCTAGGCGGGACAGGTGGAAAACGTCGTGGGACAGCGCGGCTTTTCCGCGACCGTATGCGTGACAGAAGCTCAAGGACGACACGATGAATATCCGCATGATCACCGCGGCTGGACTGTTGCTGGCACTGGCCGGTTGCAGCACCACGACGACCACGACCGCAGCCCTTCCGCTGCTTGCGAAGAACCCCGTTCAGGATCGCTGGCAGGGCGAGTCCGCAGGCCGCTTCTTCGCGGCCTATGGTCCGCCGATCTCCGACCGCGATGAAGGCGGCAATCGCGTCTACACCTGGCGCGGTGGCTACAAGAACGTCACCATCGTCAACAAGGACGGCAAGAAGGCCGGCAAGCGCTCTCTCAGCTGCAAGGCCGATATCGTCACCAACCAGAGCTACGAGATTCGCTCGGTTCACATTCTCGGCGACCAGCCGGGCGTGAGCAGCTCGTCCTATTGCGCCGAGCTTCTCGCACCGCCGGAAAAGGCGAGCTGAAGCCAGGGCTTCATCCACGGGACGATGCCAGCGGGCGGCCTGCAAGGGCCGCCTGTAATCTTGGTGGGTTTCAGCCGTCGGCCACGGCGATCTCGGCGCAGCTTTTCGGCTGCGGTGCGGCGGCCACCGGTACCAAAGCCTTGCCGATCGCATAGAGCCTGACAAACGGCGAGATAGGGCGCAAAGCCGCTGACAGCCCTGATCTCCTCGGGGCGATCCAGCAGGCTTATGGAAAAGAGATTGCCTTCCGGAACGGTGATGTCGCTCCATGGCGGCAACACGGTCAGCGGCTGCTTGCCCTTGGCGGTCAAGATCGTCGGCACGAAGGCGTGCGCGTAAGGGACGGCAAGCGTCGGCAGATGCCGGAACGTATCCTGGTTCCAGGCGAAGTAGCGATGATCCGCACCATCATGCTCGCTCTGCTGGTGCATGACCGGCAGGACCGCCGCACCTTCGGGCACGGCCGCCAGAACAGTACGGACGTCAGCGGCATCGGCCTCCCCCTGCCACCAGTTGACGCCGATCCAGGCAGTCCTGCCCAGCACGACCGTCGACAGCGCGATGATGACAAGAAGAGCCTGACGGCTCGGCAGCCGGCAGATCACCACCAACGCGGATTCGCGAAGAGAGTTTCTCCGGAGAATATCCCGGATATTGCGTGGACCATTGTTGTAGCCCGGACATCATGAAGATCGGCGCGATTTTGGAATATGGGAAACATGTGGCTGGGGCGCCAGGATTCGAACCTGGGAATGCCGGTACCAAAAACCGGTGCCTTACCGCTTGGCGACGCCCCAACTGAGGAAATGGCCGCATCTCAGCCAAATCGGCGTCTGATTAGCAAAGGTCGCTTGCCGCTACAATGACTAAGTGATGCGCGGCCGCATATTTCTGTGTGCTTTTCGGCCGGCTATGATAGGTCTTGCTGCACTGCATTGCGAATGAGGAGGTCCGATGAGCCAGTTTCGCGCCCGCCCGCCGGCCGTGCCCACGGTTCTTCTGGATGATGCCGCCGTGCGGATCACGCGCTGGGATTTCGAGCCGGGCGCCGATACCGGGCATCATGTCCACGGCCTCGGCTATGTCGTGGTGCCGATGACGGATTGCCGGTTTCTGCTGGAGGAGCCTGACGGCAGCCGGCGGGTCGATATCGCCAGGGGTGCCGCCTACCGCCGCGAAGCGGGTGTCGAGCACAATGTCGTCAATGCCGGCTCCGAGCCGATGTCCTTTATCGAAATCGAATACAAGCAATCATGAGCACGCCCGACTTCGACCTTGCCTTCGAACCCGCCTATGGCCGCGCCGTCCCCACGGCGCCCGGCATCGAGCGGATGACGGTCAACAATCCCAGCGCCTTCACCTTTCACGGCACCAACAGCTATATCGTCGGCGGCTCCTCCGTGGCGGTCATCGATCCCGGTCCGGAGAATGAAGAGCATTTCGCCGCGCTGATGGCAGCGCTGAAGGGGCGCGAGGTCACGCATATCTTCGTCAGCCACACCCATCGCGACCACTCACCGCTGGCGAAACGGCTGAAGGAGGCGACGGGGGCGCTGACTGTTGGCGAAGGGCCGCATCGTGCCGCCCGGCCACTCTACCACGGCGAAGTCAATCCCTTTGCCGAAAGCTCCGACATGGAGTTCCAGCCTGATATCGTGCTCGCCGACGGCGAAAGCGTCTCCGGAGACGGCTGGCAACTGACGGCGTTGCTGACACCAGGCCATACGGCAAACCATGCCTGCTTTGCGCTCGACGGCACGGGCATCGTCTTCTCCGCCGATCATGTCATGGCCTGGGCAACCTCGATCGTCGCACCGCCGGACGGATCGATGGCGGATTACATGGCCTCGCTGGAGAGGCTTCTTGCCCGCGAGGACCGGCTGTTCCTGCCCGGCCATGGCGGGGCGGTGAAGGAGCCCGCGTCCTTCATGCGCGGCCTCAGAACTCACCGCCGCATGCGCGAGCGCGCCGTGCTGGAGCGTATCAAGACGGGAGACCGGCTGATCCCCGACATGGTGAAGGCCATCTATCGCGATACCGACCCGCGCCTGCATGGAGCGGCCGCGCTTTCCGTACTGGCGCATCTGGAGGATCTGGTGGAAAAGGGTCAGGTGGTGACCGATGGACCGCCGGCGCTGCTGGGGGCCTACCGCCCGGCCTGAGCCTGTGGCACAACGCGCGCTTTCCGGAGCGACTAGCCGCCGGCGATGCCGAGCAATTCCGCATCCAGCGCCTTCAGATAGCTATCCGCCAGGTCGGCACTGACGCCGAGATCGTGCTGGCCGTAGCGGGAGGAAACACGGATGTCGACCAGCGTCGTTTCCGCCTCCTCGCGGATACGGATCACCAGGTCGCACGGCAGGCCGAAGATGCGGGTGCGCGTCTCTCCCTGCAGAATCACGTCGGTATTCTGGCGGATGAGGTCCGCCACCCCGTCGCGGAAGGGACGGGGCGTCGGCACGGGAATGACATCGGGCACATCGCCGACGGCGCTGTCGTCCTGCGCCGGGTTGACGGTCTGCGGGCGGCCGCGTCGTTTCGGCTTCACATTGCCGTTGGGATCGGCAACATCGGCACCATCGGCCTTGACGATGGTGATGTGATAATCCCTCGCGACCTTGCGCACGGCCTCCAGCACGCGATCGCTCGCTCCTTCGTAGCGACGGCTGATGAGCGCGGGATAAGCATCGAACTGCGCCTCGCGCTCCTGCTGCGTCACCAGATGGCGCGGCGGCAACCACATCTGCCTGACGTCCGGGGTTGCCAGCCACTCCGGCGGATCGCTGAGATCGGTCGAAATTTCGTAGATCGGCGGCCGGGTCCAGTAGCGCTCGGCGCCGAAAGCGAAGATGGCGAGCGGCAGGGCGGCATAGACAAGCGCCTTGACGGCGGAGACACCGCCGATGGCGGCGCTTTGCCAGAGCTGTACGAGGCCGAGCAGCGCCAGCACCACCGCAAGGACGGCGCAGCCGGCTGATATCAGCAGCAACAGCACGAAATAAGGCGTTTCCAGCGGCCCGAAGCGATGGCCGATCAGCGTCACGCCGCAGAGCACCAAGGCAAAGGAAGCGATCAAACGCGCGGCGCGGGCGGCATGTGAAACGGGACGGTCGAAGCGAATGGTCATCAAGGGCTCGTCGGCGCGTCGGATCGGAAGCCGGATGCACCGAATCCCGGAAAGAGAGTTATGTGTAGATCAAGAAACGGCGAAAATAAATCGAATGTCACGACACCAACGCGCAATGTTTCTTCAGGGCTGAAACCAGTAACGCCTAGACCAAAAACGTGAGCACTTGCTTAAATTCTCAAAAAAGGCCATTCTTCAGCGTTTTATCGAGGCTGTGAAAGGACTTGATGGGATGGAACCGATAGTTTCCCGAGACATCGCTGCCAAGCCGCTGCCGGGAGCGGCGATTGCCGCGACCGATGCAGTCGATCCGGTTCTGCCGCTGGAACTTCTGGAACTGGAGCTCTCGCTCGAAGGTTTTTCCGGCGGCGAGCCGGGCTTCTGCGAAGCCGTGCGCAACGCCGCTTCGGCCGTGCGCGGCGATTTCCTGTTCGATCTGCCGGCCGCGGGACTTGTCTCCGATTGCCGCAGGCTGGCGGTCATCCGGATTCCCGAAGGGGATGCGACGATGCGCACGCTCTTTGCGGCGCTGGACGGCGACGGCGCGGAAATCCGGCTGCTGCAACCGGACGAAGACACCGAGCATCTGCTGCGCTTCGCCGACGCCTTCGTCGATCTGCTGCAGCGCCTGCCGGCAAAGCCGAAGGAAGCTGCGTAAGGAAACCGGCCTGCGGCGCTGATACGCCTTTCGCGCCATCCGGCGCGGCGCTATAATTCGTGCCTGCACATCTGCATTCAGGACATCACGTCATGCGTATCGCCGCTTCCGTCTTATCCCTCCTCGCCATCACGCTCATGCTCTCCTCCTGCCAGACGGCGGAAGAAATCCGCGCGGCCGACGAGGCGAGATGCAGCAGCTACGGCTTCCGGCACGGTACGGAGAATTTTGCCAATTGCCTGATGAATCAGGATCTTAGCCGGCGCGCGGACCAGCGTGCCTTCATGGAAAGCAACGATGATTTCTTCTGGGGGCCGACGGTCGTGGTCGGCGGGCCCGGATATTACTATCATCGCGGCTATTGGCGCCACTGATCCCCAGAGAATCAGGCTCTTCCCTTGATGGCAGCCTGCGCCGCGGCAAGCCGCGCGATCGGCACGCGGAAGGGTGAGCAGGACACGTAGTCCAGCCCGATATCCTCGCAGAAATGAATGGAAGCGGGATCGCCGCCATGCTCGCCGCAAATGCCGAGCTTCATGTCGTTGCGCGTGCGGCGGCCGCGTTCGGACGCAATGCGAATGAGCTCTCCCACTCCGTCGAAATCGAGCGATATGAAGGGATCGTGCTCGATGATGCCCTTGCGCTGATAGGTCGGGATGAAGGCGGCGGCATCGTCGCGCGACATGCCGAACGTGGTCTGGGTCAGGTCGTTCGTGCCGAAGGAGAAGAACTCGGCAGCCTCGGCGATGATGTGCGCGCGCAATGCGGCTCGCGGCAGCTCAATCATCGTGCCGACGAGATAATCGATCTTCATCCTGGCTTCGGTCATGACCGCACGCGCCACTTCGTCGATGCGGGCTTTCACGTAGTCCAGCTCGGAACGCAGGCCGACAAGCGGCACCATGATCTCGGGCACGACCGCAGCCCCGGTCTCACGCGCGGCAAGGACCGCCGCCTCGAAGATCGCACGGGCCTGCATTTCGACGATCTCCGGATAGGAAATCGCCAGACGGCAGCCGCGATGGCCGAGCATGGGATTGAACTCATGCAGCGCGTCGACCCTTTGGCGCAGGACGGAGGGTTCCATGCCCATGATGCCGGCCACTTCGGCGATCTCCTCATCCGTCTTCGGCAGGAATTCGTGAAGCGGCGGATCGAGCAGGCGGATCGTCACCGGCAGGCCGTGCATGATGGTGAAAAGGCCGGTGAAATCGAGCCGCTGCATCGGCATGAGCTTGGCAAGGGCGGCACGCCGGCCGGTCTCGTCTTCGGCAAGGATCATCTCGCGCATCACATGAATGCGATCGCCTTCGAAGAACATGTGCTCGGTGCGGCAAAGGCCGATGCCTTCGGCGCCGAAGGAGCGGGCCGCGCGCGCATCGGCCGGCGTATCGGCATTGGTGCGCACCGTCATGCGCCGCGAACGGTCGGCCCAGGCCATGATGCGCCCGAAATCGCCCGACAGCTCCGGCTGGATCATCGGCACCTCACCTTTCAGAACCTGGCCGGTGGATCCATCGATCGTGACGATATCGCCCTTCGTCAGGGTGATGCCGATGCCGATCAGCTTTTCGTTGCGCATGTCGATGCGCATGGTGCCGGCGCCGACGACGCAGGGGATGCCCATGCCGCGGGCAACCACGGCCGCGTGGCTGGTCATGCCGCCGCGGGTGGTGAGAATCGCTTCGGCGGCATGCATGCCGTGAATATCTTCCGGGCTCGTCTCGATCCGCACGAGGATCGCCTTGCGGCCCTCCTCCTCGGCAACGATCGCCTCTTCCGCCGTGAAAACGATCTCGCCGGTGGCAGCGCCCGGCGATGCCGGAAGACCGGAGCCGATGACCTCGCGGCGGACGCGCGGGTCGATGGTCGGGTGCAGCAGCTGGTCCAATGTCGTCGGGTCGATGCGCGAAACCGCCTCGTCCTCGGTAATCAAGCCCTCGTCGACCATATCGACGGCTATTTTCATCGCCGCCTTGGTGGTTCGCTTGCCGTTGCGGGTCTGCAGCATCCAGAGCTTGCCGCGCTCGATGGTGAATTCCAGGTCCTGGACATCGCGATAATGCGCCTCCAGCTGCGCGCAGATCCCCTTAAACTCGGCAAAGGCCTCGGGCATCAGCTTTTCCATCGACGGCTTGTCATAGCCGGAGGCAATGCGGGCGACTTCCGTGATGCTTTGCGGCGTGCGGATGCCGGCAACGACATCCTCCCCTTGCGCATTGACAAGGAATTCGCCGTAAAGCTCCTTTTCGCCGGTGGATGGGTTGCGCGTGAAGGCGACGCCGGTGGCCGAGGAATTGCCGAGATTGCCGAAAACCATCGCCTGGATATTGACGGCGGTTCCCCATGCTTCGGGAATGTTGTGCAATTGGCGATAGGTGACGGCGCGCGCGTTCATCCAGCTGGAGAAGACCGCGCCGATGGCACCCCATAGCTGAACCTCCGGTTCCTGCGGGAAGGCTTCGCCCAACTCCTCCTCGATGACGGTCTTGTAGATCGAGACGACGTGCTGCCATTCGACGGCGGTCAGGTCGGTATCGAACTCATGGCCGAACCGCGCCTTCTCGTCCTCCAGAATCTCCTCGAAGACCTCATTGTCGAGACCCATGACGACATCGGCATACATCTGGATGAAGCGGCGATAGCTGTCCCAGGCAAAACGGGCATCCCCGGCATCGTGGCCGAGCGCCTGTACGGTGGCATCGTTGAGACCGAGATTGAGGACCGTATCCATCATGCCCGGCATCGAGGCGCGGCCGCCCGAGCGCACGGACACCAGCAGCGGCCGCTCGGTATCGCCGAACCTGCGGCCGGTGATGGCTTCCATCCGCTGCAGCCCCTGCATGACCTGCGGTTTCAGTTCATCGGGGAACTTGCGGCTGTTCTTGTAGTAGAAAGCGCAGACATCGCTGACGATGGTCAGCCCCGGCGGGACCGGCAATCCAAGATTGCACATTTCGGCAAGGTTTGCGCCCTTGCCGCCCAACCGCTCGAAATCTCCGGCGCCTCCCTCGGCCTTGCCGTCACCGAATGTATAAACCCAATTCGTCATTGTCTCCGCCCAACTCCTCCGGTTGAACTTAATTCATTGAGGCACAAATGAAAATCGACAAATACGGCAAAATGTTGCGCTGCACAATAAATATGACCCGAAGCTTCCCGGTTTCAATCGATTGATCAAAAAACCGGGACACATCCGGGTCATTCATGGCAACTGACGGCTAGGCTGGCGGCTCGCGCTGGGCCAGAATCTTGTCGATCCGCATGCCGTCGAGATCGATGATCTCGAAATGCCAGCCGCCGAAGGAGAAGCTTTCGCCCACTTCCGGCAGATGGCCGAGCTGGTAGAGGGCGAAGCCCGCGAGCGTATGGAAATTGACGTCCTCCTCGCCCACGCGCAGCCCCAGCCGCGCGAAGGCGTCGTAGACCGGCATCATGCCTTCCATCAGCAACGATCCGTCGGCACGCTCGACGACATCGGGCGCCTCGTTTTCCATGTCGGGCAGATCGCCGGCGATCGCTTCCAGCAAGTCGGTCTGCGTGACGATGCCTTCCAGGCTGCCATATTCGTCGATGACCATGGCGAGACGAACGGGTGCGCGCTTGAAGTTCTCAAGCACCTTGAAGACAGCGGTGGACTCATGGACGACCAGCGGCTGGCGGATGACGGCCATCGGGTCCAGCGGGCCGCCGTTCAGAAGCTGATCGAGAAGATCCTTCTTCAGGATCATGCCGATCGGCTCGTCGATCGATCCGCGCCCGACGAGAAGCTGCTCGAAGCGGCTTTCGCGGATGGTCTTCTGCATTTCTTCCGGCGGATCCTCGGCGTCGATCCACTCGACCTCAAGTCGCGGCGTCATGATGTCCGAAACATCGCGGTCGCCGATATTGAAAACACGCTCGACCAGATCCTGCTGGGCCTGTTCGAGCAGGCCCGCCTCCTGGCTTTCGGCGATCAGGAGCTTGATCTCCGCCGGCGAATGCAGGGAACCTTCACCGGCACCCGGGCGCAGGCCGAAAAGGCGCAGGACGAGATTGCCGAGGCCGTTGAGCACGGTGATCGCCGGGCGCAGCAGGAAGAGGAATAGCCCGAGCGGCCGCACCACGCCGAGCGCGGTGCCTTCGCTGCGCTGCAAGGCCAGGCTCTTCGGCGCAAGCTCGCCAAGGACGATATGCAGCGCCGTGATGATGACGAAGGAAATGGCGACGGCGATCGCATGCGATCCGGCCGAGGCCCAGGTTCCGGGGAGAAAATCGAGCAGCGGCTCCAGCAGATGGGCCAGTGCGGGTTCGCCGACCCAACCGAGGGCCAGCGAGGAAATGGTGATGCCGAGCTGCGTGGCCGCCAGATTGGCATCGAGATTGTCGACGGCCTTCTGCAGCGCCTTGGCGTTCATTCGCCCTTCGGAAACGAGCTCCGTCACGCGGCTGCGGCGAACGGAAACCAGAGAGAACTCGGCCGCAACGAAGAAACCGTTCGCGACGACGAGCAGCAATACGGCAAGTATTCCGAGAAAATCGAAAATACTGCCAGTCGAGTCAGACATACTTCCCTTCCGGGCGGATCAGCGCCCTCGTTGTTGATCGAAAGACGAAGCTAGCACGCTTTAATGATGTGCGGCAGGCGAGACAGCAATTTCTTGTCGAAACGAGAACAGTTTTCTCAACTTTGCGCGAGCGCTCTCAGGCGATTTCGCGCAGCCGTTCGGCGGTCTGCAGATCGACGGACACGAGCTGCGATACGCCCTGCTCCGCCATGGTCACGCCAAAGAGGCGGTTCATGCGGGCCATGGTGATCGGATTGTGGGTGATGACCACGAAGCGGGTCTCGGTGGAAGCGGCCATCTCGTCCATGAGATTGCAATAGCGCTCGACATTGTGGTCGTCGAGCGGCGCATCCACTTCGTCCAGAACGCAGATCGGCGCGGGATTGGTGAGGAACACGGCGAAGATCAGCGCCATGGCCGTCAACGCCTGCTCGCCGCCTGAAAGCAGCGTCATGGTCTGCGGCTTCTTGCCCGGCGGACGGGCGAGAATTTCAAGGCCCGCCTCCAGCGGATCGTCGGATTCGATGAGCTGGAGCTCGGCCGTGCCGCCGCCGAAAAGATGCGTGAACAGCCGCTGGAACTGCGCGTTGACGATGTCGAAAGCGACGATGAGGCGTTCGCGGCCCTCGCGGTTGAGGCTCTGGATCGCGCCGCGCAGCTTCCTGATGGCGTCGATGACGTCGTCGCGCTCCTTGATCAGCGCCTGCAGCCGCTCCGTCAGCTCTTTGCTCTCCTCCTCGGCGCGCAGGTTGACCGCACCGAGACGCTCGCGCTCGATCCTGAGCCGTTCCAGCTCGCGCTCGACCTCGCGCAGGTCCGGCACGTTTTGCATAGCCGATAGCCCGGTCAGGCGCATGGCCTCATGCGGCTCGACATTGAGGGTCTGGCGAATGCGCAGTTCGCTCTCCTGCCGACGCTCGCGCGCGGACACCAGCCGTTCCTCGACGCGGCCGCGCTTCTCGCGGCTTTCGGCGAGTTCGGAGAGCGCCGTCGCGGCATGGCGATCGGCCTCGCGCTGAACGACTTCCGCTTCGGCAAGACGATCGGCCGCCACGCGGCGGGCATCCTCGGCCTTCTGCAGCTCGTTCATCAATGCGCGGCGCTTGTCGTCGAATTCGTCGGGGGCGAGATCGAGCTCGGCAGCCTCTTCGCGGGCTTCCTCTTCGCGGTCGCGCAGCGTCTGGATATGCTCCTCGGCACTGGCCGCGCGCTGGCGCCATGTGTCGCGCTCCTGCCGGATCGCCAGGAGACGGCGCTGACGCGCCTCGTTTTCCCGGTTCAGGCCCTCATGGCTGGCGCGCGCTTCGGCCAGGGCGCCGCGATCCGTCGCGACCTCCACCTGCTGGTCGCGCAGCTTCAGGTCGATGGCCGACAGATCCGGTGCGTCTTCCAGCTCGATGCGGGCATTCTCATCCTGCATCGCCACATCTTCCAACTGCTCCCGCAACCGGCTAACCGCCTCGACGATCACGTCGCGGCGGCGGATGAGATCGCCGGAGGCGCGCTCCGCAGCAGCAAGCGCTTCACGCGCCTCGGCCAGATGACGAGCCGCAACACGGCTGGCGTCGCGGGCGGCCGCCAAACGGCCCTCTTCGCTACGGATCGCGTCGGCAGCGGCCGAAAGGCGCTCTTCGGCCTCCATCAGCACGTCGCGAGCAAGCTCGGCTTCGGCTTCCAGCTCGGAAAGCCGGTTCTTCTGGGCGAGCCGCAAGGCAGCGGCACTCGGCGCATCCGCCCCGGTCACATGACCATCCCAGCGGAACACCGCGCCATCCCTGGTCACCAGCCGTTGCCCCGGCTTCAACTCCGGCATCAGCCGCAAAGCATGTTCAGCGGAAACAATACCGATCTGGCGCAGGCGACGCGTCAGTGCTGCCGGCGCGCCGACATGGGTAATCAAGGGTGCCGCACCTTCCGGCAGGGCCGGGTCGTTGGCACCGCTGCCATTGTCGGACCAGTAAACCGGCGCCTCGGAATTCAACGAGGATTCTAGATCATCGCCAAGCGCTGCGCCAAGCGCGGTCTCGAAGCCGCGATCGACACGCAGCTCCTCGGCAACGGGCGAAAAGGCGCCGGACGTATCGCCCGCCGCCAGCATCTTCGAAATGGTCCGTGCCTCGGTTTCGAGCGCGTTCAGGCCTGCGCGCGCCTGCTCGACCGGTCCGCGCGACAGCGCCTCGGTTTCGCGTGCCTTGGCGAGAACCGCTTCCACACCCTGGATCTCGCCTTCCGCATCCGCGACGACGTTTTCCGCCGCCTCGACCATGTCGCGCTTTTCGCCGGGATCGGGCAGATCGGCCATCTTTTCGTCGATGGCGGCAAGCTCGCGGTTCGCTTCGTCGGCCTGGCGTTCCAGCCTCATCTTGCGATCGGCAAGATCGCGGATGGCGCGCTCCAGCTGATTGCGGGCAGCGGCGGCCTCGGCGCGTTCGGCCGTCAGGGCCGTAAATATGCGCTCGCTGTCGGCGAGCTTGGCCGCCGCTTCCTCGAAGGCGACACGCGTCTCCTCGGCAAGCCGACCGGAGTCGGCGAGGATATCGGCGAGATCGGCCTCTTCGGCGTCCAGCCTGTCGAGGATGGAGGCATTGTCGGCGACAAGGCGCTCCTCGCGGCTGATATCCTCGGCCAGTTGCACCAGCCGGCGGGTCAGCTCGTCGCGACGGCGCAGGATGCGATTGACATCCTCTTCCAGCTGGTTGCGGGCGAACTGCAGGCGCTGCAGCGCCGCCGCCGCCTTCGCTTCGTCATCCCGCAACTCGGGCAGCTTGAAACTGGCGATGCCCTGCGCCTTGGCCGCCTCCATCTGGATCTGCGCCTTTTCCGCGACCAGCACGGTTGCCTGGTTGAGCGCGCTATCGGCCTCGGCCTCGGCTTCCTTGGCCTGCACCCAGCGGATATGCAGCAGCATGGCTTCACGGGCACGGATATCGGCCGAGAGCATCTTGAAACGGTTGGCCTGCCGCGCCTGACGCTTCAGGCTCTCGATCTGGCTTTCGAGCTGCGACGTCACATCGTCCAGCCGCTCGAGATTGCCTTCGGCGGCGCGAAGGCGCAGTTCCGCCTCATGCCGGCGCGAATGCAGGCCGGAAATGCCTGCCGCCTCTTCCAGCAGTTGGCGCCTTGCCTGGGGCTTTGCCTGAATGAGTTCGCCGATGCGTCCCTGCCCGACCATGGAGGGCGAACGGGCGCCGGTGGAGGCATCCGCAAACAGCAGCTGCACATCCTTGGCGCGCGCTTCCTTGCCGTTGATGCGGTAGACGGAACCCTGTTCGCGCTCGATGCGGCGCGTAACCTGGATTTCGTCGCTGTCGTTGAAGGCGGCAGGCGCGGTGCGGTCGCTATTGTCGAGATAGAGGCCGACTTCGGCAGTGTTGCGCGCCGGGCGATTGCCGGATCCGGAAAAGATCACGTCGTCCATGCCGGAGGCGCGCATGTTCTTGTAGGAATTCTCGCCCATCACCCAGCGCAGCGCTTCGACGAGATTCGACTTGCCGCAGCCGTTCGGCCCGACGACGCCGGTCAGACCGCGCTCGATGACGAATTCTGCCGGTTCGACGAAGGATTTGAAGCCGACAAGTCTCAGTCTATTGAATTTCATAGGCGATGCCCTCTTCTCCCCCGAAAGGAGAAGGCCGTCGACAATGCCGGCATCGCGAGCGTGACCGCTCCGGACTTGTATTCAGGAGAGACGATCACAGGCGCGCGACCCCGGCCGCCCGCCTGTGATGAAAAAAGGCGCGGGTCAGAGCAGGCTGTCGATAAGCTTCGACATGGCACCAACAGACATGTCCCCTGCATAGCGCTTGCCATTGATGAGGAAGGTCGGCGTTGCATTGACGCCGAAATCCTTGGCTGCGCGTTCACGTACGGAGTTGACATCATCCAGAAGCTTCTGGTTCGTCAAGCATTTCGTGAAGCTATCCTCAGTAAAACCAGCGAGTTTCGACATCTGAAGCAGTGCGGCGCGGCCGTCGACGTCAGGCGAGGCCCAGGCGATCTGCTGCTTGAACAGCATTTCGACCATCGGGAGGTATTGTTCCTGCGGGGCGCAACGGGCCAGCATGAAGGCTGCGGCTGCGCGCGGATCGAACGGGAATTCGCGGATGATGAAGAGAACCTTGCCGGTGTCGACATACTTCTGCTTGATCGTGTCGAAGGTCGTCACCGCGAAATGCGCGCAATGCGGGCAGGTCAGGGACATGTATTCGACGATCTTGACCGGCGCATCCTGCTTGCCGAGTGCGATTTCCGGCAGCGGACCGGGCTTCAGCACGTCCGTCATGTTGACGTCGCCGTCCGCCGGCGGCACTTCGTCTTCTGCTGAAGCGGCGGATGCGGTGTCGGCAAAGGCAGAGAACGCCATGGAAAGAGCTGCAACGGCAGAACCGCCCAGCAGGTGGCGCTTGGTCAAGAGCATGTCGGACATCGGCATAGAGTCACCCGTCGTTAAAGAGGTCTTCGAATGTTTCATGCGATATAACGGCTGCTTGCCGCTAACAAGGCACGGTTGGCAAACTTTCTTCAAAGAATTGTGACCTGGGAAAGACAGACAACTTAAATTCCATCCACAATCCACGAAACCGGCGGTTCAGCCTGCTCCTAGCGCCGCTTCCAGGCCATTGCGGTGCCCAAACGCTGAACGGCGGCCCTGATCTTCTCGTCCTCGATACCTTCCATCATGCCCGCAAGCTTGCGCGCCGCCTCGCCCTTCAACGGCGGCGGCGTGCGGGAGCGTTTGGATGCGACGGAAACCGGCTTCTGCACGATGCGGATCTGGTTGACGGCATAAAAGCCGAAGAAGCTGTTGATGCGCTGGATCAACTCGCCCTGAGCATGGGTGAGAAAGAGGGCGCGGGCACCCTCGCAGGCGATGGTCAGCACACCCGGCTGAAACCGCTCGTCCATGCCGGGGCCGCTTCGCCTGGCCCAGGCAATCTTTTCCGGCCGCGTGCAGTCGGCAAAGTCCTCGCCGGCAATCTCGTCCCAGCAGCCGAGCAGCGTCGTGTTGATACCGGCGCGCTTCGCCAGCACCGGATCGACGATGCTATTGGTCAGCTCGGAAATCTGACGCTCGCCTTTTCGGGGATAACTCATTTCATCCAGGTCTCTGCACAGGCTTTATACCGTCGGCACCTTGATCGCCCGACGCAGCTTGGCCAAAGTATAGTGCACTTCCCCTCAATGCGGCAAATCATGACGACGACTTTAGAATTTCCCACGGCCGCGTTGTTGCTTGCCTGGTACGACCGCCACCACCGCGACCTGCCCTGGCGCGTCTCGCCGCCCATGGCCGCGCGCGGCGTCATGCCGGACCCCTATCGCGTCTGGCTGTCGGAGGTGATGCTGCAGCAGACGACCGTGCCGGCGGTCAAATCCTATTTCGCGAAATTCCTGGAGCGCTGGCCGACGGTCGGCGATCTCGCGGCCGCGGCGAACGAAGACGTCATGGTGGCGTGGGCCGGGCTCGGCTACTACGCCCGCGCCCGCAATCTCAAGAAATGCGCCGAAGCGGTTGCGGCCGACCATGGCGGGCGCTTTCCCGATACGGAGGACGGCTTGCGGGCGTTGCCCGGCATCGGCGATTACACCGCCGCCGCCGTCGCTGCCATCGCATTCAATCGACAGGCGGCGGTGATGGACGGCAATGTGGAGCGCGTCATTTCCCGCCTTTATGCGATTTCGACGCCCTTGCCCGCCGCCAAGCCGCTGATGAAGCAGAAGGTGGCCCAGCTGACGCCGGCCGACCGGCCGGGCGATTTCGCCCAGGCGATGATGGATCTCGGCGCGACGATCTGCACGCCGAGGCGTCCGGTCTGTTCGCTCTGTCCCTTCAACGGCGCCTGTCAGGCGCTGGCGGGGCACGATCCCGAACATTTCCCGGTCAAAGCCGCCAAGAAGGAAAAGCCGGTGCGCCAAGGAGCGGCCTTCGTTGCCGTCAATGACGAAGGCGAAATCTTCCTGCGCCGTCGCATCGAAAGCGGCCTTCTCGGCGGCATGACGGAAGTGCCGACGACGGGATGGACGGCGCGCGTCGACGGCGACACCGGCATCGAGGCGGCCCCCTTCCCGGCCGATTGGCAGCCGGCAGGCACGGTGACGCATGTCTTCACGCATTTCGAATTGCGACTGTCGATCTGGCGTGCCAAGTCGGTCACGGAGAAGGACAACCATGACGGATGGTGGGCGCCGGTTACAAATCTTGAAGAGCAGGCCTTGCCGACAGTCATGAAAAAAGCGATCGCTCAGGCTATTCCCAATGCGTTCGCAAAACGCGTTTAGAGCAGAAATCAGGAATCCATTCATGACGACGGACATACGGCATATCGTTTTCGATATCGGCAAGGTTCTTATTCATTACGATCCGAACATTCCCTACAGCCGCATCATTCCGGACGATGCCGAGCGCGAATGGTTCTTCACCAATGTCTGCACCCACGACTGGAACATCGAACAGGATCGCGGCCGCACCTGGGAAGATGCCGAAGCGCTGCTGATCGCCGACCATCCGCAGCGTGAAGAGCATATCCGCGCCTTCCGCCAGTATTGGCATGAGATGGTTCCGCACGCCTATGAAGACAGCGTCTCCATTCTGGAGCAGCTGATCGACGAGGGCCGCGACGTGACCATGCTGACCAATTTCGCCTCCGACACGTTTCGCGAGGCGCAGGCGCGCTATCCGTTCCTGAAGAAGCCGCGCGGCGTGACCGTTTCGGGCGATGTCGGCCTGATCAAGCCGGATGTAGCAATCTACGACACCCACGCCAGGAGCTTCGACCTCGATCCGGCCGCGACGATCTTCATCGACGATTCCTATCCGAACGTCGAAGGCGCGCGGGCTGCCGGCTGGCATGCAGTTCACTTCACCGGCGCCGAGAAGCTGCGCAGCGATCTCGCCGCCCATGGCATAAAGGTTTGAGCCAATGATCTTCGATCCCGCAGAACGCATCGATCTGTTTCACGACGCCATCAATCGTCTCGACTACGAGGCGATCGAGAACTTCTTCGCCGAGAACGCCACCTACGTCTCCAACGGCGTCGGCAGCCTTGCCGGCCGCGCGGCGATCATGGAGGCCTTCCGTGGCTACTTCGACACCTATCCCGACCAGACTGCGTCCAATTCCCTGGTGGAAACGCTGACGCCGCTTTCGGGCCGGGCCGTCTGGTCCG
The DNA here is from genome assembly GCF_053521765.1 of Rhizobium sp. A37_96. Taxonomy (NCBI): domain Bacteria; kingdom Pseudomonadati; phylum Pseudomonadota; class Alphaproteobacteria; order Hyphomicrobiales; family Rhizobiaceae; genus Rhizobium; species Rhizobium sp. A37_96. The sequence goes on along the minus strand of NZ_JBNWDS010000002.1, from coordinate 812,753 downwards.
TGCGCGCCACCAACAGCAAGACGGGCAAGCCGCTGATTCGCGAAGGCGAGGAAACGATTACGTTCGATGAAGACGGCCGCGTCGTACGCGTCGACGTCACGGACTATCAGGATTTCTGAAACCTCGAGCTGACAAGACGCCCAGGGCCTCGCCGGATCTCGTCCGGCAAGGCCCTGGGCGTTTCACCTTCTTCCCTAACTGGAGGTACACGACGGAAGAAGGCGGATATCGCGGGACGTGGTGGAGACCTACTCCACCTTCGCCAGATCGCTGCGGATGATGGCCCTGAGCTCATCGATCGGACGCAGGGAACGGCCGTCGTCGAAATGCCAGAACATCCATCCATTGCATGCATCAAGGCCCTGCACCTTCGCGCCGAGGCGATGAATGGAGCCGGCCTCGCCGCCGGAGGCGACCGTGCCGTCGGCGCGCACGATGGCGCTATAGCGGCGCTTCGCATCCGTCAGCACCTGGCCCGGCTTGATGAGGCCGCTTTCGATCAGCACGTTGAACGCGACGCGAACCTCGGCCTTCTTGCCGGTCATCACGGTCAGTTCCGCCTTGCCAAGCGGCTCGACGGCGGCAATGCGGGCGCTGGCCGCATCGATATAGTCCTGCTCGCGCTCGATGCCGACGAAGTGACGGCCGAGGCGCTTGGCGACGGCGCCCGTCGTGCCCGAACCGAAGAAGGGATCGAGAATGATGTCGCCCGGCTTGGACGAGGCCATGATGACGCGGGCAAGCAGGGCTTCCGGCTTCTGCGTCGGATGCACTTTCTTGCCGTCGTCGCCCTTCAGCCGCTCATTGCCGTTGCAGATCGGAAACAGCCAGTCGGAGCGCATCTGCACGTCGTCGTTGGCGGCTTTCATGGCGTCGTAGTTGAAGGTGTAACCCTTGGCCTTGGCGTTCGGGCTCGCCCAGATCATCGTCTCATGCGCGTTCTGGAAGCGGCGGCCCTTGAAATTCGGCATCGGATTGGTCTTGCGCCAGACGATGTCGTTGAGGATCCAGAAGTTCAGATCCTGCATGGTCGCGCCGACGCGGAAGATGTTGTGATAGGAGCCGATGACCCAGATCGTGCCGGTCGGCTTCAGCACGCGGCGGCAGGCGAGCAGCCAGGCGCGGGTGAAAGCATCGTAGGCTTCGAAGGAGGCGAACTGGTCCCACTCGTCATCGACGGCGTCGACGAGCGACTGGTCGGGACGATGAAGCGTGCCGCCAAGCTGAAGATTGTACGGCGGGTCGGCGAAGATGACGTCGACGGATTGATTGGGCAGTGCCTCAAGAGCGGCCACGCAATCGCCCTTGATGATCGTGTCGATCCAGGAACCCGGAACTGCGGAGGTCCTGAGGTCGGCAAGCGGGAAAACTGACGCCATGTGATACTCGCTGTTACACTTACTCGGTGCTCTTAACTGCGTGTTATGGTTACCTAACTTGGTTACCAAAGACTAAAGCGGCGTCATATTTTCCGAATTCCCGAGAAGGTCCCGGGAATTCACGGCGCATTGGGCGGCGCTATCGCGCTGAATTTCCCTGGATATCGTGGACCGCGTGACTGTCGTCAGGCGCTTCGGCGCGTTCATTCATTCCGTAGTCGCGAAGGACCTCCGCCACACGCAGCCGATAGTCGGCAAATACCGTCTTTCGGCCCGCTTTCTGCGCGGCGCGATGGGCTTCGCGGTTTCGCCATTCGAGAACTGCGGCCTCGTCGCGCCAGAAGGAAAGCGACAGGATCTTGCCCGGCTGGCTGAGGCTTTCGAAGCGTTCGATGGAGACGAAGCCGTCGATCGCTTCGAGCTCGGAGCGCAGCCTTGCGGCAATGTCGAGATAATGCTGGCGCTCATCCGGATGGGGAACGACTTCGAAGATGACCGCGATCATGGCGATATCCCCGGAGCATGCGGCAGGGATATGTTTTTCAGGAAAATGCGATCCTCCTGCAGGATGAAACGCTCCTTGCGGGAGAAAGCGTGATTGGCCTGCGCGAGCGGATCGGCAGCCAGGCTTTTGCGATAGGCTTCGTAGGCGGCCAGGTTCTCGATGTTGTAAATGCCGTAGGCCGTCGTCAGCGAGCCCTCGTGCGGCGCGAAATAGCCGATAAGATCCGCGCCGTTGCGCGGGATGATCTGACCCCAGGCCTTGCCATACTCGGCGAAGGCTTCCTGCTTGAAGGGATCGATCCGATAGCGGATGAAACAGGTGATCATTGGCTTTCTCCTTTGCTGATGGCGATGCTTTCGCACATTGCCGAACGGAGATGCTTCGGTTACGATCGAAGTATGAAGGAAGGTCCAGACATAGCGCAGATCGGCTCGCTGATCGGCGATCCCGCACGGGCGAACATGCTGACGGCGCTGATGGGCGGCCGCGCGTTGACGGCAACCGAGCTGGCGGCCGCGGCAGGCGTGACGCTGCAGACGGCAAGCGCCCATTTGGCCAAGCTCGAGGCGGGCGGCCTGCTCGCGCAACGCAAGCAGGGTCGCCATCGCTATTTCACGCTGGCCGACGACCGCGTCGGCAAGCTGCTGGAAGGGATCATGGGCTTTGCCGCAAGCCGCGGACATCTGCGTCATCGTCCCGGCCCGAAGGAACCGGCGCTGCGCAAGGCGCGCATCTGCTACGACCACTTGGCCGGCGACTACGGCGTGCGCATGCTCGACAGCCTGATAGAGGCGGGTTCGATTTCAGTCATGGGAGAGGGTTTGAGCCTGACAGCCCATGGAGAAAAACAACTCGGATCGATCGGCATCGATGTTTCCGGGCTGCGCTCCAACCGCCGCCCGCTTTGCCGATCCTGCCTGGATTGGAGCGAGCGACGGGCGCATCTGGCCGGCAGCCTCGGCAAGGCCCTGCTTTCGAACTTCTTCGAAAAGGGCTGGGCACGCCGCACCGAAAACAGCCGCTCGATCTTCTTCACCCCCGAGGGTGAGCGCCGCTTTCTGACGCTCTTTCCGCTCGAACTTGGCGACGGCAACCCGCAGCTTGAGCTGGACGAAAAGCTTTAGGCCGCCGAGATCAGGACGCCGCTGAAATTGCTGGCGGCGATGCGGCCGCAAAGTTCGCCCCATTCGCAGCCACGGCAGGCGTTTCGGATTTCACCTTTAGCGAAATTCCGACGCAGCTTGGCCAGCAGCCTTGCGTCCGGCACCAGGACGGCACCGGGGCCGATCTCTTCGCCCAGCAGGGCCGCCACATCGGCAAGCGCTGCCGCATCCCGTTCGATGACGGAGGCCTTGAAGCAGTGTGGCTCTTCCCCCTTCAGGAGCGGCGCGCAGATATCGTCGGGGCCGGAGACCAGCCTGATCTCCTCCCCTTTCGACAGTCGCTCGGCGATGCGGCGATAATTCTCGGTGAAGGCGGGTGTATAGCCTTCACCGACGAAGGTCAGCATGCAGAGCAGATGATGGGCACGAAGCCTGACGGTCAATTCAGGCGCGCCTTGCCGCCATAGAACTCGACGGTCTTCAGCACCGCAGCGGCCAGGGCCGATTTCAGCACCCCACCGAGGATGAAGGGCGCCACGCCGAAGAGCCAACCCTTTTCCGCGCCGAGCAGCGCTGCCAGCCAGGCTCCGCCGATCGCAAGGCAAAGAATGTTGGCCGAGAGATGCGCAAGGAAGCTGCGCACGACGCGATTGCCGCTCCAGCCGCGCTCGGCGAGCCAGCCGACAAGGGCGGCGATGATCGGGAAGGATGCCAGATACCCTGCGGTCGGGCCCATGAAAGGCGCGATACCACCGGCTCCGCCGGCCAGCACCGGAAAGCCGACCGCGGTTTCGCCCAGCCAGGCGAGAACGGTGACTGCACCAAGGCGCCAGCCATAGAGCGCGCCGATCATGGTGATGGCGAAGGTCTGCATGGTGATCGGCACGGGCACCATCGGCACCGAGATCTGCGACGCAAGCGCCAGCACCAGCGTTCCCGCAAGAACGAAGGCGGTCTTGACGACCAGCGATCGCGACCCGAGACGCAGGGGATCGAAAGCGGCTTCATCGTGATGCTGCAACAGGGACATGGGCTCTCCTTTTCAAATTATAGATAATTTTTCAGTCTCATCTATTTTATGATGGAGATCGCAAAATCAGGCAAGTGGCGGGCGGATGAAATTTCGCTGAAACGTGCGAAACTATTGGGAAACAAGGAATCTTAAAATAGGAGAAGCGCACTGACCTTAAACTCAGGCGACGAATTCGAGCCGCAAAGGGTCGAGAAAAGGTAATCAAAAAGCGAAAAGATTCGCTTTCGAAAACGACGCCGGCAGTTCATTTTAAGAATTATCTATAATTTCAGCCAACGATCGCGAAGGCTTCGCGCGTCGAGCCGGAGGGCGTGCGCACGGGGGCGCGGCCGATCCATTGCACATGTTTCTGCAGGATCGCGGCAGCCTCGTCGGCCCGCCCCTGGCGCAGTGCGGCCAGAATGGCGCGGTGGTCGTGATCCGTACGCTTCTCCCAGCCGGATTGCCACGCCGAGAAAAGAAAGCGGGCGCTCACCGCATGCAGGTCATCGATGGCGGCCAACAGACGCGCCATGCCACAGGGCGCCAGGATCAGACGGTGGAAGCGGCGATTGGCCTCCTCCCAGGCGTGGACGTCCGCGGCAGCATCGCCGTCGCGGGTCGCCTGCTCGGCCTCGTCCAGAATGGCTGCGGTCAAATGCGGCGCGGCGTGCTTCAACGCGAGGCTCTCGAGGGCCGCCCGCATTTCCGCGACTTCGCGGACTTCCTTGAGATCGAAAGAGGCGACGCGAACGCCGCGGCGCGGCAGGTTGATCGCAAGCCCTTGCGCCTCCAGCCGCCGGAACGCTTCGCGCACGGGCACATGGCTGGTGCCGAATTCCTCGGCGATGTGATCCTGCCGCAGGCGGGCATCGGGCGCGATCTCGCCGCGGATGATGCGGTCGGCAAGCACCCGGCTGATACGGCTGGCAATGGTGTCGTCGCGCTCCTTGGCCATGGCCGATCCTTAAAGGCGGCCCCGCCCGATGTCGAGCAACAAGCGATGCCGATGATATCTTTTGAGCATTTCGACCCTTTCGCTCACTGCACTCCAGCCATGTCCGCCAATTGGTTGAGCTTTGCCGTCATATCGTGTAAAGCCCGGCGGTCATTTTTCAGAGCCTCTCCCGAAACACCGATGGTTTCCTGGAGCGTGCCGAACCCAGCCACATCAAAGGCAGAAAATTCTTATGAGCAATGGCTTCGACCTCATCATCTTCGACTGCGACGGCGTTCTGGTCGATTCCGAAATCATCGCGGCACAGGTCGAATCGAAATTGCTGACCGATGCGGGCTACCCTATCAGCGCCGAGGAAATGGGCGAGCGCTTCGCCGGCATGACCTGGCGCAACATCCTGTTCGAAGTCGAGCGCGAGGCGAGCATCCCGCTCTCCGCCTCCCTGCTCGACAAGTCGGAAAAGCTGCTCGATCTCAAGCTTGCCAATGAGGTTCAGGCGATATCGGGCATCCCGCTTGCGCTGTCGCGACTGCCGATGCCGCGCTGCATCTGTTCGAATTCCAGCTCGGCGCGCCTCGACATGATGCTGTCGAAGGTCGGCTATAAGCAATTGTTCGCACCGCATATCTACTCCGCCAAGGATCTCGGCGCCGACCGGGTGAAGCCCAAGCCGGATATCTTCCTGCACGGCGCCCAGCAGATGAATGTCAGCCCGGCCAACACGATCGTCGTCGAGGATTCGGTTCACGGCGTCCAGGCGGCGCGGGCCGCAGGCATGCGCGTCGTCGGCTTCACCGGCGCATCGCACACCTATCCTTCCCACGCCGACCGGCTGACCGATGCCGGCGCCGAGACTGTCGTCAGCCGCATGGCCGATCTGCCCGGCGTCGTCATGGCACTCGCGGAATGGGACGGCGTTCTTTAGAGCCGTTAAGCGGCTCATGGAATCGCTTAGCGACTCCCGGTCGCTGCTCCCATGCAATTGCGAATGGAAAGCCGCGACGCGCTTTTCCTGAAATTGCTCCAGGGCGGATTCCACCACCGACCAAAAGAAAAGGCCCCGCCGATCGGCGGGGCCTTTTCTTTATGCATTACGCCGGACGGTATCGCGCGCCGCCATCCGGGCGACCCGCGACGAGAACATCTCAGTGACGCTTCTTGCGCGCCGGCTTTTCGCCCTTGGCAGGCTTCTGAGGAGCCTGCTCGAAACCGATCTGGACGATGGTGAAGCCGCCGGAACCGCCGGCAACCTGGATATCGTCATCGGTAAAGAGGAACTGCGTCGTGGTCTCGCCCGGCGGAATTTCGGCCGTGTAGTTGATGGTCTTGCTGTAGAGGGCGTTGTCATTGTCCATGACAGCGACATGGATCGGCAGCGTCACCTTGCCGGAACTGCCCATCGGGCCGGCGACCAGGCGTCCCTGCGCCACGACATGAATGCCGAGGCTGGTGCCGTCGGTCGTGCACTGGCGGGTCGCCTGAGCGAGCGAGGCCTGATAGGTCAGCTGGGTTGGATCATCCTTGGCGCCCTTGGCGTAGAGGCGATAGACCGAGTCTTCATCGCGGATAACGGCCTGCGGGCATTTGCCCGCGACATAGACCTGGCCACCGGTCGGAGCGGCACTCGGAGCCCCGGCCTGCGGCGCAACGGTTACGTCCGTTGCCGGCTGCTTGTCGTTGTTGCCACCGATACCAAGAGTACTGCAGCCGGTCAGCAATGCCAGAAGCGAAGCGGAGAAAAGACGACGCGAAACCCTGCCAAACACTATAATTCCACCCTCTCCATATATTTCACATTATCGGCCTGCAGCCTGTCAGACGGGCCTTTTATGACACTTGGCGATGGTCTATACCAGCGACGCAGCGAAAAATCGATTGGGTAGACACCGTTTTGGCTCACTTTTCGAGATCGACAGATTGCCACAAACAGTCGCCACTCGGCGCCGATCCCACGCGCCTTGCGCAAACGCGAAAACCACGCGGCTGATCCGACGCAAAAAGACAGGCCGCCGTCGTTTCGTTCCTCTACCCTCTCAATCGATCACTCAGGCAATTTTGCGACCAAAGGAATTCTAGACCGTGGACTACATTTCAACGCGGGGAGAAGCCCCTGCCCTTGGCTTCTGCGACGCCCTCCTGGCCGGCCTTGCTCGTGATGGCGGGCTTTATGTTCCCCGTGAATGGCCGACGCTGTCGAAAAAGGAAATCCGCGCCTTTCGCGGCAAGAGCTATCAGGACGTCGCCTTCGCGGTTCTGTCGCCCTTCACCAATGGCGAGATCCCGGCGGACGTCTTCCGCGGCATGATCGACGATGCCTACGCCACCTTCCGGCACCCTGCCGTGGCGCCGCTGGTCCAGACCGGTCCGAACAGCTTCGTCATGGAGCTTTTCCACGGCACGACGCTCGCCTTCAAGGACGTCGCCATGCAGCTGCTGGCACGGCTGGTGGACTACGCGCTGGAGAAGCGCGGCCAGCGCGCGACCATCGTCGGCGCCACGTCAGGCGATACCGGCGGCGCTGCGATCGACGCCTTCGCCGGCCGCGAGCGCACCGACATCTTCATTTTCTTCCCGCATGAAAAGGTCTCGCCGGTACAGCAGCGGCAGATGACGACCTCGACTGCGTCCAACGTCCATGCGCTGGCGGTCAGGGGCAATTTCGACGATTGCCAGAACCTCGTCAAAGCCATGTTCAATGATGCCCCGTTCCGCGACAAGGTCAGGCTTTCCGGCGTCAACTCCATCAACTGGGCGCGAATCATGGCGCAGGTGGTCTATTACTTCACGACATCAGTTGCGCTCGGCGGCCCGGACCGGAAAATTTCCTTCACCGTGCCCACAGGCAATTTCGGCGATATTTTCGCCGGCTATGTCGCCAAGCGCATGGGCCTGCCGATCGAGCGGCTGGTCATTGCCACCAACGAAAACGATATCCTTGCGCGCGCCCTGAAGACCGGCCGCTATGAAATGCGCTCGGTCACGGCGACGACCTCGCCATCGATGGATATCCAGATCTCCTCCAACTTCGAACGGCTGCTGTTCGAAGCCAACGGCCGCGATGCATCCAAGGTGCGCGCCGCCATGGAGGGCCTGAAGCAGTCGAACGGATTTTCGATCAGCGAGGAAGCCCTGAAGTTCATCAAGAAGGACTTCCGCGCCGGCCGCGCCAGCGAGAAGCAGGTAGCCGAAACCATCCGCAAGACCCTTGCCGATACGGGCTATCTGCTCGATCCGCATACGGCGATCGGCGTCTTCGTCGCCGGGAAGAACGAGCGGCCGACGAGCCCGATGGTGACGCTGGCCACCGCGCATCCCGCAAAATTCCCTGCCGCAGTAAAATCCGCATCCGGTATTGACCCGGCGCTTCCGACGTGGCTTGCTGGTCTGATGACCAGGGAGGAGCGTTTCGACATTCTCGATCCGGAACTTAAAGCCGTTGAAAGCTTTATCGGCAAGCATACCCGGGCCGGCGAATGACAGACGCGGAAAGACAGGCGATGACAGTGGAGTGCACCCGGCTAGCGTCCGGGCTGACAGTAGCGACCCAATCGATGCCACACCTCGAAAGCGTGGCGCTCGGCGTTTGGATCAAGTCGGGTTCGCGTAACGAGACCGAGGCGGAACACGGTATCGCGCATCTGCTCGAGCATATGGCGTTCAAGGGCACGGCGCGGCGCACGGCGCGGCAGATCGCCGAGGAAATCGAGAATGTCGGCGGCGAAGTCAACGCCGCCACCTCGACCGAAACCACCTCCTATTATGCCCGCGTGCTGAAGGATCATGTGCCGCTTGCCGTCGATATCCTTGCCGACATCCTGACGGAGTCCGCCTTCGACGAAGAAGAACTGGCGCGTGAAAAGCAGGTCATCCTGCAGGAAATCAATGCGGCGAACGACACGCCCGACGACGTCGTCTTCGACAAGTTTTCCGAGGTCGCCTATCGCGGCCAGACGCTCGGCCGCGCCATTCTCGGCACGCCGGAAACGGTCGTCTCCTTTTCGCCGGAACAGATCCGCCACTATCTCGGACGCAACTACACGACCGACCGCATGTTCGTCGTCGCGGCCGGCGCGGTCGATCACGAGAGCTTCGTGCGTCAGGTCGAGGAGCGCTTTTCCAGCCTGCCGACGAAACCGTCCGCCCCGCCCGTTATCGAGCCTGCCCGCTATATCGGCGGCAACATCCGGGAAACGCGCGACCTGATGGATGCGCAGATCCTGCTCGGCTTCGAAGGCCGGGCCTATCATACCCGCGATTTCTACTGCTCGCAGATCCTCGCCAATATCCTTGGCGGCGGCATGTCCTCGCGCCTGTTCCAGGAAGTTCGCGAGTTCCGCGGCCTCTGTTATTCGGTCTATGCCTTTCACTGGGGCTTTTCCGACACCGGCATCTTCGGCATCCATGCCGCGACCGGCGGAGAGAACCTGCCGGAATTGCTGCCCGTCATCATCGACGAGCTTCGCAAGTCGTCCCATGACATCCAGCAACAGGAAATCGAGCGCGCCCGCGCCCAGATCCGCGCGCAGCTGCTGATGGGCCAGGAAAGCCCGGCCGCTCGCGCTGGCCAGGTTGCGCGGCAGATGATGCTTTATGGTCGCCCCATCCCGAACCAGGAGATGCTGGAACGCCTGGAAGGCATCACGATCGACCGTCTGACGGATCTTGCCGGCCGGCTGTTCTTCGATACAGTACCGACGCTTTCGGCGATCGGGCCGCTGGAGCAGCTCGCGCCGATGGAAGACATCGTCACGTCGCTGTCGTCGCCGGCACCTGCTTCCAGAAGCGCTAGCGGCTAAGGGCACGCCGCGGGCCTATGGGTTCAATTCTCGGGGGAGTGCTTGGCGGCATGCAAAAATCTGTCTTTCGATTTCTCTCACGTCACCCGGACGCGGTTGAACTCGAAAACGAACAATATTTGCTGCGCCTGCCGCGCTATTCCGATTTCAACCAATGGCACAGGCTTCGGGCGGAAAGCCGCCGCTTTCTGGAGCCGTGGGAGCCGACCTGGCGGCATGACGAGCTGACCGAAGGCGCCTATCGGGCGCGCATCATCCGTGGCAAGCAGGAATACAGTTCCGGCCAAGCCATACCGCTTTTCGTTTTCCTCAGGGAAAACATGACGCTGGTGGGAGGCATCACGATCGGATACATTCGCCGCGGTGCCGCGCAGAGCTGCATGATCGGATATTGGATGGGCGAACGCTATTCCGGCCAGGGCCACATGTTCGCCGCACTTCAGTTGGTTATACCCTATATCTTTTCCGGACTTGAGTTGCACCGAATTGAAGCAGCCTGTATTCCGGATAACGAGCGTAGCATGCGGCTTTTGGAAAAAGCCGGTTTCCAGCGGGAAGGTCATTTGCGCGGTTATCTTAAAATCAACGGTCAGTGGCGCGACCATGTGATGTTTTCAAGGCTGGCATCCGATGCCGACCTGAACCGAAGCTTCGACCAGCGATGATCGCCGGAGTGCTGCAGACATGGCCGATGGCCAGGCGGCTGTGCGCCGTGATCGCAACGCTTGCGGCCGCTATGCTGCTGTTGATCGCCGGCATGGCGCACGCAGCCGAGCCCGTGAAGATCTCGCGCGACGATACCGCTCTCGACCTGACGGCAACGACGGAAATCTACACCAACCAGGGCGAAGCCTTTCAGGTTTCGACGGCGGCCGGCGCCGACGGCATCCGGCGCCGCATTGAGGTACGATCCTCTTCGCCGAACCACCAGGGCGACTGGGCGGTCTTCGCGCTCGCCAACGTCTCCGAAGAGCAGCTCGAACGCGTCATCGTCGCCCCGCATTTCCGCCTGGTGAATTCGAAAGTCTTCTGGCCCGATCTCGGTTCGCAGCGCATCGTCGCGATCACGCCGAGCGAAGGTTTCGCGCTCGACCGGCAGCCGAGCGATGAGGCCGATGTCTTCCGCATCACGCTGAATCCGGGTGCTGTCGTCACCTTCGTCGCGGAGCTTTCCTCGCCGAGCCTGCCGCAGCTCTACCTTTGGGAACCGAACGCCTACAAGGATACGGTCAACGCCTTCACGCTCTACCGAGGCATCGTGCTCGGCATCGCCGGGCTGCTGGCGGTGTTCCTGACCATCCTTTTCGTGGTCAAGGGCACGTCGATGCTGCCGGCGACGGCGGCACTCGCCTGGGCCGTGCTCGGCTACATCTGCGTGGATTTCGGCTTCCTCGGCAAGCTCATCAGCATCACCTCCAGCGACCAGCGAATATGGCGCGCCTGTGCGGAGGTGGCGCTCGCGTCGAGCCTGGTGATCTTCCTGTTCACCTACCTCAACCTCAATCGCTGGCATGCCCATCTCGGCTATGTGACGCTGGCCTGGGTCCTCGGCCTTGCCCTGCTCTTCGGCGTCGCGATCTATGACCCGTCGATTGCGTCCGGCATCGCGCGATTGTCGCTGGCCCTGACGGCGACGGCGGGCCTTCTGCTCATCATCTATCTCGGCTTCAGCCGTTATGACCGCGCCATCCTGCTCGTTCCTGCCTGGGCACTGATCCTTGTCTGGCTCTTCGGCGGCTGGATGACGGTCATGGGCAAGCTCGACAACGACATCATCCAGCCCGCGCTCGGTGGCGGTCTGGTGCTGATCGTTCTGCTGATCGGCTTCACCGTCATGCAGCACGCCTTTGCCGGCGGCGCGTTCCAGCAGGGGCTGTTTTCGGATCTGGAGCGGCAATCGCTGGCGCTAACGGGTTCCGGCGACACCGTCTGGGATTGGGACGTGGCGCGCGACCGTGTCGTGACGACGCCCGATATCTCGATGAAGCTCGGCCTTTCGCCCGGCACCATGCATGGCGCGGCGCGCAACTGGCTGCCACGGCTGCATCCCGACGATCGCGACCGCTTCCGAGCGACGCTCGACGTGCTGCTGGAACATCGGCGCGGCCGGCTGAACCATGAATTCCGCATTCGCGCGGAGGATGGGCATTTCCACTGGCTGTCGATCCGCGCCCGGCCGGTGCTCGGCTCCAACGGCGAGATCATTCGCTGCGTCGGCACGATCGTCGATATCACCGAGCAGAAGAATTCGGTCGAACGCCTGCTGCACGACGCGGTGCACGACAATCTGACCGGATTGCCGAACAGACAGGTCTTCCTCGATCGCCTGCAGGCTGTTCTGACGCTGGCATCGGACGGAAACCAGCTGCGGCCGACCGTGATGGTCATCGACATCGACCGCTACAAACTCGTCAACGATACGCTCGGCGTTGCCGCCGGTGACAATATCCTTATCGCGTTGACCCGTCGTCTTCGCCGCCTCATGAAGCCTCAGGATACGCTTGCCCGCCTCTCGGGCGACCAGTTCGGCCTCATTCTCGTTTCCGAACGCGATCCGGCCAAGGTGGCCGACTTTGCCGATGCGATCAGCAAGGCGATCATGGTGCCGATCAACTTCGCCAATCGCGAAATTATCCTTACGGCATCGGTCGGGCTGACATCGTGGGTCGATCAGCAGGAAAATGCGGCCGGGATGCTCAGCGACGCCGAACTTGCCATGTACCGCGCCAAGCGCGCCGGCGGCAATCGCGTCGAGCCCTTCCAGCCGGCCTTCCGCAGCTTCGGCACCGACCGGCTGCAACTCGAAACCGATCTGCGCCGCGCCGTCGAGCGCAAGGAACTCTCGCTCGTCTACCAGCCGATCGTCCGGCTGGAGGACGCCGAAGTCGCGGGCTTCGAGGCGCTGATGCGCTGGGAACACCCCAAGCGCGGCAACATTCCGCCATCGGAGTTCATTCCGATCGCCGAGGCCTCCGACATCATCGGCCCGCTCGGCATGTTCGCGCTCGAACAGGCAACCAACGACCTGAAGGCATGGCAGCGACAGACCGGCGATCTGCCGCTGTTCGTCTCCATCAACCTTTCCAGCGTGCAGTTGCTCAACAATGAGCTTTACGACGATATCCGCGCCCTGCTTGCCAAGACCCATTGCGATCCGAGCCGGATCAAGCTCGAGCTGACGGAATCGCAGGTGATGGAGAACCCGGAGCAGGCGCGGCTGGTGCTCGACAAGCTGCGCGACGCCGGCATCGGCCTGGCGCTCGACGATTTCGGTACCGGCTACTCGTCGCTTGCCTATCTCACCCGCTTCCCGTTCGACACGATCAAGCTCGACAAGGCCATGGTCCGCGACGAGAGCGACAAGAAGGCTGTGCTGTTGCGTTCGGTCATTTCCATGGCGCGCGAACTCAACATGCGCGTCGTCGCCGAGGGCATCGAATCCGAAGAGGACGCGCTGGAGCTTGCCAAGATCGGCTGCACCTATGGCCAGAGCTTCATCTTCGGCCCGCCGATGGGCTCGGATTCGGTGCTGCGTCTGTTGAAGGAACGCTTTCCGCTGACGAAGCGCGCCTGATGCCTGGTCAGGCGTTGTCGATCAGCTCCCGGAGGTAGTCGAGCTTCGCGACGACCGGGGGCGACAGGATGAAGGGGTAGGAATCCGGCTGCCCCATGCTGCGCTGAATGGAGTTGATCGCCACGCTCAACGGGATCCAGGCGCTGACAAGCTGCTCGGCGCTTTCAGCCTTATAGGGATTGAAATCCACCTCGGCCGCCATCTCGTGATACCGTTGGGGATCGATCGCCAAGCCGAAGGAGCGCGCCGTTTCCAGTGTATCGACGATATGCAGGTAATGCGCGAAGCATTCGGCAAAATCCTCCCACGGGTGAGCGCTCGCATAGGCGCTGATGAAGTTCTCCTGCCAGTTTGCGGGCGGGCCGTTGTCGTAATGGGCCTGAAGCGCCATGCCATAATCGGCGCGCTCGTCGCCGAAGACCGCACGGAACGCATCGAACTGCCCGCGGTCGCGAACGAGCTTGTTCCAGATGAAATGTCCGGTCTCGTGGCGGAAATGGCCGAGCAAGGTGCGATAGGGCTCGTTCATCGAGGTGCGCGCCTGTTCGCGCGTCACGTCGTCGGCCTCGGCGGCACGAATGGCGATCAGCCCCTCCTCATGGCCGGTCATGGCCGGGACGACGGTGCCGCCTTGCACCTCATCCTCGAGGAAATCGAAGACCAATCCGCCTTGGGGGTCCTCCACCCGGTCGGGATGCGGCAGGTTCCAGCGCAACAGGGAATAGAACAGATGCCGCTGCGCCTGCCCGATGCGCCGCCAGCGGTCTATTCCCTGCTGGGTATCGGTATTCGGAACCAGACGATTGTGACGGCAGGCGACGCAATAGGGTTGCTGATCGTCCGCATCGATGAGCCAGTTGCAGATATCGAGGTCCGCATTGGCGCAGAACCGCACATGTCGCGTCGGTTCGGAAACGAGATGCCAATTCGAGGCCTCGTCGGCGTCGAGCGCATGGATTGCCAGACGATCCGGAACGAAGCCGAGCTGATGGCCGCAACGGACACATTGCCTGTTGTCGAAATGAACGGGCTGGCCGCAGTGATCGCAGGTGAAAAGCCGCATGGTCCCTCGGAAAAAAAGATGTACCGACCCCACAGTAAAGAGCCTGCCACGTTTCCGTAACAGGCCCTTCCTCCCAACATCGCTGCTGCAACATTCATTCAAACGGAGCAGCGACCATAGATGTAAGAATACAAGCAGCCGGCTACATCCGGTCTACCGCGCCCTTCACCTTGTCCTTGGCCTTGCCAACGGCAGTCTGTACCTTGCCCTTGGCTTCCTGGGCCGCACCCTTGGCGCGCATTTCCTTGTCGTCGGTCGCCTTGCCGGCCATCTGCTTGGCCTTGCCGGCGATTTCATTCACCTTGCCGGACACCTTGTCGGTCGTGCTGCTCATGTCTTACGCCTCCTTGGCTGGCACGGCAGAATTGCCGTTGCTCTGTCAGGAAAACGTCGCGCACGCTATTTCGTTCCAAAATAACGCAAATCGGTTCAGCTATGCCCCGCATGGGGCGACAGCATCGCCGGATGGATTCCCATCAGCGCCAGGGCACGCTCGTACTTGTTGTCGAGGCTGCGGTCGAAGATCAATTCCTCGTTTGCCGGGCAATTCAGCCAGCCATTATTGCCGATTTCCGCTTCGAGCTGGCCGGCACCCCAGCCGGCATAGCCGAGCAGCATCGTTGCACGCTTCGGCCCGCTGCCTTTTGAAATGGCCCGCACGATATCGAGCGTCGCCGTCAGACTGATGTCGTCGCTGACCGGAATGCTGCTGTCGCTGATGTAATCGTCCGAATGCAGCACGAAACCGCGGCCGCTTTCGACCGGGCCGCCGGTCTGGATCGGAAAATCGCGCGCCATCGCCGGAAGAACAATGGCATCGTCGTCCTTGATCATGTCCAGATGCAAAAGCACATCGGTGAATGTCAGCTTCTGGGCCCGGTTGATGACGAAGCCCATGGCGCCTGCGTCGGAATGTGCGCAAATGTAAATGACCGTCCGATGGAAATTCCGATCCTCCATACCGGGCATAGCGATCAGGAACTGACCGTCGAGAAAACCTCTTTCGCGTCTATTCTTCAGCGTCGATAGGGACATCGTGCCTCCTGACCGCAGTCCACAACTGCACCGCCTGTAGCCAAGATGGGGCAATGTCATAAATCAATCAACTGAAAATGATCATTTCCTGCTTCGACCGTGCTGGCTCCCGATGCTCCAATCCGCTAAATCCTTGTTTCATGATTGGAATAAGAACTCTCGCCCGCCTGTCGATACCATTTGCCGCCCTGCTGTGCGGCGTTGCAATGGCCCATGCCGCCACCAGCGACTGGGTGGACAATCAGGGCGGCCGAATGCGCCTGGTGGCGCTGGCGCCGGACGCCCAGGGGCATATACGCGCGGCCCTGCAGATCGAGCCGGAACCCGGCTGGATTACCTATTGGCGCGAGCCTGGCCAGAGCGGGATTCCGCCACAGGTGACGCCTGCGCCCGGCAGCGGCGTGACATTGGAAAAGACCGGGTATCCCATACCGAAGCCGATCAGCGTCGGCCCCATACAGGAAATCGGCTACGACGCGCCGGTTACGTTGCCGCTCGATTTTCGCCTTATGGGCAAACCGCCGGAAAAGCTTGAGCTGAGCGCCTTCATCGGCCTTTGCAAGGACATTTGCATCCCCTTCCAGGCCGAGCTTTCGCTGACGTTGCCGGTGGGCGAGCAGCCGACATCGCATGAACTGGCCCTGCTGGATGCGGCAAAAGCCCTGTTGCCGGAAGCACCGTCATCGGATTTCGCCGTCCAGAGCCACACGATCTCCGCCGATGCCAAAAGCCTTTCGCTGCGTCTGACGCTGCCGGAAGCGGCCGGTAAAACACCGGCGATCTATGTAACCGGGCCATCGGGCTATGTCTTTTTCCAGCAGGCGAACGCGACGTGGGAGGGGGCCACCTTCTCGACCGACATAGAGATCGGCAAGCTGCCGAAGAATTACGATCCGAAGGGCAAGAGCTGGGGCATCCTGGTGGTCGATGGCGATCGCGCCATGGAAACCACCCTTGCGCTCGAATAGAGCGGATCTATAGTTTCCCAAACCGTTTTCATGCAATCGGCGGCCACGCGAGCGCCGCGAATTCACGACCCAAGGAGAGTGCCATGACCATCGCCATCGGCGACACGCTGCCTGCCGCCACCTTCAAGGAAAAGACCGCCGACGGCCCGGTCGAGATCAGCACCGAGCAGCTGTTTGCCGGCAAACGCGTCGTGCTCTTCGCCGTCCCCGGCGCCTTCACGCCCACTTGCTCGCTCAACCACTTGCCGGGCTATCTCGAGAACCGCGACACCATTCTCGCCAAGGGCGTCGATGACATTGCCGTCGTCGCCATCAATGACTGGCACGTCATGGGCGCCTGGGCGCAATCGTCCGGCGGCCTCGGCAAGATTCATTTCCTCGCCGACTGGGACGGCTCCTTCACCAAGGCGCTAGGCCTCGACGTCGATCTCTCCGCCGGCGGCCTCGGCATCCGCTCGAAGCGCTACTCCATGCTGGTGGAAGACGGCGTGGTGAAGACGCTGAACATCGAGGAAAGCCCCGGTCAGGCAACCGTATCGGGTGCGGCCGCGATGATCGAGCAGCTCTAAGACCATTCACATGGAAGATGCGGAGCGCCCCTGGGGCGCTCCTGCCTTATTCTTCTTCGTTGAAATGGGCATCGAAATCGCCATGTCCTTCGAGCACATTCAAGACCTCGAAAACATCATCGACATAGCGAAAGAAGATTATATAGCCGCGAAATCCAAAGCTGCGCATATCATCTCGCGGCTCCGGCCGCGGGCAGCCCATCTGGCCCGGCAAAGCCGCGAGATCCGCGCATTTGCGGCGTAGTTGGCCAGTGAACTGTAGAGCAACCTCTTGGCTGCCGCTTTGGCCCATGATGAATACAAGAATATCAAGGATATTATCTTGCGCTGCGGCTGTATAGCGGAGCCGAGGCACTCAATCGCCTTCTTTTGCCAGTTCAGCGGCTTTAGCTTCCAAGGCGGCACCAAGATCCTCGTCAGATATGTCGCCCCCGCGCGCAATCGATGCCTCTAGAGTACGCCGCAAAGCTGCTATTTTTGCTTCACGCTCTTCCACGAGCCGGAGACCTTCCCGCACAACTTCGCTGGCAGAGCTGTAGCGGCCTTCTTCCACCGTTTTCTCGACAAATTTTTCCCAGCGCTCGCCGATGGAAACATTCATGCGCGCCTCCCCTGTGGGCCATTCCGAAGAGCTAGTAACAGATAATGCATCAAATATAGCATTGATGGGGCAAAACTCCAATCACCGGTGCTCAACGACCGTCAATCCATCATTCGCCTCTTTTTCGCCGCATTTGATCGGCTACTACGTGTAATGTTATTACATAATTGAGAGCTCCCTGAATGCCCTTCGACCGTGATCCCTTCGCGCCCTCCCTGATGGGCCGCTCGGCCGTGATGCGCCTCGCCTATGTGGCGGTCGGCATTGTGGTGCTTTGGGCTGCCATCGGCTGGGCGGTGGCTCTGGCATGAGCGCACTGATCCGCCTTAGCAATCTCACTGTCGCCTATGAACGTCATCCGGCGGTGCACCATGTCTCGGGCAGCTTTGCGGAAGGCAGCCTGACGGCGATCGCCGGGCCGAACGGTGCCGGCAAATCGACATTGCTCAAGGCGATCGTCGGCGAGTTGCGCCCAGCGGAAGGATCGATCGACCGTGGCACGCTGATGCGCAACGATTTCGGCTACCTGCCGCAGGCGGCCGATATCGTCAGACGCTTTCCGATTTCGGTCGCCGACACCGTGATGCTCGGCGCCTGGAAGAATGCCGGCGCCTTCGGCCAATTCTCCCGCAAGGATGCCGAGCGGGCGCGCGAAGCGCTTGATCTCGTCGGGCTCTCCGGCTTCGAGCGGCGGCATATCGGCTCGCTTTCGGCCGGGCAGTTCCAGCGCGTCCTCTTTGCGCGGCTACTATTGCAGGATGCCCGCGTCATCCTGCTGGATGAACCGTTCACGGCGATCGACCAGCGGACCACGCGCGACCTTCTCGACATCGTCTTGCGATGGAACAGGGAGGGGCGCACCGTCATCGCCGTGCTGCACGATTTCGAGCAGGTGCGCGCCTATTTCCCCGAAACGCTGCTGATCGCCCGCGAACTTGTGGGATGGGGCAAGACGCAGGACGTAATGAGCGCGACCAACCTCATCAGGGCGCGCGCCATGGCCGAACGCTGGGACATGGAAGCCGACGAGTGCTCGGCCGACGATGTGGAAAGCGAAGGCGGCCTGGTGAAGCGGGAGCCGGCCGAATGACCGCCTACGACATCTTCCTGGCGCCCTTTGCGGATTACGGCTTCATGCGGCGCGCGCTCGTCGCATGCATTTGCCTCGGCCTCGGCTCCGGGCCGATCGGTGTGTTCCTGATGCTCAGGCGCATGAGCCTGATGGGCGATGCCATGAGCCATGCGGTTCTTCCCGGGGCTGCGATCGGCTATCTAATTGCCGGTTCGCTGTCGCTGACCGCCATGGGGCTTGGCGGGCTGGTGGCCGGCCTTTCCGTGGCGCTGCTTTCCGGCCTTGTCAGCCGCGTGACGGTGCTGCAGGAGGACGCGAGCTTCGCCAGCTTTTACCTGACCTCGCTGGCGCTCGGCGTTCTCATCGTGTCGCTGCGCGGCTCCAACATCGATCTGCTGCATGTGCTCTTCGGCACCATCCTCGCGATCGACGCGCCGGCCCTCTACCAGATCGGCGCCATCACCACGGTAACGCTGCTCGCGCTCGCCATCATCTACCGGCCGCTGGTCATGGAGTGCTTCGATCCCGGCTTCCTGCGCGCCGTCGGCGGGCGCGGGCCGATCTATCATTTCCTGTTCCTGCTGCTCGTCGTGCTCAACCTCGTCGCCAGCTTCCAGGCGCTCGGCACGCTGATGGCCGTCGGGCTGATGATGCTGCCCGCCGCGGTCGCGCAACTCTGGTCGCGCAGCCTGCCTGCCATGATGGCGATCGCAACCGGCACGGCAATGGCTGCCGGCTATATCGGCTTGATCGCTTCCTATCACCTCGAATTTGCTTCGGGCCCCACGATCATCATCACCGCAAGCGTGATCTATGGCCTTTCCATTCTCTTCGCGCCCTCGGGCCTCGCCCGGCGGTTCTTTCCCCGTCCCCATCTCCGGGGCTAATCCAAACAAGGAGACTCGCATGAACAAACGAAGACTGCTCCTCTCTGCCGCAGCAACGGCCTTCGTCGCCTTTGGCGTCGCGGCACCGGCCTCCGCCGAGACGCTTGATGTCGTCGCTTCCTTCACCGTGCTTGCCGATGTCGTCAAGCAGGTCGGCGGCGACCATGTGAAGGTGTCGAGCCTCGTCGGCCCGAACGGCGACCCCCATGAATTCGAGCCGTCGCCGGCCGATGCCAAGAGGCTCAACGCCGCGAAAGTCACCTTCGTCAGCGGCGAAGGCCTGGAAGGCTGGATGGATCGGCTGATCACCGCATCGGGCTACAAGGGAACGCCTGTCGTCGTCTCGGAAGGTATCAACACGCGCACCATGGTCGATGACGGCAAGACGGTCACCGATCCGCATGTCTGGAACAGCCCGGTCAATGTGAAGATCTGGGTCGCCAATATCGAGAAGGCCCTGTCCGCCGCCGATCCGACCGACGCCGCCGACTTCAAGGCCAATGCCGAGCGCTACACCAAGGTCCTGACCGAGCTCGATGCCTATGCGCACAGCAAGTTCGACAAGATCCCGGACGATCGCCGCAAGGTGCTGACCAGCCACGACGCCTTCGGCTACTTCGGCCGCGAATACAAGGTGAGCTTCCTGTCGCCGCTCGGCGTCTCCACGGAAACGGAAGCCTCGGCCGCCGACGTCGCCAAGCTGATCGAGCAGATCAAGACCGAGCATGTGAAGACCTACTTCTTCGAAAACTCGAACGATCCGCGCCTGGTCAAGCAGGTCGCCAAGGCAACCGGCGCAGAGCCGGGCGGCGAGCTCTATGTCGAAGCACTCTCCAAGTCCAACGGACCGGCTTCGACATACGAAAAAATGTTCCGTTATAACGTTGAGCAGCTGGCGACGGCGATGGCGAAATCAAGCTGATCCCAGAAACAGGCACGGTCGCAGCCATAATCCGCCTGCGACCGCGCCAACTCAGATATTGAAGTCGAAGACCATCAGGCCGGCCAAGCCGCCATCCGTGGACGAAACGATCCGCTCGCCGACGGCGACGTGATCGGGATGCACCAAATAGGCATCGCGCGCTTCGGCGCTCTCGAAGGTGACGACAAATCCATCCGCGAAACCACCATGCAAGCCCTCGGGCGAGACGTTTGGCCCGTATTTCACATCGACGATGCCGGGTATGACCTTCCGCAAGGCGTCCACCGCTTCGAAGAGAGCCTTCTTCTCA
Source organism: Rhizobium sp. A37_96 (assembly GCF_053521765.1). Classification (NCBI taxonomy): domain Bacteria; kingdom Pseudomonadati; phylum Pseudomonadota; class Alphaproteobacteria; order Hyphomicrobiales; family Rhizobiaceae; genus Rhizobium; species Rhizobium sp. A37_96. Next base: position 791,999 of record NZ_JBNWDS010000002.1, on the reverse strand, counting down.
TCCTGTGTCATGGCGGATTTGAGCCGAAGAAAAACGCAATGCAGGATCATAAGTCAGCCTCCCTGAGTGTCGAGGGCAGCATAGAGGGAAAGGATCGGGGGGCAAGGTGGGGGTGGGGGTGATGTTTGGCTTTTTCGGAGGCGATGGCTATTATAACCACTTTCCGGCCAATGCGGACAAAATGGTGGACTCGGAGAGAGCGTCCACCAAGGCTCAAAAGCCCACGAGACTGAGCCTTCTGCGTAACTAGGCTAGGTATAGCGCGACGCCTACCTGCCTTCTTGTTAAATCGGCTACTGATAGGGTACGCATCTACTACTTTCCCGTCGACTGCTTACGAGCCTCAGCAACCTTGCGCGGAATGGTAAGTTACATCTTGGATACGACCGAACGGATAGTAAACAAAAACGTAAGCGCAGCCAGCGCAAAGCATGCTACCCCAACGCTATTTGTCTCTACCGCCGCACCCAAAATGTCTATCTTTGAAACTCCGTCATCACCTGAAAGCGAAACGAGGTATAGACCTCCCCCAATTAATACGAGTGTGACGACCAATGTAAATGTGCTAACAACGGAGAGATGAAAGTGCTTGCTCATTGCAACCTTTGGGTCGTTATCGTGTGCTTTAAATGTGATGGCTAACAAAACAAAATGCTCAACCATTTTTCTTGGTTGCTCAGGTAGCAAGGCAAGTTGTTCCTTGAATATCCTAAGCTGGTCAGCCGCGGGTGCCGCACTTACCGTCGCGATGATTTGGTCGCTCAGCCGACGCCATTCTTCTTCTGTGGGCATCATCATTAAGGAGCCCGGTAAACCGTTTCGACATCTCGGCCTAAGACGATGTCTTGGTATGTGTCGGCTGTATCGTCGAACAATCTTTGGGGTATATCCGCAATCGAATGGTACTCAGCAATGCCCGCGCCAGTTTGCTGAGAACGTATTCGATAAACGGCATCCAATTGCCCTGCGCCAATTAGTTTTGTCAATTCAGCGTTGAGGACGGCTACGTTTGGTGCGCCAACAAGCTCAACGACGCGCTTCGCCGGATACTCAACAGGCCGCTGGCTGGCACGCATGTTTGAGATGAGGCGATGCAGTCGTTGGACCCATTGGACTGGCGGGCTCATTTGTTGTGCTCTAAGATTTTGCCGATGATGTATTCATATTCGCTTTTAGACACTTTGCTGGTGATGGCCATCTCGTTAGCTTCGCCAGTCACCAGCAATCCTATAGAACGTTCCATTGGGCCATGCCGTTTCATGGTGATGGTAACACGTTCACAGTACGCGTCGTCTTTTTTTTGCAAAAACCTGTCCAAAGTCGCAACACCTTCAGCGTCGTCGTACATACTTGAACCAATACCAGCCGCTGCGGCAGAGAGCCTAGTGCCCACGGAATTCGAATGTTGCGTGTGCCTTAAACCAAAGATTGTCTGCAATAACGTTCTTTTGCTTCCATCGAGGAGATTGGCTTTGAATTTATCGAGATGTTGGTCCTTCCAATCTAGTCTATCGACTACCGGCTTCAGGAGGCCAAATACTGCTTCCGCGTTCCCTCCATAACTTATGGCGTCTGCGGAACTCTGAATTCGAATTTCTGCTAAGCCATCCTCCCGAATGCGCATCATGTTGACAGCGCGATAGGGGATTTGGTCGTAGGTCACAATTACCTTGCCTTGTCCGGAAACAGAGTCAGATATCTTTTCCAGCGTAGTTCGCCTTTCCACGATCTTAAAGATGATTGAGCGCGTACTGCCACCTTCTTCGCGCACCTCAACGATTGTGGGACTGTTGGGCATGTCTACTAGCGATGTCGTCCCTAATGCTGGGAAGCCGGCGGCAGAGAGCAGCCCCGGAAGGCTTCCGTCGAACAGTTTTGCAACATTTCTGCCATCTACCAATGTGTAGTGGAATATATGCTGTCCGCCGTGTTCCTCAGTTTGCCGCAATAACTCGATAAAATCGGCTTCTGTGAGCCGGCCATCGTCGGAAAATGGGCGCAACCGCGAATTTATCATCGCCTGCCAGGAGTTTCCTGAGAATGGAAGTTTTCTCTCTCTCAGAAAAGTGCTGACCTGCTCAAGGGTTCCCTGCTGGCTTATAAGGCTGAAAAGTAATTCCAAATCCACGGTTTATGTCCCTGCGTCCGGCGCGTTACTATAGCCTTTGTGCCTCAATTCTATACTGTCACGCAATTAAAGATTAGCATTTTCCCCAGAGAGCAACTCTTTAGGTCATACCTTGACTTGCAGCTCCTGGTGCAGCGTATCGTTGAGAAGTTGGCTTAGCTTCGATTATGGTTTGGACCGATGTGCGTCTTCGTATGACGAGCGCGATAGACACGGATTAGCAAAACTGCACTTTTTACAAGGAGTATTTAAGTCCTACGCGCAGCTGTTTCTCTATGAGGTGCTGCAGGTTCGGCAGGCCCCAACTCACTCGCGGCACTGCATGCGATCTCTCCGCATCGGCTTTCGCTACCGCATAGAGGTCATAAGACCGCTAGGAGGCATTGTCCGCGAAGGTAACTTGTTTCGGACAAAGCTAAGTGCTCGCTACATATGTCCGATAAACTCACGTTTCGCATCCGGACAGACAACTCAACGGACAAAACTATTCTGGCAGTCACAGAGGCGCACCACCACCCCTACCTCTTCTTAAAAGGCTCCATGCCGCTACGCGCCAGCTCGTCGGCCCGCTCGTTTTCCGGATGCCCCGCATGGCCCTTGACCCAATGCAGCGTTACCTTGTGGCGATTATAGGCCTCATCCAGTGCCTGCCACAGCTCGGCATTCTTCACCGGCTTCTTGTCCGCCGTCTTCCAGCCGTTCTTTTTCCAGCCGAAAATCCATTTGGTGATGCCGTCCTTGACGTAGACGCTGTCGGTATAGAGATCGACCTCGCAGGGCGCTTTCAGGGCGCTGAGGGCGGAAATCGCCGCCATCAGCTCCATGCGGTTGTTGGTCGTATCCGCCTCGCCGCCGGAGAGTTCCTTTTCCACCTCGCCGTAGCGAAGCACGGCGCCCCAGCCGCCAGGACCGGGATTGCCCGAGCAGGCGCCATCCGTAAAAATATCGACGTGCTTCATGCCTGCAGCCCGTATTCGGCGGCGGAGGCGATCTGGCGGTGGAAGCGCAGCTTGCGCAGATATTCGATCGGGTCCTTCTTGGTGACCATCGCGCCAGCCGGCGTGGTCAGCCAGTCATAGAGACGCGTCAGGAAGAAGCGCAGCGCCGAGCCGCGCGCAAGCGTCGGCAATGCGGCGATTTCGGCAGCGCTCAGCGGCCTCACGCTCTGATAGCCTTCCAGCAGCGCCATGCCCTTGGTGATGTTGTAGGCGTGATCCTTCTCGAAGCACCAGGCATTGAGGCAGATCGAGACGTCGTAGGCGAGCTGATCGTTGCAGGCGAAATAGAAATCGATCAGGCCGGACAGCGTGTCGCCGAGGAAGAAGACATTGTCCGGGAAAAGATCGGCATGGATGACGCCCTCGGGCAGATCCTTCGGCCAATGCTGCCCGAGGAAGTCGAGCTCGCTGCGGATCTCGTCCTGCAGGCCGGCTTCGACCTCGTCGGCGCGTGCCTCGGACTTTTCCCAGAGCGCCTGCCAGCCTTGCAGCGACAGCGCGTTCGGACGGCGGATTTCGAAGCCTTCGCCGGCGAGATGCATGGCGGCAAGCGCCTTGCCGACTTCGCGGCAATGATGCGCCTCGGGCTTGCGCAGCCACATGCCTTCGAGGAAGGAAATCAGAGCGGCGGGACGGCCGGAGAGATGACCGAGCAAGGCGCCGTCGCGGCGCGGCAGAGGCAGCGGGCATGACAGGCCGCGGCTTGCCAGATGCTGCATCAACCCAAGGAAGAACGGCAGATCACCCTTGTCGACGCGCTTCTCATAGAGCGTCAGGATCAGCGGATCCCGCGTCGTATGCAGCAGGAAATTGGAGTTCTCGACGCCCTCGGCAATGCCCTTGTAGGACAGCAATTCACCGACATCATATTCGGTCAGGAACCACTTCAAATCGTCTTCGGTAATATCGGTATAAACAGCCACGAATTATTCCCTTGATACACGCATGCGCCGTAGCCACCCGCCCTCGGGGTTCGAGACGGCCGTTCAGGCCTCCTCGCCATGAGGGCTAGTCCTTGGCACACGGCCTTAAGACTGACGCCACCTCATCCCGAGGTGCTTTGCCGATGCAGCGACAACGCAAGCGGCAAAGCCCTCGAAGGACGATGGGGTCTTGCTCAATCCCCGTTGACGAAAGCCATGTCCGCCGTCGTCAGCTCTATACTGCGCAGCTCGCGATTGACGAGGAAATTCTCGGTTTCCTTCACAGTTTCGGCGAGCTCCACGACGGCATTGTAGCGGGCGCGGAAGGCTTCGATGATCTCGTTGACGATGACTTCTGGCGCAGATGCACCAGCCGACAGGCCAACGGTTTTGATAGCGCCGATGTTATCCCAATCGATCTCGGCGGCGCGCTGGACGAGCACGGACTTTTTTGCCCCCGCCCGCAGCGCCACTTCGACGAGGCGCTTGGAATTGGAGGAGTTCGGAGCGCCGACGACGATGAAGAGATCGCAACCCGGAGCCGCTTCCTTCACCACTTCCTGGCGGTTGGTGGTGGCATAGCAGATCGAGTCGGCAGCCGGCGCGGTAAGATTGGGGAAGCGTTCCTGCAGCCGCGCGATGACGCCGGCGGTATCGTCGACCGAGAGCGTCGTCTGCGTGACGAAGCCGAGATTGTCGGGATCGGCGGGCTCGTAGGTGTCGGCGTCTTCCACCGTCTCGATCAACGATACGGTGCCTTCGGGCAGCTGGCCCATTGTGCCGATCACTTCCGGATGGCCGGCATGGCCGATCAGCACCACATGGCGGCCGAGGCGATTGTGGCGCATGGCCTGCTTGTGCACCTTGGAAACCAGCGGACAGGTCGCATCGAGGTAGAAAAGATTGCGCGCATCGGCATCCGCCGGCACGGATTTCGGCACGCCATGCGCGGAGAAGACGACGGGCTGGGCGCGATGCTCGGCCGGGATTTCGTCCAGTTCCTCGACGAAGATCGCACCCTTCGCTTCCAGTCCTTCGACGACATAGCGATTGTGCACGATCTCGTGACGGACATAGACCGGCGCGCCATAGGCCTTCAGCGCCAGAACGACGATCTGGATGGCGCGATCGACGCCGGCGCAGAAGCCGCGCGGCCCGCAAAGCCGGATGGTCAGGTCAGGTTTGGAAACGGCTATGTTCATCTCTCTTCCGAAATCCGCAACGGTGGCTCAGCCATAGATAGGTTCGCCTTGCCGCCTGCTCTAGCCGAATATTCCATCGAAATGAAGCTATTCTATTGCATGCCTCTATTGCCGGGGCGCATCCGGGTGGTGTTTGCGCCACCAGGAAATGGCGACGATGGCGACCAGCGCGACCGCCAGCCCATACCAGGTCACGGCATATTGCAGATGGCTGTTCGGCAGATCGACGATGGTTACGCCGCCGATCGGCAGGCCTTGCGGATTGGGCGTCTTGCCGGCATCGATGAAGAAGGGCAGCACCTTGTCCTTCGGCAAACCGACGCTGGACGCCATGGTGTCCAGATCCTTCCAGAAGAATATGTTCTTGCCGAGATCGTTGTCCGGCATGCCCGAGGGCTGCCCGGCAAGCTTGGCGCGCGCGAGGCCGGTGACGGTTTGCTCGCCGGTCAACTCACCCTGTTTGCGCTTTTCAGGCTCCTTGGCCTCCGTGGGCACGAATCCCCGATTGACGAAGACATAGCGGCCATCGTCCAGCTGCAGCGGCGTGTAGATATGATAGCCGGGGTCGCCGTCATAAGTCGCGAGGAAATGCCGCTCCTTGTCGTTCAGGTAATGGCCGGTGGCGGTTACCACACGATATTCTATATCGCCGCCGGACGCAGCCATGGTCTCGATCGCCGACAAGGGGACGGCGGGTGCATCCGTGCGTGCGGCGATATCGGCCAGCAGGCCTTCTTTCCATTGCAGCCGCTCGACCTGCCAGGTACCGAGCCCGATCAGGATGACGAGAGCGACAAGCAGAAGCAGTGCCTTGCCGATCTGCCACAAGGGATTGGCGCGACGGACGGCCATCGTCGGCTCAGTCACGACTGACGCGCCCCTCGCTGGCGTTGTTGCGATATTGCAGGGCGATCAGAATGCCCTTGCACCAACGCAGGGACAGAAGGGAGAGGATAATCGTCAACGGTGCGAACAGCACGATATAGACCCAGATCGGCGGCGCATAATTGATCTGCATCCACAGGACCGAGCCGATGATGATGAAGCCGACGATCAGGATGACGAAGACGGCCGGGCCATCTCCCGCATCGGCGAAAGCGTAGTCGAGGTTACAAGCGGCGCAGCGCGGCTTCAGCGACAATAATCCATCGAAGAGCTTGCCTTGGCCGCAGCGTGGACAACATCCCTGGATGCCGACCTTGAACGGATCGACGGGCGCAAAGTGAGCGCTGTCGGTGTGGGATGCCTCATCCGGTGTCTTGTCTTGTTCTGAGCTCAAAGTTCTGTCTCGATCAGCCTACAATTGCGGGCGAATGGAAAGATCTCGCCCCGTCATTATCAGTAGCCGTGATGTGCACATCCGTCCAATCGAAAAGCTCGGATGTTCCCGTCATAGGCCCGGAAAGCGCGCAAAAAGGACTGAAATCATGGCACTCAGCGACGGAACGCCATCCGGCCATATCATCATTCTGAACGGTGCGCCGCGATCCGGAAAGAGCAGCATCGTCGAAGTGATTCAGGAGAGATTCGAGGGCGTCTGGGTCAATCTCGGCGTCGACGCCCATGTGCGACACATCATGCCTCCACGCTATCGGCCCGGTATCGGTTTGCGACCTGGCGGCGAACGGCCCGACCTCGAGCAACTGATTCCGCGCCTTTATGCCGCACTCTATGCCTCCATCGCCGCGCACAGCCGCATGGGGCTGGATGTCGTCGCCGAATTCGGCCATCACGACGCCCATTCGCGGCCGCTCGGCATTCTCGGCGATTGCGCTCGGCTGCTTGCGGGGCTGCCGGCCTTGTTTGTCGGCGTACGCTGCCCGCTCGATATCGTGATGCAGCGGCGGCTGGCGGAAGGGCCGGAAAGACAGGGTGCCTATGTGGCGGTTGAGGCCGGCATGCCCATCCCCGCTCCGGTCGTCGCCTGGCAGGAGCATGTGCATCGGCCCGGCATCTACGATCTCGAGGTCGATACATCGATCAGCAGCCCGGAGGCCTGTGCCGAGGAAATCCGGCAACGACTCGCTTGCCCCATATCTCATCCGACCGCGTTCGAGAGACTGGCATCCGGAAGCTGAGCGCCCAAACAAAAAGGCGGGCACCGAGCGCCCGCCTTTTGTCATCGAAAGATCGAGGCCGGTCAGCCGGCGGCGACCGGTGCGCCCCAGCTGCCCCAGATATAGATGCAGAAGAAGAGGAACAGCCAGACGACGTCGACGAAGTGCCAGTACCAGGCGGCCGCTTCGAAGCCGAAATGCTGTTTCGGCGTGAAATCTCCGCGGATGGCGCGCACCAGGCACACCAGCAGGAAGATGGTGCCGATCAGAACGTGGAAGCCATGGAAGCCGGTCGCCATGAAGAAGGTCGCACCGTAGATCGAGTTTCTGAACTCGAACGGCGCATGGGCATATTCATAGGCCTGGACGCAGGAAAACAGGGCGCCGAGAAGGACGGTGAGCGTCAGACCCTGGATCAGCCCCTTGCGGTCGCCATGCAGCAGCGCATGGTGTGCCCAGGTGACCGTAGTGCCCGACAGCAGCAGGATGATGGTGTTGTAGATCGGCAGGTGCCAGGGATCGAGAACCTCGACGCCCTTCGGCGGGAACTGGCCGCCGAGGAAGGCCGTGCGCGAGGCCTGGATCGCCTCGTTGGGGAACAGGCTGACGTCGAAATAGGCCCAGAACCAGGCAACGAAGAACATCACCTCGGAGGCGATGAACATAATCATGCCGTAGCGCAGATGCAGCGAGACGACGCGGGTATGCGCGCCTTCATGCGCTTCCTTGATCGTATCGGCCCACCAGCCGTACATGACGTAGAGGATCAGGGCCAGACCGATGAAAAACAACCATGGCTGCGCCAGGTTCAGTCCGAACAGATGCAGCGTGCCACCATTCAGATAGCGCATGAAACCGACGCCGCCGAAGGTGATTACGAAGGCGCCAATGGCCGCGACGATCGGCCATGGGCTGGGATCGATAATGTGATAGTCGTGTTTCTTTTGATGCGCTTCGGCCATATCAGCAATCCCCGAATAACTTTTTCCCATACTGCTTCCGGTCAAACCGAAAAGCACTCTCCATCAAAGTTTCTTTTCCGCCGGCTGTACTGCACCTTCATTCGACGCCACGGGCTTTACGCCTTCCCGCGGGTAGTATGTGTAGGACAGTGTCAGGGCGTTGATCGTCTTGGTTTCCACGGCCTTGGCGATCTCAGGATCGACGTAGAAAACCACCGACATCTCGCGCTTTTCCCCTGGCGCGAGATCCGTTTCGTTGAAGCAGAAGCACTGGACCTTGTTGAAATAGACCCCGGCTTCCAGCGGCGTGACGTTGAAGATCGCCTGGCCGCGTTCCGGCTTGTCGGACTTGTTCTCGATCTCGAACTTGACCTCGACCGTCTCGCCGATCTTCGGGCTTACCGTCTTCTGCAACGGCTTGAAATCCCATGGCAGGCCGGGCGCGACATTGGCGTCGAAGGAAACCTGGATCTGCCTGTCGAGGATGAGGTTGGACACCTGCTCGACGCGCTGCGTCGTGCCGTTATAGCCCGTCACCTGGCAGAACATGCGATAGAGCGGCACGGCAGCGGCGCACATGGCAGTCATACCGATGACGAAGCTGAGGCACATGGCAACGACCAGCCCGTTGTTACGGCTGCCGTTCCTCGCGCTCTTTTTGACCTCCCCCTCCATCACGCCTCCTCAAACGTGTCCAGAACCGACCTTGATGATGGTGATCGCGTAGAACAGCACCACCAGACCGGCCAGTACCAGGCCGAGTGCAATATTCCGCCCTCGCCGTGATTTCTTCTGCGCTTCCGTCAGTTTGACGAGTTCGATCATAGCCAGCCTCCGGCGGCGCCCGACATCAGCACGGCAACGAGCCGGTCGATCAGCAGCGCGGAAAAGATCGCGAAAAGATAGAATATGGAAAAGCCGAAGAGCTTCTTTGCCGGCACCATCTTCACGTCGCCATCGGCCATACGCCAGACGGCGATGGAACAGTGTACGAAGATCGCGCCGAGAACTGCGGCAACGACGCCATAGCCGAAGCTTGCAAAGCCCATGAGAGCCGGAGCGACGCCGATGACGGCGGTCAGCACGGCATAGACGACGATCTGATTCTTGGTCGCCGGTATCCCGGCGACATTCGGCAGCATCGGCACATCGACGGCTTCGTAGTCTCCCATCTTGAACAGGGCCAGCGCCCAGAAATGCGCCGGTGTCCACAGAAAGATGATGAGGAAGAGCACGACGCTCTCGATCGTCACGCTGCCGGTCACGCAAGCCCAGCCGATCACCGGCGGAAAAGCGCCTGCAGCGCCGCCGATGACGATGTTCTGCGGCGTCGAACGCTTCAGCCACATCGTGTAGACCACGGCATAGAAGAAAATGGTGAACGCGAGGATGCCGGCGGAAAGCCAGTTTATCGCCAGACCGAGGATCGTCACCGAGAAGCCCGACAGCACGAGGCCGAACGCCAGGGCTTCCGACGGGTTGATGCGCCCCGAGGGGATCGGCCGGCGTGCGGTGCGGCTCATCACGGCATCGATATCGGCATCATACCACATGTTCAAAGCGCCGGACGCGCCGGCACCCACGGCGATGCAGAGGATGGCGATGAAGCCGAGCACCGGATTGATGTGGCCGGGGGCCAACACCAGGCCGGTGAAGGCGGTGAAGACGACCAGCGACATGACACGCGGCTTCAGAAGCTCGAAATAATCGCGCGCACTCGCTTCCGACAAGCCGGTTTCGCCTTGCTTCGCGAGCGCTTCGTGATTGTCGATGACCGTCATTCTTTCTTCCAATTATCAGTTGAGCCGGACGCCGCGTGTCACGGCGTCCGGAACCGGATTACTTGATGCGCGGCAGCTCTTCCCACTGATGATGGGGCGGCGGCGACGAAAGCTGCCACTCGAGCGTGGTCGCACCCTCGCCCCAGGGATTGTTGCCTGCAACGCGCTTCTTCACGAAAGCATCTATAACGCCCCAGAAGAAGAAGCAAACGCCCACGGCTGCGACATAGGAGCCGATGGAGGAAACGAAGTTCCAGCCGGCATAGGCATCCGGATAGTCGATGTAGCGGCGCGGCATGCCCGCGCGGCCCAGGAAGTGCTGCGGGAAAAACACCATGTTCACGCCGATGAAGGTGATCCAGAAGTGCCAGTTTCCGATCCGCTCATTGTACATGTAGCCGGTCATCTTCGGGAACCAGTAGTACCAGGCGGCGAAGATGGCGAAGACGGCGCCGAGCGACAACACGTAATGGAAGTGCGCGACCACAAAGTAGGTTGCATGCAGTTCGCGGTCGAGGCCGGCATTGGCGAGCTGAACGCCGGTAACGCCGCCGAGCGTGAACAGGAAGATGAAGCCGAGCGCCCAGATCATCGGCGTGCGGAACTCGATGGAACCGCCCCACATCGTCGCGATCCACGAGAAAATCTTGACGCCCGTGGGGACGGCGATGACCATCGTCGCGAACACGAAGTAGCGCTGCGTGTCGAGCGACAGGCCGGTTACGTACATGTGGTGGGCCCAGACGACGAAGCCGACCGCACCGATCGCCACCATGGCGTAGGCCATGCCGAGGTAGCCGAAGATCGGTTTGCGCGAGAAGGTCGAGATGATGTGGCTGATCATGCCGAAGCCGGGCAGGATCAGGATGTAGACTTCCGGATGGCCGAAGAACCAGAAGAGGTGCTGGTAGAGCAGCGGATCGCCGCCGCCTTCCGGCGCGAAGAAGGTCGTGCCGAAGTTACGGTCGGTCAGCACCATGGTGATGGCGCCGGCGAGGACGGGCAGCGACAGAAGCAGCAGGAATGCGGTGATCAGAACCGACCAGGCAAACAGCGGCATCTTGTGCAGCGTCATGCCGGGAGCGCGCATGTTGAGGATGGTCGTGATGAAGTTGATCGCACCGAGGATCGAGGACGCACCCGCCAGATGGAGGGCGAAAATCACCAGGTCGATCGCCGGGCCCGGATGGCCGACCGTGCCCGACAAGGGCACATACATCGTCCAGCCGGCGCCCGCGCCATAAGCACCCGCCGGACCTTCGACGAACATCGAAAGGATGAGCAGCAGGAATGCCGGGACGAGAAGCCAGAAGGAAATGTTGTTGAGGCGCGGGAAAGCCATATCCGGCGCGCCGATCATGATCGGCACCATCCAGTTGGCAAAGCCGCCGATCATCGCCGGCATGACCATGAAGAAGATCATGATCAGCGCGTGGGCGGTGACGAAGACGTTGTACATCTGCTTGCCGCCGTCGATGGCGGCGTCGCCGGAATAGCCGTAAACCATCGACGCCAGACCGCTGAAGATCTGAATGCCGGGTTCCTGCAATTCCATGCGGATGGCGACCGACAGAAGGAAGCCGATGACGCCCGCACAGATCGCAAAGATCAGGTAGAGCGTGCCGATGTCCTTGTGATTCGTCGAGAAAAGCCAACGGTCAGCGAAGCGTTGTTTGTGAGCGTGATGATCATCATGCGCATGAGCGTCGTGAAGATCGTGCGAGTGATCGTCGTGTGCCGTGGATCCAGCCATTGTTCCTACCCCTCTTACTTCGCCGTGTTTTCGGCGACCTTGACGGTCGTCGGTTGATCGACGGCGGCCATCAGAGCCTTGTTCGCCTTGTTCAGATCAGTCGCGGCAGCGGCAAGCCACTGCTTGTATTGATCGTCGGAGACGACACGGATGGCGATCGGCATGAAAGAGTGATCCTTGCCACAGAGCTCGGAACACTGTCCGTAAAACAAGCCTTCACGGTCGGCGTTGAACCAGGTTTCGTTCAGGCGACCCGGAATGGCGTCGATCCTGACGCCAAAGGAAGGCATGGCGAAGGAATGAATGACGTCGGTCGGCGCGGCCGTGACGAGAACGCGAACGTTCTTGCCGACGGGAACAACCATCTCGTTGTCGACGGCGAGAAGCCGCGGATACTTCGACTTGTCGTCCTTGCCGGCGGCGGTGCGGTCCTGATCCTTCAGCATGAAGGAATCGAAGGCGACCGGCGTTGCACCGCTACCCTCATATTCATAGTTCCACTGCCACTGCGTCGCCGTCGCCTTGACGGTGACGTCGATCTGCTGCGGGAACGTGAGCTGGTCGGTGAGAAGGTTGAAGGAGGGAATAGCCAGGAAAAGCAGGATGAGCACCGGACCGATGGTCCAGACGACCTCGATCAGCGTGTTGTGGCTCGTCTTCGACGGAACCGGGTTCCTGGAAGCCCGGAACTTGACAATGACCACCACCAGGAGGACGAGAACCAGCAGCGTGATCGGAATAATAAACCAAAGCGTGTATGCCTCAAACCAGCGGATTTGATGCATGTTGCCGGTCGCCGCCTCCTGCATACCGGTTTCCCAAGGTTTCGGCTGATCGGCGTAACTACCTGTCGCAAAAAGCAGACAGATCATAGCCGCCAGAGCCGCGTAAGCTCTTTTAATCACGATGTCTCTCCCTCCAGCGTTTGATCCCAGATCTTCCTCAAACGCAGTATCCCTACAATCCATTGCGCTTCAAACCACAGTTTGGGGTACTCCGCAACAACTCAAGAGATTTGTTAGTGCGGCATTTTTGCGCGAATATCCCCCACGCTCGTCCCGGACATGGCAAGCATTTCATCATCATACGAAAAATTGCATGATGGTCCATGGCGCCGCCGGGACAAAATGGAGTAGACGTCGTATTTCCGCCGTAGTCGGTTGGAATCCAGCACCCGGGGCTTTTCATTTGCCGGCCTGGGCTTCAACAATAGCGGCACTGATTCGAATCTAGAGGTTTCCATGGGTTTTCGTTCCCTCGCCCGGCTTTTGCTTGTTACCGTCAGCGTCGCTGCCGCAGTCGCGGCGCCCGCATGGGCGCAGCAGGCACAACAGACTCAGCCGCCGGCGCAGCAGACCCAGCAGTTGCAGCCCGAACAGCAGGGCCAGCCGCAGCCGCATACGCAGCAGGTTCCCACCAGCCAGGTTCCGCAGCCGCCGGGTACGGTGCGCTCCAGCCACGGCGCATGGTCCGTCGTCTGCGACAAGCCGGCCGGCGCTTCGACCGAGCAATGCGCGCTGATGCAAAACGTGATTGCCGAGGATCGCCCGGAAATCGGCCTTTCCGTCGTGGTGCTGAAGACGGCTGACCGCAAGTCGAAGATCCTGCGCGTGCTTGCGCCGCTCGGCGTGCTGCTGCCGAACGGGCTCGGCCTCAATATCGACGGCAAGGATATCGGCCGCGCCTATTTCGTGCGCTGCTTCTCCGACGGCTGCTACGCCGAGGTCGTGCTCGAGGACGAGCTGCTGAAGACGCTGCGCAGCGGTGCCACCGCAACCTTCATCGTCTTCCAGTCGCCGGAAGAAGGCATCGGCATTCCGGTCGATCTGAAGGGCTTTGCCGAAGGCTACGACGCCCTTCCCTGACGGGATGGGCTTGCTCTTGCGCCGTGAGAATCCTACATCGGCTCTGAACGGAGCACCTGACCCATGAATACCGATCTCCTTACCCTTTTCGACACCGACGAAGCCAAGCTGCGCGGCATCGTTGCCGAGGCGCTGTCAGGCGCCGACGACGGCGAGCTCTTCGTCGAGCATGTCCAGGCGGAATCGCTGACATTCGACAATGGCCGGATGAAGGGCGGCAGCTTCAACACCGAGCAGGGCTTCGGCCTGCGCGCCGTTGCCGGCGAGGCCGTGGGCTATGCCCATGCCGGCGATCTTTCCGAGGCGGCGCTGAAGCGCGCCGCCGACGCCGTGCGCGCGGTCACCTCGGGTCATGCCGGCTCCTACGCGGCAGCGCCGCAGCGCACCAACAAGGTGCTCTACGGCGACGAGAACCCGATCGGCACGCCAAGCTTCGAGGAGAAGGCCAAGCTCCTGCAGCAGATCGACAGCTATCTGCGCGACAAGGACGACAAGGTGCGCCAGGTGACGGCATCCATCGCCGCGAGCTGGCAGGTCATCGACATCCTGCGCGCCGATGGGCATCGGGTCCGCGATATCCGCCCGATGACACGCATCAACATCTCGGTGATCGTCGGCGACGGCGACCGGCAGGAGGCAGGCTCCTTCGGCACCGGCGGACGCATCGGTTTCGGCGACTTCGTCACTCAGGACAACTGGCATCGCGGCGCCGACGAGGCCTTGCGGCAGGCGCTCGTCAATCTCGAGGCGATCGAAGCGCCGGCCGGCACGATGGACATCGTGCTTGGCTCCGGCTGGCCGGGCGTCATGCTGCACGAGGCCGTCGGGCACGGGCTGGAAGGCGATTTCAACCGCAAGAAGACCTCGGCCTTCGCAGACCTGATGGGCCAGATGGTCGCCGCGCCGGGCGTTACCGTCGTCGACGACGGCACGATCGAAAACCGCCGCGGCTCGATCACGGTGGACGACGAAGGCACGCCTTCGGCCTATAACGTGCTGATCGAGAACGGCAAGCTGGTCGGCTACATGCAGGACCGGCAGAATGCGCGCCTGATGGGCATGAAGGCAACCGGCAACGGCCGCCGGCAGGGCTATGCCCATACGCCGATGCCGCGCATGACCAACACCTACATGCTCGGCGGCGACAAGACGCCGGAAGAAATCATCGCCTCGGTAAAGAAGGGCATCTATGCCGTTTCCTTCGGCGGCGGCCAGGTGGATATTACCTCCGGCAAGTTCGTCTTCGGCTGCACGGAGGCCTATCTCGTCGAGAACGGCAAGATCGGCGCTCCGATCAAGGGCGCCATGCTGATCGGCAACGGGCCGGACGCCATGAGACGCGTCACGATGGTCGGCAACGACACGAAGCTCGATACCGGCATCGGCAACTGCGGCAAGGCGGGCCAATGGGTTCCCGTCGGCGTCGGCCAGCCGCACCTGCGCATGGACCAGATCACCGTGGGCGGCACCAAGGCTTAAGCTACCCCTGCCCTTACTCTTCGTGCGGGCGAAAACGCCACTTGCGCTCGACGGCGGCATGGAGATCGAGGCTGTTGCGATGCGCGAATAGAAGAATATGGCCGAGCACGTCGGCCGTTTCATCGGCGAGCGCCGTCGCAAGCTCTGATTCGCTCATGCCCTTGCGGCGGCCGCGGCCGGTGATTCTGTTCCAGATCTGGATCAATTCGCCCATCTCCTCCTGCAATTTCAGGACGAACCAATCGTCATCGCGTTCAAGGCCGTTGTCGGCGGCATAGGTCGCGGAAGCCGCCTCGAACTGCGTCATCAGATCTTTCAGCATCGATATCGTTCCTCTTATGTTCCGGGCATTGATGAACGATTCCGACAAAAAAGTCGAGCCGGCGGAGTTTTGCCCCGCCGGCTCGTCAAAATCCAGTTCGCGATACGCTTAGCCTTTGTTGGGCAGCAGCATGCAATCGAAATCCTTGCGCTTCAGAGCGGAGCAGGCGGAACTCGCATCGTCGCGGCTTGCAAAGCCGATGAAACGGGCACGATAGACGGTGTTGCCACCCTTGCCGACGGCTTCGGTATAGGGCGAGGCGTTGGCGAGCGCGTTGCCGGCGCGGGACTTCGCTTCGGAGAGCAGATCCTTGGCGGCCTGGGCCGTCGGCGTTGCGGCGATCTGCACCTGCCAGCCACCGCCGGCTGCCGGCTTGTTGGAAACGAGAATCTCGTCCATCGCTGCGGGGCGATCCATCGGCACGGTGACGTTCGAGGCGGCGGCAAATGCCATCGGCACGGCCTCGGCGCGCTTGTTGGTCGTCGTCGCGGTGGTCTGCGTGTCGACATCGACGGCAACATCATCGGAGGCGGAGGCCACTTCGACCTGCCGTGCAGCCTTCCCGCCACTGACGCTTGCAACAAGCCGCGATGCCGAAACGGAGGTCGCCTTCGGAATGTAGCGATCCAGCAGCGATGCCATCAAGGCATCGCGGCCGCGGGCCGTGGCGCCGCCCATGACGACACCGATCACACGACGGTTGCCCTGTCGCACGGCGCTGACCAGGTTGAAGCCGGAGGCGTTGGTATAGCCGGTCTTGATGCCGTCCATGCCTTCATAGCGATACATCAGGTTGTTGTGGCCGCGAACGCGATGACCACGATAGCTGAAGCTCGCCTGCGAGAAGAGCCGGTATTCCTGGGGATAATTGTTGATGAGGGCAACGGCGAGCGTCGACATGTCGCGTGCCGTCGTCACCTGCTGCATGTTGGGAAGGCCCGAAGCATTCACGAAGACGGTGCGGCGCATGCCGATCTCGCGCGCCTTCTGCGTCATCAGCCGGGCAAAGCCGCTTTCGCTCCCGCCCAGCGTTTCCGCCATGGCGGCGGCGGCATCGTTGGCGGACTTGATAATCATGCCGTCGACGGCTTCGCGGACCGTCACCGTGCTGCCGGGTCTCAGACCGAGCTTGGTCGGAGGCTTGGCCGCCGCAGCGCTCGATACCGGTATCCGGCTGTTCCAGCTCAGCTTGCCGCGATGGATCGCCTCGAAGGTCAGATACAAGGTCATCATCTTGGTCAAGGATGCCGGATGGTTGAGGTCATCCGCATTGCTTGAGGCGAGCACCTTGCCGGTCTTCGCATCCATGATGAAATAGGCGCTGCCAGCAAAGCTCGCCACAGGAGCGCTCAATAGCAAGACGGCCGCAGACAGAGCCATCAAAAGTCGTTTCATAATTGTCCCCAACCGAAAGAATGCCAACACACCGCATCAATCCATGTATGATTTTGCGACAAAAAACCTGATATCGGTGCGATATTGAGGCAACAGCCTCGATAGTTCTTTAATTTTGCTATTGCTGGTAAAATAATTGTTAACGTATTGGAAATTATGGCAAAGATTCAGTAAGGTTTAACGGAGGGTGGGCTAAAGCGTTGGCATTGGTCAACCAGGTCGCTCCGCATGGAACAGGGCATCAAGGTCCGCCTCAAGCGCACGATGATTTCCAGCGGGCTGGAGGCTGCCGCAATTCTAAAGGGTGCCGGCCTGATGCGCGATGTCGCCGGCCTTGGCGCCATCTTCACGCTCCATCATGTCCGCCCCGCCCTGCCCCGCCGTTTTGCGCCCAATGCGCATCTGGAGGTTTCGCCCGGCTTTCTCGATCGCGCGATCGCCCGCCTGAAGCAGGATGGCTACGAGTTCATCGCGCTCGACGCTCTTCCCTCGCGGGCAGCCACTGCCGCGGGCAAGCCGCCTTTCGTCGCCTTCACGCTCGATGACGGCAACCGGGACAATCTCGACCATGCCCTGCCGGTCTTCGCACGCCACAATGCGCCCTTCACCGTCTTCGTCGCCCAGGGGCTTTCGGAACGGACCCATAGTCTATGGTGGGAAACGCTGGCCGAACTGCTCGGCCGGCTGGATCGGCTGACATTCGACTTCGGCTCCGGCGAGGAATTCGTGCCGCTTGGCAAGGACAGTCAGAAACATGCCGCATTTGCCCGCTTCGCCGCTTTCGTTCACGGAAACGAAGAAAGCGAAGCCGTCGGACGGATCGACGAGCTTGCCAGGCATCATGGCCTGGACCCCCTCGATATCGTACGGGCGTCCATCATGGATCGGAGCGAATTAAGGCAACTTATCGATCATCCGCTCGCTTCACTCGGCGCGCATACGGTGAGCCACCGGGCACTGGCGAGGCTGACGGAGGCGGAGGCTGCGGCGGAAATGGCGCTTTCGGCCGATTATGTGACCGACATCGCCGGAAAACAGCCGATTGCAATCGCCTATCCCTACGGCACGCCGGAAGCAGTCTCGCAGCGCGAGGGCAGGCTTGCCGCGGAACTCGGCTTTTCCGTCGGCGTCACGACACGCCCCGGCACTATAATGGCGACGAACGGCGCGGCTGCGATGCTCCTGCCGCGACTATCGCTGAACGGCCATTACCAGAAGGCGCGCTATGCGTCGGCGCTCGCCTCCGGCATCCCCATGCGGCTGATGGGGCGCCGGGAAACGGCATAGGGTCACGGATACATCCGCACCTTCTGCCAGGCACCTTCCGGGACATCGCGACGAAATTCGATTCGGTCGTGCAGGCGGAACTGGCGGTCATGCCAGAATTCGATCGAGAGCGGCCGGATGCGGAAGCCGGACCAGTAGGACGGACGCGGGATCTCGCCGATGGCATAGCGGGCCGTGTATTCGGCGACGGCCTTTTCCAGCGCGAACCGGCTCTCCAGAGGGCGGGATTGCTTCGAGGCCCAGGCGCCGATGCGGCTGCCCCGCGCCCTGGTCTTGAAATATTCGTCGGCCTCGTTGTCGGTCACCACTTCAACCAGGCCGCGCAGGCGCACCTGGCGACGCAGCGATTTCCAGTGGAAACACATGGCCGCTTTCTTTTGGGAAAGAATTTCTTGGCCTTTCTGGCTTTCGAAATTCGTATAGAATACGAATCCGTCACTATCGAAGCCTTTTAGAAGAACCATGCGGACATTTGGCAAACCATCCTTATCCACCGTTGCCAGTGCAACCGCATTCGGATCGTTCGGCTCCGTGCTCTCCGCCTCGCGCAGCCAGGCCGCAAAAAGGGTGAAAGGCTCGTTCTGCTCGGTGAAGTCACCGCTTGTTAACTCGTTTTCCGACATATTAGTTTAAATACTCCGCAATTCCTAATAACCGCCGGCCCCTCTGGCTGGCCGCAATGTTCGGGTGGAAGTCATAGCAAAGTCGACCGTTGATACAAAGCGCAAGCTTGCAAAAGGCGTGACGATGGCTGTCGCCCTGGTCTCCCTTTTCACACTTGGCGGCTGCGTCGGCGGCGGCATGGACTATCTGAGCTCCGCCAAGGTGGATCGCAGCGTATCGACCGGCACGGTGCCGACAGCCCCCGTGACGACCGACAGCATTTCCGATGAGACGACCGTACGCAATGCGGTCACTTCCGCGGATCTGCTCAAGCTCAACGGTCAGTCCATTCCGTGGGCCAACGCCTCGACCGGCAGCGCCGGCGTCATCGACACGATCGTCGAAAGCAACGCTTCGGGCGTGGTCTGCCGACAGTTCCGCACGAGCCGCCACTCCTATCAGGGCATTGCCAATTTCTCCGGCAGGACCTGCCTCGTCGGCCAGGGTGAGTGGCAGCTGCTCAGTTTCCAGCAGGCCGGCTGAACCTCCTCGTCCTCCGCTCCTTCCCGCATCCTAGATACTGCGAGCCGATGAGCGCATGTGCAAATGCGCTACCGACGCATTTGCCAGCTCCCGGCCGGCCTCGTTAGCGATCGGCTAACCATGCCGCCAAATGGGGATGGCTTGCCCCTGCCCGGCGTAACGCCTGATTAGCAACTCTTCCCGCAGGATCGGTTCATTCGCGCATCGCCGTGCCTCCCAGACAGGAAGCAAGGTGGCGAAGCGCGACCAACGGGGTTCTTTGCTTGGAGTGCCGCTATGGGGCTGGGCACATCCATGAACGATGGCGGGAAAGATGCGCGATCCGTACAAGGTGCTGGGCGTTAAGAAGGATGCAGGGGCGGACGAAATCAAGTCCGCCTGGCGCAACCTGGCAAAAACCGCCCATCCGGACCACAATCTTGGCGATCCAACGGCGACGGAGCGTTTCGCCGAAATCGGCCATGCCTACGAGACGCTGAAGGATCCGAAGAAGCGCAGCCGTTACGATCAGATCGCGCGCATGGCCGAGGCCAAGGGCCAGAGCCAGGAGCAGACGATCATGCAGCAGCGGCAGGCCGCGCGCGAAGCGGCCGAGCGCGCCAAGGCCGCACGCGCCAACGCCGACAAGATCATGGAAGAGCTTGCCCAGGCCAATGCGCGCAAGGCCGCTGCATCCGCCGCGGGCGGCCGGTCCGCCCAGCAGACCGCCGCCGGCGAATCCCCCGAGGACATGGTCGAGCGCATTTTTGGAGTGAAGGCCGGCCGCGCGCAGCAGGAGCAAGCCACGGCGGAGACCGGCGCACAGCAGGCGGAAAAGGCGCAGGACGCCAACTCGGCCGCCGCCGAAGAAGCCTCCGCCGAAGAAGAGTTGCTGGCGACGGGAACTTCTTCAGCCGGCTCACGGTCCGCATTCGGTATTCTGAGCTCGCTCGTACGCCGCATCACCGGCGGCAGCGTTCCGGAGAAGCCGCCGGAAAAGACGCCAGAGGTCGCGGCGGAAGCCACGGTGACGCTCGATGACATGCTGAAGAGCCGATGGATCACCGTTCCGCTGTCCGACGGCCGCGAGGCGCGCTTCCAGGCGACGACGGACATCTCGAACGGCCAGGTACTTCACCTGAAAGGCCAGGGATTGAAGCTTCAAGGCATGTTGCGCGGCGACGTCGCCATTACCATCCATCTGTCTACCGACGGACGCTTCACGCTCGACGGCAGTGACGTGCGCACGATACTGCCCGTCACCATCGAGAATGCCGTGCTCGGCTGCGAAACCATCGTCGACGGGTTGAACGGGCCGGTCAAGCTGACGGTGCCCGCCTGGTCCGGTTCGGATCAGGCCGTTCGCATTCCCGGCGAAGGATTGCCCGACGGCAACGGCGGAAAAGGCGATCTCATCGTCGAATTGCGGCTCATGCTGTGGGAAAAACCGGACGATAAGGTTACGGATCTCATGCGCAGCATGCGCGAAGGGCTTTTCCTGTGAAATTTTAGTGACAACAGCACCCTTTGTTACGATCCCTAACAGTTGATGATCTTTACGATGCTTGAACAGGGGGACGGGCTATGCCATAGGCAGGGTCATTCGAAAGTTCAAGGGAGCAGAATATGGCTCAATCCACTGGCCTCATGGCAGGCAAGCGCGGCGTCATCCTCGGCGTAGCAAACAACCGTTCGATAGCGTGGGGTATTGCCAAGGCCTGTTCGGATGCCGGAGCCGAAATCGCATTGACGTGGCAGGGCGATGCCCTGAAGAAGCGCGTCGAGCCGCTCGCCCAGGAACTGGGCGCCTTCATGGCAGGCCATTGCGACGTGACCGAGCCGGCAACGATCGATGCGGTCATCGACACGCTGGAAGCCAAATGGGGCAAGATCGATTTCGTCGTGCACGCCATCGCCTTCTCCGACAAGGACGAACTGACCGGCCGTTACCTCGATACCAGCCGCGACAACTTCACAAAGACGATGGACATCTCCGTCTATTCGTTCACGGCGGTTGCACAGCGCGCCGAGCGAATCATGAATGACGGCGGCTCGATGATCACCCTCACCTATTACGGTGCGGAGAAGGTCATGCCGCATTACAACGTCATGGGTGTGGCAAAGGCTGCTCTGGAAGCAAGCGTGCGCTATCTCGCAGTCGATCTCGGCGGCCGCGGCATTCGCGTCAACGCGATCTCGGCAGGCCCGATCAAGACGCTCGCGGCTTCCGGCATCGGCGACTTCCGCTACATCCTGAAGTGGAACGAGTACAACGCACCGCTGAAGCGGACCGTCACGATCGACGAGGTCGGCAATTCCGCCCTCTATCTGCTGTCCGACCTGTCGACGGCTGTCACCGGCGAAGTCCATCACGTCGATTCCGGCTACCATACGGTCGGCATGAAGGCCGTGGACGCGCCCGACATTTCCGTCGCGAAGGACTGACCAACAGGAAATCTGACCGTGTCGCCCATCCTCTATGTGATACGTCACGGTCAGACCGACTGGAATGCCGAGCGGCGCCTGCAGGGGCAGAAGGATATCGATCTCAACGCCATCGGCCGCGAACAGGCGCGGCAGAACGGCATCGATCTCGCCGAAATCCTCGCCTTCGAAAACCGGCCCTTCGATTTCGTCGCCAGCCCGTTGCGGCGCACGCGCGAAACCATGGAAATCGCAAGACAGGCCATGGGCCTGCCGCCCAGGGACTATCGCACCGACGACCGGCTGGTCGAAGTATCGTTCGGCGCCTGGGAAGGCTTTACCCTCAAGGAACTGAAAGCGACGCAGCCCGACCGGCTCGCGGAACGCAAGGCCAACAAGTGGGATTTCATTCCGCCCGGCGATGACGCGGAAAGCTATGAAATCCTCTCCTGGCGTGTCGGCTCCTGGCTGGCATCCGTCGACCGCCCGACCGTCTGCGTCACGCATGGCGGCGTCATCCGCACGCTATTCCGTCTGATCGGCGATGTCGAAAAGGAAGAAGCGGCCGAAATTCCTATCCATCAGGACCAGATCCTGAAGGTCGATCCGCAAATGAAGATTATCGGCTGGATGTAGAGCCATTCCCGACGAAATGTCGGCGGTGCGGCTTGGGAAACCGCGGGATAGCGATCGCGTCCGAAGCGCCGCGTCCGCTTGGGCCGCCAGTTGTCTGGCGGCGCCAGTATTCACTGAACGATATCGAGGTCGTTGACGACGCGCTTGCCATCGACTTCCGTGTAGAAGACGACGACCTTCACACCAGCCTGCAGGCCGTTGAAATCGAAATCCTCCGGCACCTGATAGTTCTTGCCGTCGTCCAGCGTGATGCTGAAATTCTTCGTATCGACCTTCTTGATCGTGGCCTCGACATCTGCGCTTTCGGCAAAGCCTGCGACGGGAGCAAGAAGGCTTGCCGTGGCTAAAAGCGTCGCTACAAAAAAGCGCATGGTCGTCACCCCTTAACGTCAATTCGACTGTGATTTCTTATGAGCCCTAGAGAACACTGCGAATATGGCGGAAATTGCCCGCAATGGTGGCTTTGCTCGCCCAATTGGTGAATGCATCGTCACAATCCACAGAACGGATTAATCTTTGTTTACCATATCGATGATGCAACGGAAGATGGTTGCGCCAGCCGTTTCCGCGCTGTTGGAAAGAAAGATTTTGTCTTGCCGGCATTTTGGCCTATGAGTGTGCCGCAATTGCAAGAGACAAGACGCGGTCTGCCTGTCAGGCTGCACCAAACCGGTCGTTTTTCATGTCGCACAATACTTTCGGTCACCTCTTCCGCGTCACCACCTGGGGCGAAAGCCACGGTCCGGCGCTCGGCTGCGTCGTCGACGGCTGCCCTCCGGGCCTCCGCTTCAAGCTCGAGGATATCCAGGTCTGGCTCGACAAGCGCAAACCGGGGCAATCACGCTTCGTCACGCAGCGCCGCGAGGACGATCTCGTCAAGGTGCTGTCGGGCGTGATGCTGGACGAGGACGGCGAGACGATGATCTCGACCGGCACGCCGATCTCGATGCTGATCGAGAACACCGACCAGCGCTCGAAGGACTACGGCGAAATCGCGCGGCGCTATCGCCCCGGCCATGCCGACTACACCTATGACGTCAAATACGGCATTCGCGACTATCGCGGCGGCGGGCGCTCGTCGGCCCGGGAGACGGCCGCACGCGTGGCCGCCGGCGGCATCGCCCGCCTCGTCGTGCCCGGCGTGACGATCCGCGGCGCGCTGGTGCAGATCGGCAAGCACAAGATCAACCGCGCCAACTGGGACTGGGCGCAGGTGGACCAGAACCCGTTCTTCGCTCCCGATCCGGAGATCGTGCCGGTATGGGAGGAATATCTCGACGGCATCCGCAAGGCCGGCTCCTCGATCGGCGCCGTGGTGGAAGTCGTGGCCGAAGGCGTGCCGGCGGGCCTTGGCGCCCCGATCTACGGCAAGCTCGATCAGGATATCGCCTCGCTGCTGATGTCGATCAACGCCGTCAAGGGCGTCGAAATCGGCGAAGGCTTCGCCTCCGCCGAACTGACCGGCGAGGAGAATGCCGATGCGATGCGCATGGGCAACGACGGCAAGCGCATCTTCCTGTCCAATCATGCCGGCGGCATCCTGGGCGGCATTTCCACGGGCGAACCCGTCGTCGCCCGCTTTGCCATCAAGCCGACCTCCTCGATCCTGACGGAGCGCCAGTCGATCGATGCCGACGGCAACAATGTCGATGTGCGCACCAAGGGCCGCCACGATCCATGCGTCGGCATCCGCGCGGTGCCGATCGGCGAGGCGATGGTTGCCTGCGCCGTCGCCGACCATTATCTGAGGGATCGCGGCCAGACGGGCCGGCAGAGATAGGAAATTCGAGATGCCTTACGACCAGAAGCGTGTTGTCGATGCCATCCGGGCCTTCGAGGCCGGCGAGATCGTTGTCGTCATGGATGATAACGACCGCGAAAACGAAGGCGACCTGATCGTCGCCGCGGTTCATTGCACGGCGGAAAAGATGGCATTCATCGTTCGCCACACCTCCGGCATCGTCTGCACGCCGATGCCGCGCGAGGAAGCCAAGCGGCTGAACCTCAACGCCATGGTGGCGGAGAATGACTCCGCGCACACCACCGCCTTCACCGTTTCCGTCGATTTCAAGCACGGCACCACGACGGGCATTTCCGCCGACGACCGGACGCTGACGGTGCGCAACCTCGCCAATCCGAATGTCGGCCCCACGGATTTCGTCCGTCCCGGCCATATTTTCCCGCTGGTTGCGCGCGAAGGCGGCGTGCTCATGCGCTCGGGCCATACGGAAGCAGCCGTCGATCTCTGCAAGCTCGCCGGCCTGCCGCCGATCGGCGTCATCTGCGAACTCGTCAATGACGACGGCACGGTCACGCGTGGCCAGCAGGTCGTCGGTTTCGCCGAGCAACACGGGCTGAAGCTCGTCTCCGTCGCCGATCTCATCGCCTATCGCCAGCGCAAGGAAACGCTGATCGAACTCGGCACCAGCTTCGACATCGAGACGCCGTTCGGCAAGGCGCGCGCCCATACCTATTCCCTGCCCTGGGACCCGATGCAGCATCTTGCCGTCGTCTTCGGAGACATCCGCGACGGTATCGATATTCCGGTACGCCTGCACCCCGAAAGCGTCGCCGAGGATATTTTCGGCAAACGCCGGCCTGTCGATTTCTATATGAACAAGATCGCCGAAGAGGGACGAGGCATCATCGTCTATCTGCGCGAAGGCTCCGTCGGCGTCGGTCATTTCGACAACGGCCGCAAGTCGCGCCAGACCGGCCGCGAGGCACATGCCGAAGCCCAGACGCGGGACAGCGAATGGCTCGAAATCGGCTTGGGCGCACAGATCCTGAAGGATCTCGGCGTCAGCTCGATCAAGCTGCTCACCAGCCGCGAGCGGCACTATGTCGGCCTGGAAGGTTTTGGCATCAAGATCGCAGAGACGGAAATCTGCTAGTCGGCCTGATGACCGGCTCCCATCCGTTGCGATCAATCGTCATTGCAGCGGATTCCCGGCGGCCATGAATTCGGCGGATCAAGACTCGATGGTATCGCGGGACAAGAACTCGCGATCCAGCAGGCCCATCATGATGTCGTCGTGCCAGCTACCATTGACGTAAGCCGTCTCCCGCTCCCTGCCTTCGACGACAAAGCCGCATTTTTCATAGGCGCGGATGGCACGCTTGTTGTAGGCGAGCACGCGTATTCCGATGCGGTGCAGTCCCATCTCGCCGAAGGCATGGTGCAGCAGAACGGTGATCGCTTCGGTGCCGAAGCCTTTGCCCAGCAAGGCCGGATTGTTGATGCCGATCGCCATCGTCGCGCGCCTGTCCTGGCGATTGACGTTGTCCAATCTGATTTCGCCGGCGAAGGCGCCGTTGATTTCGATCACCCAGGCATGGGGATGATCGGCGAGCCATTGCAGCCATCTGGCGGCGCCTTCCCGGGTGACGGGTTTCAAGTCGCCCCTGCTCACACCGAACATCTCCCCTATCTCGGCGCTGTTGCCGAGAGCGACACGCACATCTGCATCGCCGGCGCGCGGCGGCCGGAGCCTAATATTGCGGCCCTCAAGAATCGGTGACGACAACGAAACCTCCCGTTTCAGACCTGCTCCCGTCTAGCCTGACACACTGGATGAAAATCTCGCAGCGCTATGCGCCGCGCCAGCCCTCAAGAAAAACGACCCTTTCAACTCCGGTGAAGCGGGCGACGCGCTCCAGCTCGGCTTCCAGCTTTTCCAGCCGGCCGGCCGATGCCCTGACACCCGGCTCCAGCCACAGGCGTTTGACGTCCAGCGTGCCCGCCTTGCGGTCGGCCTTCATGTCGATCCGGCCGATCAGCCGGTCGCCTTCCAGCAGCGGAAAAACATAGTAGCCGTATTCACGCTTGGGTTCCGGCACGAAGATCTCGATGCGATAGAAGAAGCCGAACAGCCGTTCCGTGCGATTGCGATCTCGCAAGGTCGGATCGAAGGGGCTGAGGACGCGGATGCGCGCCGGCGCTTCGGCATGATTGTCGAGCGTGTCATGAAAATCGAGGAAGGCGTAGGAAGGGCGCGGCTTGCCGCTATCGGCAGGCTCGATCAACACATCGGTCAGCTCGTCCCGATGCGTCTCGACCCATGTCCTGGCCTCTTGAGGCGTTATCAGATCCCAGAAGGCGGCGATTTCGCCCGACGTGGCGAAGCCGAGGCGCTGCAACGCACTGCGGCAAGCCCAGTCGACGAATTCGTCGTGCTCGACTTCCGGCTCATGGAAACGGCTCGGCAGAACGCGCTCGACCAGGTCATAGACCTTCTGGAAATTGGTGCGGCCGGCGATGGCGAACTTGCCGGTGCGCCAGAAGTATTCGAGCGCCGTCTTGTTCGGATGCCAGTTCCACCAGCCGCCGGAGACGTGATCTTCCGCCTTGACCTCGCGGGCGGTGATGGCGCCATTCTTCAGCACCCGCTCGTAGGTCTCGTCGAAGACGGCCTCGAACCCCTCCCCCCGCCATTTGCGCCAGCGCTCGATGATCGCCACTTCCTCGCGGCGGAAGCGATGTTTCCAGTAGACGAAGAAGGCGCTCGGCAGGATGGAGGCATCATGCGTCCAGTTCTCGAACAGCGCGCCATCCTTTTCCAAAAGCTCGGTCAGATGCTCGCGCCGATAGGTCTGGTTGCGCGAAAACAGGATCTGGTGATGGGCGCGCTCGACGGTGGCGATGCTGTCCACCTGCACGAAGCCGATGTCGTGGATGAGCTGTAGCAGACCCGCCTTGGTCAAGGCGCGGTTCGGTGGATTGGCAAGCCCCTGCTTGGCTAGGAACACGCGGCGGGCATCACGATTCGACAGCAGATTCGTCATTGCGGGATCATAGGCATAAATTCCCATGCATTCAAAGAGGTCTTGATTTGATAAATCGAGGCTATGCGCTATAGCTCCGCGACACCACCACCGAACAGGGAAGCCGCTTGGATATCCGCTTTGACAATGCCGGCGTCGACTACGGCACGCGCACCGCGCTGTTTCCGCTGAACCTGACGCTTCAGGAGCGCCGCATCGGGATAGTCGGGCTCAACGGTTCCGGCAAGACCACCTTTGCGCGGCTGATCAACGGGCTCGTCAAGCCGACGTGCGGGCGTGTCACGGTCAACGGTCTCGATACGGTCGGCGATGCCGGCAAGGTGCTCGGCAAGGTCGGCTATATCTTCCAGTCGCCGCAGAACCAGATCATCCTGCCCATCGTGCGCGACGATATCGCCTTCGGGCTCAAGGCACGGGGATACGACAAGACGCAGGTCGATGCGGCCGTCGAGGGCATCCTTGCGCGATTCGGCGCCGGCCACCTGGCAGGGCGGCGCGCGCATGAGCTTTCCGGCGGGGAACTGCAGATGGCGGCCCTCTGCTCGGTGCTGGTCACCGGCCCGGATATTCTCATTCTGGACGAACCGACGAACCAGCTCGATCTCAAGAATCGGGCGCTCGTGCAGAAAACCATCGCCGGGCTGCCGGAAAGCACCGTCGTCATCAGCCACGACCTGCCGCTGCTCGAGGATTTCGAGCGGGTGCTGTTGTTCGATCAGGGCCGGCTCGTCGCCGATGCGCCGGCGGCGGAAGCGATCGCACGCTACAGGGAGTTGGCGAGCTGATGCAGACGCTGCATGTCGACGTCGATACCTGGCTGCACCGGCTCTCGCCGCGCGTAAAGCTGCTGACGCTTGCCGCATGTGGCGTTCTGCTCTTCTTGACGCAGTCGGTCGCGCTGCTTGCCTGCGCAAATCTTGTCGGTGCCGGCCTTTATTTCCGCACCGGACTGGCGATCGGAGATGCGCTGAGACGGCTGAGGCCGATTCTGATCTCGATTGCCGTCCTTTCGGTTTTCGCAGCACTCGTCGGCCCGTTCCACGCCGCAATCGTCACGGCCTTGCGTCTGACGGCGCTCGCTCTGTTTGCCGCGACGGTGACGGCGACGACGTCGATGGCCGCCTTCATCGACGAGATCACGGCCCTTGCCATGCCGCTCGAAAAGATCGGCCTGCTCAGGGCCGCCGATATAGGGCTTGCGATCGGCCTCGTAATCCGTTTCGTGCCCGAAATTCTCGATCGCTATCGCGCGATTCGCGAAGCGCATCAGGCTAGGGGCATCAAGATACGCCTGGCGACCACGCTTGCGCCGCTCATCATCCTGACGCTGCGCGACGCCGACAATATTGCGGCGGCAATTGACGCGCGTGGAATTCGGCGGCAATGAACACAGGTCTTTTTCGGAAGGAGCCGCCATGAACACCCGCGATCTCGTCCTCTCGGCGCTTTTTGCCGCCATCATCGTGGCGCTCGGCCTGCTGCCGCCGATCCCGATCGGCATCATTCCGGTTCCGATCACCGCACAATCGCTCGGCGTCATGCTCGCCGGTGTCGTGCTCGGCGCCAAGCGCGGCACGATCGCGGTGCTGCTGGTGGTCGTCCTCGTGACCATCGGCCTGCCGGTCCTGTCGGGCGGCCGAGGCGGCCTCGCGGTGTTCGTCGGCCCGACGGCCGGCTTCTTCGTCGGCTGGATTTTCGCGGCCTTCATCACCGGTTACCTCTCCGAACGGCTGGTAAAGCCGGAACAGAGCGGCCTGGTTCAAGGCGTCGGCTTCTTCATAGCCGCCGTTATCGGCGGTGTTGTGGTGCTCTATGCGTTCGGCATTGCCTGGCTGGCCCTCAATATCGGCTTCAGCAAGGCGTTTCTGGGATCGCTGGGCTTCGTGCCGGGCGACGTCGTCAAGGCCGTGGTCGCAGCGCTCGTCGGCCGCGCCGTCATGGCCGGCTACCCGCTGCTGCCACAGCGGAGCTGAACATCTCACACAAAATCGCGGCGGTTCGCGGCTGCGATGCCGGCCATACAGCCGCTCAAGCGAGATATTTGTAGAGCCAATCGCGCGTGTCTTCCGGCAGCGGCACCGGATCCTGCTCATCGCCACGTACTGCAAGCCAGAGGATTTCCACCTCCGCGGCCAGTTCGTTGCCGGTCTCGACCATCACCATGAAGCCGATCGACTTGCCGCCGATCTTGTTGACACTGATGGAGAAGCGGGCAAGGTCATCGAAGCGCAAGGCGCGATGCAGCGAGCAAGAGGCCTTCTTGGCGATATAGATGGGCTCGTCGTCGACCAGCGGCCGCGTGCGCCAGAAATTCGAAAGCGCCGTTTCCGCCTGGGAGATGTAGGAGGCGATGAACATCTGGCCGTGCCGGTCGACATCGCGCGGCGGCACCCTTACCTCGATGACATCGGATCTTTCTACTCTCGCCATCACGCAATAACCCTGACCGACGCCATACTGACCTTAACGAAAGCTTAACACCGCACCTCGATAAGTAAACGGCCGCCCTCTCAAAGTGGTTAAGATGGGTTGTTGACATTGTAGTGACATTGTCCATGTCCTCTAATAGGCGTCAGACATCATTTATAGATTGGCCCCATGAGCACACGTCTTTACGAACACCCGATCTTTCTCGAGCACATCGTTCCGCCGGGCCACCCGGAGCGACCCGACCGGCTGCGGTCGCTGAACATCGCGCTGGAGCATCCGAATTTCGAGCGGCTGGACCGGCGAAAGGCCCCTCCCGCCCATGAGGATGCGATCCTGCTTGCGCATCCCGAAGAGCATCTGGAGTTCGTGCTGCGCTCGATGCCGGACAAGGGCGACGAGGGCGAGATCAACCAGCTCGAGGCGGACACCTATGCCAGCCCGAAGACGCTGCAGGCGATCATGCACGGCGTCGGCGGTGCGATGGCGGCGGTCGACGATGTCTTTACGGGGGCAGCCGACAACGTCTTCGTCGCGGCCCGTCCGCCCGGCCATCACGCCGAGAAGACCAAGGCCATGGGTTTCTGCTTCTTCAACAATGCGGCGATCGCCGCACGCCACGCGCAGAAGGTCCACGGCGCCGAACGCGTCGCCATCGTCGACTGGGACGTGCACCACGGCAACGGCACGCAGGACATTTTCTGGGACGATCCCTCCGTTCTCTTCTGTTCGACCCATCAGATGCCGCTCTATCCCGGCACCGGCAAGAAGGACGAGCGCGGCGCGCGCAACACCATCGTCAATGCGCCGCTGTCCCCCAATACCGGCGGCGATCATTTCCGCGAGGCCTTCAAGTCGCGCGTGCTGCCGGCGCTCCACGACTTCAGCCCGGATCTCATCATCATCTCGGCCGGATTCGACGCCCATCACCGCGATCCGCTCGCGCAGCTGAACCTGACCGGCGAGGATTTCGACTGGGCGACGGGACGGCTGCTCGAAGTCGCCGACCGCAGCGCCAAGAACCGGGTCGTCAGCCTGCTCGAAGGTGGCTATGATCTGGAAGGTCTCGCCGAGTCGGCGGGGATGCATATTCTACGCATGATGAGAGGTTGACGATGAGTGAGAGCGCCAAGGCGGATGTATCGGGCTATTCCTTCGAGAAGGCCGTGGCGGAGCTTGAAAGCATCGTTGCCCGGCTCGAACGGGGCGACGTGGCGCTGGATGAATCTATCACCATCTACGAGCGCGGCGAAGCACTGAAGAAGCATTGCGAGACGCTGCTTTCCGCGGCGGAAAACCGCATCGAGAAGATCAGGCTCGACCGCGCCGGCAAGCCGCAAGGCACCGAACCGCTTGATGGCGCCTGAGGCCGACAGGAAAGTTTGAGTTTGGCCGACATTCCCGGTAGGTTGAGTCTCAACCGAAAGGAGAACCGACATGTCCTTCTTCCCAGGCAACGATCCTCAGGCTGGCGATGCCTTCGCCTGCGACGCGATCGAGAACCTCATCATCCCGCGCACCAGCGACCTCGGCGGCTTCTCCGTGCGACGCGCGCTTCCAAGCAGCCGGCGGCGGCTGGTGGGGCCGTTCATCTTCTTCGACCGCATGGGACCGGCGATCCTGCGGCCGGGCGAAGCGCTCGATGTTCGCCCGCATCCGCATATCGGCCTTTCCACCGTCACCTACCTGTTCGACGGCGAGATCCGCCATCTCGACAGCCTCGGCACGGCCAAGGTGATCCGCCCCGGCGACGTCAACCTGATGACGGCCGGGCGCGGCATCGTTCATTCCGAGCGCACGCCGGAGAACCTGCGCAGCAACCCCTTTGCCATGTCCGGCCTGCAGACATGGCTGGCGCTGCCCGACGAAAAGGAGGAAATCGACCCCTCCTTCGCCCACACGGAGAAGGGCGAACTGCCTGTCATCGCCGATGGCGGCGTGAGCGGGCGCGTGGTGATCGGCAGTTTCGAGGGACTGACCTCGCCTGTGAAATCCTTCTCCGATACGCTTTATGTCGATCTGCAGCTTCAGCCGGGCGCAACGTTTCCTTTCGGGGCAGCGCATGAGGAGCGTGCGGTCTACATCCTTTCGGGCTCGCTCGTCGTCGCGGGCGATCGTTTCGAGCAGGATCAGCTTCTCGTTTTTCGCCCCGGCGATGCGATTACGCTGGAAGCAGCCGAAAAAGGCTGTCATCTCATGCTTTTTGGCGGTGCAGCGCTCAATTCGAAGCGCTATATCTGGTGGAATTTCGTTTCGTCCTCAAAGGAGCGCATCGAAAAGGCCAAGGAAGAATGGCGCACCGGCCGCTTCGATATCGTGCCGGGCGACGAGGAAGAGTTCATTCCCCTGCCGGAAGGCTAACGGGTTCATGACAATCCCACATGTTTCTTGTTCGGGAGCACCTTGAATTCGGCGTCTTTTATCGCAATCTGTTTTGACGTAAAGGCGGGCAACCGCCCAAGAATAGCAAGAAAGAGGCATCCGCCTTGACACAAATGCCACAGACGCCCCTGCTGGACCGGGTCCAATATCCTTCCGACCTGCGAAAGCTGGAGGACCGGGAATTGCCGCAGCTGGCCCGCGAAGTCCGCGACGAGATGATCGATGCGGTGTCGCGCACCGGCGGACATCTCGGCGCCGGCCTCGGCGTCGTCGAACTGACCATCGCCATCCACAGCGTCTTCGATACGCCGAACGATCGCCTGATCTTCGATGTCGGGCATCAGTGTTATCCGCACAAGATCCTGACGGGGCGCCGCGACCGCATTCGCACGCTGCGCCAGGAAGACGGTCTTTCCGGCTTCACGCGCCGGGCCGAAAGCGAATACGATCCCTTCGGTGCCGCGCATTCGTCGACCTCCATTTCCGCCGGCCTCGGCATGGCGGTGGCCGCCGAGCTGGATCAGACCGACCGCCGGGTGATCGCCGTCATCGGCGACGGCGCGATGTCGGCGGGCATGGCCTATGAAGCCCTGAACAATGCCGGCGCGCTCGACGCGCGGCTGATCGTCATCCTCAACGACAACGACATGTCGATTGCCCCGCCGACCGGGGCGATGAGCGCCTATCTTGCCCGGCTCGCTTCCGGCCGCACCTACATAGGCTTCCGCGACTTCGGCAAGAAGCTGACCGCCTATCTCGGCAAGAAGGTCGACCGCGCCATCACGCGGGCCGTCGAGCACGCACGGGGCTATGTGACCGGCGGCACCATGTTCGAGGAGATGGGCTTCTACCATATCGGCCCGATCGACGGTCATTCCTTCGAGCACCTGCTGCCGGTGCTGCGCAATGTCCGCGACAATGCGCAGGGACCGGTGCTGATCCATGTCGTCACGCAGAAGGGCAAGGGCTATCCCCCTGCCGAAGCGGCCGCCGACAAATATCACGGCGTCAACAAGTTCGATGTCATCACCGGCGCACAGACCAAGGTGAAGCCGAATGCGCCGAGCTATACCAGCGTCTTTGCCGATGCCCTGGTGCAGGAGGCGACGCTCGACGAGAAGATCGTCGGCATTACCGCCGCCATGCCGAACGGCACCGGCCTGGACAAGCTGCAGGAGTTCTTC
Source organism: Rhizobium sp. A37_96 (assembly GCF_053521765.1). NCBI lineage: Bacteria > Pseudomonadati > Pseudomonadota > Alphaproteobacteria > Hyphomicrobiales > Rhizobiaceae > Rhizobium > Rhizobium sp. A37_96. The sequence goes on along the minus strand of NZ_JBNWDS010000002.1, from coordinate 758,884 downwards.
CCCAAGCGCTGTTTCGACGTCGGCATTGCCGAGCAGCATGCCGTGACCTTCGCAGCCGGGCTTGCCGCGGAAGGCTACAAGCCTTTCGCCGCGCTTTATTCCACCTTCCTGCAGCGCGCCTACGACCAGGTGGTGCATGACGTGGCGATCCAGGGCCTGCCGGTCCGCTTCCCGATCGACCGCGCCGGCTTTGTCGGTGCCGATGGCCCGACCCATGCGGGCTCCTTCGACACGGCTTTCCTCGCGACGCTGCCGGGTTTCGTCGTCATGGCCGCCGCCGACGAGGCGGAGCTCAAGCATATGGTGCGCACCGCCGCCGCCTATGATCTCGGCCCGATCTCCTTCCGCTATCCGCGCGGAGAAGGCGTCGGCATCGAAATGCCGGAGCGCGGCCAGATCCTCGAGATCGGCAAGGGCCGCGTGATGAAGCAGGGTACGAAAGTCGCGTTGCTGTCCTTCGGCACGCGGCTGGCCGACAGCCTTGCCGCAGCCGAGGATCTCGATGCCGCCGGCCTGTCGACGACCGTCGCGGATGCGCGCTTCGCCAAACCGCTCGATCACGACCTTATCCGCCAGCTGGCCGCCCACCACGAGATTCTGATTACCATAGAGGAAGGCTCGGTCGGCGGCTTCGGCAGCCAGGTCATGCAGTTCCTTGCCAATGAAGGCCTGCTCGACAGCGGCCTGAAGATCCGCTCGCTCGTGATGCCCGACATCTGGATGGAGCAGGCCAAGCCCGAGGCGATGAACGCCAAGGCTGGCCTCGACCGTGCCGGCATCGTGCAGACGGTGTTCCGCGCGCTCGGCCATGGCCGCATCGTCGAAGCTGCCGGCTGATATGAAAGATCAGGCGGCCCTGCGGCTGCCTGATGCCATCAAGCATCGAGCGCATTGAAGACCGCGGCACGATCGCGGCCGGCGGCTTTCGCCTGGTAAAGCGCCGCATCGACGTTCTGCAGCAGCAGCTTGCGCGTGGCGCCGTCCTTCGGAGCGAGTGCAACGCCAATGCTCAATTTTGCAGACATGGACACGCCATCGACTGCAAACGGCGCCCTGAATGCGATCAGCAATCGTTCGGACAATGAGACAAGCGCGCTCCTGTCCGGGGGTACCGACACGAATACCGCGAACTCGTCACCTCCCATGCGAACGACGATATCGTCGGCATGGACGACCGAGCGAATGCGGGCCGCCGCCTCGCACAGGACTTCGTCGCCGACGTTGTGGCCGAAGCGATCGTTGATCGACTTGAAGCCGTCCATGTCGAGATAGAGAACGCCGAAATGGCGGCCAGCGGCAACGGCCGCGCTCAGCGCGCCATCGACGACGCCCTCCAGCGCCGACCTGTTGAAGAAACGGGTCAGCGGATCGGTCATGGCAGCCGTGCGCAAGCCATTTTCGGCTATCCCCATCAGCAGGTTCGATTTCTGCAGACGCAGCAGCGCGCTTGCGATCTGCGCGAAGTGCCTCAGGCTTTGCTCCTCACCCGGCGAGAACCGTCTCGGCTTCTGATCGAGAATGCAGAAGGCTCCGACAGGCAGGCCGTTTTCCAGCCGCACCGGCGCTCCGGCATAAAAGCGGAAACGCGGATCCTCGATGACGAAGGAAAAGCTCCGCAATTCCGGATCCTCGGCAAGATCGGGAATGACCAGCAGCTCGTCGTCGAAAACCACACGCGTGCAGATCGACATATCGCGAGAGCATTCGGCGATCTTCAGCCCCGCCTGCCCTGCAATGCGCTGCCAATCCTCATCGATGATGTTGATCGCCGCATAGGGCATTTCAAATACGCCTCTCGCCAGTTCCGCGAGGGTCGCGAGCTCCGGCGTCGGACTGCTGTGAATCGCATTCAGGGAGCGTACAGCCAAAAGTCTTTGTGTTTCATTGGCCGGAACTCGGACGAGCTGTCCCATTCGAATCTCCCTCGGCGATCATCCTGCGATTTATAAAAATGGCGGCTTGCCGCTGAGGGCAACCCTGCTGTCGATCAAATATTGAATAAATCTTGACCAAAGGATGATCCAGCCGCCTGGGAAACGGGCGCTCATCGCCCAAACCGCCCGTTTCCCAGGGCAAGAGCGCTGCCGGCAATGGCGTGGCTGCCCCGAAACAGGACGGGTGCCGGGCTGGCATACCTTTGCAACAGCCTGTGAAAAACGCAATCGGCCCGCCGCAAAGCGACGGGCCGACGAAGTTCATGAAAGGTGATTCGCAGTGAGCGACCTTGCGGGATATCGCCGCGGGGCGCCTCTCGGGACGATCAGAACTCTTCCCAATCATCCTGGGCGGCAACGGCGGCCGCCGCCGTCGCCTTGCCGGCGAAAGCCTTGGCGACCGTGCGCCCCAGAGCGCGAGCCGGCGATGCTGCAGGCTTCGAACGCGCGGTTGCCGCGACCGGACGAGCGGGTGCCGCCTGAGCGGTGTTGCCGAGGCGGAATTGCTGAAGCAGCTCGTTAAGCCCCGCAGCTTCGCGGGCAAGCGCATGGCTCGCAGCCGTCTGTTCCTCGACCATGGCGGCATTCTTCTGCGTGCCCTGATCCATGTTGTTGACGGCGGTGTTGATCTCCTGCAGGCCGGTCGACTGTTCGCGGGTCGCGGTGACGATCGCGCCGACGTGGCGGTTGATCTCCTGCACTTCGGAAACGATCAATTCCAAGGCCTTGCCGGTTTCGCCGACCAGCGAAACGCCAGTGTGGACCTGATCGCTCGAAGTGGTGATGAGCGACTTGATCTCCTTGGCCGCATTGGCGGAACGCTGGGCGAGCTCGCGCACTTCCTGGGCAACGACGGCAAAGCCCTTGCCGGCGTCGCCTGCGCGGGCAGCCTCGACACCGGCGTTCAGCGCCAGAAGATTGGTCTGGAAGGCAATGTCGTCGATGACGCTGATGATGTTGCTGATCTCGCCCGAGGATTTTTCGATCTGCTGCATGGCGGAGACGGCTTTGCGCACCACTTCGCCCGATCGTTCCGCGCCGAGGCGGGCGCGCTCGACGAGATGACCGACATCCTCGGCGCGTTTGGCCGAATCGCGAACCGTGGTCGTCACCTGCTCCAGTGCCGCGGCGGTCTCTTCGACGGCGGCTGCCTGCTGCTCGGTGCGATGCGCCAGATCGTCGGCGGCCGAACGGATTTCGTCGGCACCGGCGTTGATGGCGCGCGCATTGGAGCCAACGGACTGCAAGGCCGCTTCCAGCTTTTCGACAGCATGGTTGAAGTCGGTGCGAACCCCGTCGAACTGCGGAGCAAAAGCGTTGTGCAGGCGGGTGGCGACATTGCCTGACGACAGAGCCGAGAGGCCGCCTGCAAGCGTTTCCATGGCAAAGCGGATTTCGTCCTCCTCGCGCGCCTTCCGTTCGTCGTTCATCCGGCGCTGGCGTTCGGCATCGTCGCGCATACGGTCGGTCTCGCCGGCGAGGCGGAGTTTCTCGATGCCCGCCTGCTTGAAGACCAGGACGGCATCGGCCATGCGGCCGACTTCATCGCCGCGACCGACAGCCGGGACTTCGACGTCATGCTCGCCATTCGCCAGACGACCCATGGCCACGGTCATGCCGACGATCGGGCGCACGATGAGGCGCGACAGCAGCCAGGCGAGCACGGCGGCGGCGAACGAGGCAAAGACGCCGCCCACGATGAGGGTCAGGCGAAGATCGCCATTGGCGTCATCCTGCAGGGCAGCCAGATCGCCGGCCTTGGCGCGGGCGGCCTGCTTGATCTTGGCTGCAGCTTCGCGGAAGCCGTCGAGCTGACCCTTGGTTTCGTTCTGGCCGATCTTGACGATCTGGTCGAGCGGCATTTCGGTTTCCTTGCGGGCCTTGACCTGCGGCTCCGCAAGCTGGTGGAAATAAAGATCGGCGGCCTTCTGCATGTTATCGATGGCTTGCAGCAGATCCGGAGAATCGGCGGCAGCCTGCTTGGCCGCGGCGATGCTCTTCAGCATCCGTTCGCGATTGTTGAAGATATCGCCATAGGTGCTGTCGCTGCGCAGAAGCAGGAAGCCGCGCAGATTGACGGCCTGCTCGAGCATCGCCTGCAGCGAGTCGTCGATCAGGCTGACGAGCTGCTGCGACCTGGTCTGCTCCGCAGCAGCACCGGCGGAGACTTCTTCCTTGGAATAGACGAATGCGGAAACACAGGCGAAAATGGCGATCAGCGCCGTAAACGTGATGGCAAGCTTGCCATTCAACGAGAGTTTTTTCGCAAACATGAGCGAGCGCCTCCTGAGCGCCGGTCCTGGCGAGCATGATCGGCCCGCGCTTGGGAGGGACCGCGGCCGACGCTCGAAATATTCAGGGAGGGCATGATTGGGACGCGGAAACGCGAAGCCTTCATGGCAGGCGACGATCTCGAAACAGACCATCGCAATCCCGGGTACAAGTAGAGGCTGTGGCTTTAAAATTATTTAATTTTACGCGATCGGATTTAAACGCGTCCTAGTTCACCGGCGCCGCGGAGAGAATCAGGATGTCCAGGTCGTGTTCGGGATAGAAATCCTGCGCCGTCATCTGGAAGGTGGTCGAACCCGTCTTCTTCACATCGCTGCCGCAGAAGCTGATGTAATTCTCAGGGCTGCCCTTATCGACCGTCAGCTCGAAATGCTTGATCGGGCCGGACCAGTTGGCGCCCGTCGTCAGCACATAGGAGATCCAGCTCTCGGTGTAGCTGCGGCCGCCCTTGTCGGCCACGGCCGCAAGCTTGGTCGCCGTCTTCAGGAAGGCTTCATCGAGGCAATACTTGCTGCGATAGGCCTGCAGCTGCTGCTTCTGATAGTCTTCCTCGCCGGCGAAGGTGATGGCCACGGTGCCGCCGACGCTCGGCTTGTAGCGATGCTCGACGGCAATCTTCGCCTTGGCGGGGAACTTGGTGCGCCACCAATAGGTGGTGTGCAGTGTCCACATCGGCGTCGGGTGATGCTTCATGCCCTGACCATCATTGTCATATTCGTCGTCGGCGATCAGGCCGCGAGCCGTCCAGTCCTCGAGCACATCGAGGGGCAGCGTGGCGACGGCATCCATCGCCGCCTTGCTCAGCGGCAGCAAGGGAATGCCGTGCGCCTTCAGCTCGTCCGTCATATCGACGCCCGCCACCGATACGCGCTGCTGAAGGGTCGGGGTGATGGCCTTGCCGTCCTGCGTCACGGTGAAGCCGAGGAAATTGTCGGAATCGACGTTTCCGGCATCGACCGTGCTGTCTATATCGCCCTTGATATCGGGCATCGGGAAAGCGACGACGCTTTCGACATCCCTGTCGGCGGTGTTTTCGAAGACGTAGTCGACGCGCACTTCGGCCTGCGAAACGAAGAGCTTTTCCTCGGCCATGCTGATATCGCCAGTGCGGACATAGGCGAGTCCGCCGGTTCTCAGCTCGGCCATGGTGTCGTTCGCAAGGGCCGGTGCAGCGAACATCGCCATTAACGCCGCAAAGCCGCCGATCTTCCGCATGATACCCCTCGCCCGTTGATTTCAGCGATTATGGCCGGCCGCAATCCGCCGTCAACGCCGATATCAGCATAAAAGGCTTGCAACATATTCCATTGCCCTGCATGGACAGCCCATGTCCGAACCGCAACGCCTCGACCAGCTTCTCGTCACCCTCTCGCTCTTCGCCAGCCGATCTCGTGCGCGCGATGCGATCCAGCGCGGCACCGTGACGGTGGACGGCAAGATCGTGACCAAGGCGGGCGCGGTGTTTACCGAAGATGCAAAGATCAGCATCGACGATCCGGCGCAAGATTACGTCTCGCGCGCGGCGTTGAAGCTGGTGGCGGCGCTCGACCATTTCGGTCTCGATCCGCAAGGACAGCACTGTCTCGATGTCGGCGCATCGACGGGCGGCTTTACCGAGGTGCTGCTGCAGCGTGGCGCCGCCCATGTCACGTCGATCGACGTCGGTCACGGTCAGATGCATCCGCGCATATCGGCCGATCCGCGCGTGAGCAATATCGAGGGTCTGAACGCGCGCAACCTGACCGCGGCGGATATCGGCGGGCCTTTCTCCTTCGTCGTTTCCGATGTCTCCTTCATTTCGCTGAAGCTGGCTCTGGCGCCGGCCCTTGCGCTTGCCGAACCCGGCGCGCGGGCCGCCTTGCTGGTGAAGCCGCAATTCGAGGCCGGTCGCGATGCGATCGGCAAGGCCGGCCTTTTGAAGGACCCCTCCTCCGCTCCGGCGGTTGCGGCCGAACTCGAGCGCTGGTTCAGCGAAGACATGGGCTGGCAAAGCCTCGGCCTCATCGCCTCGCCGATAACGGGCGGCGACGGCAACCAGGAATTTCTTCTCGCAGGGATCAAGCCATGAGCACTGAAACCGTGACTATCCAGAAGCTCGGCGCCCAGGGCGACGGCATCGCGCAGGGCGCGGACGGGCCGATCTACGTGCCCTTTACGCTGCCGGGCGAAAGCGTCGCCATCGCGCGGGTGAAAAGCCAGGGTACGCTGATGTCGATCGCATCGGCCTCGCCGGATCGGCAGGAGCCGCACTGTCGGCACTTCGGCCCGCACGGCGTCAACGGCACCTGCGGCGGCTGCACGCTGCAGCACTATGCCGATGCGCCCTATCGCGCCTTCAAGCGCCAGCTCGTCGTCGATGCACTACGCTCCAAGGGTTTGACGCCCGAGGTGGACGATATCGTTGCCGCCCATCCGGGCGAGCGCCGCAAGGTCGTCTTCGCCGCGCGGAAAACCGAAAAAGAGATGCTCATCGGCTTCAACCAGGCCGAAAGCCACCACATCGTCGCCATCGAGGAATGTCCCATCGCCTCGGCCGGCATCATGGCCCGTTTGCCGGCGATCAAGACGATCGCGGCGGCGCTCGCCGTCAATGCGGAAGCGTTTCGCATTTCGGTGCTGGAGACTCAAACCGGTCTCGATCTCGCCGTCGACGGCATCAAGTCGCTCTCCGACAAGCAGCGCCGCAGCACGATCGAAACCGTGCTGTCGCTTCGCGGCATCGCCCGCCTGTCGCTGAACGGCGAAATTCTCGTGGAGCCGACAAAACCGATGATCGACTTCGGGGGCGTGCCGGTCTTGCCGCCGCCCGGCGCCTTCACACAGGCGACCCGGCAGGCCGAGGACGCCATGGTCGAACTGGTGACGGCCCATGTCGGCAAGGCGAAGCGCATTGCCGATCTTTTTGCCGGCAGCGGCACCTTTTCGCTTCGCCTGGCGCGGATCGGGCGGGTGCATGCGGTGGAAGGGGAAGACAAGCCGCTGGCCGCGCTCGATCAGGCAGCCCGGAACACGCAAGGGCTGAAGCCCGTCACCGTCGAACGCCGCGATCTGTTCCGCCGGCCGCTGATGATGCAGGAGCTTAAGGTCTATGACGCCGTCGTCTTCGACCCCCCGCGCGCCGGCGCCGAGTTCCAGAGCAAGGAGCTGGCCCGCTCCCAGGTCAAGAAGATCGTCGCCGTTTCCTGCAATCCGCTGACGCTCGCCCGCGATCTCGCATTGCTGGTCGAAGGCGGCTACCGCATCACGCGGGTAACGCCGATCGACCAGTTCCTGTGGACCTCGCATGTCGAGGTGGTCGCGGCCCTGGAAAAGTAAGGCCGACCCTCGTGGTTCGAGGCTACGCCCTTCGGGCTTCGCACCTCACCACGAGGGCGGATTGGTCTTCATCGTTTCATGAAGGCTTCGAAGGCGGCGCGGGCTTCGGCGCTTTTCAACCGTGCCGCAAACTGCTCGGCCTCTTCCCTGATGCGGCCGAGCACGGCATCCGGCGCGCCGCGCATGAGGTTGCGCGCGATTGCAAGCGCTTCAGGGGGCTTTGCGGCGAGCTTGGCGGCCAGAGAGAGCGTTTCGGCTTCAACTGCGTCCGGTGTGGTCACCTTCCAGATCAAGCCGGCCTCCTTCGCCTGCGCGGCGGAAAAACCTTCACCAAGGGCAAGTAGGGCGAAGGCGCGCTGGTGGCCCATCACGCGCGGGGCGAGAAGGCTCGACCCTGCCTCGGGAACGAGGGCCAGATCGACGAAGGGTGTCTTGAACAGGCTGCGATCGGAAGCGACCGTCAGATCGCAATGCAGGTTAAGGGTGGTGCCGATGCCGATCGCCAGACCATCCACGCCTGAGACGACCGGCTTTCTTGCGCTCGCCAGCGCGACGAGGAAATCCACGACCTCGGTTCCCATGCTGCCGCCCTGGGCGAAGGCGAGGAAATCGGCGAGATCGTTCCCAGCCGAAAAGCAGCCTTCGGTCCCGAGGAAGACATTAACGCGGATATCCGGCGCGTCGTCTGCGGCCTTCAGCGCCGCGGTCATCGATTGGTACATGCCGCGGGTGATGGCATTCTTCTTGTCCGGGCGATTGAACCGGATGATCTGGATGTGCGGTGCGCTTTCGGGACGTTCGACAAGGATGTGATCGGTCATGGCTTTTCCTCAAGCAAGTGCGATACGTGCGGCTTCGAGACTGGAGGCCCCCGCGACGACGCGGTCGGAGAGGGCGGCGGTTTCGGCCAGAAGGTTCTCCGCGGCAAAACGGCAGAGCGCAATGCGCTTGCCCCCTTCGCCATCGCCGGCGTCGGCGAGGCCGCCCTTGGCCAGATAGGATCCCGTCAGCACCAAGCCGAAGAGCCGCTGATAAGGCGTGGCACCCGCCAGCGCCTCGGCGACGGCGCCTTCCGCCTGCTTCGCCAGAAGCCACTCGCTCGCCCTTTCCAGATCGGCAATGGCCGCCTGCAGCCGTGACGCCGTCTCGCCGAAGCCTTCGAGATTGGACCTGGCGACGGCATCGGCGATCTCGCGCAGCTCGGCAACGAAGCCACGCAGATGATCGCCGTTGGCGATGGTGAGCTTGCGGGTCACCAGATCGATGGCCTGGATACCGTTGGTGCCTTCATAGATCGGAGCGATGCGCGCGTCCCTCAGCAGGCGCGCGGCACCTGTCTCCTCGATGAAACCCATGCCGCCATGGACCTGAATTCCGAGCGAGGCGACATCGACGCCGGCATCGGTGGAAAAGGATTTGGCGATCGGCGTCAGCAGCGCGGCGCGCTCCTGCCAGTAACGGCCTTTCCGCGGATCGCGATGCGACATGTCGATCGCCTCGGCGCAGGCATAGCAGATCGCGCGGGCGCCCTGCGTCAGGGCTTTCATCGTCAGCAGCATGCGCGCGACATCGGGATGCTCTATGATCGGGCTCATACCCGATGCCGCCGTGCCGGGCGCACGGCCCTGCGTGCGTTCCCTGGCATAGGCAATGGCCTTTTGCGTCGCGGCCTCGGCGATTGCCACCCCCTGGATACCGACGGCCAGGCGCGCATTGTTCATCATCGTGAACATGCAGGCGAGACCCTTGTTCTCCTCGCCGACGAGCCAGGCGACGGCGCCCTTTTCCGTGCCGTATTTGCCGTCGCCATAGATCATCGTGCAGGTCGGCGAGCCGTGGATGCCGAGCTTGTGTTCGAGCGAATGGGCGAAATAGTCGTTGCGCGCACCGAGCGAGCCATCGTCGTTCATGAGGAATTTCGGCACGAGGAACAGCGAAATGCCACGCGTGCCGGCAGGCGCATCCGGCAGGCGCGCGAGAACGAAATGGACGATGTTCTCGGCTGCCTCATGATCGCCCCAGGTGATGAAGATCTTCTGGCCGAAGAGGCGATAGGTGCCGTCGTCGCGGCGTTCGGCACGCGTACGCAGCGCCCCGACATCGGAGCCGGCATGCGGCTCGGTCAGGTTCATGGTGCCGGACCATTCGCCGGAGACGAGCTTTGCCAGATATTTCGTCTTGAGGTCGTCGCTGCCATGCGCAATCAGCGCCTCGACGGCACCCATGGTCAGCGTCGGGGCCAGACCGAACGCCATGGAAGCGGAATTCCACATTTCCAGCGTCGCGATATTCAGCATATGCGGCAGGCTCTGCCCGCCGAATTCCTCCGGCGCGGTCAAGCCGTTCCAGCCGCCGGCAGTCCAGTCGCGATAGAGCTTCTCCCAGCCATCGGGAAGAACCACCTTGCCGTCGACCAGCCTTGCACCCTGCTTGTCGCCGATTTCGGCAAGCGGTTCCATTTCCTCGCCGGCAAACCGCCCCGCCTCCGAAAGGATGGCGTCGACGACATCGGCGCTGAGATCGCCGAGGATGCCCTCATCCATGGCGCGTCCCATGCCCGCGACGTGCTTCAGCGTGAATGCGATTTCTTCGACTGGCGCGTTGTACATGCTGCTTCCTCCGCATTGGTGCTGCCAATGACCCGCCTCACCCGGGCCGAACGGCGATGTATTGTTACAGCTATTTTTATTTTTACGTAAGCGTCAATTTTTTTCAAAAGCCTGGTAACCATTTCCACTCTGTCGCGAACCGGCACGACATTTGCGCCCTGGAGGCGCTACACGCGTGTGGCATTGCTACCCGGCGCATCAATTATTCCATTGGAAGGTGGGCTTGCATAAACAATCGTCATGAACGAAGACTAAGGCAACTGTTCAGACAATGCGAACGATACCGCCATGAACACGCTCACGTCAGCCCACACGATACCAGGCTTCATCTGGGCCTACCGGCTCCGTCCCGGAGCAACCAAGCCGGAACGCCTGCCTGACGACATCGATCGTTCGACGCTGTTTGCAGAAGAGGGTTTCCTCTGGCTGCATCTCAATCTCGTGGACGCTCGTGTTGCCGCCTTCCTCGAGGATGCGCCCGGGCTGAACGACGCCGCGCGCATCGCTCTGACGACGCACGAGACCCACGCGACGATCACCGTCGACGACCAGATGCTCTTCGGCACCCTGGTCGATTTTCAGCGGGACTTCGCCCGGGATACGCACGATATCGGCTGGCTGCACTTCGCAGTGACCGACCGGATGCTCATCACCAGCCGCCTGCAGCCGCTTCGCAGCCTGGACCGGGCGCGCGTGCTGATCGAGAAGAACGCCACCAGATTTTCCCGGCCGCTCGATATCTTCGAGCTGCTTGTGGTCGAGTTCCAGCGCACTCTGATCTCAGTCGTCATAGAGATCAGCGAAGAGCTGAATCTTATCGAGGACTTCGTCCACGGGAACACCACGCGCGACGAGCGCACGCAGCTTCCGCCCATCCGGAGGACGATCGTGCGGCTGCACCGCCACCTGCGGACCGTCCTGTCGCTGATGCGCCATGCCGCCGCTTCGGACGACGAGGAAATGCCGCTCGGCTTCGAGGATGTCGCCGGGCGCCTGACGGGCCGGCTGGAAGCGGTCGAACACGATATCTATGCGCTGCAGGAGCGCGCCAGGCTGCTGCACGAAGAAATCGGTTCGAAGCTCTCCTCCGAGATCAACAGGCATCTCTACATTCTGTCGATCATGACCGCATTCCTGCTTCCGCCGACGCTGGTGACCGGCTTCTTCGGCATGAACACTTCGAGCCTCCCCCTTTCGGGCGGGTCGAGCGGCACCGGCTATGCCGTGTGCTTCATCATCGTATCCATGCTGCTGGCATGGTGGCTTCTCAAGCGCGTCAATATTCTCTGAGGCCGCGCACGGCATGAAAAAGCCGCCCGGCGCAGACCGGGCGGCTTTGCATCGACGAGTCCTGAAGCGTCCTCAGAAATAGGGCGAATAGCACTGACGGCGCGGGCCCGAATTGGGCTGGAACGTGTTGTCGTAGGAGCGGTAGGAACGATAACGTGCCTCGCACCATTCGACGTGACGCGGGTTGATGCCGGCGCTTGGAGCGGGTGCCGGAGCATAATAGCGCGGCTGGCTGGCAATCGCTCCGCCAACGAGCGCGCCGGCGCCGAAGGCGGCCAGTGGGAACCAGTAGCCGTCGTGGTAGCGATAGCCATGTCGATAGCCCGAATAACCGCGATAGCCGCCATACCAGCCACGGCGATAGTAGCCGTCGCGACGCCATTGCACCTGTTCGAGATTGGCGGGCGCGGCCTTGTCCGCCGATACGACGGGGGCAGCGGGCATCTGCATGGCGAAAGACGGCGCAAAGCTCGTCAGAGTGACGGCCGCCGTAACGGCGACGGTCGCGATTTTCGCACGGAAACCAAGCATTTTCATCTCCATTCCCTGGTTCGACTTGTGTTCAAGCCCATAGCGTTTCATATCGGGAATGCTTCCCGAGCGAGGTTTCGCTGCCTGCTTCGTCGCATATCGGAGTAGACGACAAGAAACGCGGCAGCACTTTATTTAGTTCCTCAAATCTCTACCAATTTAAGGAGTTATGCGGGGCTCCACGATGAATTTATAGTGATTGCATTCTTAACCCAAGATTAACCAGCAATCCTTACTATTATTTCATGAAAGGATACCGGCAGAGTACGCTCCTGATTTGCAGCATCCTGACGATCCTGACCCTGATGGGTCCGGCCTCCAAGCTTTCGGCCGGTGAAAACCAACCCTGGACAGATCCGAAAAACGCTTTGATCGTCGATGCTTACGAGCTGAACACCATCGACTGGAATGCATTTCTGCAAGACAAGCGGATCGCCGGTTTCATCTCCAAGGCCTCCGACGGTCTCCCTGAAAGCTTCAGCTGCACGGGGGATCATGCCGGCGATACGGTGGCCCATTGCAAGACGATGTGGCGCAAATATGCCGTCAGCCGCGAGCTGTTTCAAACTCGCCGCATGCTTGCAAAAACGAATGGTCTGTTGTGGGGCGCCTATCATCTGGGACGGCCCGGCAATCCGATCGATCAGGCCAATCATTTTCTCGACTATGCCGATCCCCAGCCGGACGAGTTGATGGTGCTCGACATAGACGGCATGGATACCACGCAGTTCATGTCGCTGGACGATGCGCAGATTTTCGTGGCCCATATCAAGATCAGGACCGGGCGCTATCCGATCCTCTATACCAATCATAACACGGCGCGATATATCGCCGATCATCGCGGCACCTATCCGCTGCTGTCGCGGCTGCCGCTCTGGTATGCCCGTTACAAGCCGGATGTGAAGGGCACGTTCCCGCTCGGCAACTGGGATAGCTATGCCATCTGGCAGTTCGCTTCGTCGGACAATTGCTCCGAAAAGAGCTGCCCCTACCGCGTTCCCGGCACCCTGACCGACATCGACGTCAATGTCGTGCCGATGACCAGGATCCAGCTCGCCAAGGTTTGGCCGCAGGGCGATCTCCTGCCGGCCAAGCCTCTGCCCGCACCGGACCTGACGATCGCGCTCGCGTCCCTGTGCAGCGGACCGCGGCAGACACTGGTCTCGCTCATGGTCGACACCATCGTCACCGCGTCCACGCCGCCATCGACGAAGCCCGTCGAAATCAACGAGCTGAACTACGAGGATTTCTAGGCTTCGATCTGCACGTCCGTCTTCGGGCGGGAGCAGCAGGCGAGGATGTAACCCTCGTCGATCTCGTCATCGAGGATGCCGCCATTGTGGCTCATCTCGACGTCGCCCGAGAGCTTCATCACGCGGCAGGTGCCGCAAAGACCGGATTCGCAGGCCGCGCCGATACGCACGCCTGCGCCCCGCGCCGCCTGCAGCACGGTCTGCCCTGCCGCGCAGACGACGTCCTTGCCGGCCATGGTGAAGCGGATCGTCGTTGCGGCTTCCGTCGAGGCATCGTCGCTCACTTCCGCGAGCGGCGTCGCCGCGTTGGCCGGCTGGAAGCTTTCCTGGTGGTAGCGCTTCATGTCGAAGCCATGGGCTTCCAGCATGGAACGAACGGCATCCATGAAGACTTCGGGACCGCAGCAGAAAATCGTGCGATCCATGAAATCGGGGGCCAGCAGACCGATCTTCGCCTTGTCGATGCGGCCCTTCAGCCCCGACCAAAGATCGGTGCGGCCGCAACCCTCGACGATGAGACCGAGATTGAGGTTCGGCATGAAGCGCGCGAGATATTCCAGCTCGGAGCGGAAGATGATGTCGGCCGGGCCGCGCGAACAGTTGATGAAGGTGATATCCGACAGCGGCGCGGTGTCGGACATGTAGCGGGTCATGGACATCATCGGCGTGATGCCGGAGCCGGCGGAAACGAAGAGATATTTCTCGCCGGGATGACGGATATGGCTGAAATCGCCGAGAGGGCCGAAAGCCTTGATGCGCATGCCCGGCTTCAGGTTCTCGAACATCCAGCGCGTGCCGATGCTATCCTTCTGCGCCTTCACCGTCACCGCGACCGAGAACGGCCGCGACGGCGTCGAGGAGAGCGTATAGGTGCGCATGACCGGCTCCGGAGCCGTCGGCAGCTCAAGCGTCACGAACTGGCCCGGCAGATAGCGGAACCAGTTGTCCTTGTCGGACCTGAAGGTGAAGGTCATCACGTCGGGGGCTTCCGGCGTGGCCGAGAGGCATTCGAGCAGATGCTGCCTGTCGCTCCAAGGCTGCATCTGATCTAGGTGGCGATGCGGAAGGGAGACGGCCATGTTCATTCTCAGGCTACCGCCGAGAGCTTGGCCTGGTCGCCCTGCAGCCGGTTGATCATGAAATTCGTGTACCATTCGACGAACTGCATGACGCCGCCTTCATGGATTTCCGAATAGGGGCCGGGCTCGTAAGCCGGCGAACGGATGCCGAAGGCATTTTCCTCGACGATACGACGGTCCTGATCGTTGGTTTCGGTCCAGACGTGGGTCAGTTCCTCAAGATCGTAGTCGACACCCTCGACCGCATCCTTGTGAACGATCCACTTGGTGGTGACGGCGGTTTCCTCGGCGCTGATCGGCAGGACGCGGAAGGAAATGGCGTGATCGCCGAGTATGTGGTTCCACGTCGTCGGATAGTGGAACAGAAGCATGGTGCCGATGCCGTTGACCGTCACATCCGGAGAGAGCGGCCGCTTGACGGCATTCTGGCCGGACATGGTGTAGCTTTCCGCGCCTTCGATCAGCGGCATGCGCGCCGTGCGGAACTGCCCATCCGGAGAGAGCTTGAACTCGCTCGGCAGGCCGGCGGCTTCGCAATGCGCCCAATGCGCGGTGATCACGGGATCGCTCATCGCGCCCTGCACGCCGCTGACGGTCGGCGCTTCCGGGAAGGTGCGGCAAAGTTCGGGATGATTGGCGGCGCAGTGATAGCACTCGCGATTGTTTTCCCACACCAGCTTCCAGTTGCCTTTTTCGATGATGGTGCTCTGGAAGGCGATCTTGGCTTCGCTGATGCGGTGCGGCGCCATGTAGGGTTCGATCGTGGCGCGGACGGACGCGAAGTCCGGAGCGTTCTTTGCCAGGCAGATGAAGATGTAGCCGCCGACGCTTTCGCAATGGACCGGCTTCAGCGAATACTGGGTCTTGTCGAAATCCTCGGCCATCTGGCGGGCGAACAGCAAGGAGCCGTCGAGCTCGTAGGTCCACTGATGATAGGGGCAGACCAGCTTTGCCGAGGAACCGCGATCGGTCGTGCAGACGCGCGAACCGCGATGGCGACAGCTGTTGTGGAAGGCGCGGATAACCTGGTCGCGGCCGCGAACGATGACGATCGGGTAATCGCCGATCTGGACGGTGAAGTAGTTGCCCGCGCGCGGCACTTCGCAATCGTGACCGATGAACAGCCAGTCGCGATAGTAGATCATCTCCATGTCGAGCTTGAAGTACTCGGCGTCGGTGTAGAAGGGTTGCTCCAGGCTGAAACCCGGCCGGCGATTTTTCAATTGCCGCAAAACATTGCTGTTGATATCCATTTGCCTATCCTCGCGCAGTACCGGGAGACGAGCAGAGGACATGCGCGGCCGGTTGGGAACAGCCGGGTGCAATGTCCTGGCCGCCCGCCGCGGTCAGTAAACCATATGTGCCCAAGGCTGGTTTCCGGGCTCTGGAGCGGCCCTGTTTCCAGAACCCCATGGCACCTTCCCAGGCCGACCAGACCCAGTGGCTTTATCCGCCATGCCTTACTCCACCACCGTTGCGGGGGCAGCGCCGGATTTTGACCGGCTTCCCAATTCTCCGCCTCCCTAGCAGACGGCACCTTGAGATTGATATCATCATATCCCTCGGCCCTGTCGGCGGCTGCGCTGCAATGCGACATCGGCTTCGAAATTGACGACAGGTGAAACGGGGCCGTGGGACGGTTGCAAACAGCGCCAATATAGGAAGGTAATTCAAGCTCTTATGTGCCTGCGTGGAAAGTGCGGCATATGCGCCATCCACATCGCATCGATGACGCTTTATTCTGATTGCGACAGATCAGCCGCCGGCCGGCGCTCAGGGGGATGATTGGGCGGCGGAAAGCGCCATCAGGGCGGCCATCGCACGCCCGGCATCGGCAGCCGGCACGAAGATATGATCGTGATAGTAAGCGGCAACGACATTGGCGCTGATCCCCTCGTTTCCAAGGGCCGTGGCGAAGGCCGCCGTCAGGCCCACGGCCTCGAGAGACGAGTGGACCTCGAGCGTAATCATCCGCATTGCCGGTGCCGCCGGAAGCCCCGCTTGCTTCGCCGTCTCCAGGGGAAGGATCAGCGTCACGCCTTCCTTCTCCCGGAAAAGCCCGATCGGCTCCAGATGCAGATGATCCGCGAGCGCGGAGGCCGGCACGGTGCAATAGACGAACTCACCCTCGACGAGATGAGGCTTCATGCCGGAAAGCAGCTGCGTGAGATCGGTCATTCCTGGCATGTTCTTTCGTCTCCTCGAAGGTTTGCCGGCCCGGCGCGGTTAAGCCCGGCTCAAGCTCTGCGATCTATCGTCCCGCATAGAGAGTTTTATAGCGAGATCCGGCATGGCCAAACTCAGATATTTCGACGCTGGGAAGCCCGCCGACCCCGAACCGGCGCCGGCGGCACCGACGACGGGGCACAGCGAATTCCTGCGCACGGGCCGCATCAACCGCGACAGGCCGCATTGGCTTGCGGAAGAGCGCGAATACCTCAGTCATCAGCAGGTGGCCGAGCGTACCGCGCTGAAGCTCAGGGATGCCGGCGAAAAGACCCATGACCGGCTCAACAGCTTCCACAAATCCATCCGTTTTCCGAAGCTCATCTTTCATCACACGCTGAAGGACACGCCGCATCTCGGCTATTGTCACGTTACAGCCGCGCGGACACAGTTCGCGCAATATGAGGACGTGAACTGGGCCTTCTATATCGCCAACTTCTTCGCCCGCATCGGCCAGGAAGAAAACTTCTTCGAAGACATCAGCCTGAAATATTCGCGGATGTATTTCGCCGTCGCCGTCCATCCGGACAAGGAAGCGGACGACAAGAGGCTGACGATCAATCGTGAGATCCGCGGCAACGGCGTGCTGTTCCATACGCACGATCCGCAGATCGCCATCCGCAACGTTCTCCTGCTCGGTGCCCGCAACGAACAGCTTCGCGACATCATTCGCCAGCTTTGACGATTGATCCGAAAACTCGAAGGGCATAAGAACGGCCTGAACTGCAAGCAGGCAGGCCATGGCACGACACATAGACATTCTCGAACATCCGCAAACGGCGATCGACGTCGCAACGGCAACGCTTGCCGAAGGCTTGCCGATCGGATTGCCGACGGAGACGGTCTACGGGCTCGCCGCCGATGCCACCAACCCGGCCGCCATTACGCGGATCTACGAGACGAAGGGACGGCCGCGCTTCAATCCGCTGATCTGCCACATGAGCGATCTCGCCATGGCGGAACGTTATGCCGTCTTCGATCCCATTTCCCGCAAGCTGGCGGAAGCCTTCTGGCCCGGCCCGTTGACGCTGGTGCTGCCGCTCAAGGCCGACAGCGGCATCCATCCGCTGGCGACCGCCGGTCTCGACACGGTCGGCATCCGCGTGCCTCAAGGTTTCGCCGGCGAGTTGATCCGTGCCTTCGACCGCCCGCTTGCCGCGCCGAGCGCCAATACGTCGGGCAAGATCAGCGCCACCAGCGCCGATCATGTCGATGACGATCTCGGGGAGCGAATCACGCTGATCCTCGATGCCGGAGCTTCGGTCGTCGGCGTGGAGTCGACCATCGTCAAGGTCGAGGATGGCGAGATGCGCCTGCTGCGGCCCGGTGGGCTCGCGGCCAGCGAAATCGAGCGGGTAGCCGGCAAGGCGCTGAAGCGCAAGAAGAAAGCTTCGGCTGCGATCGAGGCGCCCGGAATGCTCGCCTCTCACTATGCGCCGGGGGCCGCCGTGCGGCTCGACGCAAGGGATGTGTCCGCAAACGAGGCGCTGATCCGCTTCGGGACACCCGAGATTGCCGGCATGGAGAACGCCGTTGCCGTGCTGGATCTGAGCGCCACCGGCGATCTTTCCGAGGCCGCCGCAAACCTTTTCGACTTCATGAAGCGCGCCGATGCGACCGGCGCGGCGACCATCGCCTTTTCGCATATTCCCGACGAGGGCCTCGGCGAGGCCATCAACGACCGGCTGCGTCGCGCGGCTGCACCACGAGAATGAACTAGCCCGACCTACCGGCAAAGGACACGCCATGAGCAGCTCCGCCCCCTCTTCCGACCTCCTCGCTCGCTTCGCCGCCATCGTCGGCGAAAAACATGCCGTGCGGGACCCGGCGGAGATCGCACCGCATCTCGTCGAAAACCGTGGGCTCTATCACGGCGCTTCGCCCATGCTGCTGAAGCCCGGCTCGGTGGAGGAGGTTTCGGCGATCCTGAAACTCGCCAGCGAGACCGGCGCGGCCATCGTTCCGCAGACCGGAAATACCGGCCTCGTCGGCGGCCAGACGCCGCGCGAGGGCGGCTCCGACATCATCCTGTCGCTGGAGCGCATGAACCGAGTGCGCGATATCGATCCGGTCGGCAATACCATGATCGTCGACGGCGGCTGCATTCTGGCGGACGTTCACAAGGCGGCAGCCGAGCATGGCCGCATGTTTCCGCTGTCGCTCGGCTCCGAAGGGTCCTGCCGCATTGCCGGCAACCTTTCCACCAATGCCGGCGGCACGGCCGTTCTTGCCTATGGCAACATGCGCCAGCTCTGCCTCGGCCTCGAAGTGGTGCTCCCGACCGGCGAAATCTGGAACGGCTTGCGCCGCCTGAAGAAGGACAATACCGGCTACGATCTGCGCGACCTCTTCATCGGCGCGGAAGGCACGCTCGGCGTCATCACCGGCGCGGTGCTGAAGCTCTTCCCGCAGCCGCTCGGCCATCAGGTCGCCTTTGCCGGCCTGCAGTCGGTCGAGGACGCGCTGACACTGTTCAAGAACGCCTCCAGCCTGTGCGGCACGGCGCTGACCGGCTTCGAGCTGATGCCGCGCATCGGCGTCGAATTCACCGTTCGCCATATTCCGGGCGTGCGCGACCCGCTGGAGACGGCGCATCCCTGGTATGTGCTGATCGATATCTCCACGTCCGATTCGGCTGAAACAGCCGAGCGGATGATGACGGCGCTGCTCGAACAGGGCTACGAAGCCGGCCTGATTCAGGATGCGACCATTGCCAGCTCGGAAGCTCAGCAGACGGCCATCTGGCACATGCGCGAGAGCATGTCCGACGCGCAGAAGCCGGAAGGCGGCTCGATCAAGCATGACGTTTCCGTGCCGGTCGCACAGATCCCGCAATTCATGGCGGAAGCCGAAAAGGCCGTTGTCGCCGCCATGCCGGGCGCACGCATCTGCGCCTTCGGCCATATGGGCGACGGCAATATCCACTACAACATCTCGCAGCCCGTCGGCGCCGACAAGGCGGAGTTCATCGGCCGCTGGCGCGAGATGAACAAGATCGTGCACGGGCTGGTGCTGCAGCATGGCGGCTCGATTTCCGCCGAGCACGGCATCGGCCAATTGAAGCGAGACGAGCTGGCTTCGATCCGCTCGGATATCGAGATGGACCTGATGCGCCGCATCAAGACGGCATTCGACCCGGCCGGGATCATGAATCCCGGGAAGGTCCTCAAGGCCTGAGACCAGATTTACGGTCCTACACCGTGACGACGACCCGCTCGGAAGCGAAGCAGCCGATCTGGCAGGAAATGATCGCGCCCTCGGCATCGATGTCTTCGCCGGCATAGGCGAGCACCGGTGCGAGGCGCGATTGCTGCAGAAGACGCGCCTCGGCTTCCGTGGGCATGCGCGCCGTGATGTCGGTGGACCGTCGCCAATAATCCTTTACGCCATAATCCTTCAGTGCTGCCGTGAACGACCCCATTGAACCGAACTTCTGCGCCAGGCCGGCAAAGCGCGCAGCCGAGCAACTGCGCATGACCACCGAGACGGGCAGGTTGTCGGCATAGGCGATCACGCACATTTCCAGCACCGCCTCGCCCGGCTGCAGGTTCAGCCTGCCAGCAATATCGGCATTTGCCGGAACCTCCCTTGCCGAGAAAACCTTTCGCGTCAGTTTTGCGTCCGTCGCGGTCAGATCCTTGCTGAATCGCACCTTGTCGCCCAATTGAAAGCGAACGGGCATGTCGGCGCGCACATAGGCGCCACTTCCTCGCGCCACGCGCAAGAGCCCCTCCCCCTCCAGCTCGGCAATCGCGCGCCGCATCGTCACCCGCGAGACGCCGAATTGCTCGGACAGGGCGCGCTCGCTCGGCAGGCGACTGCCGGGGGCATGCCTGCCCTTGTCGATGGCGCTTCGCAGCTCTCTGGCAACGGTCGCCCAGCCTCCGGCGGATTTTACGCTTTCGCCCTGTCGATTTTTCTCACCCATCACAATTCTGTCGCCCTGAAATTGGTATATACCAATCTATAGAGATCTGGTCGTTTATGGAAGGGTTCGGCATGGGCGACAAGCGCATATATGTGACGGCGGTCAGCAGCAGCGGCGTGCATGGCTTCAGCAAGCAGAACAAGGATCATATCCAATTGCTGACCGGCCTTGGCGTGGAAGGCGACGCGCATATGGGGGTGACCGTGAAGCACCGCTCACGCGTCGCGGCCGATCCGACGCAGCCCAACCTGCGCCAGGTGCATATCATCCACGAAGAGCTGTTCGAGGAACTGACCGAAAAGGGCTTTTCCGTTGCTCCGGGCGACATGGGCGAGAACATCGCGACCAGGGGGATCGACCTGCTTTCCCTGCCCCAAGGCACGCGCCTGCATATCGGCGCGGAAGCGATCGTGGAGGTGACGGGCTTGCGCAATCCTTGCAAGCAGATCGACGATTTTCAGAAGGGCTTGCTGCATGCGGTGCTCGACCGCGATGCCGAGGGCGGTCTGGTCCGCAAGGCCGGCATCATGGGCATCGTCTCACAGGGCGGCCGGGTGCAGCGCGACGATGCCATCCGCATCGAGCTGCCGCCGCTGCCGCACATCAAGCTCGAGCGGGTTTGATATTGGGATTAATTTGACGCGGCCGCATAGAAACAATTTGGCTTTGAATACGCCGAGGATTTGATACCCCCCTCTGTCACTAACGTGACATCTCCCCCACAAGGGGGGAGATTGTTGGGAGTATGTCGTACCGCTTCACCAAGTCATCGCATTTTGGTTTCTGCGGGTGAGATGTTTGTTTGAGGCACGCACGTTCCGCTGATCAGCGATCTCCCCCTTTGTGGGGGAGATGTCCCGAAAGGGACAGAGGGGGTGCGCACTCTCCGCGACGATCGCAGCCAGCGTCATCCCCCGGTCAGATCAATCGAAATCCTCGTTGCCCGAATTGCCGCCATTGCGGTTGCCGGTGATGATCTCGCGCTTGCCGACGTGGTTGGCGGGGCCGACCAGGCCGTCCTTCTCCATGCGCTCGACGAGCGATGCGGCGCGGTTGTAGCCGATGCCGAGGCGGCGCTGGATGTAGGAGGTCGAGCACTTCTTGTCGCGCATGACCACCTTGATCGCCTGTTCGTAGAGATCGTCGCCATCTTCCGAAGCGATCGCGCCCTTGTCGAAGACGGCCGTATCTTCTTCCTCGTCTTCCTCGTCCTCGTCGGCGGTGACCGTGTCGAGGTATTCCGGACGGCCCTGCAGCTTCAGGTGAGCCACGACCTTTTCGACTTCCTCGTCCGAGACGAAGGGGCCATGGACGCGGGAGATGCGGCCGCCACCGGCCATGTGCAGCATGTCGCCCTGGCCGAGAAGCTGTTCGGCGCCCTGCTCGCCGAGAATGGTGCGGCTGTCGATCTTCGACGTCACCTGGAAGGAGATGCGCGTCGGGAAGTTCGCCTTGATCGTACCGGTGATGACGTCAACGGACGGACGCTGCGTCGCCATGATCAAATGAATGCCGGCGGCACGCGCCATCTGCGCCAGACGCTGGATCGCGCCTTCGATCTCCTTGCCGGCGACCATCATAAGGTCCGCCATTTCGTCGACGATGACGACGATATAGGGCATCGGCGTCAGGTCCATCTCCTGGCTCTCTTCGATCGGGGCGCCTGTGCCCTTGTCGAAGCCGGTCTGAACCATGACGTGGATCGTCTCGTCCTTTTCCTTGGCGGCGGCGACGCGGCTGTTGTAGCCGTCGATATTGCGCACGCCGAGACGCGACATCTTCTTGTAGCGATCCTCCATCTCGCGTACCGCCCACTTCAGCGCCATGACGGCCTTCTTGGGATCGGTGACGACCGGGGTCAGGAGGTGCGGGATGCCGTCATAGACGGAGAGTTCCAGCATCTTCGGATCGACCATGATCAGACGGCACTGCTCGGGCGACATGCGATAGAGCAGCGACAGGATCATGGTGTTGATGGCGACGGACTTGCCCGAGCCGGTCGTGCCGGCAACGAGCAGATGCGGCATCTTCGCCAGTTCGGCGATAACGGGCTCGCCGCCGATGGTCTTGCCGAGGCCGAGGGCAAGCTTGTAGCCGCTCTTCTCGAAGTCGGGCGAATCGATCATCTCGCGGAAGTAGACGGTCTCGCGGTTGACGTTCGGCAGTTCGATGCCGATGACGTTGCGGCCGGGCACGACGGCGACGCGGGCCGACAGGGCCGACATCGAACGGGCGATATCGTCGGCGAGGTTGATGACGCGCGAGGATTTGACGCCGGGAGCCGGCTCGAATTCATAAAGGGTGACGACCGGGCCGGGACGGACGTGGATGATCTCGCCCTTGACGCCGAAGTCCTCCAGCACGCTTTCCAGCAGGCCGGCATTCTGCTCCAGCGTTTCCTGCGTCATGATGACGCCGGAACGGGCAACAGGCTCCTGCAGCAACTCGCGCGGCGGAAACTCGTATTCCCCCTCAGCACTGACGGCGATCGGGCGCCACTCGGGCGGCGTCAGGGAGGCGGGCCGGCGCGGCGAGATCCGCGATGGCGGCGCATCGATCAGCCGCTGGGCTGCAGCCTCGACTGCAGGAAGGATCGGCGCAGCCTTGGCGACCGGTTCGGCGGGAACCGGGACGGCAACCTTCGCCGGCATCGGGGCGACAACCATGACCGGAGCGGGGCGAGCCTCGGCAGCCGGCGCTGCTTCGGCGCCATAGACTGCGGTTACGAAAGCAGGCGGCACGAATGTCTCGACCGGCTGCGGCTCGGCTGCGGGTGCTTCGACAATCGCCGGCACGGCCTCGACGGCGGGAGCGAGAACGGCGGCCTCAAGTGCGGCAAGCTCGTCCATGGCTGGCGTGCTCAGATCTGCCGGAGCCACGCTGGAAGCGGTTTCGACGGGTGCTGCGACCTCGACTGCCGGGGATGGCACGACAGCGGGCTGCGGCTCGGCGGCGGCAGCCGGGCGGCGGCACTCGACGACGCGGAATTTCGCAATGATCGATTCGGCATCGATTTCCGGCTTGGGCGGCGTCGCCGGCTGCTTCGGCTCACCCTTCAAGGCAGAAAGGAACTCGCCGTCGAACGGCATCGCATCCCAGAAGGCGAAATCGGAAAGATGGGCAAGACGCGACTCGACCACAGGCGCGGCTACGGACTCGGGAACACTTGACTGAACAGGGGAAGCATCCAGCGCGATCGCGGGAGCTTTCGAGAATGCGGTAGCGATAACGGTCATCTCCAATGCGTCCGGCTCGGTTGCCGGAGATCTCTGAATTACTGTCGGTATGTAGCTTTCAACCACCAGCGGCATGTCCTCCAGCGGCGGCAGATGGAACTCGTCCTGACGCAGGGGCTGGACGGCAACGGGCACAGGCAACGCAACGGGCGCCTCGACGACCGGCGGCTCCATCACCCGCATGGAGGCATGCGAGCCGAGCTGCGGCTGAACGTCGAGTTTCGGCTCGGCAGGCGGACGACGGCTGATGATTTCGTTTTCGCGCGTGCGGGTGAACCGCACGTTCGGCCCCATCAGGAAGGCATTCTGCCAGCCGGGCGATGCGAGATCTTCCGCAGAGATCCCCTGCGGCAGGACGGGCATTTCCTGCTCGTTCGCAATTGCGGCAGCGGCCTGCAGCGCCTCCACGACCGGCGGCGGAGCAGCGGCGGTGCGCTGTCTCACCTGTTCGGCAAGCCGCTTTTCCTCGGCGCGGCGCTGCTCTTCAGCCTTGCGCTTGGCTTCACGGGCGTTGCGAATCTTCTCCTCCAGGAACGCGCGGCGAGCAGCGATCTGCTCGGCCCGGCGGGCCTCCTCGGCTGCCTGCTCGGGGTCGAGATCGCCCTCCGGCTGGACGCCTTGCGAGGCATTGGAAAGTGTCGTTCGGGAAAGACGCATGAGACCTGCAACCCAGTCATTGATATTGCCGATGGCTTCTCAAATCGAATAGGGCAAGGATGGTTAATAAGTTCCTTCCTGCCGTTATGGAAAGCAGCCATTCCGCGCCCGTCCGATGCATCAGAATTTTCCCGAAAACCCCGAAAAACCAGTCACATACGGGCGTCCCGCCGCGCAGAAGCTCGACAGGGACACGAGGCAAATTTTTTAGGACGCTCGTTACGTCGACGAGGACAGCTGCGCGATGGAAAGCAGCGTGTCGCCACTGATGCCGACTCCGGAGGAAGAGCCCGTGAGAATCGCAAGCGCGGGCGATGTCGAGGAGGTCGTATTGTTCTCCATGTCGTACATCGCGGAGAATCGCTGCAGCAGCTTGTTGACCTTGTCCGGATCCTGCAAGTCGCTGACATTGACGAAATTGCTCAGCATCTTCGCCTGGGTATCGACATCCATGTTGGAGATCGAGCTCGGCAGATTGTAGGTGGTCGTAATCACCTCATAAAGCGCCGCGTCGCCCATGATATCGTAGACCGAGTTGATATCGGGCGCCTTGCGCTGGAAGTAGAGCGCCAGACGTACGCCCGGATTGGTCTGCCCTTCCTGATCTTCCAGCGTCTGGTGCAGATAGAGATCATTGGTCGCGGCGAGCGTGCCCTGGTTCTGTGCCGTGCCGAGCTTGCTGTCGGTGAGATTCCCATCGGTACCGAAATTGAAGGCTTCGACGATGCTTTTGAACTTGGCGCCGTCGTCCGTATTGATGAAGCTCTTCGGATCGGAGGGATCGGACGCGAAGGCTTTCTTCAAGGTCGCGGTATCGACGCTTTTCGGATCGATGCCATTGGCCGTCAGGATGAAATTCGTCAGCTTGCTGTCGGCCAGCAGATCCGTGACGCTGGTCACGTTGGCGATGTTGGTCGCGAAGTAAGTGCCGGCATCCTTGGCATCGCTGGTTGCCTTGGTGAGTTCCGCGCCCGTCAGGCCGGTGGTGCTGCGGCTGGAGTATTGCGAGATATAGCTGTTGATCTGTGTCTGCGACAGGGACTGGACCGGAGCTTTGAGATTGCCGCTGCTGTCGAAGTTGAACGCCTTGGCAAGGTCGGTGAAGCGGGAATCCTTGAGCGAGCTGACATAGCTCTTCGGGTCGTACGGATCGCTTTCGAGGATCTTGGTGAGCTGGCTCTTCGTGACCTCGTTCGGGCCGATGCCATAGGCGCGCAGCGCCATCTGATAGAGTTCCGGCATGCTGTCGTTGGTGGTGCTGCTGTCGGCCGTGTTGCTCGCCATGAAATCCTTGATGGTCTTCACATCGGCGAGGCGATTCTTGTAGTTGTTGACAGCATCGGTCGTCAGCGTCGACTGCGACGACTGGTAATTGCTCATATAGGTCTTCGAGGCCGCGTCGATCTCGTCCTGGGACTGCGCCGTCTGGCCGGCGGCAAGCGTACCGTCCGATTGGAAATTGAACTGCGAAACGACATTCGTCAGCCCGAAGATGGCGGCGGTCGTCGGATCGCCGAAAGCGTTCTTGAAGACGATGGCAGGCGTCGTCGGGTCGATGCCGTAGGCCGTCTTGATGTAATCGAAAAGGCGCGGGTCCGAGGTCAGCTGGTCGGCGGACGTGATGGAGCCGATGTGGTTCTTGTAGTAGAGATCGTTGTCGCTCGCGCCGACGCTCGTGATGAACGAGGGGACTGTCGAATTGTAGGCGCTCATCACGTCGGCCTGCTGGCCGAGGGTCTGCGGACCGCCGGGATAGTTGGCGGCATAGGCCGAGGTCGTG
Source organism: Rhizobium sp. A37_96 (assembly GCF_053521765.1). NCBI lineage: Bacteria > Pseudomonadati > Pseudomonadota > Alphaproteobacteria > Hyphomicrobiales > Rhizobiaceae > Rhizobium > Rhizobium sp. A37_96. Next base: position 732,754 of record NZ_JBNWDS010000002.1, on the reverse strand, counting down.
TCGCTCATCTGGCCCGACGTCTGCGCCTGCGAGCCCGACGCAACGGTGCCGTCGCTCTGGAAGTTGAACTGGGCCATGACGGCGGTCAACCCGTTCGAGCTCGCGGTGCCCGCATCCTTTGCCGAGGCATCGAACTGGTCGGCGGTGATGTAGGACGGGATATTGTAGGCCGTCTTCACGTACTGGAACAGCTGCGGATCGGACGTGAGCTGATCGACCGAGGTGATCTTGCCGATATTGGCCTCGTAATAGGCCGTGTCGCTGTCCGGCGTCGATGTCTTGACCGTGCCGTCGGCATTGAAATTGAATTCCGCCACCAGCGCCTTGTCGGCAGCGCTGCCGTTCTGGTTGACATAGCTGTTGGGATCGTTCGGATCGCTCGTCAGCATCTGCTTGAGGATGGAGTTCGACGCATAGGTCGGATCGATGCCATAGGCCTGCAGCACATAGTTGCGCAGGCGCGTGTTGCCGAGGAGATCATCGACCGACTTCACGGAGCTGATATTCTGGCTGTAGTAACTTGTCTCGGTCGCCGCAGCCGTCTCCTCATTCGTAAACGACTGCTGATAGAGCCCGATGAGATCGTCTTCCTGCGCGCCGGTTTGTGCCGTATTGGACGTACCCGCACCGAAATTGAACGCAGCAGCGAACTCCTTGTAGCGCGGATCGGTGAGTTTATTGGCAAAACTGCTGGAGTCGCTGAGGTCGCTGGTCAGGACCTGTTTCATAAAGGCCTTGGCATAGGTCATGTCCGAAAGCCCGTAGGCTTCCATGGCGTAACTGTATAGCTGATAGTCATTCAGGAAGTCGTCGACATTGGTTACTTTGCCGATATTGGCATTGTAATAGTCGATCGCACGCTTGTTCTGCGCCTGTGAGGCCACCTGATTGAGCGAGGTCGCCATGTCCCTGGTTGCGACCGTATAACCAAGATAGGTGGAAATCATCAGCAGAATCCCAATAGATCTCTAATAAAGGGGGGCGAATCTATTCGTTATTATTCCATACAAACCTTACCCGAGACTTACATGGACTCTCCCTATGCGTGTACTATATTGAGGCACCACCCTGCCCTGCATTCACTTTATGGAAACCCTGATGCAAGCGACTTTGCTAACCATTTGAGGACGCAAAGTTTTCTTAACCTCGATTTTTAAGCTGTCTGGAAGGGACGGCGCCTAATCTGCCCAACAACGAGAGGACAAAAGTTCTCCGAGAGAAGACCGGAACAACGGGCTCTCAGGTAAAGCAAGGGTAGAGAAATCGATGACAAATACCGTCCTTAAGCCCGATTGGGCTGGAACCACACTGCGGCTCGATCCGGCGCGCTTTCCGCAACAGGTCAGCTACGCCATGCGAGGTGCTGTAGGTGATGTCACCATTACGATCGACGAGCGCGGCGCGGTGCTGCGCAAGATCCTGCCGTCCAGCGGCCTGCCGCTGTCCGTCGCCTTGCCGAAACGGGCTTTCCAGGGCGTAGCCGCCCGTGCCATCGACCATGGCGACGGCGAAGTGACCGTCACTCTGGAGCTGCATCACTCCGATCCGGATCTCTGCATCCCCCTCCTCGTCGCTCACGACCTGAGCGACATCGCCGCCGACTGGCGCTCCTGGTCGGAAGCCTTCCGCATCCCCATGCTGATGATCGAGGCCGACGGCGTCGCCCGCCCGCTCGAAGAGCATCTCGGCGGCGTCCGCTCGCAGGACAGCCAGCCGCGTCGCCGCCACTCCTATTTCGCCGACCGCCGTCCACGCTTCCTCGTGCGCCGCTCTACCGGCAAGCTTGGCGTCAAGATGAAGATCGCAGGCCGCGAGATCATCGCGCGGCATTGAGCCATAGCGGTTCAGAAACCGAATATCTTCAAGAACCGGCCGCGGGAGATGCGCTCCTGCGGCCGGATTTTATGATCTCAGCGAACGCTGCATGATGATCGTTCGCTCGTCGCCGTGAAAGCTGTCGCCGACACCATTGAAACCGAGCGCCTCGTAGAAGGCCTGGGCGGTGATGGACGACGGCACGGATAAAATGGCAATGCCACCCGCGATAGCCGCCTGCTCGATTGCCGCCATGAGGCGGGCGCCGATGCCGCGCCTTTGCGCGGCGGGAGCGACGAACACCATACGCACGACGGCTCCGTCGAGACTGGCCGTACCGACGATGTGTCCGCCATCGACCGCCACGAAGACCGTGCGGCTGTCCAGGAGCTTGCGCACGGCCGCAGGACCGAAACTTTCGGCAACGCGCGCGATGATATCGGCGGAATAGTCCCGGGCGTTGCTCTCGCGGAGTGCCGAGAGAATGACGGCGCTGATTGCTTCGGCGTCAGCCTCGGATGCCCGGCGGATTTCACAGGTCATGAGGTCTCCCTGAGAACCGCGTCCTGCGGGCCTCCTCCCCTTACGGAACGAGGAACAGGAACGACAGGAAGAGACCGGCGAAGATAATCAACCCAACCCGGTTGTTCGACTTGAACAAAGCAAGGCACTGCTCGCCATCGTTGATGTCGAGCACGGCGATCTGATAGGCAAACATGCCGCCGGCGACGATCAGGCCGACATAGGCGAGCCAGCTCGTTCCGGCGAGCGCGAAGGACACCAGCATCAAAAGCAGCGTCGCGCCATAAAGCCCGATCAGCCAGAGGCGTGTCTGGTCGCCGAAAAGCCGGGCTGTCGAACGCACGCCGATCAGCTCATCGTCTTCCTTGTCCTGATGCGCGTAGATCGTGTCGTAACCGATGGTCCAGAGGATGGCGGCGAGATAGAGCACGATCGAGGCGAGCGACAGGCTGCCGAAGAGCCCGGCCCAGCCCATCAGGGCACCCCAGGAAAAAGCAAGCCCGAGGAAGAACTGCGGCCAGTCGGTAAAGCGCTTTGCAAAGGGATAGAGCGCGACGATGGCGAGAGACAGGATACCGAGGACGACGGCGAACCAGTTGAACTGCAGCAGGACCAGGAGACCGACCAGGGCCTGGAGCGCAATGAATATCTTGGCCTGCTTGCGTGTCACGCGCCCGGACGGCAGGGGGCGCGAACGCGTGCGCGCCACGGACATGTCGATATCGTGGTCGACCAGATCGTTATAGGTGCAGCCGGCGCCGCGCATGGCGACCGCGCCGACGAAATAAAGGACGAGATGGTAGATCACCACGAAGCCCGGCGAGCCTCGGCCCATGGCGACGGAGGCATTGGCCGCAAGCGCGACCGACCAGAAGCATGGCCACATCAGGAGCTGCCAGCCGATCGGCCTGTCCCAGCGCGCGAGCTGAGCATATGGCCACAGCGTCGGTGGCAGGACGCGATAGACCCAGTTGCCGGACGGCGCGTCAGCGACGCGCCCATTGATGTCGCCTGTCTTTTGCATAGGCGAGTAGTAGTGACATCCGGCGGGGAAGGTCAAGCGGCGGGCTTGGAGTCGGATGATTTTGGGCCGAAACGGCCTAGAATCTGAATCCGCTCCAAAATCAAGGAATTAGAGCATGATGTCGTCCGAAAACCGCGCAAACGCTTTTCGGCATCATGCTCTGGCCCCGCTCATTTCTCAGTTCATCGTGAAATTGAACTTGTAGCTGGCGGAAACGCCGATCAGGAGCTGATTGCGGTCGCCACGCTCGCGCACGAGGCTGCTGTCGGCGGCGGGACCGGTGAGCCGCGTATATTCCAGGAAGGTGCTGGTGGTCCAGTTCTCCGAAGCCTTCCAGGTCAGTGCGCCGCCGACGCCGACGGATTTGATGCCGCCGCCCGGATTGTAGCGGCTGAGGCCGGAGGCTGCCGATTCGCGCTCATTGACGCCGTAGTAGGTGTTGAAATAGTCGTTGCTGGCCATCGTCATGCGCGGGCCGCCGGACAGGCGCAGCTCCGGGGTTATATCGGTAAAGGCATCGACGGCGGCATCCGCGACGATGCCGCTATGGGCGCGAATGCCCTGGCGCAGTTCGACGCGGGCGCGCAGCCAGTCCGTCGGATAGGCCTCGGCAAAGCCACCGGCTTCGGCACCCCACTTGACCTTCTTCAGGCCCTTCAGCTCGTGGCCATCGCTGCTGTCGCGGCTCGGCACGAACTTGCCGACGATACCGATGCGGAAGGCATCGCTCTCGATCAAGGCGAAGGACGGATTGTCGTTGCGCGAAGAAAAGCGCGGACCGGGACCCTGCCGGCCGATGGAGACCAGCGGCGACCATTGCAGCTTGTTGTGCTTGCCGCCTTCGAACTTCGGCGCGGAGAAACCGGCCGCACCGACGCTTAGATACCAGTTGCCCGACCAGAAATACTGGCCGTCCCCGGCAGAGGCCACGCTGGCGGAGGCGACAAGAAGACCGGCGGTGAAGAATAGACGCGACTTTGCAAACACAATGCAACTCCATGATACGCAATACAAAGGGCCATTCACGCGGCCCTAGAGTTGGCTCAAACTATGCGGATCGCGTTACCGCTCTCTTAACCAAAAGACGCTGAATCCGATATGAACGTCAAATTCAGGTTGCACCGGTAAACGCCGTTGGAGATGCGCCAATCTGTCGCGGTGATTTCATGGCCGGTTAGGTTACTCAATCACAGGTAATGGCGTGGGTCTACCTTCACCCGCCATTTTCGCAGCCCCCGATTTTCAAAAAGAGAACCGAATGAAGACCATATCCCTGATGTCCTTAGGTCTGATCCTTGGCGCCGGCCTGGCGCTTTCCGGCTGCGTCAGCGCCCCGCTCGGCGGAGCCAAGCAAAGCCAGTTTTCCGGCCGCATTGCGCCAGGCAAGAAAACCAAGATTACCAGCGCATCTCTTGTGAAACAGGACTGCACCTTTGCCGGGTTCCCCTATACGGGGGTCGTCAAGCCGCCTGCGCATGGCAAGGTCGATATCGAGCATGGTCCCGTCGTCGCCAAATTTTCGAAGGACAGCACCGCCTATCTGTGTACGGGCAAGACGGTTCAGGGAAACAATATCTTCTACACGCCGAACCCCGGTTTCGCCGGCACCGATCAATTCACCATACGTCTGACGGGGCTGCACACCGACGGCACCGTGCAGGACGGCACATTCATCGTCCACGTCGGAAAATAGCCTGCGGCCGCGCGGCAGAGCATGAACGGAAACGCCGGACCATGGGCTTCCACGGTCCGGCGTTGTCAAATGACGATAAGAGCGAGGCTTAGAACGTCACCTTCTCCAGAGGCGCGCGCCCTGCCTCGAACTCCTTCAGCTTCGCTTCGCGCTCGGCGATGTAGTTGCGGTTGTCCGGCACGGCGAACTGGTTCTTGGTGATCTGGAGCTGCATGATGAACAGTTCGTCCCAGCGGAAGCCCATTTCGGAACCGGCCAGATAGAACTCCCACATGCGGAAGAACTTCTCGTCGTAGAGCGCGACGGCATCGGCCTTTCGCGCCACGAAACGGTTGCGCCAGTGCCGCAGCGTGTAGGCGTAATGCATCGGCAGGGTTTCGACGTCCCTGGTGAGCAAGCCGGCCTTTTCCAGCGGCGGCGTGGTCTCGCCGATCGAGGGGATGTATCCGCCCGGAAAAATGTACTTCTCGATGAAGGCGTTGGTGGCATAGCTCGGCTTCGGGCGGGCGATGGAATGCAGCAGCATGACGCCGTTGTCGTCGAGCAGCTCCGAAACCTTGTGGAAGAACTTGCCGTAATCGCCGATGCCGACATGCTCGAACATGCCGACGGAGACGATGCGGTCGAACTTCCTGCCGGTCATGTAGCGATAGTCCTGCAGCTCGAAGCGGACGCGATCGGACAGGCCGCGCTTGGCCGCCCGCTCCCGCGAGACCTTGAGCTGTTCTTCGCTGAGGGTGATGCCGGTGACGTCGAGGCCGGGATAGGCTTCGGCGAGATACATGGCCATGCCGCCCCAGCCGGAGCCGATTTCCAGCACTCTCTGCCCGGGCTCGACCAGCAGCTTTGCGGCGATGTGGCGCTTCTTGGCCACCTGCGCATCGTACAGGCTGATGCCGGGCGGGTTGAAGTAGGCGCAGGAATACTGCCAGTCCTCATCGAGGAAGAGATCGAAGAGCTTCGCCGACAGGTCGTAGTGGTGCGCAACATTGTATTTGTTGCGGTTGATCGGCGAGCGGCTCTTGATCTGCTGCCAGACGATGCGGCCGATCAGCAGCGCCGCCATGCGGAAATCGAAAATCTCATTGGTGGTATTCTGCTTCACCAGCGAGAGGAATTCGTAGATATCCCCCTGCTCCAGGATGAAGCGGCCCTCCATGTACATTTCACCGAGCTTGAGCGTCGGATCCCGCGCGACGGCATCTTCCGCCTGCTGATCGGCAAAGCGGACAGCCACCGTCTCGCCGGTTCCGTCGCCGACCACATGGGTCTCGCCGGATGCGAGCGTAAGCTTGAGTGAACCTTTACGGATGATTTTCTTGACGAGAGGAAAAAGTGTCGACGCCATGGACGCCCCGAATGTTATGACATGACATTAAGGCAGACTTTAGCGCCTCAGAGCCTTGTGGCAAGCTCACCTTTCCTCAGTCATTGGCACTCTGGCAACAACTCTGCCAGAGTGTGACATTCTTGCATAAAGTTCCGCTAAGTCCTTATTTTCGTTTGAGTGCATCGGCCAGAGCGGCACCAAAGCTACCCCGCTGTTCGGCCTTCGGAGCGGCATTTGCCTTAACGCCAGCGTTGCGCGCACCACCCTGCTCGCGTGACTCGCGCCCGGATGCGGCCGCCACAGTGCTGCCATCTTTGCGCATCGAGAGGGCGATTCGCTTGCGCTTCACGTCCACTTCCACGACCTTGACCTTGACGACGTCGCCTGCCTTCACGACCTCGTGCGGATCCTTGACAAAGCGATCCGCGAGCTGGGAAACATGCACCAAACCGTCCTGATGGACGCCAATATCGACGAAAGCGCCGAAGGCCGCGACATTGGTCACGGTGCCTTCCAGCAGCATCCCGGGCTTGAGGTCGCCGATCTCGTTGACGCCTTCCGCGAAGGTTGCCGTCTTGAAGCTCGGGCGCGGATCTCGCCCCGGCTTTTCCAGTTCGGCGAGGATATCCCGCACGGTCGGCAGACCGAATTTCTCATCGATGAACTGCCTGGGATCGACGGCCTTCAGCATTGCCGTATCGCCCATCAGCGCGCGCAGGTCGCGCCCGCAGGCCGCGACGATCTTCTTGGCGACGCCGTAGGCTTCAGGATGCACGGAGGACGCGTCGAGCGGCTCCTTGCCGTTCGGAATACGCAGGAAGCCGGCGCATTGCTCGAAGGTGCGCTGGCCGAGGCGGGCGACCTTCAGCAGGTCGCGCCGTGTCGCGAACGGGCCTTCGCCGTCGCGGTGCTTGACGATCGCATCGGCGATCGACGGACCAAGCCCGGAGACGCGTGCCAGCAGCGGCGCCGAGGCCGTGTTGAGATCGACGCCGACGGCATTCACCGCATCCTCGACGACCGCGTCCAGCGAGCGGGAGAGTTTCTGCTGATCGACATCGTGCTGATACTGGCCGACGCCGATCGACTTCGGCTCGATCTTCACCAGCTCGGCCAGCGGATCCTGCAGGCGGCGGGCGATGGAGACGGCGCCACGCAGCGAGACGTCGAGACCGGGGAATTCCAGTGCCGCCGTTTCCGAGGCGGAATAGACGGAGGCGCCTGCTTCGGAGACGATCACCTTTGTCGGCTTCGGTGCCGGCAGCTCGGCCAGCATGTCGGCCACCAGCTTCTCGGTTTCGCGGCTGCCCGTGCCGTTGCCGATGGAGATCAACTCGACCTTGTGCTTGCGGACCAGTGCCGCCAAGGTCGCCTGCGTGCCGCGCACGTCGTTCCTGGGCGGGAAGGGATAGACCGTCGTCGTTTCCAGGAGCTTTCCCGTGCCATCGACGACAGCAACCTTGACGCCGGTGCGGATGCCAGGATCGAGGCCCATGGTGGCGCGCGATCCCGCCGGCGCGGCCAGCAGCAGATCCTTCAGATTGCGGGCAAAGACGTGGATCGCCTCTTCTTCCGCCCTCTCGCGCAGTTCACGCATCAGGTCGAGCGACAGCGACATGGAGAGCTTCACGCGCCAGGTCCAGCTCGCAACCTCCGTCAGCCAGCGGTCGCCGGGGCGGCTCGCGCCGATGTCATAGGCCGCGGTGACCATGCGCTCGACCGGCTTGTTCGGCGAGATGGCGTCGGCATCGACCTCGATGTTCAGCGTCAGCACCTCTTCGTTCCAGCCACGCAGCATGGCGAGCGCACGATGGCCCGGAGCCGTCGCCCAGCGTTCCTGATGGGCAAAATAATCCGAGAACTTGGCGCCCGCCTCCTGCTTGCCGTCCACGACGGCGGCCTTCAGCGTGGCGTTCGTCTTCATGTAGCCGCGCAGCTTGCCGAGCAGGTCGGCATTTTCGGCAATGCCTTCGGCGATGATATCGCGCGCGCCTTCCAGCGCCGTCTTCACGTCGGGCACATCGGCGGTAAGGAAGCCTTCGGCGAGAGCGGAGGGCTCCTTGGAACGATCGGCGAGAATGGTGTCGGCCAGCGGGCCAAGGCCGCGCTCCCGGGCGATCTCGGCGCGGGTGCGGCGCTTGGGCTTGTAGGGCAGATAAAGATCTTCCAGCTCGGCCTTGGTGGCAACGGTCGCGACCTTGCCCATCAGCTCATCGGTCATCTTGCCCTGTCCGGTGATCGATTCGATGATGGCAGCCCGGCGAGCCTCCAGTTCACGCAGATAGACGAGGCGCTCCGATAGCGTCCGGAGCTGCGTGTCGTCGAGACCGCCGGTCACTTCCTTGCGGTAACGGGCGATGAAGGGCACCGTCGCCCCCTCGTCCAGCAGCTCGATGGCGGCCTTGGCCTGATCCGGGCGGGAGTTGATCTCGGCGGCGATGGTTGCGGCAAGGGAACGAATATCAGCGGCCATGTGTCTCTCTGAACTGGACAATCGTGAGGGGACCATAAGCATGATCCCGCGGACATAAGAAGCGTTTTCGGCACGGAACACGCCAATCCGGGCGGGGAGATGGCATGACGGCAGAGCCGACTCCGCTTTAGCGACATAAAAAGGCATGGCAATGTTGCAGGCTCCGCCTCCACAGGATTTGCCGCTTGACCTTTGGCTCAACCCCCCTTAACCGCGCAAAAGGATGCAACGAGAGGGCAAGCCATGAGAGTTCTGTTGATCGGATCGGGCGGACGCGAACATGCGCTGGCCTGGAAACTGGCGCAATCGCCACTGATGACCGAACTCTACGCGGCGCCGGGCAATCCCGGCATTGCCGAGCATGCGACACTCGTCGCTCTCGATATCGACAATCACGACGCCGTCGTCGCTTTCTGCAAGGAAAAGGCCATCGACTTCGTCGTGGTCGGCCCGGAAGCGCCGCTGGTTGCCGGCATTGCCGATAAGCTGCGCGCCGCGGGCATTGCCGTCTTCGGCCCCTCTGCGGCGGCCGCCCAGCTGGAAGGATCGAAGGGCTTCACCAAGGACATCTGCGCCCGCTACGATATTCCGACCGGAGCATACCAGCGCTTCAACAACGCACCGAAGGCGAAAGCCTATGTCCGCGCTCAAGGCGCGCCGATCGTCGTGAAGGCCGATGGTCTTGCGGCGGGCAAGGGCGTCACCGTCGCCATGACGGTCGATGAGGCGATTGCAGCGATCGACGATTGCTTCGAGGGCGCGTTCGGCGAAGCCGGCGCTGAAGTGGTGATCGAAGCCTATCTGGACGGGGAAGAGGCAAGCTTCTTCTGCCTTTGCGACGGCAAGCATGCGCTGGCGCTGGCGACCGCGCAGGACCACAAGCGCGTCGGCGATGGCGATACCGGACCGAATACCGGCGGGATGGGCGCCTATTCCCCTGCCCCCGTGATGACGCCCGAAATGGTCGAGCGCACCATGAGGGAGATCATCGAGCCGACGATGCGCGGCATGGCGGAAAGCGGCCACCCCTTCTCCGGCGTCTTCTTCGCCGGGCTGATGATCACCGCCAAGGGGCCTGAACTGATCGAATACAATGTCCGCTTCGGCGATCCCGAATGCCAGGTGCTGATGATGCGGCTGAAGAGCGACCTGCTGCCGCTGCTCCTTGCCTGCGCCAACGGCACGCTGGACCAGGTGACGGCCGAATGGAGCGACGATCCGGCGCTGACCGTCGTCATGGCCTCGAAAGGCTATCCCGGCTCCTATGCCAAGAACACGCCGATCACGGCGCTCCCGACAGACAGCGAAGGCGCCAAGGTGTTTCATGCCGGCACAGCCTTGAAGGACGGCGCGCTGGTTGCGACCGGCGGACGCGTGCTGAATATCACGGCGACCGGCAAGACGGTGGGCGAAGCAAAACAACGCGCCTATGCCCTTGCCGGCGAGGTGAAATGGGAGAACGGCTTCTATCGCAACGACATCGGCTGGCGTGCGGTCGAGCGCGAGACGTAAACATCGCGGCGGATCCGCGATCGAAAGTCCATTAAATTTTTACCTAATCTCCTGACGGGATGGAAATAAAGGCCCGCTAATGTCTTCGTCACCATAGACGGAGTTGTTTGTTATGCGTTCCTTCCTTCTGACCTTGGCATGCGTACTGGCCGGCAGCTCTGCCATGGCCTCGTCGATCCAGCCCGTGGATGGCACGATGATCGCCGGCAAGGGCAGCATCGTCGACAAGTCATGCGCCGACTGCCCGCCCCTGAAGCCCAAGCTGGCGGAAAAGGAATATACCGTGCCGACATTGACGCCGGGCACGCAATCCATCGTCGTGCGCAGTATCGACGGCGAAAAGAGGGTCGTGCGGACGGAAGCCTGGATGGGCGGCTCCCCCGTCATGTTCGTCAGCAAGCCGACGCCGGAGGCCCTGTCAGCGGCCGGCGAGCCCGTCGATGGCATAGACATCACGGCGAAGACCGCAGCCTTGTCGAACCTCCCCGAAGCCCGCGAGCCTGCACCGCTCGATACCTCCAGCTTCCAGCTTCGCCAATAGCGGCAGGCGCTTCACCTCTCTTGTATGGAAACAGCCCTTCGCTCATCGAGCGAAGGGCACAGGTTATCTTGTCTTTAAGTATATTTTAATTGATACAGTATATCTAAATTAGCCACAGATCACTCCCGCAATTCCTGAAGTTCGCCACTTACAGAAACGAATATTGCAGACGCGGATAGGCCATATCTGCGGTTTCAAAGCTTGATGAATACAACCAAGCTACTGAGATTAAAGCTTTCTTAGATATAAATAGCGATTTTACTGCCACCGGACAGCAGCATGTCAACAGAGCGGCGGCAACGTATTGAGGATCTCTCAGGCGATCGCACAGGCGGTAGGATACCGCACCGGTAATCACCTACCTGTGGGAGACATCATGAAGAATCTCAAAATTGCGCATCAACTGTTTGCCCTGCTCGGCCTCCTGATGGCTGCCTTCGCAGTGGCCACCTATTTCCAGATCCAATCGCAGGCCGATTCCATCTATGACGATCGCTTCGACATGCTGCGTACGCAGGTCGAATCCGGCATCTCCGTTCTGGACCAATATTATCAGCGCGAAAAATCCGGTGAAATGACGCATGAGGCCGCACAGGCCGAGGCCTTCAAGATCCTCTCGCATGTCAGCTTCGCGCCGGCAGGCTATCTCTTCGGCTTCGACTACAACGTCGTTCAGCGCATTCACCCAAGCCCGGTCAATATCGGCAAGGATATGTCCTCGCAGGTCGACAAGAACGGCACCTATTTCAGCAAGGAAATGGTTGAAAAGGGAATCAAGGGCGGCGGCCGCACCATCTATTACTGGAGCAAGCCCGGCCATCCCGATAGCGACGTCTTCCTGAAGGGCAGCTATTCGGCCGCTTTCGAGCCCTGGCAGATCGTGCTGGGCTGCGGCGTCTACATGGACGACCTGCAGGAGCAGATCAACACGACGATGTGGCGTGCGCTGCTGATCTGCGGCCTTGTCTTCGTCATCGGCATCGGTGCCGCCCTCTACTTCATCCGCGGCATTACCCGACCGCTCGCCGAGGTCCATACCGCCCTCAAGGCCGTGGCCGACGAAGACGTGAAGATGACCATCCCGCATACGGAAATGCGCAACGAAATCGGCCTGATGGCCAAGGCGACCCAGGCGTTGCAGGAAAAGGTCCGCGAGCGCCACATGCTGGCCGACCGTCAGGCGGCACAGGAACTCGAAATCAGCAGCGAACGCGAACAGAACCTGCGCCAGCAGCAGGACGAGGCCCGCGAGCAGGCGCGCGTCGTCTCCGTCATCGGCCGGGCGCTCGAGGAACTTGCACGCGGCGATCTGACCGTGCGTTGCGGCGATCTCGGCGCCAGCTATTCCGGCCTGCGCAACAACTTCAACGAGGCGCTGTCGCATCTCGAGGCAGCCATGGGCCGCGTCAATGCCAAGGGCAACGACATCGGCCTCAGCAAGGAAGAGATCCGTCGCGCCTCCAACGAGCTGTCGCAGCGCACCGAGCGCCAGGCCGCCAGCCTGGAAGAGACATCGGCTGCGCTCGACGAACTCACCGTCGCCGTTCGCCAGACGGCGGAAGGCGCCGATGAAGCCAGCAAGCGCGTTCATGCTGTCAGCGCCGAAGCGTCCCGCAGCGATGCAGTGGTCGCCCAGGCAATCGGAGCGATGAGCGGCATCGAGAAGTCGTCGGCGGAGATCGGCAAGATCATCGGCGTCATCGACGAGATCGCTTTCCAGACCAACCTCCTGGCTCTGAATGCCGGCGTCGAAGCCGCCCGCGCCGGCGAATCCGGCAAGGGCTTTGCCGTCGTCGCCCAGGAAGTGCGCGAACTGGCCCAGCGTTCCGCGGCGGCCGCCAAGGAAATCAAGGACCAGATCGCCCGCTCCTCCGGCCAGGTCGACCAGGGCGTCCGCCTCGTCGGCGAGGCTGGTGAAGCGCTGAAGCGCATCTCCGACCAGATCAAGGCTGCCAACGAGATCGTCTCAAAGATCGCCCACAGCGCCTCCGAGCAGGATACGACGCTGCGCTCGATCTCCTCTTCGATGAACCAGCTCGACGCCGCCACCCAGCAGAACGCCGCCATGGCCGAGGAGACGACGGCCTCGGCCGAGACGCTCGCCGCCGATACGGAAGATCTGCTGGCGCTCATCCGCGGCTTCCGTGTCAACGACGGCCACCCGGCCATGGATCATCGCCGCCGGGCTGCCTGAGCGGGATAAGTCACAAATGAGAAACCGCCGGGCTCAGGTCCGGCGGTTTTCGTTTAAGCTCGAACTGGTTGCTTCAATCCGCTGTCTTCAGACGCTCGACCAGCCTGTCGATCTCGCGATCCGAGTAGACCTCGATGCCGGCCTGCTGCAACAGCACCGCCGTCACGCCCCGGCCGCTCTGCCGAGTGCCGGAGAATGAGCCGTCATAAATAAAGCCCGAGCCGCAGGATGGACTGCCATCGATCAGCAGGGCATAGCGACAGCCGGTTTCCTCTGCGAGCGTGAGGGCGTTTTCAGCCGCCTGAAGAAATTCCGCCGTAACGTCACCGCCCGCGATCTCCATTACCCGCGCAGTGCCGGCAAGGACGTCCTCACCGGTGGCTCCGTCTGCGATTTCGGCCGGTGGTCTCGGCACTGCCATGCCCGCGGACATTTCCGGACAGATCGTCACCAGCCGCCCCTCCTCGCGCCAGCGATCGATCGCTGGATGGACGAGCGGCTTGGAATTGCCGTCATAGCGGACAGCATGGCCCATGAGGCAGGCGCTGACGAGGATCTTTCCGGTCATCGCGCCCCTTTTCTTATCCCGCGATCTTCGAGAAGTCGGCGACGGTGCCGGTTGCCTCGCGGATCAGGCGCAGGAGCGCCAGGCGATTGGCGCGGATAGCCGCGTCTTCGTCATTGACAAGGACGTCTTCGAAGAAGCGGTCGACGGGCGCGCGCAGCTTGGAAAGGGCTGCCATGGCGGAGCGGAAATCTTCCTTGGCGATCGCATCGGATGCCTCGGCGGAGGCGGCCTTGACGGCGGCAAAGAGATCCTTTTCGGCGTCGAGCTTCAGCAGCGCTTCCGAAACGCTGTCGGCGACGACCGTGCCCTTCTTCTCTTCGGCGGCCAGAAGCTGCGTGGCGCGCTTGGTGCCGGCGAGCAGGTTCTTGCCGTCCTCGGAGGTGATGAAGGCGGTCAGCGCCTCGACGCGGCGGGCGATCATCAGCAGATCGTCGGTTTCCGGCGTCAGCACGGCGTCGATCAGGTCATGGCGGGCGCCGAGATCGCGCAGGTAGACCTTGAGGCGATCGTGGAAGAAGGCGAGCAGATCGGCATCCTTCGTCGTTGCCAGCAGCGGCAGGCGCACGCCGCGCTCCAAGAGGATACGGACGACGCCGAGGGCGGCGCGGCGTAGCGCATAAGGATCTTTCGAGCCTGTGGGCTTCTCGTCGATCGCCCAGAAGCCGACGAGCGTATCCAGCTTGTCGGCAAGCGCGACCGTGATCGCAACCTTATCCTCGGGGACGCGATCTGAAGGTCCCTGCGGCTTGTAGTGATCTTCGATGGCGGCAGCGACCGAGGCATTTTCGCCCTGTAGCACCGCATATTTGCGGCCCATGAGGCCCTGAAGCTCGGGGAATTCGCCAACGGCTTCGGTGCGCAGGTCAGCCTTGGCGAGCACGACGGCGCGATCGACCAAAGCGGCATCGGCGCCGGTGATCTTGGCAAGTTCTGCGGCAAGCGCGCGAATGCGGGTGACACGCTCGCCCTGGCTACCAAGCTTGGCATGGAAGGTAACGTTCAACGCATCGAGCTTGGCCATGCGCTGATCGAGCGGCTTCTTCAGGTCGAGACCGAACTTGGCGGCAGCGGCTTCCAGCGTTTCGAGATCGGGCAGATCGCCCTGGTCGCGCTTCCAGAAATGCAGCGCGTCGGACAGGCGGGCGCGCACGACCTTGCCGTTACCGTGGATGATCTCCTTGCCGCCATCCGTCGCCTGGATGTTGGAGATTAGAATGAAACGGTTGGACAGGGTTTCGCCCACCTGCGGGCGGGTGACGAAACACTTCTGATTGGTCTTGATGGTGAGACGGATGATTTCAGAGGGGATCGAGAGATAGTCCTCCTCGAAGGAGCCCATCAGCACCTGCGGCCACTCGACCAGGCCGGATACTTCTTCCAGGAGGCCCTCGTCCTCGACCAGTTCGAGGCCGTTGGCAAAAGCGACGTCGCGGGCGTCATGCAGGATGTTGTCCTTGCGGCGCTCGGCATCGAGCACGACGTAGGCCTTTTCCAGGCTCGTGGCATAATCCTCGAAACGCTTGACGGTGATCGGGCCTGGTGCGTGGAAACGATGGCCATAGGTCACGTTGGAAGCGACGATGCCGTCGATCTCGAAGGGGATGACGACGGTTTCTTCATGCTCGGTGCCGAAGGTGCAGACGATGGACTGCAGCGGACGCACCCAGCGCAGCGAGCCGGGCCTGGCCGATGCCTTGCCCCAGCGCATGGATTTCGGCCAGGGGAAGTTTCTGACGATGTCCGGCATCACAGCCGCGACGATTTCCTCCGCCGCACGGCCGGGCTTGGAAATGATCGCAACGTAGAAATCACCCTTCTTCGGGTCGCTCTGCACCTGCGCTTCGGAAACGGAAGAAAGGCCCGCGCCACGCAAGAAGCCTTCGATCGCCTTTTCGTTGGCATCGGTGCGCGGTCCCTTGCGCTCCTCGCGCACGTCGGCCGAGCGCGCCGTCAGGCCGCGAATGTCGAGTGTGAGGCGCCGCGGCGTCCAATATTCCCGGGCACCCTCATAGGAAAGGCCGGCTTCGACCAAGGCATCGGTCACCAGCTTCTTCAGGTCGCCGGCAGCCTTGCGCTGCATACGGGCGGGAATTTCCTCGGAGCGGAGTTCGAGCAGGAGATCGGGCATGTCAAGGTTCCTCACCCTCCCCTTGAGAGAGAGGGTCGGCACGGCGTGCCGGAGTGGCGTGAAAACGGTCGGCCTCTGCTAGCAAAATTTGTCGCTGCTGCACAATGGCAAATATCGTATCTGGAACAGCCTCAGCCTCATCCATGACCTCGGCATTCCAGAATCGGAGCGCTGATAGCCCTGGCTTTCGAGAGAGGCCGAGCCGATGACAGGCGACATCAGCGAAATAGCGCCCGATCGGAACCTGCTGGCGAAAATGCGTGTCCTCAATCGGGATGCGCCGCTGCGAACACCCTTCCCTTGTAGGGGCGACCGATGGCCGGGGGGAGGTGGCCAGCTACCAGCCCCCACCACCGCCGCCGCCACCGCCGCCGCCGGAGAACCCGCCGCCACCGCCTCCGCCTCCGCCGCCCGAGAAGGCGGAAGACGAGCTGGATACCGGGGCGGGAATGGTCGAGGCGATGGTGGAGGCCATGGACGACGAGAAATCGCCGATGGTTCCACCGATATTGCCGGGGTTGAAATTGCCGGAATACCAGACCGGCGCATAGGCCGCTGCCGCGGTCGCGCCCGCTGCTGTGGCGAGCCAGGTCTCGAAAGCGCTCGACCATGGCTTTTCGACGCCGAGCGCGACCGCGTAAGGCAGCAGCTTTTCGAAATGCTGCGGCGACATTTGCGGCGCGCCCTGCATGTTCATCCGGTCTCGTTCGGCGAGCGTCAGATACTGCCTGAGACCGGCGATGCCATCCATCATCTTGCGCCCGAGGGGCGTGGGTGCGCCCATCAGGAAATAGAAGACGACGTTGAGGGCGAAGATGCCGACGATGCCGGCCAACAGCGGCAGCAAGCCCGCCTCCCATAGCGGCACGACCGCTGCGGCAAAGCCGCTGACGGCAATCGATACGAAGACGAAGCCGAAGAAAGCGAAGATCAGGACCGAAAGAACGCGCTGTGCGAGGCTGGCATTGTGCTTGCGAAACCTGCGCCCGATCGAACTGGCAAAAATCGTCACGAAAACCGACAGGAATCCCGGCACCACGATCAGCGGCAAGGCATTCTCATGCAGGCGCCCGAAGAGGACGATGGACGCCAGGATCAGAACCGACAGCACAACGCCGACAATGACGTAGAGCGAATTGGCCTTGTAATATTCGTCGCGATGGTCGCGCTCGATAGCGCCGCGGAACTTCGAGCCGAGCTGCTGCACCGCCTCGCCGTTCTCCCTGTCGATGACAAGCGGGGAAAACGGGCCGACAGCCTGCATGAGCACTTTTTCGCCGCCGCCGAGATTGCTGCCGGCCGCCTTTCCGGTGGGGCGGATGACCACTTTTTCCTTCAGGTCGTCGAGGACGACATAGCCGCGCACCGCAAGATCGATCGCCGTTGCCGACAGCGCCGTCCAACCCGAGCTGGCAAAGCCCTTATTGTCGATATAGTTGACCAATGCCGGCGAAATGCCGTCTGGCGGGTCCCAGCGCGGAACCATCACGCCCGGCGGCGGATCGCGCCCGACCCGGACCCAGCTGCGCATGTAATAGGCAAACAGCACGATCACCCCGCCGATGGCGATGCTCGTATCGAGATGTTCGCGGAGGAACCAGCTCCATTGCCGGCCGATGCCCGGCGGCTCGATCGAGCCTTTTGGCAGCTTGATGGCAATCGTCATGCCTTCGGCCATGGCAAGCGGCTGGGTGGTGACGAAGGTGGCCGTATTGCCCTGCGCGCTCGCGCTTGCATTCTTGCCGTTGGCGCCGAGGGGGCCGGTGAAATAGGCAAGCTCAACGGGCGCTACGCCATCGGGCAGTGTCACCGTCGCCCGTGCCCGCAAGATCTGGAACTGCCAGCCGTTGCCGGTGACGTTCCAGTAGAGTTCGTCATGATCGTCGAAGTAGCGGATCTGGCGGTCGGTATCATAGGTGAGGCGGAAGGTGTGCGGGCCTGGGTTCAGGCTTTGGTCGGCCTTGCCGATATAGATGCGCTCGCCGCCCTCGATGCGCCCGCTGTGCCAGTCCTCCGGCTGCCCGTCGCGCTCGACGGAGACAACCTTGAAATCCACCTCGGCCGTGCGGCCGTTGGCATCCGTGAACGTCAGCGGGAAATCGCGGAAAATGCCGCGTCGGATGGCGCGGCCTTCCGCATTCACGGCAATCGTCTCGACGACCCGCATCGAACCGTCGCGATGCAGGGCGATCGTCTGATCGAAACCGGTGATGAGTTCCGCCGCCGGCGCAGCGGTTGCGCAAAGCAGCATGAACAAAGCCAGGAGAAGCCCCGAAAGCCGCGTCATCACACCCCCAAGAAATATCCGCGGCGCCCTATCGGGCGCCGTGCGGCGTCAACACAGTTTCCGCACCCGGTTCCCTTGGGAAACGAGGCGTCAGTCTTCGTAGGTGACTCCAAGCGAAGCCAGCACATCCCAATAGGCGGGGAAGGTCTTGGCGACGCAATCGGGGTCGAGAATGGTGATGCCGCCGATCTTCAGGCCGGCGAGCGCAAAGCTCATGGCGATGCGGTGATCGGCGAAACTGTCGATCTCGGCCGGCAGGACCTTGCCGGCCAGGCTCGGATCGGATGCGACGATCAGGTCGTCACCCTCTTCGGTGCCGAGGTCCGGAACGATGCGCGACAGGCCGCTCGAAAGCGCGCGGATACGATCGCATTCCTTGACGCGCAGGTTTTCGATGCCGACGAAGCGCACCGGCGTTTCGTTGAAGGCGGCGAGAACGGCGAGCGTCGGGATGGCATCCTGCATCTGCGAACCATCGATGACGGCGGGCAGGTGCGGAAACTTCGAGATCAGATCATAGGCCTTTGCATCCGGCTGCGAAAACTCGGTCGCCGGAGTGCCGAGGTCGATCTTGCCGCCGCCGAGCACTTCCGCAGCCCAGAGATAAGTCGCGGCGGAGGCATCGGGCTCAATGAGGAAATCCGCGGCGTGATAGCCCGTCGGCTCGACGCGCCAGGCGACCGGGCTGACACGCTCCACCTTGGCGCCGAAAGCGCGCATGGCTGCAACCGTGAGATCGATATAGCCGAGGGCGCCGATATGTTCGCCAAGCAGCTCGACATCGACAGCGCGATCGCCGCCGGCAGCCATCATCAGCAGCGCCGAGACATACTGGCTGGAAAGACCGCCGTCGATCTGCACGCGGCTTGCCTCGAAGCGTCCGGTGCCGTTGACGGTAACCGGCGGGCAGCCGGTCTCGGTCGAGGCGTCGATACCGAGCGAGCGCAGCGCGTCGACCAGCGGGCCAATCGGCCGCTTGCGCATGTGGGCGTCACCGTCGACCACCACCTTGCCGTCGACCAGTGCCGCGGCTGCGGTCAGAAAGCGTGTTGCCGTGCCGGCATTGCCGAGGAAAAGCGGTTCGGACGGCGACGTCAACTTGCCGCTACCCGTCACGATGAAGGTCGTGTCGTCAGGCTCGTCGATCGTCACGCCCATGGCGCGCAGAGCTTCGGCCATATAGCGGGTATCGTCGCTCTTCAGCGCGCCGGTCAGCCGGCTCGTGCCCTTGGCAAGGCCTGCCAGCAGCAGCGCGCGGTTGGTGATCGACTTCGATCCCGGCGGCATGGCGCGGCCGGTCAACGGCTTGCCAGGCGGGATAATCGTGAGTTTTGCTCTACCCATCATCATTCTCTTTGGTCAGTCAGGAAGGCGGCCGATGGCCGTCGGTCGGCTTCCTTTACCGCCTCACATGAAAAACCGATAGCGGGAATCTCAGAACTTTACCGTGGGAACGGCACGATCCGCTTCGTTTGATATCTCGAAATAGGCCTTCTTGACGAAGCCGAAGGGGCCGGCAATGAGATTGTTGGGGAAGGTTTCGACCTTGACGTTCAGATCGCGCGCGGCGCCGTTGTAGTAGCGGCGCGACATCTGGATCTCGTTTTCCGTGGTCTCCAGCGACTGCTGCAGCTCGACGAAACCGGTATTGGCCTTCAGGTCGGGATAGGCCTCGGACACGACCATCAGACGGCCGAGCGCCTGGCTGAGGATGCCCTCGGCAGCGGCACGGCCGGCAACGTCGCCAGCGGGCACGGCCTGCGCCGCAGTCCGTGCCTGGGTGACCTCGATGAGCGTCTTGTTCTCATGGCCGGCATAGCCTTTGACCGTCTCGACCAGATTGGGAATGAGATCGGCGCGGCGCTTCAACTGAACGTCGATGCCGGACCAGGCTTCTTCCGCGACCTGGCGCGCGCGAACGAGCCCGTTGTAGATGAAGACCACATAGAGCGCGGCGAGCACTATGATCGCTAGAAGAATGTACATCCCGAACCCCCATGGCGGCTGCAACCGCTGGGACACTAGGCAGATTTGCCAGCAATGTCACCCGGCTTTCGACGCAATGACGACCCTGGATCGGGCTCGCCGAGTCCAATCCTGGGGAAATCTGCTTCGGGATTGTTCGAACAGCATATTCCGCGAACCGCAGCCTTTCGGGGAGCGCGCATCGCGCACGCTCCGGCCGCGTTTCAAGCTCAAGCGGCTTGCTGGTTCCAGTTGGCGCCGCCGGCGTCCGTCAACAAGAAGGCTTCGCCGCAAGCCTTGGCGAGCGTGCGCACGCGCAGGATGTAGCTCTGGCGCTCCGTTACCGATATGACGCCGCGAGCATCGAGCAGGTTGAAAACATGGCTCGCCTTGATGCACTGGTCATAGGCCGGGAAGACGCACTTGTGCAGGCGATGGTTTTCGCTGTCGCCGGGTGCGCCGGCCGCCAGCAATGCCTGGCATTCCTTCTCGGCATCGATGAAATGACGATGCAGCATCTCGGTATTGGCATATTCGAAATTATGCCTGGAATATTCCTGTTCGGCCTGCAGGAAGACATCGCCGTAGGTGATCTTGTCTTCGCCCTCGAGGCCGTTGAAGTTCAGGTCGTAAACGCTGTCGACGCCCTGGACATAGGTCGCGAGACGTTCCAGGCCGTAGGTCAACTCGCCGGCAACCGGCGCGCATTCGATGCCGCAGACCTGCTGGAAGTAAGTGAACTGCGAGACTTCCATGCCGTCGCACCAGCATTCCCAGCCGAGGCCCCATGCGCCGAGCGTCGGGCTTTCCCAGTCGTCCTCGACGAAGCGGATGTCATGCAGAAGCGGATCGAGGCCGATCGCCTTCAGCGAGCCGAGATAAAGCTCCTGCAGGTTCGGCGGATTGGGCTTCAGAATGACCTGATACTGGTAATAATGCTGCAAGCGGTTCGGGTTTTCGCCATAGCGGCCGTCGGACGGGCGACGCGATGGCTGGACATAGGCGGCGCGCCACGGCTTGGGGCCGAGCGAGCGCAGCGTAGTCGCCGGATGGAACGTGCCGGCACCGACTTCCATGTCGTATGGCTGCAGAACCGCGCAACCCTTGTCGGCCCAGTAATTGTGCAGCGTCAGGATCAGCGCCTGAAAGGAGCGCTTCGGGTTCATGTGGTCGGGCACGTTGGCAGTCATGGGATCCGCTACTATCTGCTTGGTGTCGGTTGGCGCGACAGGTGCCACGGCGGGGCGAACGGGTCAAGGCTTTGCATTGCAAACGGCTATGCAGTTCGCCTCAGCCGCACATCCAGGCCCTACTCGTCATCCCGCTTCACGCGGTATTCCCCGGTCTTCGGATCCTTGACCAGCGTTCCCATGGCCCCGGTGCGGCGTTCCGTTTCGGCGCGGCGGGACTTTTCGGAGAGCCTCTGGGCATCCCGCACGAAACGCCGATACAGGAACCAGATGCCCCCGAGGGCGATGACAAAAAAGATGATCTGGGGCATTTACCCAGCGCTCCCGCTTACAATCCGTACCGACCCCACAATGCCTTTTCCTCTGCCGCTTCCGCAAGCCCGGATGCCAATCCGGCACCGATTCCGTCCATGCCGGAGAGAGAAACGCCCGGGGCCTTGCGCCCGAAAAGGCTGCGCGGCGTGGTGACGAGCGTCAGCTTGACCTTGTCGCCGAAGCGCCTCCGCAGTTCCTGGCGCATGTCGCCGAGACCGTCGATGAGACCGAGCTCCAGCCCGCGACTGCCGGTCCAGAACAGACCGGAAAACACCGTTTCGTCCGCCGAGAGCTTTCCGGTGCGCCGCTCGAGCACCATGTCGATGAAGACCTTGTGGATCTCGAGCTGCAGGCTCTTCAGGTATTCGATGTCCTTTTCCTTCTCCGGCTGGAACGGATCGAGGATCACCTTGTTTGCGCCCGCAGTATAGACGCGGCGCTCGACGCCCAGCTTTTTCAGGAGCTCCGGAAAACCAAAGCCGCCGGAGACAACGCCGATCGAACCGACGATCGAGGTGGCGTCGGCGATGATCTCGTCGCCTGCCAGCGCGATCATGTAGCCACCGGAGGCTGCGACATCCTCGACGAAGACCAGAACCTTCTTCTTTTTCTCGATGGCGAGATCGCGGATGCGGTTGTAGATCATCCGCGACTGCACCGGAGAGCCGCCCGGCGAATTGACGACGATGGCGACGGCCGGCGCGGCCTTGATGTCGAAGGCCTTTTCAAGCGCCTGCGCCACACCTGCCAGATTCAGCGATTGCCGCAAGGGGCCGCCGCCGGACGAGATGACGCCGCTCAGACGGACCACCGGTACGATCACCTGCTCCTTGCGGAAGCGCTTCGGAAGCATGCGTCTCAAGAACCCAACCATTCGTCATCCCTGCATCATGATGTTTGCTGCCCCGAGATGTATGCATGGAAACGGCAAACGCAACATTGCGGATCGTATTTCATGCCCCGATCCCAAGCGGGCGGGTATGCTATCGGCGCGGATAGGCGGCGCGGCCATTGTTCAAGTCGTCGACGAAATCGGAGAACTTATGCGTCCCCTCGCCGTGCATGGTGAGCGGCGCGCGCAGCGCGAGCCTCGCCCGCGACCCCTTTATTCCCGTCACGAGAATGCGCACGGCATTCTCCCCTTCGCGCGGATGGATCGGCGTGATCTCGATGCCGCCGAAGCGCCGGCCACAGGCCGCGATGATCTCGCCGATCGATTCAGGCCGGGCAATGAGCGACAGCTGTCCGCCGGGGATCATGATCGCGCCCGCCGTTCGGATCCATTTCTCGAACAGCCCGTCCGTCATGGCATGAGCCTCGGCCTTCAGCGCGTCGGGCGTCAGCCGGTCGCTGGCGTCGTTGAAGGGAGGGTTCATTATGACGTGATGAAAGCTGTCATCGACGAGCCCCGCCTCGTTGCGCTCCTTGCCGGTCAGGGTCACGTCGGCTTCGATGACCGAGACACGATTGGCGAAGCGGCCATTTTCCGGCAGCAGAAGGCTCTTGCGGGCAAACTCGGCCATGTCGGGCGAGCGTTCGAACAGCACCACCTCCGCGCGATCGAGCCGCGACGCCACCGCCATTCCGGCGGCGCCCGCACCCGCGCCGAGATCCGCCACCCTGATGGCGCGCTCGTCGGCCACGAGCGCGGCGAGCAGCATGGCATCCATGCCGGAACGATGCCCCCTGCCCTTCGGCTGGACGACGTGGAAGGCGCCGCGATGGAAGGCATCGATGGTTTCGGAGGGGGCGCCGGTCATGGCGAACCTCAGCCGCGCACCGGGCGCAGCTCGTCGCCGAGGCCGGCATCGATCAGGATGCGCCGCGCCTGACCGGCGCGCTCCTCCTCCACCAGAAAGCGGCGTGGCAGCATGCCGAGCGAGCCTTCCAGGATGCTCATGGCCTGGTCGGCAACGAAGCAATGAATCCCGGCATCCTTCATCAGACTCTCCGCAAATGAGAGAAGGACTGGATCGTTGGTGCGGATCAGCTCGTGCATAAGCCTTAGAATTCCTGTCAAATTTACGCGACGAGACAATTCGCCTCTTGCCGCTTGTTTCGCCCCTTCTTATTGTGCTTTGCAGAAAATGAACAGGAGTCCGGATCGTTGGGCGTCGTGATACCGCTTGAAGAAAGCAAGAATAAACTGGCATCCATCAAGCCTTTGGTGGATCTGACCAAGGCGGACATGGAACGCGTCAACCAGCTCATCCTGTCCAAGGCCGGCTCCGACGTGCAGATGATTCCCGAGGTTGCCGAGCATCTCATCTCCTCCGGCGGCAAGCGTTTGCGGCCGATGCTGACGATCGCTTCCGCCGCGCTCTACAACTATCAGGGCGACAACCACATCAAGCTCGCGACATCGGTCGAGTTCCTGCATACGGCGACGCTGCTGCATGACGACGTGGTCGATGAAAGCGACCTGCGCCGCGGCAGATCCACCGCCCGCATGATCTGGGGCAACCAGGCGAGCGTACTGGTCGGCGACTTCCTGCTCGGCCAGGCGTTCCGCATGATGGTCGAAGTCGGCTCGCTCGAAGCGCTCGACGTCCTGTCGTCGGCCGCCTGCGTCATCGCGGAAGGCGAAGTGCTGCAGCTCTCCGTCTCCAAGAACATGGAAACGACTGAGGACGATTATCTCTCGGTCATCCGCGCCAAGACCGCGGCACTCTTTGCCGCAGCGGCCGAAGTCGGCCCGATCGTCGCCAATGCCGGCAAGGCGGAGCGCAACGCCCTGAAATCCTACGGCACCAATCTCGGCCTCGCCTTCCAGCTCGTGGACGATGCGCTGGACTATGGCGGCAAGGCTGCCGATCTCGGCAAGAATGTCGGCGACGATTTCCGCGAGGGCAAGATCACGCTTCCGGTCATCCTGGCCTATCGCCGCGGCACCGAGAAAGAACGCGCCTTCTGGCGCGACGCCATCGAAACCGGCAACAACAGCGACGAAAATCTTGAGAAAGCCCTTGGCCTGATCACGAAATACGGCGCTCTGGCCGACACGATTGCCCGTGCCGTGCACTACGGCACCATCGCCCGCGACGCTCTGGCGCCATTGCCGGAAACGCCCTGGAAATCGGCACTTCTGGAAGTGATCGACTTCTGCATCGAACGCGTTAATTGACAGCGGCGACCCGAATTTGTTGCAGGGCCGCTTCAAAAAAGCCATCCTGTTGTGAATCAGTTGACACGAATGCTTTATGCCGCCGGCGACTTCGCTGGCCGTCCCTCGATGAAAGGCTTTCTAATGCGGCAGAGACTTGCCATCCGTTTCCTCTCGGGCGTAGCCTTGGCGGCGGTCCTTTCTGTGTCCGCCCTGAATGTCGCGCGGGCTGAGGACAAGCCGGCAGCACCGGAGGTCAGCGCCCCGGTTACTTTCGACCCGGATAGCGTCGATACGTTCGCAGGCGCCTTCCTGGCAGCCCGCACCGCCGATGTCGATCATGACTACGATACCGCCATCGCGCTTTACAAAAAGGCGCTGATGATCGACCCCAGCAATCCGGAAATCCGCCAGCGGCTGATGATTTCGCTGCTGCTCAACGGCAATCTGGAAGAAGGCGTCAAATACGCCAACGAGCTGAAGAGCGACCCCTCCGTCGAGCGCGTCACCACGATCGTCCGTGGCATGGACGCCATTCGCCGCCACGAATACCGGACCGCGCAGGACGTCCTCAAATATAGCGGCCCGAACGATCTCGACCGGATGATGACCAACCTGCTCTCCGCCTGGGCCCGCGCCGGATCCGGCCGCGGCAAGGATGCGATCGCGTCGATCGACAAGATGAAGGGCCCGGACTGGTTCAACATCTTCAAGAACTATCATGCCGGCGCTATCGCGCTGACGATAGGCGACCTGAAATCGGCACGGTCGCACCTGAACGACGCCATCCTCGACAAGACGGGCGGCGCGACCGCTCCCGATACCTTCATGCGCGCCGTTATGGCGCTCGCACGTCTCGAAGCCAAGGCCGGCGACAAGCAGAAGGCTCTGGATGCGATCTCGGTCGGCGACAATCTCGTCAGCAATTATGCCCCGCTGAATGCGCTGCGCGACAGCATCACCAAGGGCGATACGCCAGACCAGCAAGTCACCAATGCGACAGAGGGCGCGGCGGCCGTGCTCTTCACCATCGGCGCGGCGCTGAACCGCGACGGCGCCGAGGATGTCGTCTCGCTCTATCTGCAGATCGCCAATTCGCTCGACCCGAAGGCAGCCGACACGCTGGTTCTGCTTGGTGGGCTTGCCGAAAAGCAGGACCAGACCGATCGCGCCATCGCCTTCTACAAGAAGGTGCCGGACGATTCGCCGATGGCCCGCATTTCCGAGCTGCAACTCGGGCTTGCGCTCGCCCAGGCTGGAAAAGTCGACGATGCGCGCAAGCATCTGAAAGCGCTGATCGATTCCGATCCCAACGATGTCCGCAGCTATCTCGCCTATGGCAGCGTTCTTTCCGATGCCAAGGACTTCCAGTCCATGGCCGAGAACTACGACAAGGCCGTGCAGATCATCGGCCCGGTGCCGAAGCGCAGCGACTGGGCCGTGTTCTTCCAGCGCGGCATCGCCTATGAACGGCTGAAGAAGTGGCCGGATGCCGAGCCGAACTTCAAGAAGGCCCTCGAGCTGAACCCGGATCAGCCGCAGGTGCTGAACTATCTCGGCTATTCCTGGGTCGACATGAACATGAACCTCGACCAGGGCCTGGACATGATCAAGAAGGCCGTCGACCTGAAGCCGGATGACGGCTACATCGTCGATTCGCTCGGCTGGGCCTATTTCCGCCTCAACCGCTTCGACGATGCGGTGAACGAGCTGGAGCAGGCGGCTCAGCTGAAGGCCGGCGACCCCACGATCAACGATCACCTCGGCGACGCCTACTGGCGGGTGAACCGCAAGCTCGAGGCCGTCTACCAGTGGAACCGCGCGCTCGCCTCCAAGCCGGAAGAGGCCGATATTCCGAAGATCAAGGAAAAGATCGAAAAGGGCCTGCCGGCGCTCGATAACGACCCGAAGACCGTCGATAAGAGCAAGCAGCCTGACCCGGCACCGGCTCCGTCGCCCGATTCGAACGCTCCGGCGCCGGTCGACAAGAAGTCCTAAGACTTTTCATGAACGCGATCTTGGCAGCGGGCGATTTCGACCTCTCGGAAGAGGCGCCCGCAAAGATCAATCTTGCGCTGCATGTTACCGGCCGCCGCGCCGACGGCTATCATCTGCTCGACATGCTGGTGAGCTTTACCCGCCATGGCGACCGTCTTGCCTTTCGTGCAGCCGATCGTGACGAATTCAGCCTTTCGGGACGCTTCGGCCCCCTTCTCTCCGTAGAAGCCGCCGACAATCTCGTGCTCAAGGCGCGTGATCTGCTGCGGCAGGCCGCTCATGCGGCAGGCTTCGACGCAGCTGGCGTTCATATCCACCTGGAAAAGAACCTGCCGATCGCATCGGGCATCGGCGGCGGTTCGGCGGATGCGGCGGCCACCTTGCGCGGGCTGATGCGGCTGTGGCGCCTCGACCTGCCGGAAGAGGCGGTCAAGGCCATCGCCCTGAAGCTCGGCGCCGATGTGCCGATGTGCCTTGCGAGCCGGCCGCTGGTGGCGCGCGGGATCGGCGAAGCGATCGAATTGCTGCCGGCGTTTCCCTCCTTTCCCGTGGTTCTCGGCAATCCGCTCATCGGCGTGTCGACGCCGGAGGTATTCCGCCAACTGTCCCGCAAGGACAATCCGCCGCTGCTGTTTCCATCGCAGATGCCGCAGGGCCAGGGCGAATGGATCGACACGATCAAGACCTTGCGCAACGATCTCGAACCACCGGCGCGTTCGATCTGCGCCGAGATTGCGGTGCTTTCCGGCCTGATCGAAAGTCAGGCCCCGATCCTGACGCGCATGTCCGGCTCCGGCGCGACATGCTTCGGCATCTTCGCCGACACGGAACAGGCGAAGGCGGCCGCCGCCTCGCTTCACAGGCAGAGGCCGGACTGGTATTTCCAGGTAACGGAGACGATCGCGGGAGAGGCATGATGGCAGGCTCAGGCAGCGAAAGACCCTTTATTCCCGTCGGCATCGCCGTGCTGACCGTTTCCGACACGCGCACGCTTGCCGATGACAAGTCCGGCGACACGCTGGTTGCGCGCATCGCGGACGCCGGCCATAGGCTGGAGGCCCGTGCCATCGTCCCCGACGACAAGGAGCGTATCCGCGCGCAGGTGGAGGCCTGGACGAAGGACGACGCCATCGACGTGGTGATCACCACCGGCGGCACCGGCTTCACCGGCCGCGATGTGACGCCCGAGGCGCTGGAGCCCTTGTTCGAAAAGCGGATGGACGGCTTTTCCGAGGTCTTCCACCGCATCTCCTACGACAAGATCGGCACGGCGACGATTCAATCTCGAGCGACCGGCGGTGTCGCCAACGCCACGTTCATCTTCGTGTTGCCGGGCTCTCCCGGTGCCTGCAAGGATGCCTGGGACGGCATCCTCAAGGCGCAGCTCGACTACCGGCACATGCCCTGCAATTTCGTCGAGATCATGCCGCGCCTGGACGAGCATCTGAGGCGCGGCGCCGGTTCAAAATAGATCCCGCATCTCTACAAGGCATGTGTAGCTACTATGCCTTCGACCCCGGAAGCGCAGGAATTGATTCCCAGGTGTCGCCTCTGAGGATAATGCAGCTTCGGCCGGAGACATCGCTGACCATCATTGTCCAGTTGCCGCTTTCGGCAGCATAGATCTCAACGATCGTGTTGGGGTCGAGCTTGCCGACAGCCGACAATTTTTCGGAAAGATGGTCGAGAAACGCGACGATATCGACGCGTTTGGCACAGGCCACTGCCGCTTGGGAGGCAGCAACGCCGGGATAGAGAATTGCACTGGCAACCAAGGCCGTTGCCATCAGGCGGTAGAGTATCGTGCGTTTCATAACGCACCTCCTTTCGCCGAAATCTCGGCGGAAAAGGAGAGTTCCGCTGACCAGTTCCGCCGCATACCGGCATCTTCATGGTCGGCCGCCCAACGCGACACGCGAAAGGTGCCGCCACATTAAAATTATGACAGCTATTCGCCAGTTTACAAATGGAATCTGGGGCGATTGACGCTCTATCGGGCCGCTCGCGCCACCCAGGAAGGGATGAGCTCGCTTGCCAGCCTTCGACCCTTCTGGCCTTTTGCGAACTCGGCCAATCGCATGCCGGTTCTGGCCGTGGCGATCGCCTGCGGCTTGGACAGCAGCAATCCCAGCTCCAGGGGCGGTGTGCTGCGGCCGATGCGCTTCAGGAATGGCCGCCGATAGCCGCGCGATGCGGTAAAGCGCGCCGGGGCCTTGTTCAGCGAGACATATTCGGCGATCTCGTCGATCCAGCCGGCTTGCGGCCGGGCGCCGGGCTCGACCAGCAGCAACCATTCGCCGCGTGCCGAGCGCAAGATATCCTTGATGTCCCACTGCGAATAGAACCGGCAGCCGGCAGCATCGGCCACCCGCGATGTGCCATCCCGCGAGCCGTGATCGAGCACGACGACATCGCAGACAAGCCCCTCGATCGCGCCTGCCACCAATGCCGCCAATGTCTGCGCCAGCTCGGGTTCCTGATCCTGGCATTCGATGATTACTGTCAACATTGCCCATTTATAGAGCGGCGCACAATTTATTGCCAGCGCATAGGCCCTGGGTTTCTCTGTTTGAGCAAAGGCTTATTCAAGGGCGAAAAACGCCACCATGGACTCCGTAAATTGGCGGAGAAGTGGTGCGGGATCTGTGCAATTCCAGTTTTTGTTCTTGCAATGTTCTCGTTTGTCGGATAGGAATTTAATCATCTTAGACGCGGCATGCGATGGCACGAACCGCCCTGGAGCTACCGATGAACGAGCAGTCCCTTGCAGGGCAGGCCGCATTCGCGCCTGCCAATACGGCAGACGTTGCCAACGCCATGATTGCCGATACCGGCCTCAGGGTCGATGCCGAGCGTCGGCGCGGGCGCGGCGCAGGATTGAACCCCAGCGGTCGGTTCGAGCCGCAGCAGCGCGAGGCCTTCGACGACGGCTGGCAGAGCTGGGAGGAGCTGCCGCCATTCAAGACCGAGGTGCAGGTGGAAAAGCCGCGCACCGCGATCACCCGCAACGAATCCCCCGATATCCCCTTCGACCGTTCCATCAACCCCTATCGCGGCTGCGAGCATGGCTGCATCTATTGCTTCGCACGGCCGACGCATGCCTATATGGGCCTGTCTGCGGGGCTGGATTTCGAATCGAAGCTGTTCGCCAAGCCGGATGCGGCAAAGCTTCTGCAACGCGAGCTGGCGAAGCCCGGCTACAAACCCCGCGTCATCGCCATCGGCACCAACACGGACCCTTATCAGCCGATCGAGAAGGAATGGCGGATCATGCGCCAGATCCTCGAAGTGCTGAACAAGGCCAACCATCCGGTCGCCATCGTCACCAAATCGGCGCTGATCATGCGCGATATCGACATCCTCAAGGAGATGGCCGCCAGGAACCTGGTGCGGGTGGCGCTGTCGGTCACGACGCTCGACCGCAAGCTCGCGCGCGCCATGGAGCCCCGGGCTGCAACGCCGTCACGGCGGCTGGAGGCGATCCAGGCCCTCAGCGAGGCCGGCATCCGCACCGCGATCATGGTGGCGCCGATCATCCCTGCCCTCAACGATCACGAGATCGAGCGCATTCTCGATGCCGGCAAGGCGGCCGGTGCCCTGGAGGCAAGTTATGTCATCCTGCGGCTGCCGCTGGAGGTGAGCCCGCTGTTTCGCGACTGGCTGCTGCAGCACTATCCGGACCGCTATCGCCACGTCATGTCGCTGATCCGCTCGATGCGCGGCGGCAAGGATTACGATGCCGAGTTCGGCAAGCGGATGAAGGGCGCCGGCCCCTATGCCTGGCAGATCAGCCGCCGTTTCGAGATGGCGACGCGCCGTCTCGAGCTGACTCGCCGCAATATCGCCTTGAGTGACGACCTCTTCGTGCCGCCGGATGGCAGCGGCGTGCAGCTATCGTTGCTCTGACCTTTCCTCGCGGGCTTTCCCTGTGCCCGCCGGAAGAAAGCCCCCCAGGTTCGCCGCCCTGATCCACCGGGGGCTTGCAGGAGATCGGGTGGTGTGCCAGCTTCGCCGCATGTCACGCAGCACATCACCCGATTCTCCAATGCTATTCGAGGACGCGCCTCTCGTGCCGACCTTCGAGCTGGAACTGATCGCCCGCCGCGCCGGCCACTGGCCGGTTGCCGGAGCGGATGAAGCCGGCAGGGGGCCGCTCGCGGGCCCGGTCGTAGCGGCCGCCGTCATTCTCGACCCTGAGCACATCCCGAACGGCCTGAACGATTCCAAGCAGCTGAGCGCCACCAGACGCGAGCAGCTGTTCGCGGAAATCCTTGCGACGGCGACAGTCTCCATCGCCTCGTCGAGCGCGGCCCGCATCGACACCACCGACATCCGCAAGGCAAGCCTGGATGCCATGCGACGCGCCATTTGCGGGCTGGCAATGCCGGCAAGCTATGTGCTCACCGATGGGCTCGATGTGCCCGCGGGGCTGGCCTGCCCCGGAAAAGCCGTCGTCAAGGGCGATGCACGCTCCTTCTCCATCGCAGCCGCGTCGATCGTCGCCAAGGTGACGCGCGACCGGATGATGGCGCGGGCCGGCGTCGTCTTTCCGGTCTACGGCTTTGCGGCCCATGCTGGCTATGGCACGGCTCAGCACCGCGCCGGCATCGAACAGCATGGGCCCTGCCCTCTGCACCGCATGAGCTTCCGCCCCTTGCGCAAGGAAGCCGTCTGAGAGGTCACCCGGTCAAGCCTGCGGCAATTACGCCTGACCGCTCCGTCACATAGGCGATATCGCTGCGGTAAATCTGGTCGTGTCCGTCCCGCAGATTGCGGTGGTAGCGTTCGACGCCGCGCGCGGCTTCCCGCTCCATGAAGGTCAATAGCGCCTCAAGCCGCTCGATGATGACGTCCGGCAGGGCATGGCGCTCGGCAACGGGCAATTCATAGGCATCGACAAAGGCTCGCGCGCGCCGGATCTGCCCGTCAAGCCTATCCAATCCCTCCACTGCCACGTTTGGCGACAACGGAGCCCAGCGATAGAGGGCGTAGGCCAGATCCCAAATCCGCGGGCCGGGATGAGCTGTCTCGAAATCGATGATCCCCGTTACTTCACCATCGTTGACGACGACATTGTAGGGCGCGAAATCGCCATGACAAACGATCTCGGACGGCAGGCGCGGCGGCAATTGCCATGCATGGGTGGCGGCAAGATCCCGCAGCACCAGAGCGGAGCTATGATGATACCGGTGCAATAGCGACGCGGCCGATCGCAGGATCCGCTCGGAGCGCATCTCGCCATTATCGCCGAGATCGCCCGTGGCGCCGGGCAGATAGGCAACCTTTTCCCAGACCTCGTCGAAGCCGTTCGGTTGCGGAGCGGCGGTGAAACCATACAGCGGCAAGGCGGCCAGCAGCGCATGCACGCCCGGCGTCCAAGGACGCACCGGCCTCACGACAAGATCGCCCTGACGAAACGGCTCGTCGTCCCTCGATGACTTCATCTGCGCCCCCCCCCTCGATCCCATGGCTTCGCTATCTGCCGCAAACCATGGTCAACCTGCGGGAAGCAGGATGAAAAACAAAAAAGCCCCGCGCAAGCAGGGCTCTTTCGAATTTCGATCTTCCGCGCGCTTAGTTCAGGCGCGTCTTCACGTCCTTGACGGCATCGTTGAAGAGTTCGCTTTGAACGCGGCCATCAGCCTTCTTCGCGAGAACCGATTCAGCGGCGGCGATCGCCAGGTCGACGGCTGCGGAGCGAACCGCCTTCATCGCATCGGCTTCAGCCTGCTTGATCTTCTGCTCGGACAAAGCCGTGCGGTTGGCGACGAATTCCTCGGTCTTCTTCCGGGCTTCGGTCGTCAGCATTTCGGCTTCGCGCTCGGCTGCGGCAACGATGTTCGCTGCGTCGGCTTCAGCTTCCTTACGCTTGCGCTGATATTCGGCCAGCAGGTGCTGGGCCTCTTCGCGCAGGCGCTTGGCTTCCGCCAGCTCGTTACGGATCTGGTCGGCGCGGTCGTCGAGCGACTTCGCCATCATGCCCGGAACCTTCAGGTAGACGATGAGACCGATGAAGATGATGAGAGCGACAAATGCAAAGAAAGTTTCGTCAAGACCAAAAGTCATAACTTAGCCCTCCCGCTTCGCGGATGCTGCGGCAACGGCCGAAGCGACATCAGCCTTGCCGGCGACATTGCCGACCAGCTGTTCCACGACGGCAGAAGCAGTTTCTTCCGCAATCGCACCAACATCGCCAAAAGCCTTTTCCTTGATCTCGGCAATGCGGGTTTCCGCAGCCTTGAGCTTCTCGGAAAGGCTTGCCTCGATCGCCTTGCGATCTTCCTCGGCCTTTGCCTTGGCGGCATCGCGGGCAGAAGCGCCGATCGAATTTGCCTTGGCGCGGGCTGCGGCCAGCTCGCTTTCATAGGTCGCGACGGCAGCGTCGGCTTCGGTCTTCAGACGCGAAGCTTCCTCGATATCCTGGGCGATCCGGTCATGCCGGCTTTCAAGGATATTGCCAACGCGCGGAATGACGATCTTCTGCATGGCCACGTAGAAGATGACGAAGGTGATCACCAGCCAAAGCAGCTGTGACGGATACGTCGTATGGTCAAACGGCGGAAAAACGCCGGCGTGATGGCCTTCACTCGGCGCACCCGTTTCCGTATGCACCTCGCCGGCGGCCGGCGGTGCTTCGTCAGCATATGCCGGGGTCACAAACATGCTCACCTCCAGGTGGTCTGCAAATACAAAGAATCACGGCTCGCTGCCCGCGAACCGTGATCTATGACGCCGCTGATATCAGACGGCGAAGAGCAGGAGGAGAGCGATGAGCAGCGAGAAGATGCCCAGAGCTTCCGTAACGGCGAAGCCGAATACCAGACGGCCGAACTGGCTGTCAGCAGCAGACGGATTGCGCAGTGCGCCGGACAGGTAGCTGCCGAAGATATTGCCGAGGCCAAGAGCCGTGCCGGCCATACCAAAGCAAGCCAAACCTGCGCCGATGAACTTTGCTGCTTCCGCGTCCATGTTGAACTCCTTTGAAATGGTTGTGCGGTGAATAACTGACGCCCTTAGACGCCAATGTCTTTATCCTTAGTGGCCACCCGGATGCACTGCGTCGTTGAGGTACATGCAAGTCAGTACCGCAAAGACGTAGGCCTGAAGGAAGGCGACAAGGAATTCGAGACCGGTGAGGGCGACGGTCATGATGAGGGGAAGAATTGCACCGCCGATGCCGATCGCGCCGAGGGCTCCGAGCGAGGCAACGAAGCCTGCGAACACCTTGAGCGTGATATGGCCGGCGAGCATGTTGGCGAAAAGACGAACGGAGAGCGAAATCGGCCGGGACAGGAAGGAGATGATTTCGATCACCACCACCAGCGGCAAGAGAATGCCGGGAACACCCTGCGGCACGAACAACTTGAGGAAGCCAAAGCCGTGCTTGATGAAACCGTAGAGAATAACGGTAAGAATGACGAGCAGCGCCAGCGCGAAGGTGACGATGATCTGGCTGGTGACCGTATAGAAATAAGGCACCATGCCGAGCAGGTTCGCGGTGAGCACGAACATGAAGAGCGAGAAGACCAGCGGGAAGAACTTCATTCCCTTCGTTCCCGCCCCTTCCTTCAGCATCGAGGCGATGAACTCATAGGCCATTTCGGCAACCGACTGAGCCCGGCTCGGGATGACGCTGCGCGGTGCGCTGGCATAATACAGGAAGCCGGCAGACAGCACTGCGGAAGCGACCATGAACAAGGAAGCGTTGGTGAACGAAAAATCAATTCCACCGATGTCGATCGGAATAATCTTGAAGATCAGGAACTGATGGGTAGGTCCGTTTGCCACCGCTTGTTCTCTTTCATTTTCCCGCCCTGTCGGAGCGGATGCCTCTCATTTGGAAACCACGCCGCAGCGTTGCTTCCGCTCATTTCTTATCCGTCTTGCGCTCATCAAGCTCAGGTGTCGCCACCTTGCCTGCAGAACGCAGCACATTCAGCACGCCGGCACAGAATCCGAGAAGCAGGAAAATAATCATGCCCCACGGCGTCGTACCAATAAAACGGTCCAAGACATAGCCCAGAACGACGCCAACGATGATTGCGGCAATGAATTCACTGGAAAGCTTCATCGCCTGAGCATAGCCCTTACGGCCTTCCTCGGCGCGAATCTCCCCGCGTTCATCCTCTCTCACCGCAGCGCGCTTGCTCGCCAATTCGGCTCCCAGCTGCGCTCGTCGCTGCTCCAGACCTTCGTCGCGATCATCCGTCATGGTGACATCCTCCCCCTTTTCGTTGCGCGCTATCCCAACACCCCGGTCAACGCGTAAACGAACAGCAGGTTTCGCCACCTTTCGGCCCGTTTTGAAGTCGCGCGCAACATAGTTTTAGGAAAAAGCATAGTCAAGGCGTAGACGCTATCTGTCCAGCCATAAATTAGCCCAATTAAATCATGATCTTAGACTGAAAGAGCCTTATGAGCCGAAAACTGAGCCGAAGAATCCCCTTCAGCCCATGCTTTTCCGTGGCTTTTTTGCCTGGTATGGCGACCTTTCATCCGGCCCCGAAACAGCGGCCGGATCGCTTCAGCTCCAGCCGCCGCCATAGGTCCTATAAAAGATGTGCATGCCTATGCGTCCGACCTTCACCATTTCGGCCGCCCATTTCGGCCGGACATAGACGGCATGATAGTGCGTGGCCGAGCCGACTTCCGGCAGCCAGATCTTACCGGCAGTGACGGCCATGGCCACCTGACGGGCAATGCGCCAGTGTTCCTGTGAATTGACCTTCTCCTTGACGTTGTCGCAGGCAAAGGAGAACTGACAGGCATTGTGCCAGTCTTCATTCTGGTAGACGACACCGCAGATGGTCTTCGGATAGGCGGGATTGCGGACCCGGTTGAGAATGACCTGAGCCACTGCCGCCTGCCCCTTCACCGACTCTCCGCGCGCCTCGAAATAGATGCCGGTGGCAAGGCACTGCTGTTCATCCGAAGAAAAGACCGAAGGCGGAAGAACATTGGCGGCCCAGGCATGATCCTTCGGGCCGATCTGCGGCACGAAGCGGCCTTCGCCATCCTGATCCTTGGCAAGAATGGAATCAAAGGGCGAAACGCGGGCATAATCGGGCGCCGGCGAAGCATAGGCTGCGGCGAGAACATCGGCATCGGGGTTGGTCACGAGGCTCGCAAGATAGGACGGCACGCCATCGTCCGGTTTCGGCGGCTGCTTCTTGTAAAAGGCGGTGGCAATCTGGATTTCCTTGCCGCCGAGCTTGGGCTTCAGGAATGCCGTACGCTCGCCGGTATCGGATTCCGGCCGGAACAGCATGCTGTCACGCTGCAACACGGAGCCTGCGGAGAAATCCTTCGGCGGAAGCATCGGCGCGACGGCCACCACGCGACCCTTCTTGTCCTGCCGGTTGACACGGTCCTCATCCGGGCGCGGATCACTGCCCTTCTGTTCGGACTGGAACGCCACACGGCGTCCGTCCGGCAAGACCAACCCGCCATCACCGATCGCCGCCGACGCCTTGGCGTCGCCGAATGCCAGTTCCGCCTGATGGGTGGAACCGGCCGGCGAGTTTGTCATCACCATGCGCCAGTTGGCCCCTTCCCTGTCGATCCCCGCAAGCAGGCCGGCAAGATCGCCATAAGCGGCGGCCGACGGGAAGATCAGCCAGGCGCAGAGCCCGAAGACGGCTGGAGAAGTCCAGTTTTGCGGCAGAAACCGCAATTTTCGACTGACATGATGCGAACGAGACAACACCGGACTCCAAACGGCACTCGAAACCAGGAGCCGGAATAATCTCTCATTAACCTTGATGGATGGTTAATTCGGGCGGGAATGTATCCCGAACGTGGCGAGCCGAAAGCGATGCGTCGGGAATCTACGGGAAGACCGCAGGCATTTGAGCCTCTGAAGGGGGGCCGATGTGCTCGGCCTCCATATATCTGCGCGCCAGCAAGACCGCTATGTACGTCCAACCGATAGCCTGGAAAGCGTTGGCTACCAAAGCCAGCAGAATGGCAGCGATATTCAGATGACCATCCGTGATCAGTTCCACGCTGCCGAAGGACACCTCAAGTATCAACGCTATGATCGTGGCAACGAGAGGAACGGCTAGACCCAAGAACACCAGAAGCACCGTCGAAGGGAAGCGCGCCACCCCTCTTCGCAGCGCATCCCCCATCGTCGCGTTCGCGCCGTGAATATTTGCCGGCAGCCATGTTCCGAGGAGTGAAAGAACAATGGCAAACGCCACCAGATATGCAAGCGTTACCCAAATTATGATGTGAGCTTTACTCGCGCCATCCCCGCGCAAAAGGAAAAATATGGCGGGAATAATCAGTATAAACGCCAGTAGGACGAGGACAAAGCTTCTGAACATATATCCACCAAGCGGAAGCTTTCTGCCTCGCGCCGCGGCCGTGAAATTCTGATTCCGCAAAACGGAATTCTGCACATTCATCACTAATAGAGCCGATAGAAAGAAGACCGCGCCCGTTGAAGCAGATTTCTTGGAGTACTCGTCGAGAATGGCCATGCCGACCGCACAAATCACAAACACCGCGTAAAAAACCAGGTTGTTACGCGCGATAGATAAGGCCTGCTTGAGCATCCGCAATCCCCCCGAAAGTAAAGAGCCGTTTCCCTTTTAAATTGAATATTACTATGCGCTACTTGCGCAATGAAAAAATCGGCAGGCCCGGCGGATATCCCCCGGGCCTGCCGACAAACAACGAAAGCGGCTGCTTCAGATGATGACGTGCGAGCCCAGTTCCACCACGCGGTTGGCCGGCAGTCGGAAGTAGTCGGACGGATCGGTCGCGGCGTTGGCGAGCGCGATATAGAGCCGGTCCTGCCAATGCGGCATCCCCGACTTGGCGTCCGGCACCAGCTTGCGGCGGCCGAGATAGAAGGAGGTCGACATGATGTCGAACTTCAGGCCCGTCTTGCGCAATGTCGCCAGGGCTTGCGAGACGTTCTGCGATTCCATGAAGCCGAAGCGCAGCTCGACGCGCGAGAAGCGCTCGGAAACCTTTTCGACCGAATAGCGGTCTTCCTGGGCGACGCGTGGCTTGTTGACGGTGCGGATCGTCAGGATGACGTTCTTGTCGTGCAGGACGTGATTGTGCTTCAGATTGTGCAGCAGCGCGGCGGGCGCGGATTCCGGATCGCTCGTCAGGAAGATCGCCGTGCCTGGCACATGCGCGGGCGAGTGATCGCTCTTGCGCTCGATCGAGCTGACGAAGGACGACAGCGGAATATCCGTGTGCCGCGTCTTCTCCATTAGGATCGCGGTGCCGCGCCGCCAGGTCCACATGATGACGGTGAAGGCCGTCGCGATCATGACGGGGACATAGCCGCCGTCGTGGATCTTCAGCAGGTTGGCGCCAAGGAAGACGAATTCCAGCATCAGCAGCGGCGCCAGCACCGCAACCGCCATCGGCAGCGTCCAGTTCCAGCGGACGCGGACGAATTCGAACGCCATGATCGAGGTCACGACCATCGCGCCGGTCACGGAAATACCATAGGCCGTCGCCAGGGCATCCGAGGTCTTGAAAGCCAGCACGAGGAAGATGACGCCGAAGAAGAGGACCGTGTTGACGGACGGCAGGAAGATCTGACCGGTATTGGTTTCCGAGGTGAACAGGATTTCCATGCGCGGCAGGAAGCCCAGATGGATGGCCTGGCGCGTGAGCGAGAAAGCACCCGTTATGA
Source organism: Rhizobium sp. A37_96 (assembly GCF_053521765.1). Classification (NCBI taxonomy): domain Bacteria; kingdom Pseudomonadati; phylum Pseudomonadota; class Alphaproteobacteria; order Hyphomicrobiales; family Rhizobiaceae; genus Rhizobium; species Rhizobium sp. A37_96. Next base: position 694,434 of record NZ_JBNWDS010000002.1, on the reverse strand, counting down.
CAGCCTGGCTGGCGATGATCGTCGCCATCGTGGCGAGAATGACCACCGGCAGGATCGCCCAGTGCGGAAACATCAGGAAGAAGGGGTCGGACATGGCCATGGGCTCGCGCAGCACCAGCGCACCCTGGCCGAAATAGTTCAACGCCAGTGACGGGAACACCAATACGAACCAGGCCCATTGAATGGGACGGCGGCCGAAATGGCCAAGGTCGGCATACAGCGCTTCCGCACCCGTCACCGTCAGGAACACGGCACCGAGAACGACGACGCCGAGGAAGCCCTCGCGCACGAGGAAGCTCACCGCATACCAGGGATTGAGCGCGGCCAGAATGCTGAAATCATCGGAAATGTGCATGATGCCGGCAAGGCCCATGACGATGAACCAGATTGCCGTGATCGGGCCGAAGAAGCGGGCGACCGCGCCGGTGCCATGCGACTGGATGGCGAAAAGCAGGGCCATGATCGCGACCGATATGGGCACGATATAGTCCGACAATGTCGGCGTCACGAGTTTCAGGCCTTCCACGGCGGACAGGACCGAAAGCGCCGGCGTGATCATCGCGTCGCCGAGGAAGAGCGCAGCACCCAGCAAGCCCAGCAGCATCAGGACGGCCGTGTGGCCGTTTGCCGTCTTCATCAGCAGCGCCAGCAGCGACAGGGTGCCGCCTTCGCCGTCATTGTCCGCGCGCAGCAGAAAAAGGACATATTTGATGGTGACGATGATCGTCAGTGTCCAGAACATCAGCGAGACGACGCTGATGACTTCGCCGCGCGTCAGACCGTCGGCGGCCACCGGCTTCAGTGCCTCGCGGAAGGCATAGAGCGGGCTCGTGCCGATATCGCCGTAGACTACACCGATCGAACCGAGGGCGAGGTAAGCGAGCTTACGAGCGTTCATTTTCCCGTCGGGAGAATGATGGGTTTCGTTAGACATTCAGGATCACTAGACTCTCAGAGCCAGCCTTTCCAGCGAAAAAAGAAAAACGGAACGATGGCGGAAACCACCATCAACAACAGCGATGTCGGGTAGCCGTAGGCAAAATGCAGCTCGGGCATATGCTCGAAATTCATGCCGTATACGGACGCCACGAGCGTCGGCGGCAGGAACACCACGGAAGCGATCGAGAAGATCTTGATGATGGCGTTCTGCTCTATATTGATCAGCCCGAGCGATGCATCGAGCAGGAAGGTGATGTTTCCTGCGACGAACGACGCATGCTCCGACAGGGATTGCACATCCCGCGCAACGTTGCGGCACAGGTCCTTGGCCTCATGGTCCTGGTGCATGGCGGGGATGGTATGAAGGAAGGTCAGCAAGCGGGACAGGGAGCTCAGGCTGTCGCGCACCTTGCTCAGCGTGCGGTGATAGCCTGCGATGTCCTTGAGCTTTTCTTCCAGATAGTTTGCCGGCCGGCGGATCTTCTTCACACGATCGCCAAACACATGCACCGACAATATATCGATACCGGCGACCGTCTGTTCAAGCACCTCCGCGGTACGATCGACGATCGTTTCGAGAAGCTTGGCAAGGAGCGAGACGCCGGTGCGCCGCTCCTGCGGGATGCGCTGCAAGGCCGCGATGAACAGCGCGAAGGATTTCGGCTGCGCGTAGCGGATGGTGACCAGCCGATCTCCCGTCAGGATGAAGGCGACATCGGTGAGCATCGGCAGATTGGTGTCGGCCTTCCACAACAAGGAAGCGGTCAGAAAAACGGAGCCGTTTTCGATATAGAGCCGGCTCGACGGTTCTATATCCTTCATGTCTTCGCGTGTCGGCACTTCGAGCCCTAGCAGGCGCTCGATGGCGGCTTCTTCCTCGCGCGAGGGATCGACCATGTCGATCCATACGGCATTCTCAGGCAGCCGATCTGCAGCCGAAAGATCGGGAAGCTCAAGCGGCTTCGAGTCTGAGCAATAGGCAGTTATCAACTGCTTGCTCCTGCAGCGACGGAAACGAAACCGGAGCCAAGGCGCGTTGCGCGCACTCGCCGCGATCTCACCAATGGCCAATGAAAAAAGTTCATAAAACCCCGGTCGTATCCCGCCGGTCCGGCCGGGAATCCGTGTTCACGTTCCATTGCGCTGCTGTACCAATCCTTCGTCCGTCCCGGCGAAACCGCCTGCTCGGACGAAATAAAACCACCGTTCGGCGGAGAGTGGTCATCGGAAACGACCGACCAGTTCCACGCAGGCGGCGCATATGCAGCAAAGCTCGCAAAGAATCAAGTCACAACCTCTTCATTGCGCGCTTTCACCGCAGTTTGGCTAATCTTGCGAAGTCATAGCACAGGATGCCGACAAGACAATCCGTCACTATACCGAAAGCAGATATGTGTTCGTGAATTATTCAAACACGATCGACGGCGCGGCGCGCTGCGGGGAGCTTGCCACCTGCTTCCAGACATTGGCCGCGATCTCGCGATATATGCCGGCAACGACCCCGTTCGGCTCGGCGGCGACCAGCGGCGTGCCGGCATCGGAGGTCTCACGGATGCCCATGGTCAACGGCACCTCGCCCAGGAACGGCACGCCGATGCGCTCGGCTTCCTTGCGGGCGCCGCCATGGCCGAAAATGTCGTAGCGCGCGCCGGTATCGGGAGCGATGAAATAGCTCATATTCTCGACGATGCCGAGGACGGGAACCTCGACCTTGCGGAACATGTTCAGCCCCTTGCGCGCATCGATCAGTGCCAGATCCTGCGGCGTCGACACGATGACGGCGCCGGCGAGCGGCACCTGCTGCGCCATGGTGAGCTGCACGTCGCCGGTGCCGGGCGGCATGTCCACCACCAGCACGTCGAGCTCGCCCCAGGCGACCTCGCGCAGCATCTGCAGCAGCGCGGATTGCACCATCGGCCCACGCCAGATCATCGCGGTCTCTTCCTCGACAAGGAAGCCCATCGACATGACCTTGAGGCCATAATTCTCCATGGGGTTGATGATGCGGCCGTCGATCTGGGTCGGACGACCGGAAATCTTCAGCAGACGCGGCATCGAGGGACCATAGATATCGGCGTCCAGAATGCCGACGCGCAGGCCGTTGGCAAGCAGCCCCAGAGCCAGGTTGACCGCAGTCGTCGATTTGCCGACGCCGCCCTTGCCGGAGGCGACGGCGATGATGGACTTGACGCCGGGAACGCCGGCCTTGGCAGGACGAGGCGGCTGTTGCGGCGCGGGCGCGTGAGAATGGGAATGGCCATGCGGGGCGGCTTGCGGCGGCGTCGGCCGAGCCGTCGGAGCGCCGGCCTTCTTGTCCGCCGTCAGCGCGACCAGAGCGCCCTTGACGCCGGGCATTTCCTTGATGACCCGCTCGGCCGCAAGCCGCATCGGCTCGAGATCCTTCGCGCGCTCGGCGGGAACCGTGATGGAGAAATAGACCTTGCCGTCCGAAATGAAGACGTCCGACACCATGCCGAGCTCGACAATATTGTGCTCCAGGTCCGGGCCGCGAACCGTCTTCAACGTTTCCAGCACCTGTTCCTTGGTGATGTCTGCCATTCCACCCTCACTGCACGGTCTTGATCGAGAGCGCGGCCTTGGCGGGCGCTTCCCGAAATCATTCTGGCTTAGATAGTGGAGCGGCAGGACTTCGCCAAACGAAATTCGGAACGCCGTCGATAAAAAACGTCTTCGTTGCGGCCGGCAGGTCCGCCGGGTCCATCTATGACCCTACCAGCCGCAACGCTCTCCCAATCGGGGAAGACGTTTTCGCGGGCCGACATAGAGCACCCATCGGAAAGGAATAGGGCAACGGGACGAAAATCGTCCCATCCGCGCATCCGAACTTAGTAAGCGTGTTAAATAAGCAACAACCGCCGCCGACGCCTTCGCCTGGAGAAGCTGTGGCGTGGCATCGGCGGCGGTTGTTCGATCCGCGCTCGTTTCATCGGCGCTGTTATCAAAGTCCCCTCTGGACCTCTGCCAATTAACAAGCAGGAAGCGTGCCAGTTTTCAGGAACTCAAAAATATCGCGACAAATCAATGACCTGACGAATAAGCTCTTGCGGATGATGGATGAGTGCTGAAGCGCGCGTCATCAATTCCGTTCGCAACGCACAAAATCCGTTCACAAGCTGCCTAAATCTCGATCATCGCCATGCGGCCGAAGAATGGCTGCGGCCGGGATGCCGAGACGGCTGCACCGGGCCGCCCAAATTCATTACTTGATCAGTCCGACCCGCAGAGCCTTGGCAACGGCCTGCGTGCGGTTGACGGTATCGAGCTTCTTGGTGGCACGGTTGAGATAGTGATTGACGGTGTGCTCCGAAAGCGCAAGGATTTCAGCTATTTCCGCGCTGGTCTTTCCGGCTGCCGTCCAGTTCAGGCAATCGATTTCCCTGTCGGTGAGAGCATCGACGACGCGCACATCCAGGTTGCGGATTTCGGCGAGCCGGTCGAAAACGTGAATGGCGACGTAGAAGAGGTCCTTGATCTCTTCGGCCGAAAACAGATCGCGGTCGCCAGCCATGGAAACTGCGCCACGAAGACCGGAAGCGTCATGAGTGGGCAAATAGACGAAACGCGACATGCGAAAACGCTCGAACAAGGCGACCGCAAGCTGTGACTTGCCCTCCTCGCGATTCGCGCTCGCCGCGACCTCGTGGATAAAGGGCAAGGTGGAGCGACGCAAACGCTGCAGGACAGGGCTGGTCGGCAGCAAGCATTCCTGATCGTAGATGGAGAGCAACTCCGCCGGCCAGTTGTTGATCACCGAATTGCTCTGCAATTCAGAGGAGGTTATCGGCGGCAATTTGAGCACCATGAAAGCGCGGCAGCGGTAGGCCTCCGTCAGCCCCTTCATGAACCGGAACACATCGAACTGCGTCTTAAGCCTGCCGATTTCCTCGATAAAATCCTCGCCGCGAGGGGGCGTCCCCGCCTGTACGAATGCCGCCATTATCAGTCTTCTTTATGTAAAAGAGGGAAAAAATCTGAAACTTCCGTCTCCTGTCCCTCGCGATTATCGTAGCAGCACCGATATCAGGCGCCGGCTAAAATATAAGTTTTCCAAAACCGTGAATGGATCAATGACCATTACTATGATGTCGTCTCATCACCTTGCCAAATCCTCCACATTTCCAGCAATCACCTGAGGATAATGGCAGCTCTTACGCATATCTCAACAGTAAAATTCCAGATAAACGGGCAATTTGGCTAAGATCCGGCGCCAGCAGCATTAAATCGGCGGCCTTTAGACAGCCGTAGCGCGAAATTTGCGGAACTAACGCTTGGGGCCCATGCGGTTTCGCATGTCCATCATGATCGAATCAGCCGCGGCCACCGCCAAAGGCGCCCATGCCTGCAACTTCTGCGATGTGACCCGGTAAGCCGGCCCGGTCACGGAGACCCCGGCCAGCATGTGACGATCGTCGGAGCGGATCGGGGCGGCAACGCAACATATGCCGCTTTCATGCTCCTCCAGATCGAACGCGTAGCCACGCGCCCGGATCTCGGAAATATTCGACAGCAGCGCGGAGGCGTCGCCAAGCGTGTGCTCGGTATAGGCTCGAAATTCGAGGCCGGCGATCCTTGCGGCAAGTTCGGCATCATCGAGCGACGAGAGGGCCGCCTTGCCGACGCCCGTGCAATAGGCCGGAGAGGCATTGCCGATCTGTGAATACATGCGCACGGACTGCCGGCCCTCCACCTTGTCGAGATAGATGACCTCCACGCCGCGCAAGACGCCGAGATGCACGGTCTCGCCGGTCACTTCCTGCAAGCGGTGCAGATGCGGTTCGGCGATGGCGCGGAACTCGTTGCGCGCCCAGCTGCGCGAGGCGAGCGTCAACAGCCTGAGACCGATGAGATAACGCCCATCGCGATCGACCTCGAGGAGCCCTTCCTCGACGAGGTGCGACAGTTGCCGGTGCAGCGTGCCGCGCGGCTGATCGGACAGCGACAGAATGTCCGTGAAGCGCATGGGGCCATCGGCAAGCGCGACGACATCGAGCAGGGAGACGAGCTTGCCGAGCGTTCCGGTTTCCCGGTCGCGACGACCGTTCGCGTTTGCACCTTCCGAATTCAGGTCCGCATCCCTTCATTTATCGCTGGCGGCGTTGCCGCATCCTTGACACGATGAAAGTGTAATCCGATAATTCCACATAGTCAAATTTTGTTCCAAATAATGGAACTATTGACCTATCCCGGAGGAAAGATCTTGGCTGAGATGCAAGCGCAGTTTCCCGATCTGAAAGACCGCACCGTCCTGATTACCGGCGGAGGCTCCGGCATCGGTGCGAGCCTCGTGGAAGGCTTTGCGAAACAGGGCGCGAAGGTCGCCTTCATCGATATTGCCGAGGAACCCAGCAAGGCGCTCGCCGCGCGGCTTTCGGCGCAATCGGCCCATCCGGTCGCCTTCTACCATGCCGACCTGCGCGATGTCCGCGACATAAAGAGCACGGTCGCGGCCGTCGAATCCGATCTCGGCGCAATCCGGGTGCTCGTCAACAACGCCGCCTGGGACGACCGGCACGACATCGACACCATGACCGAGGAATATTGGGACAACAGCCAGGCGATCAACCTGAAACAGGTCTTCTTCGTATCGCAGGCGGCAGCGCCCGGCATGCGCGGCGCGGGCGGCGGCGCGATCATCAACTTCTCCTCGATCGCCTTCAAGATGAACCCGCCACAGCTTTCCTCCTATGCCGCCGCCAAGTCCGGCATCATCGGACTGACCAAGAGCTTTGCCGGACGCCTCGGCCCCGAGAATGTCCGTGTCAACGCGGTTCTGCCGGGCATGATCGTGACCCAGCGGCAGCTGGACCTGTGGCTGACCGAGGACGGCATGGCCAGAACAGTCGATCGGCAGTGCCTGAAGCGCGTGCTGAGCGCCGACGATCTGGTCGGGCCGGTGCTTTTCCTGGCGTCCGACTGCTCGGGCGCCATGACCGGACAAGCCATCACCGTCGATGGCGGCATTTTCTAACGCAAAATTTGGAGCATTTCTCATGACGAAGCCCGCATATGTCGCGGTGGACTGGGGCACCAGCAGTTTCCGCTTGTGGCTGATCGGCGAAGACGGCAGCATTCTGGCGGAGCGCCGCAGCGGCGAAGGCATGACTACGGCGGCCCAGGCCGGTTTCGACACGGTTCTGCAGGCACATCTGGATTCCGTCTCCGCGCCCGATGCCATCCCCGTCATCGTCTGCGGCATGGCCGGAGCGCGCCAGGGATGGGTGGAAGCCGGATATATCGATACGCCGGCCTCGCTTTCCGCCATCCTGACCGGCGCCGTCTCCGTCCCCGGACAGCCGCGTGACATCCGCATCCTGCCGGGACTGGCGCAACGAAGCCAGGAAGTGCCCGACGTCATGCGCGGCGAGGAGACGCAGCTGCTCGGCGCGATCCCCGCCGACGCCAAGGGCGAGCAGCTCGTGTGCATGCCGGGAACGCATTCGAAATGGGTGCGGGTGCTCGACGGCCAGGTGACGGGCTTCTCGACCTACATGACCGGCGAGCTTTTCGATGTCATTACCAAGCACAGCATCCTGTCGCACGCCGTTGCCGGCGCCGCCGACCTGCCCGCCGATACCAGGACATTCGAAACTGCGCTGAAGGCGGCATCGGACAAGCCGGCGCTTGCCACCAACCTGCTGTTCACGGCCCGCTCCGGCCAGCTTCTGAACGGGCTGACGGCCGCCGGCGCGCAGGCGCTGATATCGGGTACGCTGATCGGCACGGAAATCGCCGGCGCACTGGCTTCGGCCGGGAAGAATGCGGCCATCACGCTTGTCGCCTCCGGCCGCCTCCAGGCTCTCTACGAGGACGCGTTCCGCGCCCTGTCTCTCACCTACAACACCATTGACGCCGATGCCGCCGTCCGTCGCGGGCTTTCCGCCGCGGCCGAGGCGATCTGGTTCACCAAGGAAAGCTAAAGCAGATGACGACCCGCACCCCCTTCCCGCCAATGAAGCGCCCGCTCATCGCCATTCTTCGCGGCATCAAGCCGGAGGAAACGGCTGATATCGTCAGCGCGCTGATCGAGACCGGCTTCAGCGCCATCGAAATCCCGCTGAATTCTCCCGAGCCTTTCCGCTCCATTGAAATCGCCGCCAAGCTGGCGCCCGCCGATTGCCTGATCGGCGCCGGCACCGTGCTGACGGTCGAAGACGTCGACAGGCTGGACGGCGCCGGCGGCAAGCTGCTGGTGACGCCGAATGTCGAGCCTGCGGTCATCAGCCGCGCCCGCGACAAGGGCATGGTGACGATGCCGGGCGTCTTTACCGCCACGGAGGCGCTTCAGGCAGCGCGCGCCGGCGCCACCGGGCTCAAATTCTTTCCCGCCGGCGTGCTCGGCGCATCCGGCATCACCGCCATTCGCGCGATCCTTCCGCCGGAGCTCGTCATTGCCGCGGTTGGCGGCGTTTCGGACAAGAATTTCGCCGATTACACCAAGGCCGGGATCCTGGCTTTCGGCCTCGGCACCAGTCTTTACAAGCCGGGAATGACGGCCGCAGAGGTTGCCGAACGCGCCAAGGCCACCATTTATGCCTATGATGCAGCCATAGGAGCCTGATCTATGACCGATATTCATGATTTTCAGGGCAATATTCTCTGCAACACCTCCTCCGTCCTGGGAGAGGGCCCGACCTACGATCCGGATACGGACACCGTCTGGTGGTTCAACATCCTCGGCAAGGAACTGCACGAACTGCATCTTCCCACAGGCAAGAAGCAGGTTCACGAGCTGCCGATGATGGCAAGCGTGCTGGCCCGCGTCGACGCGGAGCGGCAGATGATCGCCACCGAGCAGGGCCTGTTCCTGCGCGACGTCGCCACCGGCGAGCTGAGCTTTTATGCGGCGATCGAAGCCGACAAGCCCGAGAACCGTTCCAACGACGGGCGCACGCACATATCCGGATCGCTCTGGATCGGCACCATGGGCAAACGCGCCGAAATGCAGGCGGGCGCCATCTATCATGTCGCCGGCGGCAAGGTCACCAAGATCTTCGACCAGATCAGCATTCCCAATTCCATCTGCTTTTCGCCGGACGGCACCATCGGCTACTTCACCGATACCCGCGTCAGCCAGCTCATGCGCGTGCTCGTCGATCCCGAGACAGGACTTCCGACGGGCGAGCCGATCGTCATGGTCGACAGCATGGAAGATCCGGGCGGTCTCGACGGATCGGTCTGCGATGCCGACGGCTATATCTGGAATGCGCGCTGGGGATCCGGCTTCGTCGACAAGTACAGCCCGGACGGGCTGCGCATCGAGCGCTACCGCGTGCCGGCCATGCAGCCCTCCTGCCCCGCCTTCATCGGCAAGAATGCTGACCGGCTTGCCGTGACCACGGCCTGGGAAGGGCTGGACGACGAGGCGCGCTCCATGCAGCCGCAGGCTGGCGCGCTTCTGGAGCTCGGCCCCACGGTCAGAGGCGTTTTCGATCCTCCCTACAAGCTTTGATTGAAGCTTTTGCCGCCAGCACTGGCGGCTTTTCTCGACGATCAACGCGGCTTCAGCCTCAAAATTCTTCGGAAGAACCTGGCCTCCGCGTTGGTCCATGCCCAGCATCCGGGCAATCCCACGGTTGTTTTTTGAATCAATAGTCTTTTGTTATTAAACGATAATTTTTCCAATCCCTGCACGACCGCATCGACATTCCGCAACTTTTGACGGAACTAAAACCAGCCTGAGCCATTTGCCTTTAAGACCGGTACGACAACGGCCGGTCCTTAAAAACTCCACTCGCGCTGGTAAGCATGCGCGCTTGATAAAGCATGCCCATCAGAATGAAAGGTAGGTTCACGATGACTGGGAAACTCTTCACTTCCGTTGCTGCGGGCGCAATCTTCGCCACGGCCTCCGTACTCTCGCCGATGGCCTTCGCGCAGGCGCAGCAGCCGTCGAACGGCGACAGCGGCAACGCGCCGCTCTCGCAATCCGCTCCGGCAACGCCGGGCGCTGCAAAGCCGGATAGCGCAACGCCGCAGAATAACGCGCAGGCTCCAGCCGCAACGACGGGCACGGAGCAGGCCGGTGGCTATCTGACCGCGCAGTCGGCGGACCAGATCAGCGCCAAGACCTATATGGGCCAGTCGGTCTATAACGGTCAGAACGAAAGCATCGGCAGCATCAGCGACCTGATCCTGCAGAAGCAGGGCGGTGTCGTCGCCGCAGTGATCGGCGTCGGCGGCTTCCTTGGCATAGGCCAGAAAAACGTCGCCGTTCCTTTCGACAAGATCACCGCCACCCAGAATGCTCAGGATGGCACGGTGAAGCTGACGGCCACCGAAACGGCCGAATCGCTGAAGGCAGCGCCGGAATTCAAGACGCTTTCGATGCAGGCCTCCGAGAAGGCGGCAAGCTCGGCCGGCAGCTCGACAATGCCTGGAACCGACAGCACGACCACGTCGTCGACCACCAACAAGTAAACACCGGTCGAACGAAATACGGAAACGGCGGCCTCCCCGGCCGCCGTTTTCTTTAACTGTCCTTCTTCAACTACGCGATTTCGCGTTCGTTGCCGGGCTCGAAATAGTGGGTTTGCAGGTAGCGAAGCGTCGCGGCGCCGTCCGCGGGCTTGCCGAAGTAATACCCCTGCCCCATCGCGCAACCCAGCGCCTTCAGCTTCGCCGCTTCGGCATGTTCCTCTATGCCTTCCGCAACGACACGCAGCTCCAGTCCTTCGCACATGGCAAGAACCGCCTTGATGATGTGCTCGGATGCCCGATCGGAATTCATGCGCGAGACGAAGGCCCGGTCGATCTTCACCTTGTCGAAGATGAATTCACGCAGTCGCCCGAGGCTCGACTGACCCGTGCCGAAATCGTCGAGAGAGATGCGGACACCCGCAGCGCGCAGGTCGGCGATGATGCGATGAGCTGTATCGGCCGAGCTCATGACGGCGGTTTCGGTGATTTCGAGCTCGAGACGATGCGGATCCAGGCCGACGCGCGTGAGGATGGCAAGGACGCTGCTGCTGGTGCCGGGATCCATCAATTGTGCCGAAGACAGATTGAAGGACAGGAAAAGCTCGCGCGGCCATGAAAGGGCGGCTTCCGCCGCCTTTCGCAGAAGCGTTTCGGAAAGCGCGTCGATGAAGCCGCGCTCCTCGGCAAGCGGCACGAAGACGGCCGGAGAGACGAAACCGAGATCCGGATCGTTCCAGCGAGCCAGTGCCTCGAAACCGAGAACCATGTTGTTGGCGAGCGAAACGATCGGCTGGAAATGCACGTCGATGGCATCGGAGATGATGGCATTGCGCAACGCCTGCTCCAGCTGCGTCGCGCGCTTCATCTCCTGCGCAATCTCCCTCGAATAGACGGTAATCTGGCCGCGACCGCGACGCTTGGAACGGTAAAGCGCGGTTTCCGCGTTCTTCAGGAGATCGTCGAACTCCTCGCCGGCGAACGGATGGATGGCGAAACCGAAGGAGGCGGAAAGGCGAACGTTGCGGTCGCCGAGATCGTAGGGCGCGGAAAGCACCTCGCGGATCATCTGCCCGAATTTTTCGGCGCCGACGCGTTCGAAAACCAGCGGCAGGACGAAGGCGAACTCGTCGCCGTCATGACGCGTCACCATCGCGCCGTCGGGGATGCAAGCCTTGAGGCGGTGGGCGACCTGGCAGAGAATCTCGTCGCCGGCCTCGACGCCGAACAGGTCGTTGATCGGCTTGAAGGCATCGAGGTTTACGATGCCGATGGTGAATGGCGCGGGATCGCTGGCGCGTTCCAGCGAAAGAGCGCGCGTGCGCTCGCGCATGCGATGCCGATTGCCCAATCCGGTGAGCGGATCGGTATAAGCTATTGCCTGCGGCTCTTGACCAACTGGCCCTGGCAGCATTTCAGCCGATTTCATATTCGGTTCCGACCTTTTCTCCACCCGGGAAAAGCATGACGTCTAAGTCTTAACAAACAATAGCAAGACGACAGTCATTCGAAGCCGGCGATAACTTACCATCGGAGCTGATATCGTTGTAACATTTATCTATTTTGTGCCTTCAAGGCGCTGCGCATATACTTCTGGAACACCGTCTCGATGATGTCGGGACTGACCGGTTTCAGGATGACGTCATCCATGCCGGCATCCACGCATTCCTTGCGATCCCGCTCGAAAGCCTGGGTCAGAACGCCAACGATCGGTATGTGCGACCCGCTTCCCTTCTCGGCACCGCGGATCAGCCTGGCAGCCTCGAAACCGTTCAGGCCCGGCAGTGAAATGTCCATCAGGATCAGCTCGGGACGATGCTCCTGCCACAGCCTTACGGCTTCGTCGCCACTCGCGGCGATCACGTAGCTGTATCCCAGCCCCTCGAGGATCTGCGAGAAGACGATCTGGTTGATGTCGTTGTCTTCGGCGACCAGGATCTGCGCACGGCGCTCGTCACCGTTCACGCGCCGCCATTCCGGCGCAAGTCCCGGCTCCATGAACTCGCCAAGCTCGCCGCGAATGTTGCGGTTGAAATGACGCGCGATCAGGAAGGCCAGCTCCGTGGCGAGCTGCGAGCCATCCAGCGACATGGCGGTCAGGTTCTGCCGTTCGGCGAGTTCTATGCCGCGTTTGCCGAGCTGGTTGTCGACGATGACGAGGTCGATCTTGACGCCATGCGCGCTCGCCAGGTCCAGAAACGCCGCTTCTTCGTTCTCGTTGTGAACCACACAGGCTTCGAAACCATATTTCTCGAGCGTCTTCAGGGCAGCGGTTTCGGCGGCAAAATCGGCCGTGACCACCAGCACCTTGCGGCCGCTGAAATTTTCCGGAACGAAGGTTTCCATGGCGGCCGGGCGGCGCGAGATGGTCTGCAGCGCGGCCACCGGAACATAGGCGCGGCGATAGGAGCGATCGCTGTTTTCCCTGATATTCGATGCAAGCGTGAATTCGTCGAAATCGGCACCGTCCTTCGGCAGGTCCTGCATGGTGCAGACCAGGAAATAACGGCCGGGTTTGCCGATGCGCTGCTTGCGGGTGACGATGTCGCGCTCGACGCCGTCGCGGGCGATCTGACGTTGCCGCGAGATCGACATTTCGCCCGTCTCGATCACATGCCGGTCGCTTTCGTGAAAGCGGTTGGCGAGATCGGTGGAGAAGAGATCGATGCTCTTGCGGCCCCGCACTTCGTCCGCCGCGGTCTGATATTTGTCGCAGAATGCCCTGTTGACGGCGACGTAGACCAGGTTCTGATCCTTGACGAAAACCGGGAACGGCAGGTTGTCGAGAATATCCTCGGTAAGCTGCACGCGCTCCATGTCGACGCGCCACTGCTCCTCGCGCTTCTTCACCTCGGAAACGTCGGATATGATGCAGAAGCCGATGCCGGACGACAGTCGCCGCTTGATGATCCGCACCCAGCGCTCGTCGCTGAAATGCTCGGTCGTCTCGTATCGTTCGCGCCAATGCGTGGCGATCCGCTGCGATATCCAGTCGTCGCGGTTGGCGGCGGTTTTGCTCGGGCTGCGCTGATAGCGGATGCCCGTATCGAAGACCGCGCCCAGGAAATCGCGCAGGCGGGTCGAGGGTTGCAGGAATTCCGGCTGGATCGGAAAGAAATTCAGAATCTGCCGGCTGGCGAACAGCAGCAGATCGTTCTTGTCATAAGCGAAAAAGGCGCTGGAGAGGCCATCGCAGAAAACGTCGAAGAGCATTGCCTGCAGATTGCCGCCGAAAGGCGCATCAGCGGTCATCATTGCCAAAGCTGCCTTGTCAATCTCGGCAGTCATTCGTCGGATTCCTACACTCAACCTATATTACAGCACGGCAAATCGACAGGGCGGCGTTCGCTCTAGGGTATAAATTTTGGAAATTGCATGCTGGCCTTGGACTTGAAGCAAATGGCACCTGGCTCATGGAAATGACGGCCACCAACCTGCCATCAAAGAGCCCTCAGCATGCACGAAACGCGCCACCTGCGGTCATTTCAAGTTTCTCTGTCCGCAACCTGTCATCTTTCCCTTAAACATTGATTAAATTTCTTAACAAAGCCTCGGCCGGAAACGGGTGGATGAAGACCGGGCCGCCGCCTTTCCTCTTCCCACACTGCCGCGAATCCACGACAATGGCGCCATGACCATCAAGCTACTCTCCGAAACACTGATCAACCAGATTGCCGCCGGCGAAGTTATCGAACGCCCGGCGAGCGCCGCCAAGGAGCTGATCGAAAACGCGCTGGACGCCGGCGCGACCCGTGTGGAGATCGCGACCGCAGGCGGCGGCAAGGCGCTGCTCAGGGTGACTGACAACGGCTCCGGCATGGAAGAAGCGGATCTCGAGCTTGCGGTCCGGCGCCATTGCACCTCGAAGATCTCCGAGACGCTGGAAGACATCCGCACCCTCGGCTTTCGCGGCGAGGCGCTGCCCTCCATCGGCTCCGTGGCAAAGCTTTCCATCGCAAGCCGAAGGGTAGGCGCAACGGGCGGCGCGGAGATCGCTGTTGCCGGCGGCAAGGTTCTGCATCTGCGGCCCGCGGCCGCCAATCCCGGCACGATCGTCGAGGTGCGCGACCTGTTCTTCGCGACACCGGCACGCCTGAAATTCCTGAAGACGGAAAGGGCGGAGGCGGCCGCGATCACCGAAGTCGTCAAGCGCATGGCGATCGCCTTTCCCCGCGTGCGCTTCGTGCTGTCGGGCAGCGACCGCTCGACGCTGGAGTTTCCCGCGACCGGCGACGACCATCTTGCCCGCATGGCGCAGGTGCTCGGCGCCGAATTCAAGGACAACGCCATCGCGCTCGACGCCGTGCGCGAGGATGTGAGCCTCACCGGCTTTGCCGGCGTGCCGACCTTCAATCGCGGCAACTCCGCCCATCAATATGCCTTCGTCAACGGCCGGCCGGTGCAGGACAAGCTGATCCTCTCGGCCATTCGCGGCGCCTATGCCGAGACCATTCCCGCCGGGCGCTACCCCGTCGCCGTGCTTTCGCTGAAGCTCGATCCCGCGTTGGTCGACGTCAATGTGCATCCCGCGAAATCCGACGTTCGCTTCCGCGATCCGGGGCTGGTTCGCGGCCTGATCGTCGGCGCGGTGCGCGAGGCGCTGGCGCGCGAAGGCGACCGTGCCGCAACGACCGGGGCGGATGGCATGCTGCGCGCCTTCACGGCCGGGAGGTCCGGCTTCCAGCCGGGTTGGCGCCCCTCGCCCGCGGCCGCTCCCTGGACGCCGGAAACGTCGCCGTCCCGCCCCTATGAAAGACAGTCTGCAGCGGCAGGCTATGGATTTGCCGAGAGGCCGCAGGCCGCCTTCGAGGGGCTTGTCATGCCCACCGCCCGCGCCGAGACAGCGCCACCTGTGGAGCCGGTGCGTGCCGAGGAACCGGCGAGGTTTCCGCTGGGTGCCGCCCGCGCGCAACTGCACGAGAACTATATCGTCGCCCAGACCGAGAACGGACTTGTGATCGTCGACCAGCACGCGGCACACGAGCGGCTGGTCTTCGAGGCCATGCGCAAGGCGCTGCATTCGAAGCGCCTGTCGTCGCAGGTGTTGCTCATTCCCGAGATCGTCGACCTGCCCGAGGAAGACTGCGACCGATTGATGGTATTTGCCGAAGAGCTTGGCGAGCTCGGGCTTGCCATCGAGCGTTTCGGCCCAGGCGCCATTGCCGTGCGGGAGACGCCGGCCATGCTCGGCGAGGTCGATGCGCAAGGACTGGTGCGGCAGCTGGCCGACGAGATCGCCGAGTGGGATACGGCCTCCGGGCTTGCCGCAAAACTGGAATATGTGGCCGCGACCATGGCCTGCCATGGCTCGGTGCGGTCCGGCCGGCGTTTGCGGCCGGAAGAGATGAATGCGCTTTTGCGCCAGATGGAGGCGACGCCCGGCTCCGGTCAGTGCAATCATGGCCGGCCGACCTATATAGAGCTGAAACTCTCGGACATCGAGCGGCTGTTCGGGCGCAGTTGAAACGACCGGGTTTATGGGACAATTGAGCGCTCCGCGCATTCCAGCCGCAAGCCGCTGCGCACTTTTCCCGGAAATCCTCTGGAAAAGTCCCGCCCGGCGCGGTATGGCAAACAGGTGATAGAGATCAAGGACGGCGTCAGATGAATCTTTTCGAAGGACATGGAAACCGCGAGGCGAAGATTCGCTATCTCGACGGCGATTTCCAGATCCTGATGCCGGGCTCCTACGTCGTCTGCGCCATGACCGGCAAGCACATTGCCCTCGATGAGCTGCGCTACTGGAGCGTTGCCCGGCAGGAGCCCTATGCCGACGTCATCACCTCGCTCGAGGCCGAGAAGCGCGCCGGCGCGCTTCCCAATCAGAAGCGCTGACGTCTCTCGCTGACCAAGCTGCCAGTATTTTAGACCGCCTTGCCGCTTTGCTTTTCCCGCAAGCGGCGGTCGCGCGCGGCTGCAACCGCCCTGTCGATGATCAATCCCGGCGCCTGTGGATCGTCGAAGACCATATCGATCTCGATCACCCTACAGCGCCGCAGCAATTCGTCGGCGCGGCCATGATGGCCGATCAGGCGCACATAGTCCTTCGATGTCGTGACGATCTCCAGACCTTCGCGCGACGCGATGTCGAGCATGTCGGAGACTTCGTCCTCGCCGGGATGTTCATGGTCTCCGAAGCTGCGGCGTATGGCGATATTCGCGCCGAGCGACTCGACCGTGCGGAAGAACTTGCCGGGATCGGCGATACCGGCGAAGGCAAGCACGCCGCGGCCGCGCAGATCTTCCTGGCCGCGCACTCTGACGCTCGCGGCAAAGAAGGGCTTTCCAGCCCTTGCCGCAAGGCGAACGACGCGATCGGCGGCGTTGCCCTCGCCCACCTTCAACAGAGCCGAGGCATAGAGAAGCTGCGTGCGCAGCGGCGCGCGCACCGGGCCGCCCGGAACGAGATGGCCGTTGCCGATGCCTCTGGTCGCATCGATCACCACCAGAGCGTAATCGATGGCAAGATGGGCGCTCTGGAAGCCGTCATCCATGATGATGAGATCGACGCCCTCACGCACGAGCCTTTCCGCACCTTCGGCACGGCGGCGGGCAATGACCGTCAGCGCCTCACGGGCGAGCAGCAGCGGCTCGTCGCCGACCGCCGTGGCGTGGTGATGCGCGGGATCGACGACCGTGGTCACATCGAGCGAGCCGCCATAGCCGCGGCTCAGAAAACCGGGCTTCAGCCCCTTCGCCTTCGCAGCCTGGGCAAGAGCCAGCGCCGTCGGCGTCTTGCCGGCACCGCCGACCGTAAAATTGCCGACGCAGATGACCGGCACCGGCACGGAGGCCCGCTTGCCACTCACCATTCGACGCCCGGCAACGCGGCCGTACAGGAAGGAAAAGGGTGAGAGCCCCCAGGCACGCCAATCCGGCTTTCGCCACCAGAAAGGTGGGGCTTCCGATACCATGCGTCTAATCCAGCCCTATGCTTGTGCCTGCAACAAGCCGGCAAGAAAGGCCAGATTGCGTGAAAAAGCAAGCCATTGCCAGGATCAGGCCGATTGCGCCACAGGCATGAGCAGGCTTTCCAGCTCCGTGATGTCGTTGAGGCAATAATCGGAGGCGGCCGTCAGCGTCTCGCGGGAGCCGGTGCCTGTCAGGACGCCGACGGTCAGGCCGACGCCGGCGTTACGCCCCATATGGAGGTCGTGATTGTTGTCGCCGACGACGGCGACCTGTGCGGGCGAAAGACCCGTCGCCGCATAGAAGCCGAGCACCATTCCGGGCTCCGGCTTGGTGCCGAAACCGCTGTCGTAACCGGCGATGTAATCGAGATAGTCGATGAAGCCGAAGCGGCGAGCCGTCTGCCGGATGGAGCGCTCGTTGTCGCTGGAAGCCACGCCCAGCTTGTAGCCCCGCTCGCGCAGGCGCTGGAAGAAGGCGGCAAGATCGGTGACGGGCGAGGAAAAGTCGGCCGCGTGCGCGAAGAGCGCATCGAGTTTTTCTACCAGCTCCGCGACATCCATTTTCGAGCCGGCGGCCACCAGTCCCTCGGAAATCTGTCTGGTATTGCCGGCGGCCAGCAGGCTGTCGGGCACGATATGGCCGGAGACCGGATCCATGCCGCATGCGGAGAGAAGATGATCGGCCAGAAGCGGATCGTCCTTGGCGGCGATCCTTGCAAGCTCGCGATTGACCGGCAGCCAGCTCTGGTCATAGTCGAGCAGCGTGCCGTCCTTGTCGAAAAGAATGCCCGCAATCGCTCCCAGCTTGACCGCCGTCATGCTCTTCCCTTCTTATCCATTCGCCATCGTCTTCGGCATCAGCCGCGCCTTCACCGAAAGCGGGTTGATGTAGGGCTCCAGCCCCTTGACCGTTGCGGCCAGGGCACCGCGCATTTCATGCACGGCAGCAAAGCCGGCATCTATCATGCCGCGCCGAGCCGTGTCGTTGGTCAGCAGATAGTGCACGCCGCGCGCCAGCATTTCCGTATCGCGCACCACGCGGGCGCTGCCACGGCGGGCGAGCAGCTGATAGGAATCGCGGAAGTTCTGGACGTGGCCGCCGGTCAGGATGGCGCAACCGAGCATCGCCGGCTCGAGCGGATTCTGGCCGCCTTCGTTGAACAGCGACTTACCCATGAAGGCGACTTCGGTCATCCGCAGGTAAAGCCCCATCTCGCCGATCGTATCGCCGAGGAAGACATCGACATCCGGCGAGAGGATATCGTTGCGGGTGCGCCGCGCCACTTTAAGACCCTGTTCGACAAGCATCGCCTCGATCGCGTCGCAGCGCTCGGGATGGCGCGGCACGATGATGGTGAGCTGGCCGTTGTGCTCCTTCAGCATCGAGTGAACGGACGCAGCCGCGCCCTCTTCGCCCTCGAACGTCGAGACCGCGGCCCAGGTCTTGCGGTTGCCGATCTGCTTCATATAGCTCGCAAGCGTCGGCGCATCGTAGGACGGCGCGTCCGTATCGACCTTGAGATTGCCCGATCTGATCACCTGCACCGCGCCGAGATCGCGGAAGCGTTCGGCATCGAGATCGGACTGGGCCACGACCAGCGCCAGATTTTCGAACAGCGCTTCGGCAAGCGAGGGATGCCGGCTCCAGCGGGCAAAGGAACGATCCGACATGCGGGCATTGACGAGGATTTGCGGAATGCGACGGCGCCCAAGCTCCAGGATGGTCGTCGGCCAGATCTCGGATTCGGCGAAGATAGCGCAATCGGGCTGCCAGTAGTCGAGGAAGCGCTTGATAGCGGGCTTGAGGTCGAGCGGCACGTATTGATGGATGACCTCTTCGCCGAGGCGCTGCTCCGCGACCTTGGCCGAGGTGATCGTACCCGTCGTCAGGATGACGTGAATGTCACGTCGGCGGATTTCACGGATCAGCGGAATGACTGCCGAGGTCTCGCCCACGCTTGCCGCATGAAACCAGACCAGTGGCCCCTGCGGGCGGTTGGCGCTCGCATAGCCGGAGCGCTCCAGTTTGCGGGAGCCGTCTTCTTTGCCCTTTGCCGCGCGAACGGCGAGATAAGGCCCGATGAAAGGATAGACGGCGATGCCGCCAAAACGATAGGCGCTCAAGGCAAGACGCGCCCTGAGGCTACTCATTTCGATCGCCTCCCATCCCAGCTGATCATCATCGATGCCAAATCCCGATTTGCAATCGGCCGCATAGACAGCCGAATTTTCGTTCTTATTGTGTCAAAGATACTGCTTCATGGCCGGATTTAAAGCGGTAACGCCTCACCGGATGGAGATATCAAATGCAAAGTTTGGTGCGAGGTGACCTCAGGATGCCGCCTTTTCCTGCGGATCGAGCAAGCGATGCAGGTGGACGATGAAATAACGCATATGAGCATTGTCGACTGTCTGCTGCGCCTTGGATTTCCACGCCGTCAGCGCGCTCGCATAGTCGGGATACATGCCGACGATATCGAGCTCATTGAGATTGCGGAACTGAACTTCTTCGAGGTTTTCCAATTCACCACCGAAGACTAGGTGCAGGAGCTGCTTTTGGCTGCTGGTATTCGTCATTTTCGTCTCTTTCTGCTGTCATCCCCCTCCGCTCTTCATCTGAGGGATTTTGACCAAAAGGTCAACCGTCTCGTCGGTGCGAGAGCTGGCGAAGAAATTCCGGCAATTGCGATGCCGATGCCCCGCAAAGTTCGCCATGGGATACCTCGGCACGATTGTAGCGCAGGGCATCGCCCGAAAGATCCACGAGCGCACCCCCGGCCCGCTCCAGAATGAGATCGGCCGCGGCCAGATCCCAGTCGTGGGAGTTGCGCTTGACAAGCGTTCCCTCCAGCCGGCCATCCGCCACCATGGCAAGGCGATAGGCAAGCGAGGGAACGTGCTTCACCCGCTCGACCGTCTTGCGGAAGTCCGGATCGAAGCCCTTGATCATATCCTCGCCGGTCGCCAGCCGGTGGACATCGTCGCCGACCCGATGGGAAACGCTGATCGGCTTGCCGTTCTTCAGGGCCTGCCCGCCGGCCGTCGCCACGAACAGCTCGTCCAGCGCCGGCGCGAACAGAACCCCCGCCACCGGCCGCCCGTCGGTGACGACGGCGACGCTCACGCACCACAGATCCGAGCCTGCGAGAAAGCCCCTGGTGCCGTCGATCGGATCGACGACGAAGACCGTCGCCTGCGACAGCCGCGCGGCGTCATCGTCCGTCTCCTCGGAAAGCCAGCCATAGTCCGGACGTGCCGAACGCAGGGTGGCGGCAAGACTTTCATTGGCGGCAAAATCGGCGGCGCTGACCGGGGACTGGCCGTTGTTCTTCCACCAGACCTCCGGCGATTGCCGGAAGAAACCGAGAGCGATCCTGCCCGCCTCGAGCGCGGCCTCGACAATCAGGTCCACATCGCTCAATCGGCCGGCCTTGTCGCTATCGATCATTCGCAGGTTCCAATCTCCGCTCGGCTTCAGCGGCCAGCCAGCGTCATGCCTTCGATCGCAAGCGTCGGAGCGGCGACGCCGAAATCGCGATCGATGTCGTTCGCCGGCGTCACGCGCATGAACATCTCCTTCAGATTGGAGGCAATGGTCACCTCCGACACGGGGAAGGTCAATTCGCCGTTCTCGATCCAGAAGCCGGTGGCGCCCCGGCTGTATTCGCCGGTAATCATGTTGACGCCCTGGCCGATCAGCTCGGTGACATAGAAGCCCGTGCCGACGTTGCGGATCAGCTCCTCCGGCGAAATGTCGCCCGGCTCCAGCGCCAGATTGGTCGACGTGGGCGATACCGTGGTGCCGCCGCGCGCGCCGCGGCCGTTGGTCTTCAGGCCGCCGCCGATCTCGCGGGCCGTCGACGTGGAAAGGAACCAGGACTTCAGCACGCCGTCCTCGATCATGACGAGCCGCTTGCCGGACACGCCCTCGCCGTCGAAGGGACGGGAGGAAGGGCCACGCACGATCAGCGGATCGTCTGTTATCGAAAGGCCTGATTTCAGCACCTGCTGGCCCATCTTGTCGCGCAGGAAGCTCGTCTTGCGGGCAACGGAAGCGCCGTTGATCGCCCCGGCGATGTGGCCGACGAAACCGCGCGCGACGCGCGGATCGAAAACGACGGTGACATTCTTGTCCGTGGGGACCTGACGCGGATTGACGCGCTTGACGACACGCTCACCGGCGCGGCGGCCGATCTCTTCGGCCGCGTCGAGATCGGCGAAATACAGGCGGCTGTCGAAATCATAGTCGCGCTCCATGCCGGTGCCTTCGCCGGCAATGACGCTGACGGAGCGCCCGAAGCGCGAGCCCTTGTAGTGGCCGGCAAAACCATGCGACGTGACGAGCACAAGACCGCCCATGCCGGCGGAAGCGCCCGCGCCGGAGGAATTGGTGACACCGGAAACGGCGAGCGCCGCAGCCTCGGTCGCTAGGGCCGCTTCGCGCAGCTGCTCCGAGGAAACCTCGGTCGGATCGAACAGTTCGAGATCGGGATAGCTCTTGGCCAGATCCGCCTCATCGGCAAGGCAGGCAAAGGGATCTTCCGGCGAAACCTTGGCCATCGCCACCGCGCGCTCGGCAAGAGCGTTCAGATCGAAGCCGGGATTGGCGGAGACGCTCGCCACGCGATTGCCGACGAAGACCCTCAAAGAGAAGTCGTCGCTCTCGGAGGATTCCGTGCCCTCGACCTTGCCGAGACGGACGCTGACGGATTGGGCTCTCGAGCGCACCACCACGGCATCGGCCGCATCCGCACCGGCTTTCCGGGCGAGATCGATCAATTGGCTGGCACGGGAAAGCAGAGTGGCGGAATCGATTTCTGAGGTCATGACTTGGCCTTTCCTTCGCGTTCCATTTATTGTGCACTACATAAAGCATCAAGGGCGGCAAAGCCGATTCTTGTTCTAATCCCTTCACGCATGGTTGTTTATCATGACCGCGCGCCGCAACACCGCCTGCCCCACGGAAAGAAACAGACGATGTCCGCCCCCAATACCCTTTTCACCGAAACCCTGCTGCTGCTCGGAGGCGCCGTCGTCACGGCGCCGATCTTCAAGAAACTGGGGCTCGGCACAGTGCTCGGTTATCTTGCCGCCGGCGTGGTGATCGGCCCCATACTTCACAGCATCGGCGACAGCGAGGCCGTGCTGGCCGTCGCCGAGCTCGGCGTGGTCTTCCTGCTGTTCATCATCGGCCTGGAATTGAAGCCGACCCGCCTCTGGCAGATGCGGCGCGATATTTTCGGCCTCGGCACGGCGCAGGTCGTCCTGAGCGGGCTTGCGCTGACGGTCGCAGCCTATCTTGGCGGCATTGCCGGCTGGAAGGGCAGCATCATCATCGGCTTCGGCCTGGCGCTTTCCTCGACCGCCTTTGCGATGCAGATCCTCGAGCAGCAGGGCGACGTCAACACGAAGTACGGCCAGCGCTCCTTCTCGATGCTGCTGCTGCAGGATCTCGCCATCGTGCCGCTGCTGGCGCTGATTACGGTCCTCGACGGAGCGAAGGAAACCGCCAATCCGCTGCCGAGCCTTGCGATCGCCGTCGGTGCGGTGGCGGCGATGATCATCGCCGGCCGCTATCTGCTGACGCCGCTGTTCCAGGTGATCGCACGCACCGGCGCGCGCGAAGCCATGATTGCCGCCGCCCTCTTCGTCGTCATGGGATCGGCGACGCTGATGCAGCTTGCCGGCCTCTCGATGGCGATGGGCGCCTTTCTTTCCGGCGTGATGCTGGCGGAATCCTCCTATCGTCACGAACTGGAAGCGGATATCGAGCCTTTCCGCGGCGTGCTGCTCGCCATTTTCTTCATCGCCGTCGGCCTGTCGCTGAAACTCGAGGTGATCCTCGACAACTGGGTCATGATCGTGCTCGCCGTCCCGGTGATGATGGTCATCAAGGCGATCGTGATCTATGCGCTTTGCCGCGTGTCGCGCTCATCGCACAATGATGCCGTCCGCATTGCGGGGCTTTTGCCGCAGGGCGGCGAATTCGGCTTCGTGCTCTTCAGCGCCGCCAGCGCCAGCGGCGGGCTGTTCTCCGCCAACACCGCATCGATGCTGATTGCCATCGTGACGCTGTCGATGGCGCTGACACCGCTCAGTTCCGCGCTTGCGAAGCGGCTGGTGAAGGGTGACACGCAGGAGGAGCTGGACGAGGATTTCGAGGGCGCCGGCTCCGACGTGCTGATGATCGGCTTTTCGCGTTTCGGCCAGATCGCCGCGCAGATCCTGCTCGCCAGCGGCCGCGACGTCACCGTCATCGACTTCTCCGCCGACCGCATCCGCCAGGCGTCGAGCTTCGGCTTCCGCATCTATTTCGGCGACGGAACCCGCAAGGACGTGCTGCGCTCCGCCGGCATCGATCGCGCCAAGATCGTCGTCGTCAGCACGCATCAGCGTGAGGTGACCGACAAGATCGTCGAGCTCGTGCAGACGGACTACCCGCATGCGCGCATCTTCGTGCGCTCGTACGACCGCATCCATTCGATCGACCTGCGCCGCAAGGGCGTGGACTACGAGCTGCGCGAGACGCTGGAATCCGGTCTGCTGTTCGGCCGCCGCACCTTGGAGGCGCTCGGTGTCGGCGAGGCGCAGGCCTACGAGATCGGCGAGGATATTCGCAAGCGCGACGAGCAGCGGCTGGTGCTGCAGGTGAGCGAAGGGCTGCAGGCCGGCACCGACATGCTCTATTCGCGACCGGTCAAGCCGGAACCGCTGGTCAAGCCGAAGCGATCGGCCGAGACCTACAGCGACGCCGACGATCTCGTTGCCCTGCCACAGGAAGAGCCCGAGCGGGTATGATCCCGATCGGTCCTACGGCCCGATGCGAAAGCCGCACGTCTGCTGTCCCGGGATTGTCTAGTTTCTTGCCGTGATGACGCGGTCGAGGGCGAATTTCAGCTCGTCCTTGACGCCGGCCGACATGGCGAGAATGTCGCGCGCCTTGAGGAAATCGAGCACGCCCGTGCGACCGACGGCCGGGCGCAGGAAGATCTGCGGCGCCTGCAGCCGCAGCTTGAGCGCGATGTTGGACTGCATGGTGAGCTGGCCGGCGCCGAACAGGCTCTCGATCCGGTTCGGAATGTGCCGGCCGTCGCCTTCCGGACCGCCGACGACATCGATGCCGATGATGACGTCGGCAAGCCCGGCAAGATGTTCGTAGGGAACCGGGTTCATGATGCCGCCGTCGATCATCACGCGATTTCCGAGCTTGACGGGCATGAAGACCGCAGGGATGGCGGCCGATGCGGCGAGCACCGGATAAAGCTCGCCCTTTTCGATCACGACCTCGGCCTGATCGTAGTAGTCGGTCGTCACCACTTTCAGCGGGATATGCAGGTCCGCGAAATTCTCCGGAATGGCCGGCGGCAGGAAGGTGCGCAGGATGCGTTCGAGGTTGAACTGGCCGAAGCGAATGCTGCGCATGCTGACGGGCCGCAAGCTCCAGATCTTGTTGAGGACGGCCGGGCGATTGCCGACTGTCGCGAGCGTATGGTCGCGAATTTCCGCGCCGCTCATGCCGCCTGCCATGGCCGCGCCCATGATCGAGCCGATCGATGCGCCCGCTATGGCGACCGGGCGGATGCCGAGTTCGTCCAACGCCTCGATGATGTGGATATGGGCGAGACCGCGTGCGCCGCCGCAGCCGAACGCCACCGCGACGCTCGGCATGCCGGAGGCGGCAAGCGGATAGTCGCTGCCGACGAAATCAGCATAGTCGCCCATATATATGCCTCTCCGTCCTCCGTCAGGCCGTCCGCGGCTGATAACGGAAGAAATGCATCTTGCTGTCGCCGAAGGTCCGTTCCTCCAGAAACAGGAAATCCGATGGTGCGGCAACCGTTACGTCGGCGCGCTCCTCGATGATCGCCAGGGCACCCGGCACCAGCCAGCCACCGGCAGCGGCGGCGGCAAACGCCTTCTCGCCCAAACCCTTGCCATAGGGCGGATCGGCGAAGAGAAAATCGAAAGGCTCGAGATTGCCGACGCTGCCGAGATCCGTCGCATCCCGCCGCAGCATGCGCGTACGGCCATGAAGGCCGAGCGCATCGATGTTTTCCCAGAGAAGACCCCTGCCCTCGACGCTGCTTTCCACGAAGAGCACATGACGGCAGCCGCGCGAGGCCGCCTCCAGCCCGACAGCGCCGGTGCCGGCAAACACGTCCATCATCCGGGTGCCGTCGATGGCTTCCGGATAGGCGTGGCTCAGGATGTTGAACAGGCTCTCGCGCGTGCGATCCGCCGTCGGACGAATATCGTTCGACTTCGGCGTTGCAAGCGAGCGACCGCGAAACTCACCGCCGACGATCCTCACCGCGCGTCAACCCCTGCCGCCCTTGGGGCCGCCCCTGCCCGGACCACCTCGGCCGGAACCACCGCGCGGACCGCCGGACGGGCGGCCTGCGCCGCCAGGCTTGCCACCGAAGCCACGCGAGCCGCCGGGCTTTCCACCCGGCTTGCCGCCGAAGGATTTGCCGCCGCCCGGCTTCTTGCCAAAGGGCTTGCCGGCCGGACGATCACCAAAGGAACGTTCGCCTTGCGGGCGATCGCCGAAGGGCCGGTCACCACGCGGCGGACGATCACCGAACGGGCGGTCGCCGCGGGGACGCTCCGAGCGCTGTTCGCCATCGAAAGATCTGGCGCGAGGACGCTCGTCCCCTTCGGCGCGGGGCCGGCGATCACCATAGGGACGATCGCCACGGGGCTTGTCATTGAAAGGCCTGTCGCCACGCGGCGGACGATCGCCGAACGGGCGATCGCCACGGGGACGTTCGGAACGGGCCTCGGCATCGAAAGACTTGGCGCGAGGGCGATCACCGCCCGCCGGCCGCGCACCGCGAGGCTTGTCGCCATAGGGACGATCACTGCGGGGCTTGTCGCCAAAAGGCCGGTCGCCGCGTGGAGGACGATCGCCGAACGGCCGGTCGCCACGGGGGCGATCGGAACGCTTGCGGTCGGACCCCTGGTCATCGCCGCGCGCCTTGCGCGGTGCTTCCTCGCTCGAACGGATCCATTCGCCATCCGCCTCGTCGACGCGATTGACGCGAACGCGGGGGCCTTCGTCAGCACGGTCGAAGCCGCCGCCGCGCTGCGGACGGTCGGTCTCGCCGCGCCTCGTGGCTGTCTTTGCGTTCTTGGCAGCCTTCAGTGCCGCCTTTTCCCCAAGCGGACGGGCGCCGGGCGCCATCCAGACATTGGCGTTGCGGCGCGCGCCGAGCGGCGGGCGCTTCGGCCGGTCATCCTCTTTGCGGCCACCTTCGCGGCGTCCCTCGTCACGACGATCGTCGCGCTTGGTGTCGAGACGGCTCAAGGCGCGCTCGCGCTTGTCCTCGGGGCGCTCGCGGTCGCGCCTCGGGCGCACTTCCTTAGCCACCTGAGCTGGTTTGGCATCCGCCTCTTCGGCGTCGGCAACGGCCGGGGCATTATAGAGCGGTGCATCGAAATTCGCCTTGGCATCTTCGACCAGGCGCGGGCCGAGCTGATCGCGCAGCGTGCGGCCGCGCACTTCCAGGACGTGACCTTCCGGCAGCTCTCCAAGCTGGAACGGGCCGTAGGAGATGCGGATCAGTCGATTGACCTCCAGGCCGAGCGCGCCGAGCACGTTCTTGATTTCGCGGTTCTTGCCCTCGCGCAGGCCCATGGTGATCCAGACGTTGGACCCTTGCGTGCGGTCGAGCGTCGCCTCGATCGAGCCGTAGAGCACGCCGTCGACGGCAATGCCTTCCTTCAGCTTGTCGAGCGCTTCCTGATCGATCTCGCCATGGGCGCGGACGCGATAGCGGCGCAGCCAGCCGGTCGTCGGCAGCTCCAGAACGCGTGCCAGGCCGCCGTCGTTGGTCAGCAGCAGCAAACCTTCGGTGTTGATGTCGAGACGGCCGATCGACATGACGCGCGGCAGCTCTTCCGGCAGATTGTCGAAAACGGTCGGGCGCCCTTCCGGATCGGCATTGGTGGTCACCAGGCCGGCCGGCTTGTGATAGAGCCACATGCGCGTACGCTCGATGCCGCGGATCGGCATGCCGTCGACTTCGATCTTGTCGGAAAGGGTCACGTTGACCACGGGCGTATCGAGCAGCACGCCGTTCAGCTTGACGCGGCCATCCATGATCATGCGCTCGATATCGCGGCGCGAAGCCACGCCGGCGCGCGCCATCACCTTGGAAATGCGCTCGGCCTTTCCATCCTCGACCGCGGATTCCCCCGCAGCTTTGACCGCCGCGGCCTTCGCAGGCTTGGCGTCATCGCGTTTCGTCGTCTGCTTGTCGCGAGCAAAGGGTTTAGACCCAGGCCGCGTGGGCTTGTCATTCATCGTCATTTGTTGTTTGCCTGAATTTTTAACGCGTGTTCCTATCAGGTCACGCCCTTGCGGTTAAGTGGAAATCTCGAATGGCGGCTACAAATCAATTCATGGAGCTTGCTTTGACCGAAGCACGCCGCGCCGGAGAGCGCGGCGAAGTGCCGATCGGCGCCGTTCTCGTGTTCGACGGCAAGGTCATCGCCACATCAGGCAACCGCACCCGCGAACTCAACGACGTCACTGCCCATGCCGAAATCGTCGCCATCCGCCTGGCCTGCGAGGAACTGGGGCAGGAGCGTCTTGCAGGCGCCGATCTCTACGTCACGCTGGA
The DNA here is from genome assembly GCF_053521765.1 of Rhizobium sp. A37_96. Taxonomy (NCBI): domain Bacteria; kingdom Pseudomonadati; phylum Pseudomonadota; class Alphaproteobacteria; order Hyphomicrobiales; family Rhizobiaceae; genus Rhizobium; species Rhizobium sp. A37_96. The sequence goes on along the minus strand of NZ_JBNWDS010000002.1, from coordinate 666,524 downwards.
ACCCTGTACCATGTGCGCCGCGGCCATTTCGTTCGCGCGCATCCGCCGTCTCTACTATGGCGCCGAGGATCCGAAAGGCGGCGGTGTCGACAACGGCGTGCGCTTCTATCGTCAACCGACCTGTCATCATGCGCCGGAGGTCTATTCCGGCTTCGGCGAGACCGCATCCGCCGACATCCTCAGAGGCTTCTTTCAAGCGAAACGCTCCGAGGATTGAAAAAGCGGCGGTTGGGACCGCCGCTTCGAAAACTTCTTATTGGAAGGGCTTCCACCAGCTGCTGTTGTTGGACTGCTGCGCAGCCTCCGCATCCTTCTTGCGCTTCTTTTCCTTCTTCGACTCGGGGGTGCCGAGATCGTTCAAGGCGTTCGGATCGGACACCTGGCGATATCCCTGCGGCGGATCGATGAGGTAGCGGCGCTGGTCGATATAGGTGCCTGCCTGATCCTGGCGCGCGGCGCGATATGCTGCCGTCTGCTGCGCTTCGGTCGTGCGGTTTCTGCTGCTGTCGGCCTGCGCCAGCGGCGAACGATAGTTGACGTCGTTCTTCTTCTGGTCGGCTTCATCGGCGAGGCGCTTGCGCGCGTCTTCCGGCGATTCGAGCCAGGCCGGATTGTCCTTGTTTGCCAGGGACTGCTGCGGCGACGTCAGATTTTCGCGATCCTTGTCGGCGGGCAAGACGAGGCCCGGACGGCTCGGATACTTCACACCCTTTTCCTTCGGCGTCATGGCCGAAACGGAAGCGATATCGCCAAGGTCATCCAGAAGCTGCACGCCTGCCGTCTTGTCGGTGCCGTAAGTCGGGCTGCTAAGGCAACCGGACATCGCGCCGCAGCCAACCACAAGTGCCGCCAAGCTGACGCCGACACGAACCTTATGCATCGCTCTCATGAATACCCTTCCCAGCCATGCCGGAACAAACGTAACAGGACCCCATTTCACGGCAACTGCCGTAAAAATCAGGCCATTTTCAGGCAGCTTTTACCGGATGAACGCCACAAAGGCAATTCACCCGGTAACTTTCTTCAGTTGACAGCCGTCAGTTCGCGCAATGCGGCTGCATCGCGCGCCGAGACGTCGGGGTATTCCGGATCCGCGCCGACATCGGTCGTGATGCGCCAGGACCGGGCACATTTACGGCCTTCGGCAAGCTTCGGAACCACGCTGACCTTGGCGTCGTCGTCGAGGCGGAAGGCATCGACAGGGCCTTGCTCGCCCAGAACGGTGATATCGGAGGTGATGCAGATCTCGGCGAGATCCTGTCCTTCGAGCACCTTCAGCAACTCCGGATCGGCGACGTAAACCACCGGCGCGGCCTCCAGCGAGGAGCCGATGCGCTTGTCCTTGCGTTCGATTTCCAGGGCGCCGGTGACGACGCTGCGCACGGAGCGGATCTTCTTCCACTTTTCGGCCAAGGCTTCGTTCTTCCATTCCGTCGGAACGGTGACGAACTGCTCGAGATGAACCGAAACCGCGGACGGATTGCGCGACAGCCATGCCTCTTCCGTGGTGAACGGCAACATCGGCGCCAGCCACGTCACCATGCAATCGAAGATCGAGCGGATGACGGCAAGCGAAGCGCGGCGGCGCAGGCTCGACGGTGCATCGCAGTAAAGCGCATCCTTGCGGACGTCGAAGTAGAAGGCCGAAAGCTCGACATTGGCGAAATCGATGAGGGCGCGGGCGATGCGCTTGAAATCGAAGGCGTCGTAGCTTTCGCGCACCAGCTCGTCGAGCTCGGCGAGACGATGCAGCATCAGCCGCTCCAGCTCCGGCATATCGGCATAGGCGATGACCTCGCCCTTGTCATGGGCCAGCGTGCCAAGCATCCAGCGGATGGTGTTGCGCAGCTTGCGGTAGGCGTCGACATTGGTCTGGATGATGGCCTTGCCGAGGCGCTGGTCTTCCCAATAGTCCGTGGTCATGACCCAGAGGCGCAGGATATCGGCGCCGGCGTCCTTCATCACGTCCTGCGGGGCGACGACGTTGCCGAGCGACTTCGACTGCTTGCGGCCCTGCTCATCCATGGTGAAGCCATGGGTGACGACCGTGTCGTAGGGCGCGCGGCCACGCGTCGCCGCACTTTCGAGCAGCGACGAATGGAACCAGCCGCGATGCTGGTCGGAGCCCTCGAGATAGACGTCGGCCGGCCACTTCAGGTCCGGGCGGTCCTCCAGCGTGAAGGAATGGGTCGAACCGGAATCGAACCACACGTCGAGAATATCCATGACCTGCGTCCAGGGCTCGTTGGCCTTGTCGCCCAGGAAGCGCTCGCGTGCGCCCTCAGCAAACCAGGCGTCGGCGCCCTCCTGCTCGAAAGCATCGAGGATGCGGGCGTTCACGCCATCATCCTGCAGGATGTTGCCCTGCTCGTCGACGAAGATGCAGATCGGCACGCCCCAGGCGCGCTGGCGCGACAGGACCCAATCCGGGCGCTGCTCGATCATGGCGCGCAGGCGGTTCTGGCCGGCAGCAGGCACGAAGCGTGTATCGTCGATCGCCTTCAGGGCGCGAGACCGCAGCGTCGAGCCATCCGCAAAGTCCTTGTCCATGTAGACGAACCACTGCGGCGTGTTGCGGAAGATGACCGGCTTCTTCGAGCGCCAGGAATGCGGATAGGAATGCTTCAGCCTTCCGCGCGCGAACAGCGTGTTCGTCTCGATTAGCGCCTTGATGACGAGGTCGTTGGCGTTGCCCTTCTTGCCGTTGTCGTCCATGACGCGGCCACCTTCGAAACCGGGGGCATCGGCGGTGTAGAAGCCGGCGTCGTCAACCGGGAACGGGATGGTCGACGAGATTCCGCGCGTTTCGAGCGCGCGGGCATGCGACATCCAGGCGTCAAAGTCCTCGCGGCCGTGGCTGGGCGCGGTGTGCACGAAGCCCGTACCGGCGTCGTCGGTGACGTGATCGCCATCGAGCAGCGGCACCTTGAAGCCGTAGCCGAGCGAAGCCAGCGGATGGGCGCAGGTGAGCGCGGCCAGATCATCGGACGTAACGTCGCCGAGGCGCTTGTACTGAAGCTTCGCCTTGGCGAAGGATTCTTCCGCAAGCTTGTCGGCGAAGATCAGCTTCTCGCCGGGGCGCGGGCCGAAATCGTTGGCGGCTTCCGTCACTTCGTAAAGGCCATAGGCGACGCGCGACGAATAGGCGATCGCGCGGTTGCCGGGGATCGTCCAGGGCGTCGTCGTCCAGATGACGACAAAGGTTCCGGCCAATGCAGCCGGACCTTCGGAGACCGGGAACTTCACCCAGATCATGTCGCTTTCGACATCGGCATATTCGACTTCGGCTTCGGCGAGCGCCGTGCGCTCGACCACCGACCACATGACCGGCTTGGAGCCGCGGTAGAGCTGGCCGGTGCGGGCGATCTTCAACAGCTCGCCGGCGATGCGGGATTCCGCATGGAAGTTCATCGTCAGATAGGGATTGTCGAAATCGCCGGTGATGCCGAGGCGCTTGAATTCCTCGGACTGGATCTTGATCCAGCCGGCGGCAAAGTCACGGCATTCCTGGCGAAACTCGTTCACCGGAACCTCGTCCTTGTTCTTGCCCTTCTCGCGGTATTTTTCCTCGATCTTCCATTCGATCGGCAGGCCGTGGCAGTCCCAGCCCGGAACATAGTTGCTGTCATAGCCGCGCATCTGGAACGAGCGAGTGATGACGTCCTTGAGGATCTTGTTGAGGGCATGGCCGATGTGGATGTGGCCGTTGGCGTAGGGAGGCCCGTCATGCAGCACGAACTTGTCGCGGCCGGCGGCGGAGGCGCGCAGCTTCTTGTAGAGATCCATCTCCTGCCAGCGGCTCACCAGCTCCGGCTCCTTCTGCGGCAACCCGGCGCGCATCGGGAAATCGGTTTCCGGCAGGTAAAGGGTCTTGGAGTAGTCCATCTTTTCAGCGGTATCGGTCATAGTTCTGACAATTGCCTCGGTGTCTCGGGCGTCTTGCGCCGAAGGGGCGCAGCCATATGGGGATTTTTCGGCGGCGGAAAGCGCCTCGGGAACGGGCGCCAAAAACCCGGACCTTCCGGCAGCTTACAGCGCGCGGAAGGCCGGGCCAATAATTCGTATCGATGGGCTCAGCCGAAATTGGGTCATGGTCGCCGGTTCATAGGCGTTTTTTCCAAGGAAAGGAAGAGGAAACAATCCCGGCAAGGCACAGAAAAGCCGCGGACGTTTCCATCCGCGGCCAAAGGTGTTCGGCGGGATCAGGTCCTGGCGACAGCTCTGGCGGGCACCACCAGATTGACGACGACGGCGACGACGATATTGGCGATCAGGGCCAATATGCCGATGTAGACCGTGAACGGCGCTCCGCCCAGGCTGATCGCGTGCAACGGCTTCAGCCCATTGAGCCAGACCAGATAGGTGCCGCCGAAGAAGCCGACGATCCAGCCCGCCAGCAGGCCCGGCGCCTTGAACCAGTTGGAATAAAGGCCGAAGACCAGCGCCGGCAGCGTCTGCAGGATCCAGATGCCGCCGAGCAGCTGCAGATCGAGCGCGAACTGCGTCGGCAGCAGGATGATGACCAGCAGCGCGCCGATCTTGACGACCAGCGACGTCCTCTTGGCCACCTTGTATTCACCTTCGTCGGTCACGTTCGGATTGACGTAGGCCTTCCAGAAATTGCGGGTGAAAAGATTGGCGGCGCCAATGCTCATCACCGCGGCCGGAACCAGCGCGCCGATGGCGATCGCGGCAAAGGCGAAGCCGGCAAACCAGCTCGGGAACAAGGTCTGGAACAGGGCCGGCACCACGTCGTTGGCGCTGTCGAGCTTCAGATGGGCGGCATGACCCATATAGCCGAGCAGGGCCAGAAGGCCGAGCAGCAGCGTATAGGCCGGCAGCAGAATGGCGTTCTTGCGGATTGTGTTGCCGCTGCTGGAGGCGAAGATGCCGGTCAGCGTATGCGGATACATGAAGGCGGCCAGCGCCGAGCCGAGCGCCAGCGTCGCATAGGCGACATACTGATTGCCGGCAAGCACCAGGCTTCCTGCTCCCTTGGCCTGGAAATCCGCATCGGCCGCGGCAAAGACGTTGGCATAGCCGCCGAGCTTCGTCGGAATGAGGGCGATGGCGGCAATCACCACGATATAGATCATGATGTCCTTGACGAAGGCGATCAGAGCCGGAGCGCGCAGACCGGCCGAGTAGGTATAGAGCGCCAGGATGATGAAGGCGACCGCCAGCGGCAGCTCCCCATGCAGGCCGAGGGACTTGAAAACGGCCGTCATGCCGACGAGCTGGAGCGCGATATAGGGCATGGTGGCGATGACGCCGGTCAGCGCGATCGCCAGTTCCAGCGCGCGGGAACCATACTGGCCATGCACGACGTCGGCCGCGGTCACGTAGCCATTCTCCTTCGCCCGCTTCCAGAGCACCGGCATGACCATGAAGACGAAGGGATAGACCACGATCGTATAGGGCAGCGCGAAGAAGCCGTAGGCGCCGACCGTATAGACCAGGGCCGGCACGGCGATCACGGTATAGGCCGTGTAGAAATCGCCGCCGACGAGGAACCAGGTGATCCAGGTGCCGAACTTGCGGCCTCCAAGGCCCCATTCGTCGATATGGGCGAGGTTTTCCGGCCGGCGCCAGCGCGCGGCGACGAACCCCATCACCGTGACGAGGGCAAAGAAGAAGATGAAAATGGCAAGGGCTGTCGGATCGATCTCAGTCGTCATGGCGCATGCTCCGATAGGCGATCCACGTCAGGATGGCTGTGATCGGCACCCAGGCCAGCTGATACCAGTAGAAGAATGGAAATCCGAGCAAGACCGGATCGTGGCTGTTATAAAAGGGGACCCAAAGCAAACCAATATAAGGAATGACGAGCAGCCAGCAGGCCGCCGTTCCGAAACGTTTATCCATCTCGTGCGCCTTTCGGAAAGCGGGCGCGGCGACTCGCGCCCTGCCATATGAGCATTGCAGCATCCTTCTACCCGCTCAAGGCAAAAAGATACTGCACTGCCGCAATCCCTGCGCGCAGTCCGGCTGATAAAATCAGGTGAAGGCGATGACGCGGTCGAGCTCGCCGAGCGGCTGGACGCCGGCGAGCAGCGCGCGCGCCTCATCCTCGTCCTTGCGGATCTGCGCAACCAGCGGATCGAGACCATCGAACTTCAGTTCGGGGCGGAGATAGCCGAAGAAGGAAACCGAACAGATCTGGCCATAGAGATCGCCGCTGAAATCGAAGACGAAGGTCTCGAGCAGCGGGGCTCCATTGTCGGTCACCGTCGGACGACGGCCGTAGCTGGCGACCGCGTCCCGGATGGCACCATCGGCCGTGCGGAAGCGCACGGCATAGATGCCGGCCCTCAGCGATATTTCCGGCGGAAGCTGCATGTTTGCCGTGGGGAAGCCGAGCGTGCGGCCGAGCTTTTCGCCGCCGATGACCGGAGCCTGAACGGTATAGCGATAGCCGAGCAGGCCGGCGGCCTGCGCCACCTCGCCTTCGGCCAGCAGCGAGCGGATACGGCTCGACGAGATGACCTCGGTGTTTTCGTCGCGGAAGGCATCGATCAGCGTTACGCCGAAGCCATTGTGGCTGCCGGCATTCATGAGGAAGGCCGGGCCGCCCTGGCGATCGTGACCGAAATGGAAATCGAAGCCGGTGACGACTTCGGAGGCATGCAGCCAGTCGATTAGGATCGAATGGACGAATTCATCCGCCGAACGCTGCGAGAAGGCGCGGTCAAAGGGATATTCGATGACGGCGTTGAAACCGAGCGCTTCCAGCAAGCGTGCGCGCAGCGGCGCGGGAGTGAGGCGGAAGACCGGTTGATCCGGCTTGAATACGGTGCGCGGATGCGGCTCGAAGGTCAGCACCAGAGCGGGAACGCCGCGTTCCCTGGCGATCTCCAATGCACGCTTCAATACGGACTGATGGCCGCGATGCACGCCGTCGAAATTGCCGATGGCGACCACGCCGCCCTTCAGGGCATCGGGAAGCGGTTCGCGGGTTTCGTTGCGATGGAAAACGGTCATCGTCTACCACTCTCCTCAGACAAGGCGGGGCATCCACCACTTCGGCGAAGCCTGCTCGCGTGCCAGGAAGGCGCCGAGCGCGGCTTCATCCGTATGCCCTTCGACGACATATTCGCGAGCGTGGATGCCATGGCTGATATAAAGAAGATCGAGGCCATAATCGAGCGCACCGCGCACATCGGTCGGCATGCCGTCGCCGATCGCCACCACGCGCGACAGGGGAAATTCGCTCTTCACCTCGCGCGCTGCGGCAAGTGCGGCATCATAGATCGGCTGGTGCGGCTTGCCGGCGATGCGCGTCTGACCGCCGAGGCGTTCGTAGTAAGCGGCCATGGCGCCGGCGCAGGGGATCATGCGGTGGCCGCGCTCGACCACGAGATCGGGATTGGCACAGATCAGCGGCACGTTGCGGGCCGACCAGGCTGTCAGCATATCGGTATAGTCTTCGGGCGTTTCGGTCTCGTCATCGAAGAAACCGGTGCAGACGATGCTTTCCGCCTCGCCGGCTTCTACACGCTGCACGTCGAGCCCCTCGAGGATGCCGATGTCGCGCTCCGGGCCGAGCAGGAAGACCTTCTTCGGCCCCTCGGCGATCAGCCTGCGCGTCACATCGCCCGAGGTGATGATGCGATCATAGACGCTATCGGGAACTCCGATCGCCCGCAGCTGCTCGACAACCTTCGGCGCGACGCGCGGGGAGTTGGTGATGAGGACGACGGCCACGCCTTCGGCGCGGGCCGCCTCAAGGGCGATCGAGGCTTCCTCATAGGCAGTGACGCCGTTGTGAAGCACGCCCCAGACGTCGCAGAGCGCCACATCATAAAGTCCGCCGATCTCGCGAAAGCTTTCGATCCGTTTGCCCATGCCGTCCTCGCATCAAATAAATCACGGGCTGACATCGCAAACCGGCCGGCAAATTACAAGAGCGGCGGCCAAGGTTTTTGCGGCGCACAAGGCTCAACCGGCAAGTCGCAGCAACGAGCCGACGGCGGCAGATACGGCGAGCACGGTGGCAACGCCGGCGCGCTGGCGAAAGACGAGCACCGCCGCCAGCAGGAAGAGCAGGAAGGCCGAGACGTCGAGGCTGCTCCAGTCCGGCCACGCCATGCCGGCGATCGGCAAATCGACGAATTCGCCGCCTTGCAGCCCGACACGACGGCTCAGCAGCACCAGCCGCTCGACATTCGCGAACAGCACATGCAGCCCGAACCAGATCGACAGATTGGCCATGACGCCGACGATGGCTGCGGTTATGGCGGCGAGCGCCGCGGAAAGTCCGGCGTGGCCACGCAGTCTTTCGATATAGGGCGCACCGGCGAAGATAAACAGGAAGCTCGGCACGAAGGTTGCCCATGCCGCCAGGCTTGCCCCGACAACGCCGCCGAACAGCGGAGCGAAACCGAACGGATTGCGGAAGCCCGCCATGAAGCCGACGAAGCACAGGACCAGAACGAGCGGCCCGGGCGTCGTCTCGGCAAGCGCGAGGCCATCCAGCATCTCGCCCGGCTTCAGCCATGCATAGTGCTGCACCGCCGTCTGCGCCACATAGGCGAGAACGGCATAGGCGCCGCCGAAGGTCACGACAGCCATGCGCGAGAAGAAGGAGAAGATGGCGCCGAACACGCTCGCCTGCCCGCTGAGCGTTTCCGCCACGATATCCGGCGGACCACGCAAGCCATGCACCAACAGCAACGGCGCCTGCCAGATCAGTATCCAGCCCAGGATCGTCAGGACGGACCTGCGAAGCCGAGGGCTCGCAAGCCAGCCGAAGCGAAGCTCCGATGCCGGCTGGAGCGACAATCGCGGCCGCCATCGCTCCCGGTGCCATGCCCGATGGAGAACCTGCCCGTAGCCCGCCAGACCGGCCAGCAAGACGACCAGCGGGAACGGCAGGTCGAAAACGAAGAGACAAACGAAGCTGGCAATCGCCATCCCTATGTGAAACCGGCTCCTGAGCGCGCGATTGCTCAACCGGATCAAAGCCTGAAGCACGATCGCCAGCACACCCACCTTGATACCGAAGAAGACGGTGGCGAGCAGGCCGGTATCATGGAAAAGCGCATAGAAGGCGGAAAGCGCGAGAATGACGGCGAAGCCCGGCAGGATGAAGAGCAGACCCGCGATCAATCCGCCACGCCAGCCATGCAGCAGCCAGCCTATATAGGTCGCGAGCTGCTGCGCTTCGGGACCGGGCAGAAGCATGCAATAGCTCAAGGCATGAAGAAAACGCTCTTCGTCGACCCAGCGCTTCTCCTCCACGATCATTCGATGCATGAGAGCGATCTGCCCGGCCGGGCCGCCGAAGCTCAGCAAGCCTATCCTGGTCCAGACACCCGTGGCTTCGGAAAGCGACGGTTTTCCGGCAAGATCGAAGGCCGAAACGGAACCGTCCTGCCCGTTTCCTTCCTCTGCGATCCGCAAAGCTGCCACTCCCCATGCTTGTCGGCGGATCGCGCCGGACATAATCTTGTCGCTTCCCTGCTCTAAGCCAGCTGCGAGCGATATCGGCCGACGATATGCCCAGGCCAGGCCCGCGGCCATTAATCATCTGCGAAACAAGCGGATGGGCGCCGCAAAAAATTCACAGTGCCGTCCTTGACTCGTCCTGAAGCCACCCCTAAATCACGGTCGCTGGCACTCGCCGAGGCTGAGTGCTAACAATAGCCCATACGGATCCCCCGCAGATCCGTGAATGTCATTTGATCGAGGGATTAGACAATGGCAAGCACCAATTTCCGCCCCCTTCATGACCGTGTCGTCGTTCGTCGCGTCGAGTCGGAAGAAAAGACCAAGGGTGGCATCATCATTCCCGATACCGCCAAGGAAAAGCCGCAGGAAGGCGAAATCGTCGCCGTCGGTTCCGGCGCTCGCGATGAATCCGGCAAGGTCGTGGCACTCGACGTCAAGGTTGGCGATCGCGTTCTGTTCGGCAAGTGGTCCGGCACCGAAGTAAAGCTCAACGGCGAAGACCTTCTGATCATGAAGGAAGCCGACATCATGGGCATCATCGGCTAATTTAGCCGGTTCCCTTTCCGATACAGCTGACGGGCCTTAAAGCCCGGAAAACGCGAATTCAGGAGTTTCAAACATGGCAGCTAAAGAAGTAAAATTCGGCCGCAGCGCCCGCGAAAAGATGCTTCGTGGCGTCGACATCCTCGCTGACGCAGTGAAGGTCACGCTCGGCCCGAAGGGTCGTAATGTCGTTATCGACAAGTCCTTCGGCGCTCCGCGCATCACCAAGGACGGCGTCACCGTCGCCAAGGAAATCGAACTCGAAGACAAGTTCGAAAACATGGGCGCCCAGATGGTCCGCGAAGTTGCTTCGAAGACCAACGACATCGCCGGCGACGGCACCACGACCGCAACGGTTCTCGCCCAGGCCATCGTTCGCGAAGGCGCCAAGGCTGTTGCAGCCGGCATGAACCCGATGGACCTGAAGCGCGGCATCGATCTCGCCGTTGCCGAAGTCGTCAAGGATCTCCAGGCCAAGGCCAAGAAGATCAACACGTCGGAAGAAGTCGCTCAGGTCGGCACGATCTCGGCAAACGGCGAAAAGCAGATCGGTCTCGATATTGCTGAAGCCATGCAGAAGGTCGGCAACGAAGGCGTCATCACGGTTGAAGAAGCCAAGACCGCCGAAACCGAACTCGAAGTCGTCGAAGGCATGCAGTTCGACCGCGGCTACCTCAGCCCCTACTTCGTGACCAACCCGGAAAAGATGATCGCCGACCTCGAAGACGCGTTCATCCTGCTCCACGAGAAGAAGCTCTCGAACCTGCAGGCCATGCTTCCGGTTCTCGAAGCCGTCGTTCAGACCGGCAAGCCGCTCCTCATCATCGCTGAAGACGTCGAAGGCGAAGCTCTTGCTACGCTCGTCGTCAACAAGCTGCGCGGCGGCCTGAAGATCGCTGCCGTCAAGGCTCCGGGCTTCGGCGATCGCCGCAAGGCCATGCTGGAAGACATCGCCATCCTGACGGGCGGCACTGTCATCTCCGAAGACCTCGGCATCAAGCTCGAGTCGGTTACGCTCGACATGCTCGGCCGTTCCAAGAAGGTTTCGATCTCCAAGGAAAACACCACGATCGTCGACGGCGCCGGCGCCAAGTCCGACATCGAAGGCCGCGTTGCCCAGATCAAGGCCCAGATCGAAGAAACCACTTCCGACTACGACCGCGAGAAGCTGCAGGAACGTCTTGCCAAGCTCGCTGGCGGCGTTGCCGTTATCCGCGTTGGCGGCTCGACGGAAGTCGAAGTGAAGGAAAAGAAGGACCGCATCGACGACGCTCTCAACGCGACGCGCGCTGCTGTTCAGGAAGGCATCGTACCGGGCGGCGGTACCGCTCTGCTGCGTTCTTCCACGAAGATCACCGTCAAGGGTGAGAACGACGACCAGGAAGCCGGTGTCAACATCGTTCGCCGCGCTCTGCAGGCTCCTTGCCGCCAGATCGCTGAAAACGCTGGTGATGAAGCCTCCATCGTTGTCGGCAAGATCCTCGACAAGAACGAAGACAACTGGGGCTACAACGCTCAGACGGGCGTCTACGGCGACATGATCGCCATGGGCATCGTCGACCCGGTCAAGGTCGTTCGCACGGCTCTGCAGGACGCAGCTTCGGTTGCCTCGCTGCTGATCACCACCGAAGCCATGATCGCCGAGCTGCCGAAGAAGGACGCTCCGGCTATGCCGGGCGGCATGGGCGGCATGGGCGGCATGGACATGATGTGATAGGGCCTTAGCCTTATTACGACTGTTCAATCCGGCATCCGGAATTGATGAAGGGCGGCCCTCGGGCCGCCCTTTTTAATTGTGCAGAAATGGTACAACCGCAACTGCACGCAAGTTTTCGTGATGTTGCAAATTTTGCAACTTGCCCATTGCTGTTTTCAAAAAAGCCCCTATAACTCCCAGCGCAGCGATTTTGGAGAGTTAGCTGCAATACACGTAATTTTTACTTCTTTTGGACACGCTTAACCTGCGGCTTGGCATGATCATGACCTTGGGCATCGGCGCTATCCGGATTTATTACTTGAAATGACTTCATAGACTGGAGCGCCACCCCGAAAGCATCGTCGACAGCGGATCAGCAGAGCTACGGCTCCGCGTTTTCGTGGCGGCGGAACATGCAGGGAGACCTTCCATCCGAAGATATAAGGAATTCGAGTGAAGCGCGCGGGGGGGCCATGCGCTCATGTGGGGATTATCTTGTTCAAGATTGCCAAGGCCAATTTTTCCGTACCCTTCGCACCCGGCTCGCTGGAGTTCGACGGCAATGATCCCGACTTCCTGGCGCAGTTCTGCATTTCCGAGGGTTGGACCGGCGATCTTTCCAGCGGCATCATCAAGCTCGGACGTGGAGCACGATGCTGCATGGCCTGAATGCGTCGGAATGCGGCCTATTGAGCCTGATGCATTGTTACGACATGCACGATCGGGTGCGTATTCTCGATCTTTTCGAACAGGCGGCGGCCGCCAATTCCTGCTTTTGCTATTCCACGACGACGCTTGGCGCCAACGGCCACCGCCAGCCGATCGTTTGCGTCGGTGAATCCGTTGCCGCCGACAAGCAGCACGTCGGCAGCATGGTCGGCGTCTTCCTGTTTCCCCGCTTCAAGCTGGAACCGGGCAGCCAGATCGCCATCCGGCAGTAGGCCGAACCGCGATAACGGCGGCCCGAGCCGCCGCCAACACGCCATGGCACCTTCAATCACGCTTCGGAATATTGAGGCCGCGCTGGCTTGCCGGGCGCGCCAGAGCACGGTCCAGCCAGGCCATGACTAAGGGGAAGCTTTCGAGTTCGAGAGCCTCCCTGCCGCCATAGAAGACGTCGACACCGCGGACCCAGGGGAACGTCGTGATGTCGGCAATGGTATACTCTTCTCCCATGATCCACTGACGCCCCGCCAGGCGGCTTTCGAGCACGCTCAACAAGCGCTTGGCTTCGTCGCGATAGCGCTCGACCGGATAGGGGTTGTTGGCGACCTTCTCGGCAGCGAATTTGAAGAAATGACCGAACTGGCCGAACATCGGCCCGACGCCGGCCATCTGGAAAAAGACCCATTCCAGCGTCTCGTAACGCCCGGCGGCATCGCCGGGAATGAGCTTGCCGGTCTTCTCCGCGAGATAGACCAGGATCGCGCCCGATTCGAACAGGCCGATCGGCTTCCCATCGGGGCCGTTGGGATCGATGATCGCCGGGATGCGGCCGTTCGGATTGAGCGAAACGAATTCGGGCGATTTCTGATCGTTGGTGCCGAAGGAGATCAGGTGCGGCTCGTAGGGCAGACCGAGTTCTTCCAGCGCGATCGATACTTTCACGCCGTTCGGCGTCGGCAGCGAATAGAGCTGGATGATGTCAGGATTGCTGGCGGGCCAGCGTTGCGTGATCGGAAAGGACGACAGATCGGCCATGGTCTTGCTCCTGAAGGCTATGATTTGGCGATTGAATTGGCGTCACCATAACCGATACGGCCCATATGGGAAGAGCGATCGCAGCGCATCACTGTTCAATATTTGTGAACTAATTGTGCGCAGTTGTTTATCTTTTCAATTGCCTGAAAATCACGAATATCTGGCTCCAGAAATTGTCGCCACTCGATCCGAACCGAATTCACTGGAGATCGTCATGTCCAATACCAATAATGTCATCATCCTTGTGGCGCGCATCCTGCTCGCCTTCATGTTCATCTTCGCCGGCTTCGGCAAGCTGACCGACCCGGCAAGCACCGCCGGCATGATCGCCGGCGCCGGCCTGCCCGCCTCGACGCTGCTGACCTACGCCGCCGGCGCTTTTGAGTTCATCACCGGCGTCTGCGTGCTGATCGGCTTCCAGGTCCGCATCGTCGGCTGGCTGCTTGCCGCATTCTGCGTCTTCACCGGCGTCGTCTTCCACCTGCCGACCGTCAACGTTCCGGACTTCCCGGCTGCGGCCAACGGCTGGATCAACGGCCTGAACTTCGTCAACTTCCTGAAGAACATCACGCTTGCCGGCGCCTACATCATGCTCGCCATCAACGGCGCAGGCGTCTACTCGGTCGACGCACGCCGCGGCGCTTACGCAGCCGCCTGATCGACGGATACCCCCGAAGGCAAAAGGCCCGCCGATATCCCGGCGGGCCTTTTTGCGTGAATAACGGAACCGAGAAATCAGAGCGCGTTGCGCACGGCCGAAACGATGCGCTGGACCATCGGGTCGCCGTCGTGGCTCTGCTTGCGGGCGCGCACCAGGCAAGCTTCCGAGCGCAGGATGATGCCATCCGACAGGATCTTCAGATGGTTCGCCCGCAGGGTCGAGCCGGTGGAGGTGATGTCGACGATGATATCGGCGGAGCCCGCAGCCGGCGCCCCTTCGGTGGCGCCGAGGCTTTCGACGATGCGATAGAGCTGGATGCCGTGCTGGCTGGAGAAGAACTGCTGCGTCAGCCGCCAGTATTTCGTGGCGACGGTCAGTCTGTGGCCATGACGGGTGCGAAAATCGGCAGCGACGTCGCCGAGGTCGGCCATGGTATCGACATCGAGCCAGATCTCCGGCACCGCGACGACGACATCGGCATGGCCGAAGCCGAGCCTTGCGCAGAATTCGACGCGGCGGTCGGCCTCCGCCATGCCCTCGCGCACGAGGTCTTCGCCGGTAATGCCGAAATCGACGCTGCCATTGCCGATCTCGCGCGAGATTTCCGAGGCCGACAGGAAAGCAATCTCGACGCCATCCCAGCCTTCGACGCGGCCGCGATAGGAGCGGTCATTGCCGACGGCGACGATGGGCATGCCGGCCCGCTCGAAGACGGCCGCGCAATCGTCCTTCATCCGGCCCTTGGAGGGCAGCGCTATGGTGATGGTCATCGGGCAGCCCTCGCGGTTTCGATGCGATCGAGCCAGAGCGCGAAGCCGACGGCAGGAATACGGTCCCTGGCGCCGAGCAGGGTCATCAGCCGGTCGAAGCGGCCGCCGCCGGCCAGCACCGCGCTCGATCCTTCCACCGTCACCTCGAAGACGAGGCCGGTATAATAGTCGAGCGGGCGGCCGAAGGCGGCGCGATAGTCGATCTTGGAGGCATCGACGCCGGCTTTGGCCAATGCCGCGACCCGCGCATCGAAGCTTTCCAGGGCGCTGCCCAGCTTCAGGCCCGCGGCATCGGCAAAGCCTGCCAGTGCGGCAGAGGCGTCCGCCAGGGGCACGCTCAGGGACAGAAACTCCTCCAGCACGAGGAAGGCGGCGTCATCGAGCCGCGTTTCCGACAGGACCAGCTTCTCGCGGAGACGACGGGCGATTTCCTGCGGCGAGCGGCTGGCGTTGGTGGAATAGCCAGTTGCCTGCATGGTGGCGTCGATGTGCTTGACCAGCCCCTGTTCGTCGCCGCGGTTGAGAAAATCAAGAACATGCGCATCGAGGCCGGTGACCGGCTGCGGGCTTGCCAGACGCGCCAGAAGGGTTTCGAGCTGCATCATGTTGCCGAAGGCGTGGATCAGCCGCTTCTGCCAGCCGGACGGCAGCCCCAGTGCCTGGACGACTGCTTCGAACACGGCCTGATCGCCCAGCGTCACGGAAAGCGGTTTTCCCGGGACGAGCCGGTTCAGGATGCCGATGGCGTCGCCGATGGCGCGGGCGTCGGCGCTTGCCGTATCGCCGTCGCCCAGATCCTCGATGCCGGCCTGATAGAACTCATGGCCTCCTTCGCGGCGCTGGCGAAAGATCTCGCCGAGATAGGAATAGCGCTTCGGCGTGCCGGTGGCGGTTTCGATATGGCGCAGGCAGACCGGGATGGTGAATTCCGGGCGCAGGCAGAGGCTGGCGCCGGTCTCGCTTTCGGTCATGAAGATGCGGCGGCGAAGATCCTCGCCGGCCATGTCGAGAAAGGGCTCGGCCGGCTGGATGATGGGCGTATCCACCCTCTCCGTCCGGCGGCCGATAAACTCGTCCAGCAGATCGCCGGCAAAATCCGGGAGGTTGATCAGGGGCATGGGATCAGACCTCTACCAGAGTCCCTCATCCGGCCTGTCGGCCACCTTCTCCCCGTTTGGACGGGGAGAAGGGGATGGGCGCGCTTTCCGTCATCCCGAACCTTTGCGAGAATCGATGGGCTACGGCGAAAAAGGTCGTTCCCACTCCCCGCCAGCGGGGAGTGGGCTAGGGTGAGGGGCAAAGCCACGCACTCAGACATTCCCGAGCGCCCTCTTCCGGTCTTCCGCCTGTGCCGCCAGTATTTCCAGTACCTTGGCGACCAATTCTGCCTCCGGCACGACATCCTGCGCAACGCGGGCCTCGCGCCAGCTGGCATTGTCCTCGATCTCGCCGGAGAGGCGCTTGCCCTCGATCAGGTCCTTGAGCTGGACGACACCTTGGGCGCGCTCGTCGCCACCCTGGATGATGGCGATCGGGCAGCCGCGGCGATCGGCATATTTCAGCTGGTTGCCGAACTTCTTCCAGTTGCCCTGGAACATTTCCGCACGGATGCCGGCAGCGCGCAATTGCTGCGTGAAGCGCTGGTAGCGCCCCATGGCGTCGACATCGCCGTCCATGACGGTGACGAGGACCGGCTCGATCACCTCTTCCACGCCAAGCTTGCCGAGGTTCTTCAGCGCCGTCATCAGGCGCGAGACGCCGATGGAGAAGCCGGTGGCCGGCACAGGCTGGCCCATGAAGCGCGAGACGAGCCCGTCGTAACGACCGCCGCCGCCGACCGAGCCGAAGACGACCTTTTCGCCCTTCTCGTTGGTGACGTCGAACAGCAGTTCCGCCTCGTAGACCGGGCCGGTGTAATATTCGAGGCCACGCACGACCGACGGATCGATCTTGATGCGATCCGCCTGGTAGCCGGCGCTGGTGACGAGGCTGCCGATGAAATTCAGCTCGTCGACGCCCTCGACACCCTTGGACGTGCCGGCAACCAGCTCGGCGAGCCGGACGGCATTTTCGGCATAGTCCTTGATGCCGACGAGGAAGAGCACCTTGTCGATCTGATCGGCGTCGAGGCCGGCGCCCTTGGTGAAGTCGCCGGACTCGTCCTTGCGGCCGGGGCCGAGCAGCAGCGCCACCCCTTGCGGACCGAACTTATCGAGCTTGTCGATGGCGCGCAGCACGTTGAGCCGCTGGGCGGCCTTGTCATCGCCGCCGAGGCCGATCGCCTCCAGAACGCCGTCGAGAACCTTGCGGTTGTTGACGCGGATCACATAGTCGCCGCGCTTGATGCCGAGGGCTTCAAGCGTATCGGCCATCATCATGCACATCTCGGCATCGGCCTGCACGCCCGGCGCGCCGACGGTATCGGCATCGAACTGCATGAACTGGCGGAAGCGGCCCGGGCCCGGCTTCTCGTTGCGGAAGACGTAGCCGGCGCGATAGGTGCGGTAGGGTAGCTGGATCTCGTTGAAATTCTCGGCGACATGGCGGGCCAGCGGCGCCGTCAGATCGTAGCGCAGCGACATCCACTGCTCGTCGTCGTCCTGAAGCGAGAACACGCCTTCGTTCGGCCGGTCGCTGTCGGGCAGGAACTTGCCGAGCGCATCGGTATATTCGAACAGCGGCGTTTCGACGGGATCGAAACCATAATGCTCATAAACTGCCCGGATCTTTGCGGTCATCTCGTTGACGGCGCGAATATCGCTGGCCGAACGATCGACAAAGCCACGCGGCAGGCGGGCCTTGAGCTTCTGCGGTTTCTTTTGTTTGTCGCTCATCTGTAGGGTAATCCGGTACGGGAACAGTGGCGGTTAACTAGCGGATTGGGCGGAATGCGGCAAGGATTGTTATATGTTAGCGACCGACAAAACCGACAAAAGCCAGCGAAGGCGGCATAGAGACCATGCCATATGCGATCGTTTTGAAATGCACTGATAGCAGCGCCGCTCCGGTTTTGAATCTCTGGCAGGAGGCCAGCAGGTTCGAAACCTCTCCGTCGATGCAGGCTTTGAACTATCCGCCGCATCTGACGCTGGCCGTCTATCAGGACATCGCCTTGCCCTCACTGTTCGCCGCGGCACGGAACGTCTTCGACAAGATGCCGCCCCTGTCGATCGAATTTTCCGGTATCGGCCATTTTCCAAACGAGATGCTGGTGCTTTGGGCACGCCCCGCGAACGATCGCGTCTTGAGGCGGATACACAGCGCCATTCACGATGAGATCGACCCTGCCCTTTGCCACGAGCATTCCCGTCCGGATCGCTGGCAGCCGCATTGCACCATTGCAATGAAAATTCCCGCCGGCGCCACGGAGGAGGCGTTGAAATGGGCGGCGGGAACGCCGGCGCGATTTACGCTCGCCTTCGACGCGGTGGATTGCCTGAGCTTTCCTCCGGTTGAAATCTTGCAAGAAGTCAAACTGCTGCCCTGATCGGCCGCCAGTGTCCAGACGACGCAGTTTGCACTTGCCTTCGCGGGCTGCGCGGCTAGGTTTCTTTTCATGCGCTTGCTTGCGATCCTGACAATGCTGGTTGCCTGGTTGCTCTACGGTGCCATGCCGGCGCTGGCGAATTGTCCTGTCTGCGATTCCGCCGCGGCGATGCCTGCGACTGCGACCATGAACATGCATCAAGGCATGGCGGATATGCCCGGAATGGCTGGCCATGGCGATATGGCCGAACATCGGGGGAAGAAGCCGGAAAACCCCTGTGCCGGCGGGATGGCGCATGTGGCCTCCTGCGCTGCCTGTCTCGCCTTGACGCCGGCACTTACTGCGGCAGGCGGCAAGCAAACATTCTCCTATCCGGCGCCCATGCAGGGGCAACATCTTGCCGGCTCGCGTCCGCAGCCGATGGCACCCCCTCCCCGTTTCGCCTGAGGATTATTTGCATCCATCCAGCGAGCGGCCTCCCGCTCGGATTCAGATACCGTCCAGAAATGGAAAGGATACCCATGTCTAGTTCTAAATCGCTGATCATCGCCGGCCTATTTGCCTTCAGCCTCACCCTTCCTGCCTTGGCCGACGACATGTCGGGCATGGATATGAGCAAGCCGATGGGCGACCAGGGCGCTTCGAGCAAGGCTTACAACGATGCCATGAGCAAGATGCACAAGGACATGATGCTCACCTACAGCGGCGATGCCGACGCCGATTTCGTCCGCGGCATGATCCCGCACCATCAAGGCGCGATCGACATGGCCAAGATCGAGCTGAAATATGGCAAGGACCCCGAACTGCGCAAACTGGCCCAAGGCGTCATCACCGCGCAGGAAGCCGAGATCAAGGAGATGAAAGCCTGGCTGAAGAAGCACGGCAAGTAATTCATCGAAAGACGAGAGGCGGCGTCTGCGTCGCCTCTCTCACCGCCCGGAAACGGCCGGGAGAAGAGCCTGTCCTGCCGGTCTGAAACGGCGCTGTATTGGCAAGGCAGAGCCGTGTATTCGCCGAGGCGCCCGCATCCGGGACGGCCCCAATTGTCATACGCTCAATCCATGACCTCGGGCAGGCGCGCGGCCAGCAGGTCGATCACTGCGCGCATCTTCAATGAAAGCTGCGGCGTCTGCGGCCAGACGGCATAGACGTTGACCTCGCGGCTGGAAACAGTCTTCAGCGCCGGCGCGAGCGTGCCGGCGGCCACGTAGTCGCGCACCAGCCAGCAGGGCAGCCACGCGATTCCCATTCCCGATGCCGCCGCGTCCGCGATGACCTCCAGATCGTCAAGGCGCAGCCGCGTCTCCGGAAAATAATCGACCGCCGTGCCGTCATTCTCCAGCAGAGCCCATCTCTTCGTCTCGCCCGATCTCGCATAGACGATCAGGTCGTGACCATCGAGATCGGCAATGGTTCGCGGCGCACCTCTCGCGGCAAGATAATCCAGCGATGCGCACAGCATCATGCGATGAATGGCGATCTTGCGCGCGGCGAGGCCGGCTTCGTCGCGCAGCACGCCGTTGCGGATGGCAAGATCGAAACCTTCGTCGAAAAGATCGACCACGCGATCGCTGAAGGAGAGATCCAGTTCGAGCTTGGGGTGCATGCGGGCAAGCTCCAGCAGCAGCGGCGCCGCGCAGCGCCGGCCGAAGAGCACAGGCATGGAGATGCGCAGGCGTCCCGTAACCTCGCGTTTGCCCGATTCCAGCATGGCCTCGCCCGATTGTATCTCGTCCAGCGCCCGGCGGCAGCGCTCGTAGAAGGCCTGACCTTCGTCCGTCAGGCTCTGCATGCGGGTGGTGCGGTGAAACAGGCGCACGTTCAGACGCCTCTCCAGCTTCGCGATGGTCTTGCCGATCGCCGAGCGCGACAGGTTCAGGCGTGCCGCCGCCGACGAAAAACCGCCGGCCTCGACCGCCTCTACAAATTCCGGAATGCCGCTGAACATGTCATTCATGACGATTGCTTCCTTCGGGGAACCAGTTAGCGGAAATAATATCGCCACTGGCGATGCGGAGGCAACGATATAGTGGGCCCATTGCTTCCTATTCCTCTCAGGAGATCATGATGACGCAAACCATGAAGCGTTGGACCCTCGATACGATCGCCGTCGGCGCTCCCTTGAACCTTACGGAAACGGCGGTTCCCACGCCTGCGCGCGGCGAAGTCCTCGTGCGGGTCAAGGCCGCCTCGCTGAATTATCGCGACAAGCTCGTTCGCGAGACCGGCATGGGGCTGCCGATCCAGTTTCCCTTCGTTCCGGCCTCCGACATGGCAGGCCTGGTCGAAGCGGTGGGAGACGATGTCACCAGATTTTCGGTCGGCGATCGGGTCATTTCCACTTTCCATCCCGGCTGGATCGACGGCAAGCCGCTCGGCGACGCTCGAAACCCTCCCTACAAGACGCTAGGCGGGATCTATCCGGGCGTGCTCTCCGAATATATCGCCATGCCGCAGGATTGGTTCGTGCCGGCGCCGAAGAGCCTCGATTATGCCGAGGCAAGCACGCTGCCCTGCGCCGGCCTGACGGCATGGTTCGCGCTGGTCGAGCGCGGCAAGATCAAGCCAGGTGACAGCGTATTGGTGCAGGGAACCGGCGGCGTGGCGCTGTTCGGCCTGCAGATCGCCGCCGCGCAGGGAGCCGAGGTCTTCGTAACCTCATCGGGACCGGAAAAGCTTGCGCGGGCCAAGGCGCTCGGTGCCCATCACGGCATCGACCGCAACAAAAGCGACTGGGTGGAGGAGGTCTATCGCCTTACCAACGATCGCGGCATCGACCACATTTTCGAAATCGCCGGCGGGCCGAACTTCGCCCAGTCGCTGAAGGCGGTGGCGCCTCATGGCCGGATTTCCGTCATCGGTGTCCTCGAGGGCTTCGACATCACCGGCCCGTCGGCGCCGCTGCTGCTGAAATCGCCGGTCGTGCAGGGCATCGGCGTCGGCCATCGCCGCGCGCTGGAAGATTTCGTACACGCGGTCGACGGCATCGGCCTGAAGCCCGTCATCGACCACCGCTATGCGCTCGACGAGGTTCCGGCGGCCTTCGACCATCTCGATCGCGGCCCCTTCGGCAAGATCGTCATCGAGCTCTGATAGCAGCCGGGCCGCCACGACGAGCGGCGGCCCGGCCTTTGCATGACATCAGGCCTTCGGCTCGAACGGCTGCGGCACACGCTGGGCGCCCTGGCGGGCCAGCATCCAGCCGGGATATTCGGCCGGAAGCGCGCTGACCTGATCCAGCTTCGCGATGTCGTCGCCATCGAGCTTCAGCTTGACGGCGGCGAGATTCTGATCGAGCTGGTCGAGACGCTTGGCGCCGATGATGATGCTGGTGACGAAGGGCTTCGCCAGGATCCAGGCCAGCGCCACGGTGGCGACGTTTGAGCCGTGCTTTTCCGCCACTTCGCGCATGGCCGCGACGCAGGCCCACGCACGGTCCTTATCGACGGGCGGGAAATCGAAGCTCGCGCGACGACCCTCGCCATTGCCGGGTGCGCCCGGACCGTACTTGCCAGACAGCAGGCCGCCGGCGAGCGGCGACCAGACCATGAGGCCGAGCTTTTCCTCCGCCATCAGCGGCACGATATCGCGTTCCAGATCGCGGCCGGCGATGGAGTAATAGGCCTGCACCGTTTCGAAGCGGGCAAAGCCGCGGCGTTCGGAAATGCCCAGCGCCTTGGCGATGCGCCAGGCCTGCCAGTTGGAAACGCCAACATAGCGCACCAGACCGCGCGAAACGAGATCGTCCATGGCCCGCAGCGTCTCTTCGATGGGCGTTACGGTGTCCGTGGCATGGATCTGATAAAGGTCGATATGATCGGTCTGCAGGCGATCGAGGCTTGCCTGCACGGAGTCCATGATATGGCCGCGAGACGCGCCGCGGTCGTTCGGCTTGTCGCCCATGACGCCATAGACCTTGGTGGCGATGACGACATCCTTGCGGGGAACGCCGAGGTTCTTCAGGGCCTGGCCGAGCAGCTTTTCGGAGTTGCCGAAGGAATAGACGTCGGCGGTGTCGATGAAGTTGACGCCGGCGGCAAGCGAGCTTTCGACGATCTTATCGGCCGTGGCCTGGTCGACGTCGGCGATGGCCCCCCATGGGCTGCCGGGATTGGCTTCGCCGAAGGTCATCGTGCCCAGGCAGAGTTCGGAAACGAACAGGCCGGTATTGCCGAGTTGATTGTAACGCATAGGAAAAATTCCCTTTTGGTCAGCCGGAAGAATGCTTCCGGCCGGTGGACTCTTATTCTCTTGGCTATAATTTGGCCTCGGCACGGCAGCCGCTGTCGGCGCCACCGCGGAGAGGTCATAAGACAGTCGTCGAGACGCGGCTCTGGCTCCGCGTCGATCGAGACAACAACGACATAATGCACCGAAATCCGATTTCAACGCGAGACCCATGATCGATCACGATGCGGTTACCGGTGCCTGCTCTTGCTTCCGCTTCGTTGCGGGATAGACTCGGGGCTTTATGTCATGCGCAGAACGGACATACCGATGACGCAACGCCCCCTGACCACGATCGGCTTCGACGCCGACGACACGCTATGGCAGAACGAGCAATTCTACCGGCTGACGGAACTGCAGTTTACCACCCTTCTCACCGATCACGCCGCCAGCGACGTCATTACCGCGCGGCTGCTGGAGGCGGAGAAACGCAACCTCCGCCACTATGGCTTCGGCATCAAAGGCTTCACGCTCTCGATGATCGAGACGGCCATCGAGATCACCGAAGGAAACGTGCCTGCCAACGTCATCGCGCAGATTCTCGATATAGGCCGCGATCTTCTCGCCCATCCCGTCGAAACCCTGCCGCACGTCCGCCAGACGCTGGAGGCGCTCTCGGGCAAATACCTGCTGGTGCTGATTACCAAGGGCGATCTCTTCGACCAGGAGCGCAAGCTTGCCCAGTCCGGGCTCGGCGATCTCTTCGATGCGGTCGAAATCGTCTCGGACAAGAACGCCTCCACCTATCGCCGCATCTTCTCCAAGGTGGGCGATGGGCCGGAACGGGCGATGATGATCGGTAATTCGCTGAAATCGGACATCGTGCCGGCGCTGGCCGCCGGAAGCTACGGCGTCTTCGTGCCGCACGAGCTGACCTGGTCGTTCGAACATGTCGAGGAGCCGACCGAAGCGCCGCGTTTCCGCAATATCGGCCATCTCGGCGAGCTGTACAGCGTGATCGAGGCGCTCTCGTAAGCCCTATTGCCCCTGCTTCGAACGCGGCGGGAAGAGCATCGGCCCCTGGTCCTTCTGCTGGTCGGCAGGCGCCTGCTGCGCGGCCGGCGGATTGGGGTCGATAAGGATCTCGTAAGGGGCGCCGAGACCGCGGCGACGGGTGACGCGCGAATAATACGGCTTGATCAGCCAGGTCGTATCCTCGTTGACGGTGACATCGGCCGTATTGCCATCCTCATCCGTGCCGAAGAAGGATTCGTCATCGTTCGAGGAAAGATCGAAGATCGCCATATAGGCGTATTTGCTTTTGGAGCTGAAGGTGACCCGCACATGCTGGCCCTTCTTGAGCGGCAGCGTATAGACCTTGCCCTTGCCGAACTTCGTCCAGCCCGTCAGCTTCTCGAGAACGGCCGGAAAGCCGATCTTCTCGATTTTCTCGCCGCGGTCGAGCTGCGGCAGCTGCTGTTGCTGTGTGTCGCTTTGAGCCTGGGCGGCCGCGGTGCCGAACAGTACGAGCGTCGCCAATGAAAAGCCGAGAAGCGCGCCTCTCATGGCCGCACCAATGCGCAGCGCATCGCCTCCACCTCTTTCCGGCAATAGCAGCCTTCGATGTGATCGTTGACGAGGCCCATGGCCTGCATGAATGCATAGACGGTGGTCGGGCCGACGAACGTCCAGCCGCGCTTCTTCAAATCCTTCGAGATCCGCACGGAGACGGGCGTCGTCGGGTTGGCGCGCAGATGCGCAAGGTCGAGGATCTCGGGCCGTTCGGCAGCAGCCGGCTCATAGCTCCAGAAATAGCGGGCAAGCGATCCGAATTCGTCACGCAGCGCGATAGCCCTCCGGGCATTGTTGATGGTCGAGACGATCTTGCCGCGATGGCGGATGATGCCGGCGTCGCCGACACAGCGCTCGATATCCGCCTCATCGAACCTGGCGACCTTCTCGAAATCGAAGCCGGCAAAGGCGGCGCGGAAATTCTCGCGCTTGCGCAGGATGGTCAGCCAGGAGAGGCCCGACTGAAAGCCCTCCAGGCAGATCTTCTCGAAGAGCCTGATGTCGTCGACGACCGGACGGCCCCATTCCTCGTCATGGTAGCGCTGGTATTCCGGCAGGTTGCCGTGCCAGAAGCAACGGTCCCTGCCGTCTTCCCCGGTGATGATGCCCGTTTCGGCCATTTTTGCGATTCGTCCCCTATTTCGGCGTGCGCTACCGGAAACCGGTATGCAGATATCGGATAAAACCAGATCAATCAAACGCTTAAAATCATAGGCGCATTTGGGCGATCGCGCATTCCGATTCCAGATTTACCACTTGCAAACCATCTTTCCAAACCAGGCGGTAACCCTGACAAAGCTTTATCGGCTTCGCGGCATTTTGATGAATAGATGTTTACCATTCGCTCGCGTGCAAGTGGCACCATGGTTTCGACCGGGTGCTGTCGCACCCATCCTCGGCCCATGTGTAGAGAGTTTGTCCGATGATGAAACATGCCATTTTCTGTGCCGCCGGCGCTCTGAGCCTGCTTGCCTCCACCGCCTTTGCCAACGACCGCTATCAGTCGCGGCCGCCCGTCATCGTCAGCCCCGACTTGACCGCTCCCTGGGTGACGCAGCTTGGCGGCGGCAGCGTACAGCCGGTCGTCTACCCCCGCCCGATGGCGCGGCGCGTGGCCGATCCCAGAATGGAACAGCAGGCCAATCCGCAAGTGCGCCAGGTGGTTCAGCCGCGCGGCCTGTTTTCGCGCCCGATCGTTCAGCAGGTCGCCGTCGTCCGTCCGCAATATCCGGCCATCCGCGGCCAGCTCGATCCGCAGTTCCTGCCTCAGGTGGTCGACTACCAGACCAAGGAAAAGCCCGGCACCATCGTCATCGATACCAACAACCGCTTCCTCTATCTGGTGATGGACGGCGGCAAGGCGCGGCGCTATGGTGTCGGCGTCGGCAAGCCCGGTTTCGAATGGGCCGGTGCCCATACCGTGACCCGCAAGCAGGAATGGCCGGACTGGACGCCACCTGCCGAAATGGTCTCCCGCGAAGCCGCCAAGGGTCACTATCTCCCGGCTCACATGGAAGGCGGCGAAGCCAATCCGCTCGGCGCCCGCGCCATGTATCTCGGCTCCACGCTCTATCGCATCCACGGCACCAACGCGCCCTGGACGATCGGCAACGCCGTCTCCTCCGGCTGCATCCGCCTGCGCAACGAGGATGTCACCGACCTCTACAACCGCGTAAAGGTCGGCACCCGCGTCATCGTGATGTGATTTGCAAGCAAATCGAAAGAGGCGCGGCGAGCATTGGCGATCAAAGCCTACGAGCCGCCGCGCCTTCGATTGGACGCTCAGCGTAAGCAGTAAGGCTCAAGCATAAATTTGAGGACAGGCTTATATCTAGCGAGTATAGATAAGTTGAACGTAGGCGGCCGATGTCCACCGCCGACGCCGGATAACAGAACTCAAGCTCCAGATCATCGGAAAGAGTTGCGCCCCAGCGAGAGCAATTTTCCCTGCGACTCGGCTACCTGGGGCTGTACTCAACCTTCCGTTTCGTTGACGTATGGGCTCGACGCGGTCGCGAAAACCGATGCCCCGTGAGAGGTCATACGCATTTCCGCGACCTTCAGCAGACTGCTACAGTCAAACCCGTAAAACGCATATCGGATGGTAGGCTGAATACTCACCCTGCAAACTTACATTACAGTATAATTGTTAACTTTACAGTGCCAACGCGGAAGCGGTAGTGTCGCTACATGTTAACAATGGCGAGTTCATCATTTGATGATGGTGTCGAATAGCTTGCAAAAATACCTCCTTACTTTCCTCATCGCGCTGATTTTCAGTGTTTCCTATGCAAGAGCCGGAACGATCGGCGCTGACAACCGGCGCGCTATCGATAACTATGCTGCTTCGCATGGCATGTCGTCGGATGAGGCTCGCAAGAAGTTTGGTGCGAGCGGTCGGATTATGTGCCCATTCAATGAGGCCAGTGCCTTCCTTCTCTACAAGTCAAATATCGTTGTCACGGCGCGGCATGCTCTTTATCCCAAAAACAGCATGATAAAATATGCAGGGGCAATGTCGATTATGCGATGTGCGTTTGAAGTGAGCGACGGCAAGGGATCGACCTGGCACAAAGTCGATGTCGAGTCTTTCGTTCATCCCAGCGAGAGTCGCGCGTCTTGGGACGATCCGTTCGATTGGGTGGTGATGCGCCTATCTGAACCGGTGACCGAGTTTGAGCCATATCATTTGCCTTCAAAACCGGCTTCCGTGGGCGATAGGATCACGACGGCGTCTATTCGACAGGCCAACTTTTTGCCCGATGACTGGAATGAGCGTGTCCTCGGCGACTGTCGTATACGATCGGTCGAAAACACGGATGGAGTCACCGCAGGAGGCATACGCACAGATTGTTCTGCTGACATAGGATCGTCGGGTAGTCCATTGCTTCGTGAGGGGACTGACGGGTTGGAGGTCGTCGGCATCACCACATCAGGCACCGGTTCATGCCGGAAGTTTAATCGCACTCGTTGTTATACATTCGCCGTGGGTTTGGAGCCCGAACTTATCGAAGCGGTGCATAAACTTGCGGGAAAATAGGTAAGGTAGTGGATCGATATCCAGGCTGAGCGAAGCCTAAAACTTCATGGTACCAATGAACCCTTCATCCACACTATTGCATCGACTATAGCTGACCCGAAGATAGAAGAGTTACCCGCTCCACCCGACCATTCTTCGTATCGGGCATTTTGATCTTGATCCCCTCGTCGGTTCCGGTAGTTTCCTACTGAATTCAACGAGGGGAATGCCATATGAAAGCAGCATTATCGGTCGTGGCGACAGGCGTCGTTGCGGCGTGTCTACTTGCAGCGTCGAATGCAGCAGCCTTCACCGCCTCCGCACCCTATACGGCACCGGCCACACGCGGCGACGTGATCCGGGTCGCGATGGAGCCGCAGGGGCAGGTCAAGCCGCAGTTCCAGCGCCGCATGGTGCGGCTGGCGACAAGCGAGGCACCGGGGACGGTCATCGTCGACACCAACAACAAGTATCTCTATCTCGTCGAAGGCAACAATCGCGCAAGACGCTATGGCATCGGCGTCGGCCGCGACGGCTTCGGCTGGTCGGGCGTCGTCAAGGTCGGCCGCAAGGCGGAATGGCCGGGCTGGACGCCGCCGCCGGAAATGCGGGTGCGCGAAGCCAAGAAGGGCCACAAGCTGCCGGCCTTCCAGGAAGGCGGCGAGGACAATCCGCTCGGCGCGCGCGCCATGTATCTCTATCGCAACGGCAACGACACCGCCTTCCGCATCCATGGCACCAACCAGCCGTGGAGCATCGGCCTGAACATGTCTTCCGGCTGCATCCGCATGATGAACAAGGATGTGATCGATCTTTACGAGCGGGTCCCCGTCGGCACCAAGGTCATCGTCGTCGGCCCCGGCAACAAGCAGGGCGAAGTCAGTTTCCAGGATCGCGGCATCGACATATTGAGAACGATGTTCGGCAGCTGAGCGAGGCAATTAGCGCCTCGTTCCCGCATCGGTCCGCCTGCATCCAGGGGCGCGCCGAACTTCGGCATGGCATCGGCCATGCGGGTTCGGGCGTCCGGCCGGCCGGCGATGCGTCTCTCCCCATACCCCCGCACGCGGAGAATACACTGTTGCGCCTGCGTTACAGCCTGAAGCTTATCGCTCCGGGCCGCAGCAAGATCGCCCCTTCCCTTCAGCTGACCGTCAGTTTTCCCGCTTAGGCCATGCCTGCCGACCGGTGACCGCAATAGTAGTGTCACGGAAGCGCGCTTAGATAGCAGCACTGTGCCATCCGGGGATCTCATATGCATCGTGCATTCCGCATCAAGCAGCCGGCCCTTGCCGCGTTTGCCATTTCAGCATTGGTATTTGCCGCCGGCTCTGCTTCGGCGGAAATGCAATTTTCCGCCTATGGCGGCGTACAGGGCGCGACGGGCAGCAACGTCACCACATCCGACGGCGCCGATTTCGACCCCAACTGGTCGGGCAAGTCCTTCAAGATGCCGCCCTATTTCGGCTTCCGCGGCATCTGGTGGCTCGACCAGTTCGACAAGCCGAACTGGGGCGTGTCGCTGGACTACTCGCATGCGAAGGTCTACGGCGATCTCGGCAATACGCCCGGCTGGTCGCATTTCGAATTTACCGACGGCCTGAACATGCTGACGCTGAACGCGCTCTACCGCTTCCAGGATCCGAGCCGCAACTGGACACCCTATGTCGGCCTCGGCGCCGGTATCAACGTGCCGCATGTCGAAGTCACCCGCGCGTCCGGCCGCACCTTCGACTACGAATTCGGCGGCGCTTCGCTGCAGGCGCAGGCCGGCGTCAGCTATCAGTTCGCCAAGCACTGGTCGACCTTCGTCGAATACAAGGGCAACTACAATTTCGTAAACGACGTCTCCATCGACAGCGGCGATACGCTGAAGACGAAGGTTTTCACCCACGCCCTCAACTTCGGTGTCTCGTTCAACTTCTAGAAACAGCTTTCTCGACGTCGCCGGGACCTCCAAACCGGTTCAGGCCCGGGGGATAATGTGCTAGGCTACGGCACATGAGCTTTCACTATTACCGCTGCGACTGGATCCATCCGGAAAGCGAGGAGCCGGTCATCGTCTACTACGAGGTCGATGTCGCCGGCGACGTCCCGCGGCTCATCGACGTGTTTGCCGATGGCCGCCGCCAATGCATGTCGGTCGCCGATCTTGCCTTGCGCGGACGAGACATGCAGCGCCTTACCAGCCTTGTGGAAGGCTCGTTTTACGATGGCATCGCCGGCCTGGCCGACGGTATTTTCTTTGAAGAGGGGCAGGAGCGCATCAGCATGACGCGCATTGCAGCCGATCGGTTCGAGGTCGAGTGGCAAGCGCACTGGTCGCCGCTGTCGGGCGGACTTCATTAAGCGGCGGCTGGCTGCAGCCCTCTCAGCTTTGCCGGCATATCGCCGCCATAGGCCCAATCCAGCAGTTCCACCGTATGCAGGATGGGAATGGCGGTTCCCGTGGCGATCTGCGTGATGCAGCCGATATTGCCCGTAGCGATGATGTCGGCCTTTGTCGCTTCGATGTTCCTGACCTTGCGCGCCTTCAGCTCGGCCGAAATCTCCGGCTGCATGATGTTGTAGGTGCCGGCGGAGCCGCAGCAGAGATGCCCTTCCGCCGGGTCGCGCACGGTAAAGCCCGCAGCCTTCAAGAGCAACTTCGGCGCCATGGTGATCTTCTGCCCATGCTGCATGGAACAGGCGGAATGATAGGCGACCGTGACGCCGCGCGGCATATGCGACGGCAGGTCGAGGCTTGCGAGATATTCGGTGATGTCCCTGGCAAGGGCCGAAACCTTTGCCGCCTTTTCGGCATAGGCCGGATCGAGGCGCAGCATGTGCCCGTAATCCTTGATCGTCGTGCCGCAGCCGGAGGCGGTGATGACGATGGCGTCCAGCCCCCCGGCCTCGATCTCGCGTATCCACACATCGACATTGGCGCGGGCGGCGGCAAGCGCCTGTTCCTCGCGCCCCATGTGATGCACCAGCGAACCGCAGCAGACCTCGCCTTCCGGCGCCACCACCTCGACGCCGAGGCGGGTGAGCAGACGGATGGTCGCAGCGTTGATCTCCGGATCGAGCACAGGCTGGGCGCAGCCGGTCAGTATCGCCACGCGACCGCGCCGCTCCGCCTGCGGCTCATATCGGCCGGGCTTGGCGAAGGGTGACGGCGCCGGGACGTTGCGGGGCGCAAGATCGAGCATGGCGGCAAAGGCCTTCAACGCCGGAACACGCTTCAACATGCCCTTGAACGGCCGGCCGAGGCGCGCCAGCCGAAGAGCCAGCCGGAAGCGGCCGGGATAGGGAAGCACGGCAGCCAGCACATTGCGGGTCAGTCTATCCATCAGCGGACGCTTGTAGGTGTTCTCGACATGAGCGCGGGCATGGTCGATCAGATGCATGTAGTCGACGCCCGAAGGACAGGTTGTCGTGCAGGCGAGACAGGAAAGACAGCGATCGATGTGCGTGACCACTTCGGCATCGGCGGGCCGGCCGTTTTCCAGCATGTCCTTGATGAGGTAGATGCGGCCACGCGGACTGTCGAGCTCGTTGCCGAGCGTGACATAGGTCGGACAGGTGGCGGTGCAGAAGCCGCAATGCACGCATTTGCGCAGAATCGCCTCGGATTCCGCCACATGCGGATCGGCAAGCTGTTCGGGAGTGAAATTGGTTTGCATCTTATATACATCCCCACTCGAGCAAGATCTTGCCCCTCATCCGGCCTCCTGAGTTTTTGCCGAAGGGCGGCCACCTTCTCCCCGTATGGACGGGGAGAAGAGGATGGGCGCACCCTCCGTCATCCCTCAGCCTCTTTTGAGCCGATACAGTCCCGCAAACAAGGTCATCCCCTCTCCCCGCCTGCGGGGAGAGGGCTAGGATGAGGGGCAATCGTAGACAATGCGCCATCACCCCATCTTCCCCGGATTGAAGATTCCCGCCGGATCGAACTTTTCCTTTACGCGCGCCGAAAGCAGCGCCACCGCTTCGGGCTGAGGCTGGAAGGCGGCAGTTTCGGCGCGGGCGGCGGGGGTGGCGCGCAGCAAGGTCGCGTGTCCGCCGCCAAGGGCATGAATGTAGCGGCGCAGCAAGTCGCCTTCCGGCTCCGCTTCCATGCGCATCCAGACAAGGCCGCCCTGCCAATCGTAATAGGCGTCCACGCCTGCTTCCAGGCGAAGGGCCGCGACGAGCTGGTGGCCGACGCCGGGCGCCACCGACACACGCCAGATCGGGCGCGACGTGCCATCGGCATACGGCTTCACCTCGCGGATTTCCCGCCAGAGCCTGCGGCTGTCCTCCTCTTCGAGCCGCGTCACGGAACCGAGCCGGCCCATCGCTGCGGCGAGCTTCTCCCCCCGGACCGCGACGGAGCCGGGAAGACCTTCCAGGCGCAGCACCGTCGCCTCGCCCCGCGGCAGCTTGCCGTCGAGAAAAGACCAGGCGACCGTGAGCGGAAGGTGGGCGGCACCCGACACTTCAAGCGGCAAGGCCATGACCGCCGCCATTGCATTGGCCGCTTCCGCATCGTTGAGACCGGATACGACGACGGTTTCTTCCGTCTTCGGTTTGGGCGGAACGCGGAAGGTCACCTCCGTCAGCAGCCCCAGGGTGCCGTGCGAACCGGCCATCAGCTTGACCAGATCGAGACCGGTGACGTTCTTCATCACCCGCCCGCCGGCCTTGACGATCTCGCCCCGGCCATTGACGAAGCGGACGCCGAGCAGGCTGTCGCGCGCGGCACCGCTGACGAAACGGCGCGGACCGGAGACATTGGCTGCGAAAATGCCGCCGATTGTCGGCTCGCCTTCCGTCCCCATCAGCGGCCGATGATCCATCGGCTCGAACGCCATCATCTGGCCACCCTCGGCAAGGGCGGCTGCAATCTCCGCCACCGGCGTCCCGGCCCGGGCAGTCATCACCATCTCGCCCGGATTATAGGCGACAATGCCGGCAAGATCGCGCGACGACAGCAGCGCGTCGGATGCGACCGCATTGCCGAAACCGGACCGCGTGTTGCCGCCGACGATCGCAAGAGCCGCGCCCCGCGCCGTATGATCGCTGATGATGGAGGCCGCTTCCGTCTCCGTCTCGGGATGGAATTCGTTCATGCGGCGTTGCGCCCATCGAGAGGAAAGACCTTGGAGGGATTGAGGATCCAGTCCGGATCGAAGGCCGCACGGACCGACATCATCTGGGCAAGATCGACATCCGCATATTGATGCCGCATCAGGTCGCGCTTTTCGATGCCGACGCCGTGCTCGCCGGTGAGACAGCCGCCGGCATCGACACAGAGCCGCAGAATATCGTTGCCGGCTGCCTCCGCCTTGGCGGCGTCCTCGGGATCGTTGGCATTGAACAGGATCAGCGGATGCATGTTGCCGTCGCCGGCATGAAAAACATTGGCGACGCGCAGACCATAGCCGTCGATGATCTCGGCCGTCTTCTTCAGCACGTAGGAAAGCTGGCTGAGCGGCACGGTGCCATCCATGCAGATATAATCGGCAATGCGGCCGGTGGCGCCGAAGGCGGACTTCCGGCCCTTCCAGATCAAGGCAGCCTCCGTCGCCGACTGGCACTCGCGGACCGTCTTGACCTCATGCTTGCGGGCGATATCGACGATGCTTTTCAGCATGTCGTCCATTTCCGCCTCGGAACCCTCCACCTCGACGATCAGGAGAGCGCCGACATCGAGCGGATAGCCTGCCTTTGCAAAGGCTTCGCAGATATCGATCGCCGGCTTGTCCATGAACTCGATGGCGACCGGAATGATGCCGGCTGCGATGACATCGGCCACGCAGGCGCCCGCCTCCTCGGAGGTATCGAAGCCGAACAGCACCGGCCGGGCGCCCTCCGGCTTCGCGATCAGCCGCACCGTCGCCTCGGTGACGATGCCGAGCTGGCCTTCCGAGCCGCAGACGAGGCCGAGCAGATCGTAACCGGAGGCGTCCAGCGCCTTGCCGCCGAGATCGACGACGGTGCCGTCGGTCAGCACCAGCTTGACGCCGAGCAGATTATTCGTGGTGACCCCGTATTTCAGACAGTGCGCACCGCCGGAATTCATGCCGATATTGCCGCCGATGGTGCAGGCAAGCTGAGAGCTCGGGTCCGGCGCATAGAAGAAGCCATCGGCCGAAACGCTTTCTGAAACATGCAGGTTCGTCACCCCTGCCTGCACGGTCGCGGTGCGATTGGCGTAATCGATGTCGAGGATACGGTTCATCTTCGAGAGACCGAGAACGACGGCATCTTCCTGCGGGATGGCGCCACCGGAAAGCGAGGTGCCGGCGCCGCGCGGAACGACGGGGACGCCGTAGCGATGGCAGTATTTCA
This sequence comes from Rhizobium sp. A37_96, assembly GCF_053521765.1. Lineage (NCBI taxonomy): Bacteria > Pseudomonadati > Pseudomonadota > Alphaproteobacteria > Hyphomicrobiales > Rhizobiaceae > Rhizobium > Rhizobium sp. A37_96. Next base: position 633,143 of record NZ_JBNWDS010000002.1, on the reverse strand, counting down.
TGACGGCGGCCACTTCCGCCGTCGAGCGCGGCAAGGCGACCGCCAGCGGCAGGCGGCGGTAGGAGATGAAGGCATCGGTTTCGAAGGGCACGAGCTCGCGCGCCTCGTGGATCAGGCATTCCGGCGCCAGGAGATCGGCCAGGTCCGCCACGATGGCGCTACGGCGAGCCAGAACATCCGCACGTGGTTCCAGAAATGAAATGGCCTCGGCCATGCCGTCCTCCTCCTGCATCCGATTTCGGGCGCTGCCTCCTTTTAGCGCATAACAGGCTTAGCGCTTTCCAAAATTCGGCGCAAATGATAAGCATTTATTCCAAAATAGGAAATAATTGTGCATGACCAATTTAGGGGATCTCGAAATCTTCGCCAGCGTCGTCGTGACTGGCAGCATGTCTTTGACCGGCCGCGCGCTCGGGTTCTCGCCCGCCGTCATTTCCAAGCGCATCAAACGCCTGGAAGACAGGCTCGGCACCCGCCTTTTACAGCGCACGACGCGGCAGATTTCGCTGACGGAGGCCGGCCAGGGTTTCTACGACCGCGTGCTTGCCATTCTGGCCGGGCTGGAGGAAGCGGAAGCCTATATTGCCGGGCGATCCTCGCAGATGTACGGCACGCTGAAGATCTCGGCGCCGACGTCCTTCGGGCGGCTGCATATCGCGCCGCATCTGAAATCCTTCATGCAAGCCCACTCGGAGCTGGCGATCAATCTCGTGCTCAGCGACGAATTCGTCGATATCGTCGGCGGCGGCTTCGACCTTGCCATCCGCATTGCCGAGCTTACCGATTCCAGCCTCGTCGCCCGCAGGCTCGCGCCGGTGCGCCGGGTGCTCTGCGCATCGCCGGCCTACATCGATTCCCATGGGATGCCGCAGGATATCGAAGATCTGCGCCGGCATGTCTGCCTGCCGGCGCACAATCATGATCCGTGGCGGCTGGACGGGCCGAAGGGAAGCCTGGTCTTCCGGCCGGAGGGCAGGCTCATCACCAATTCCAGCGAGGTGGTTCGCGAAGCCGTCATCGCCGGCCTCGGCATCGCGTTGCGGTCCACCTGGGATGTCGGCCCGGAACTGCGCGACGGCCGCCTCGTTCAAGTGCTGCCGGTCTATGAAGGGTCGCATAATGTGACGCTTTCGGCGGTTTACCCTAGTCGACAGTTCCTGCCGGCGAAAGTGCGCGTCTTCATCGACTTTCTTGCGGAACTTTACGGGCCCGTTCCCTATTGGGAGCGTTAGAAGGCCCGTTCCAGGTTCGAGGAGATCATCATGTCTGCGCCCGAAATCATTCGTTCCGATCTTGCCGCCGGTGCGAAGACGCGCTTTACCGTGGTTCTCGGCGACATCACACGGCTTCCGGTCGATGCCATCGTCAATGCGGCCAATAGCAGCCTGCTTGGCGGTGGCGGCGTGGACGGCGCCATCCATCGCGCCGCGGGTCCCGACCTTGTCGCCGAATGCAGGACGTTGAACGGCTGCAAGATCGGGCAAGCGAAGATGACAGGCGGATATCGCCTGCCGGCGAAGCATGTGATCCACACTGTCGGCCCCGTCTGGAACGGCGGCGACCATGGCGAAGAGGCATTGCTCGCCGGCTGTTATCGCAACAGCCTCGGCCTTGCCCGGCGGAATGGGCTCGGCACCATCGCCTTCCCCGCCATCTCCACGGGCATATATCGTTTTCCCGCAGCACCGGCGGCGGAGATCGCAATCGGAACCGCTCTTGCCGAAAGCAAGGATGGAGCCTTCGACGAGATCATTTTCTGCTGCTTCGCCGACGAGATGGCCGCGCTCTACGATCGATTGCTGCCGCGGGCGCTGGCCGGAGCCTGATTGCTCACCGCGCCAGATCGAGGTAGGCGGAGGCGACCAGGGCATCGATGTCACCCGGAACGGGGATGACGCAGGACTCCGCGCCGAGACCGCCCCTGGCGACCCGCTCCAGGCAACGGGCCTGCAGCGCGAAACCGAGATCCATGGATTCGACGGTATTGCCGAGCGGACGCGGGCCGGCGAGATTGGCCATATGACCGCCGCCAAGGATGTGGAAGGCGCGGCCATCCCGCATGCGAACCGTCTCGATCTGCTCGGCCTCGTAGCGATCGATACCCGCGACGTCGGGACTGTTGCGGAAGCCTTCGACATCGATTTCATGCGGGAAGTGGCCACCGTTCATCAGAATTGCGCCATCCTTGATGAAAGGCAGATCGGCGACCGTGACGATGTCGGCATAGCCGGTGACGGTAACAAGGATATCGGCCGAGCGGATCGCCGCCTCGCGCAGCGGCGTCGAGAAGCCGTCGAGATGCGCCTCCAGCGTCGTGACCGGGTCGATATCCACGACACTGACAGTGGAAAATGCGTTGCGGAAGCAGGCCGCCGTGCCCTTGCCGCAGGCGCCGTAACCGAAGACGGTGACGCGTTTGCCATTGGTGGAGCGATTTGTGAAACGCAGATAGCTTTCGAACATGCTCTGCCCGACAGCGTGCTTGTTTTCGGCAAATTGCTTGATCGGGCTGTCATTGATGACGAGGATCGGCATGTTGAGCCTGTCGCGCATCGGCAGCAGCCGCGTGCGGCCGGATGTCGTTTCCTCGGTGCCGCCCAGGAGATTGGCATAGGGGCGTTCGGCGGCGCGGGCAAAGAGATCGCCGCCATTGTCGAGCAGCAGGTCCGGCTTTTCCGCAAGGATCGCGTCGAGGCTCGCGCCATGCTCATCGGCGTTGCGGGTCTGCGTGGCGAAAACCTTTATCCCCTGAGCGCGCAGGTAGTCCACCGTCTCCGGCTGCGTGCTGTTGAGATTGCCGGTGCAGACGAGGCCCGCGCCGCCGGCCCGTAGCGTCATCAGCAGCGCGACCGTTTTCGGCTCCAGATGGATGCCGGTGCCGATGGTCAGGCCTGCAAAGGGCTTCGTATCGCGGAACTCCGCGGCGGTGGCGGCCAGCAGCCGGCAGCTGCGCGCCACCCAGTCAATGCGGGAAAGAGAAGAAGACTGATCCATGATGCGCTCCTGCCGGCTGGTTCGATGCCGTGATCTGGCATGATGGCAAAGGGCCTGTCGATGGACATTGCATTGCGTTGCATGGCAGAAAATCTGCCATGCCGATGCCTGGCTAAACCAGTTCGGCTCCTGCCACGCTCAGCCAGTCTGCGAGCCGGACGAGCGCCGGGTCTTTCACATCGCTGCTGCGGATGCTGAGGCTGTAGCCCGCCGGCCTTCGGATGAAGCCGTAAGGCGCGACCAGGACGCGGCGATCGATGTCGTCGCCGATGGCTGTGCGCGGCGCAATGGCAACCCCCAGGCCGGAGCGGGCAGCGCCGATCGCCAGCAGCAGGTCCTCGAATTCTCGATTGCCGGCAAAGCGCACGGAGGCATGGCCGCTTTCCGCAAACCAGTCGTTCCAGAGACTCGGAGCCGACCGGCTGGAGAGGGCGACGGCCGCGGCGAGCGCCGAGACGCCGGCGGAAAGGCCAAGCCGGCCAGCGACATCAGGCGCGGCGACCGGGCCGAATTCATCCTCCATGAAGCGAATCGCGGTGATATCGCGCGTCGGCCTGTATTCACCGCCCATGATCACCGCTTCCAGATCGGCGCGCTTGGCCAAAGGCTCCACCGTTGCCATCGGCACGATGTCTATATCGACATCCTGCAGGGTTGCCTGCAGATCTGCGACGCGGGGCATCAGCCACCAGACGGCGAAGGCCGAGGGAACGCCGAGCCGGATGGACCGGCGGCTTCCAATCGAAAGCTCCGCCGAGGCCCGCGTCAGGATACCGAAGGCGACACCGACGGAATCGGCAAATGCCCTGCCCTTCGCGGTCAGCACCAGCCTGCCGTTTTCCCGATCGAACAGTGCGATGCCGAAATGGGCTTCCAGCAGGTTCAACTGCTGCCTGACGGCGCCGCGCACCACCCCGAGCTCATCGGCCGCCTTCAGAATGCTGCCGCGCCGCGCCACGGCATCGAAGGCGCGCAGCGCGTTCAAAGGCGGCAGGCGTCGGGATGAAACGGGTTCGGACGGCAAGGTTTTATCTTTCTATCCAGTGTGATGACGGCCGTTTTCAAGCAGCTACGTCATCTGCGGCATGAAAATGCTGTTCAATGTCGCTTTCAGTACAGTGGCTGGCGAATATCAGAAGACAAATCGTCGCCTTTTTACATACTCAGCACTCAATAAATTTGTGGGGAAATACCATATGGCATTCTGTGGAGCGCAAATTTTTTCCACAGAATGGTAATATAGAATCAATCCTTCACTCCAACCTCTAAAAGGTGATCCGACAATTGGCCTTTCTCAGCCGTATAGCAAATGATGTGCAACTTATGTTTCGGCGTCCGCCGCGACAGCAATATGCTGCGCTCTGTTATCGGGTGAAGAAGAAAACGGGTGACCTCGAGGTGCTGCTGCTGACCAGCCGCGACACCGGGCGCTGGGTCATTCCCAAAGGGTGGCCGATGCCGGGCAAGCTCTCCCACGAGGTCGCCGCGCGGGAGGCCTATGAGGAAGCCGGCGTGCGCGGCACGGTGGAAACCGAGCCGCTGGGCTCGTTCGGCTACGACAAACTGCTGAAGGACGGCATCGAGATACCGTGCCGCGTGCAGGTCTATGCGCTTGAGGTCAGCGAACTCGCCAAGAATTTCAAGGAAAAGGGCGAACGCTCCCTTGAATGGGTTTCCTGCAAGGAAGCGGCCGAGCGCGTGCGCGAACCGGAACTGAGCGGCATCATTCTCGGCTTCGCCCAGCGGATGGTCAAACCGGCCGCCGCGGCGCAGGCGAAGTAAGCCACATTACTCACAAGAAACTGTGCCAGGATACGAGGCAGATGTTGCGTGCCGCATCGGGCAGCGCAATACGAGAGTTTTAATCCAGAGAATTGCATGCCCGACCGACCGGCCACGCCAGAAAAACGGACGCTCGACAAGGACCTCGACAAGTTCACCTATGTCGAGGACGCGACCTATCACGTCGCGAGGCGTCTGGTGGCACCGGGCATCGGCCTGATCTTCCTCGGCTTGGCCATGGTCTTCGCCGGCATCTACGTGCTCGACCTGCCGCGGGCGACATTGATCTTTGCCGCCGTCGCCCTTGCCGGCTACATGGCCATGAACATCGGTGCCAAGGACGTGGCCAACAATGTCGGCGCGGCGGTCGGCGCCCGCGCGATCACGATGACGCAGGCGCTGGTCATGGCGGCCGTCTTCGAAATCCTCGGTGCAATGATTGCCGGCGGCCCGGTCATCAACACGATCTCGACGCATATCGTCGACACGAACCGCATCATCAGCATCGGCAAGCTCGCCTGGCTGATGATGGCCGCGCTTCTGGCAGCCGCTCTCTGGATCAATTTCGCCACCTGGCTGAAAGCACCGGTTTCGACCACGCATACGATCGTCGGCGCCGTCGTCGGTGCCGGGGCGGCGGCCGTCGGCCCGGAACTGGTAAACTGGAACATACTGGCGGCCATCTCCGCCGGATGGGTCGTGACACCCTTCCTCGGCGGGGCCATCGCGGCCGGCATCCTGTTCTTCATCGAAACCTTCATCATCTATCGCGACGACAAGATCGCGGCCGCAAGGTACTGGATTCCGATCCTGATCGGGCTGATGGCCGGCGCGTTTGCGGGCTATCTCGTCGTCCAGCTCGAGCCCAAGGACGCGATACCGCCGCTGCTGAACCTCGCAATCGGCATCGGCGTCGGCCTCATCGCCTGGCTCGTCGCGCGGCCGCTGGTGGTAGCGCAATCCGCCGGGCTGGAAAACAAAAACAGCTCGCTGCGCAAGCTCTTCCGCCTGCCGTTGATCTGCTCGGCGGCGCTGATGTCCTTTGCCCATGGCGCCAATGACGTCGCCAACGCCATCGGCCCGCTGGCGGCGATCGTTCGCGATATCGGCCTCGGCGGCTCGCTCGGCGTGGTGGCCGAGGCGACCACGCAGAGGGCTCCCTTCTGGGTGGTCATGATCGGCGCGTGCGGCATCTCCGTGGGCGTGCTTTTGTATGGCCCGCGACTCATTCGCCTGCTCGGCGAGCAGATCACCAAGCTCAATCCAATGCGGGCCTATTGCGTTGCCGTGTCGGCGGCGCTCACCGTCATCGTCGCAGCCTGGTTCGGTTTTCCCGTGAGCTCGACCCATATCGCCGTCGGAGCTGTCTTCGGGGTCGGCTTCTTCCGCGAATGGTCCACCAGCCGCTCCAGGCGGCGTCTCGACTATATGCGCAAGAGAGCCGAAGCCGCCGGCATCCCCTGGCACGAACCGGACAATGCGGACGAGCGCAATCCGGACGAGGCCTATCGCCGCCGCCTGGTGCGCCGCTCGCATTTCATGACCATCATCGCCGCCTGGGCGATCACCGTGCCGGCCGCGGCCCTGCTTGCCGCCGCCGTATATTGGGTTATGGTCGCGCTCTTCATTTAGAGCGGTTCAGCTTTCCCATGGAATCCGAATGGCTCTATCTCTTTGTTTTTACGCAATTCCGGACGGAAAACCGCTGCGCACTTTTCCTGGGAATCGCTTTAGGGGGTAATCCATGCGCGCCAATTTCCGCATGCAGCGGCTGTTCGTGACGGCAGACATCAAGGCAGGCATCGCCATCGAGGCCGACCAGGACCAGTTCAACTATCTCGCCAATGTGCTGCGCATGGAGGACGGCGCCGAACTGCTTGTGTTCAACGGCCGCGACGGCGAATGGAAGGTCGGCGTCTCCTTTCCGTCCCGCAAGCGTATCCTGCTGACGCCGGTCGGGGAAACGCGGCCGCAGCCGGCTCCCTCCGACCTGCATTATCTTTTCGCACCGCTGAAGGTCGGGCGGCTGGACTATCTTGTCCAGAAGGCTGTCGAGATGGGTGCGGGCTTGCTGCAGCCGGTCATGACGCAGCATGTGCAGGGCAAGATCACCAATCTGGACAAGGTCAGGGCCAACGTCATCGAGGCGGCCGAGCAATGCGGCATCCTCGGCATTCCCGATGTGGCGGAGCCGGTGAAGCTCACCGATCTGCTGGCCGGCTGGCCGCGCGACCGGCGCATCATCTATTGCGACGAAGGCGATGCCGGCCAGAATCCGCTGCCGCTGCTGACGCAGGTGAAGGAGAAGCATCTGGCGCTCTTGGTCGGCCCTGAAGGCGGCTTCTCCGAAGAGGAGCGCGCTCTGCTGCGCAGCCTCGATTTCGTCACCGCCATTCCGCTGGGCCCGCGCATCCTGCGCGCCGACACGGCCGCCGTTGCCGCCATGGCGGTGATCCAGGCGGCCATCGGCGACTGGAACTGAGCCTTCACTCCACAACGGCGACGACGGTCGCAACGATCAGCAGGATCGCCAACGAGACGTTGACGATCCGCGAGATCCTCGGATTTTGAAGAAACCGGGATAGGGAAGCGCCGACGAGAAGCCATAGCATGTGAATGGCGACGATCATTGCCGTCAGCAGCGCGATCTTGAGGGCGGCGTCGAGTAGACGCCGATCCTGAAACAGGCTGGCGCCGGCAAAGACGGCGGCGATCGCCAGATAGGCTTTCGGATTGGCGACGGCCAGCAGAAAGCCGCCGGAAAAGGCCGGAGCCGCGACCTGGTCGCCACGGCGCGACAGGGGCGGCGCGGTCGCGATCCTAAAGGCAAGGTAAAGGATATAGACGGCCGACACGATCGTCAGCACCAGGGCGCCGTGCGGGATGGACAGCAAGATGGCAACGACGCCGGCTGCCACGGCCAGCAATACCGCCACGGTGCCGATAATAAGGCCGGAGACGTAGCCGAGCGACCGCCTAAACCCATAGGCCGCGCCCATTGCCGTGGCGCTGACTGTCGAAGGGCCGGGACTGCCCATGATGACCAGCGAGGTCAGAAGCAATGTCAGAATAGAATAGTAAAGGCCATTCGGAACGACCATCGATATGCTCCGGCGGTTGTCTGTCGAAGCGAAACTACTAATGAAAATGAGCCGACGTCTTGAACGCTTGTGCAAATGTGCCGGCGGCTGTCACGCCCCTGACGCACTTGCGAGACATAAAATCCTATTTTTTTGAACGACCCTTGAAAGAAATTCACTTGCACCGTACCTCAATCCGCGTCAATCACCCTCCTGTTGACCTGCGGCTGGCGCGGGTTCTCCTCCGAGATCTAAGGTAATACCATGGCGCGCGATACTACCGACCAGACTCCGCTCTCCTCGGTCTCGGAAATGACGGCCTATCTGGCCGCCGGCAACAAGCCGAAGGAAAAATTCCGCATCGGCACGGAGCATGAAAAATTCGTGTTCTTCCGCGCCGACAACAGCCCCGTGCCCTATTTCGGCGATGCCAGCATTTCCGCGCTCCTCACGGGGTTGCAGGCGAAATGCGGCTGGGACCCGATCATGGATGGCGACAACATCATCGGGCTCGGCGAACCATCCGGCATGGGCGCCATCTCGATCGAGCCGGGCGGCCAGTTCGAACTGTCGGGCGCGCCGCTCGAGACCATCCACGAGACCTGCAAGGAATCGAACAACCATCTGGCGACGGTGCGCGAGATCGCAGAACCGCTGGGCATTCGCTTCCTCGGCATCGGCGGCAGCCCGAAATGGACCCTGGCCGAAACACCACGCATGCCCAAATCGCGCTACGATATCATGAGCCGCTACATGCCGAAGGTCGGCACCAAGGGTCTCGACATGATGTACCGCACCTGCACGATCCAGGTGAACCTCGACTTTTCGTCGGAAGCGGACATGCGCCGGAAGATGCGCGTATCGATGAAGCTGCAGTCGCTGGCAACCGCGCTCTTCGCCTCCTCCCCCTTCACCGAAGGCAAGCCGAACGGACTCTCCTCCTGGCGCGGCGACATCTGGCGCGATACCGACAACCGCCGCAGCGGTCTGCTCGACTTCACCTTCCGCGACGACTTCGGCTTTGAAGACTATGTGAAATGGGCGCTCGACGTGCCCATGTATTTCGTCGTCCGCGACGGCCGCTATCACGACTGTACGCATGTCACCTTCCGCCAGTTCATGGATGGCGCGCTGAAGGGCGAGATTGCCGACTGGGAGCCGACGATGGGCGACTGGACGAACCATCTCTCCACGCTGTTTCCCGACGTGCGCCTCAAGCGCTTCCTGGAAATGCGCGGCGCCGACGGCGGCCCCTGGCGTCGCATCTGCGCGCTGCCGGCCTTCTGGGTCGGCCTGCTCTATGACGACGCGGCGCTGACGGCTGCCGACGAGCTGACCAGGGACTGGAGTTTCGACGAGGTCAACGCGCTGCGTGACGTCGTGCCGGTCGAGGGCCTGAAGGCTGCGATCAAGGGCCATAGCCTGCTGGATGTTGCGCGCGAAGTGGTCGGCATTTCCCGTATCGGCCTGAAGAATCGCGCCCGCCTGAACGGCGACGGACAGGACGAAACCGTCTTCCTTGCGCCGCTCGACGAAGTGCTTGCCAAGAAGGGCACGCTCGCCGACGATCTGCTGATGCTCTACAACGGCCGCTGGAACCAGTCGGTCGAGCCGATCTTCGAGGAATATCAATACTGATAGCGGACTGCCCGTCGTCGAAACCTGATGGTGCGACGGCAGAAACCGGTATGCGCTCCCTTTTTTCCCGCTATACTGCGACAAGCAAGAGCCGCCTGATTCCGAAGCGGCCTCATAGCGGGGAAAGGGACTTCGATGCTGCCACTCTTCGACATGATGATGCAGGCACAAAATGGCGCCGCCACGGAGGCCATGGCCAAGCAGTTCAACCTGGCGCAGGAGCAGGCAACCAAGGCGATGGCCGCGCTGATGCCGGCCTTCTCTTCCGGCTTCAAGCGCAGTGCGACCGACCCCTATAACTTCATGGGCGTGATGCAGGACATCGCGTCCGGCAACTATGCCAAATATTTCGAGGATATGGGCAAGGCCTTCACGCCCGAGGGCATTGCCGACGGCAATGCGGTGCTGGGGAGACTCTTCGGCTCCAAGGACGTCTCGCGCGCGATCGCGGCGCAGGCCGCGCAAATGACCGGTATCGGTCAGGAAATCTACAAGCGCATGCTGCCCGCCATGGCCGACACGCTGATGGGCGGCCTGTTCAAGGAAACGAGCGGCCAGATCCCGCAGATGGCCAATCCCTTCCTCAACACGGCCATGGGCGAAATGATGCAGGGCTGGCTGCAGAGCATCGGCTTTGCGCCGAAGCAGCAGCCGACACCGCAGGCGAGCATCTTCGACAATCCCTTTACCCAGGCGATGGAACTGATGTTCGGCGCCGACAGCATCAAGCACGAGAAGCCGGCGCAGACCAATCCGTTCCTCGACAATCCCTTTGCCAAGGCCTTTCAGGACATGATGCGCAACTTCCCCGTGGCGGCTGCACCGCCGAAGGAAGCGCCGAAGGCCAAGCCTGCCCCCGGGGTCGACATGGCCGCCTATACGGACATGTTCAACGCCATGTTCGACAGTGGCCTGGAAGTGCAGAAGAACTATCAAAAGAACATGGAAGCGATCTTCGACAACTATCTGAAGACGCAGGACAAGCCGGCGCAGAATCAAGAATGAGGTCGCCCCTCGCACTTGACCGACGCCGATTGTTCGTAATTCCGTACAGCCCGTGCACATTGCACCCGGTTATCACACACCGAGACACGGCCTATTTCTGCTTTCATCTTGAAAGGAGATAGCCATGTCCAGCATCGATCAATCCGGCAGCTTTACCCTCGGGGACCTTGAGGTCAAACGGCTCGGCTACGGCGCCATGCAGCTTGCGGGGCCCGGTGTGTTCGGCCCGCCGAAGGACCGCGAAACCGCGCTTGCAGTCCTGCGCGAAGCCATCGCCTCCGGCGTCAACCATATCGACACCAGCGATTTCTATGGTCCGCATGTGACCAACCAGCTGATCCGCGAGGCGCTCCACCCCTATCGCGACGATCTCGTCATCGTCACCAAGATCGGCGCGCGGCGTGGCGCGGATGCATCCTGGCTGCCGGCTTTCTCCACCGAGGAACTGAAGCAGGCGGTGCACGACAATCTGCGCAACCTGCGGCTCGACGTGCTCGATGTCGTCAATCTCCGTGTCATGCTCAACCCGCATCACCCGAGCGAAGGCTCGATCGAGGCGCCGCTGGCCATCCTTGCGGAGCTGCAGCGGCAAGGTCTGGTGCGTCACATCGGACTGAGCAACGTGACGCGCGACCAGGTCGCCGAAGGCCGCAGGATCACGAACATCGTCTGCGTGCAGAACCTCTACAATCTGGCGCAGCGCACCGATGACGCGCTGATCGACGAGCTGGGTCGCGATGGCATCGCCTATGTGCCATTCTTCCCGCTCGGCGGATTCACGCCGCTGCAATCCTCGGCGCTTTCCGATGTTGCCACGCGGCTGAACGCGACGCCCATGCAGGTGGCACTTGCCTGGCTGCTGCATCGCGCGCCGAACATCCTGCTCATCCCGGGCACGTCATCGCCTGCCCATCTCCAGCAGAATATAGCGGCTGCCGAGCTGACGCTCCCGAAGGATGCAATCGCCGAACTCGATCGCATCGCCGGCGCCGGCCACGCCTGACGCTATCAACCGGACGTCGAGGCGGCTCGGGCAGGCATCTCTATTCGCCTCGTTATTCCGATGTTGCCGAGAAACACGTCATCGTGGCTGACGACCAGAAGCGCTCCGTCATAGGCGCGCAGCCCGGCTTCGACCGCCGCGATGGAATCGATATCGAGATGGTTGGTCGGCTCGTCGAGAACAAGCAGAGAAGGCGGCACCGAGCCGCCAAGAACGCAGGCAAGCCCGGCGCGCAGAAGCTGGCCGCCGCTGAGGCTTGAAACGATCTGCAGCGCGGCATCGGCCCTGAACATGAAGCGCGCCAGGGCAGCGCGGCAGGCGTTCTCATCGGCTTCCGGGTTGATCCTGCGGAAATTGTCGCGGATCGAAAGCGATGGGTCGAGGAGGCTGACCCTCTGGTCCAGCAGCGCCGAAGAGACGACCCGCACCGTTCCGCTCCAGGGCTTCAGCACGCCGGAAACCAGCGCCAGCAGCGTGGTCTTGCCCGAGCCGTTCGGTCCGGTGACAGCAACGCGCTCCGGCCCCGTGATGACGAGGTCGAGGTCGCGCAAGATCGGCCGTTCGGGCTCATAGCCGGCGCTGATGCCGTCCATCCTCAGGATGACCCTGTTCGCAGGCAATCCCGATGTCGGCAGCTTCACGGTCAGCGGCTGCAGGATCTCGATCTTTTCGCGGGCGGCGGCTGCCTCCTGCAGGGCCTGGGCGCGGCGTCGTTCGGCAAGCCGGGTGTTCCCCCCGCCCGTCATCTCGCTTCTCTCCTTCAACCCGCCAAGCATGATGCGCGGAATGCCACCCTTGGCCGCCATCTTCCGGCCGGCCTTGTCCCGCCGGGCCTGCCGCTCAACTGTCGCCTGCGCGCTTCGTTCCACCTCGGCGACACGCTTCTCCGCTTCGGCGAAGTCATGTTCGGCGGCCGAAAGCTCCAGCGCCTTGCGCTCACGATACTGGCTCCAGTTGCCGCCATAGCGCGATGCGCCGAGCGATGTCAGCTCCACGATCGCGTCCATGGTATCGAGCAGTTCCCGGTCATGGCTGATGACGAGGGCGCCGGCCTTCCAGCTCGCGAGGAGATCGATGACGGCGGCACGGCCCTCTCTGTCGAGATTGTTGGTGGGTTCGTCGAGAATCAGGAAATCGGGATCGTCGACGATGAGGGCGGCAAGCCCGCAGCGCGTCCGCTGCCCGCCGGACAGCGTCACGAGAGGCGCCTCCGGGGTGACATCGAGCCCGACCCGATCGAGCGCCGAGGCGATGCGCGATTCGAGCGTCCAATCGGCCGTGGCGAGTTCTTCATTCGTCGCCTCGCCGGCCTCCGCACGCTTCAAGACGGCAAGCGCCTCTGTCGCTCCGAAAAGATCGGCAACGGTTTTCCCGGCCTGCACCTGCACGCTCTGGCGCAGGATCCCGAGCCTGCCGTTGAAGGAGATGCTGCCGGATTGCGGCTGCAAGTCTCCGGCGACGAGCCTGACCAGCGTCGTCTTGCCGACGCCATTGCGGCCGACAAGACCGGTGCGCTCGGCGCCGAAGCTCAGATCGAGATGGGAAAGAAGCGGCCGGCCGTCAGGCGTGGACCACGAAAGATTGGATAGAACGATGGATATGGGCATGAGCAGGAATTTCCCCGATGGCAAGGCTGAGCGGCATTGCGGTCGAGGTGGAATCCATTGTTGCACACATCCTGTTGGTATCACTGATGCCTATAAACTAGGCGACAAGTTGCTTCAGTTCAAGTCTGGGCGTCGATGGCATCGAGGAAGCCGATGACACGCTTCCAGGTGAGATCGGCTGCCCTGGCGTCATAATCGGGCAGGCTGGCATCGGTGTAGAGATGGCCGCCACCGCCGGGATAGGTGAAGACCTCGGCCGATATCCCGGATCGGGAGGCTGCCAGCCGCCAAGCGGCGACGTCTTCCGCCGGCTCGAACGGGTCCGGATCGGCCAGATGAAGCTGCAGCGGCAAGCCCTTGCGCGCATTGTCGGCAATGGCGGCAAGTCCGTGCAGGAAAAGGATGCCGGCGGTCTTCTCCCGCTTGGGCCAGAGGCTTGCGGCAACGGCCGCCCCCATCGAAAACCCGGCAAGCACTGTCGAGCCCGGCAGGCCGGCAAGCGCCCATTCCGCCCGCTCGCAGATCGTCGGCCAGCCGATCTCGTCCTTGAATTCGAAGCCTTCCTCGATCGACCGGGCAATCAGCCCGTCATAGAGATCCGGAGCGAAAGCCTTGTGCCCGGCCGCCTGCACGCGCTCGACCGCTTCATGCTCGAGCGAGCGCAAGCCATAGACGGAGTGGAAGAAGATCACCGTTGCCATCGTCGCATCCCTGCTGTTTCGATCAGTCGGTAAGATAAGACAATTGCCGTTGGAGGCAGCTTTTCCGCGCGTGCCGCATGGCGGAAACACCATCTCCAAAAAGAAAAAACCCGGTGTTGGCCCTTGGGCCGAACACCGGGAAAGAGGCAGGGCTTATTGGCTATCACCCTGCGGGGAAACTGTTGTCCGGCGTCAGCCTCGGAAGCTGCTGAAGGCGGAGAGGCGCGTGCGGCGACGCGCGGAATTGGTCAGATGGCCGGACGGATCCTCGAAGAAGGTCGAGGTGGTCAGCGCGGCGTTCAGATCCTGCCTGCTGAGGCCGATGTCCCGCAGCTGGCTGTCGTTCAGCTCGTTCAGATAGCTGATCTCCTGGCGATTTCGGATTGCGCGCCAGACGGTAGCCACTTTGGCAAGAGCAAGCATCATGCGTGCCGTCAGCGACAGCGATGGTGTTGCCAGGCCGAGGTCAAGGGTCCGATCTGTCGTGCGCATTTCCGTATTCCTTTCCCTAGGGCACACGCCAGCCGAGCCCCTTTCCGATGAACCGGAAAAGGGGCGCAGGCCGGGGAGGAGTTCGACAGGAGTCTCTGTTCAATTGGTATGCTGAATTGCATTAGGAAGATGCCAAAGCCCTATTGATCAGTCCAACGAATGTTTCTAATGATAACTATCAAACTCCTTTATAGGTGAACTCATGTCCGCGCCGCTTGATATCGATCAGTTGCAGACCTTCATCGCAATCGTGGATTCCGGCAGCTTCACCAAGGCAGCCGACAGGGTGTTCAAGACGCAGTCGGCGGTTTCCATGCAGATGCGCCGGCTGGAAGAGCGTGTCGGCAAGCAGCTCTTCATCAAGGACGGCCGTGGCAACCGCCTGACGGCGGAGGGCGAAAAGCTGTTGAACTATGCCCGCCGCATCATTCGCCTGAACAACGAGGCGATGGCGGCGTTCGACGACAACCGGCTCGAAGGCACGCTGCGCATCGGCACGCCGGACGATTATGCCGACCGCTACATGCCCGAGATCATCGGCCGCTTCGCCAAGACGCATCCGAACGTCGAGCTTTATATCGTCTGCGAACCCTCGGTCGATCTTGGCGAGCGCATGCATCGCGGCGAACTCGATATAGCGCTCGTCACCCACAATCCGCGCGAGCGCATGTCGGATGTGGTGCGGACGGAGCCGCTCTGCTGGGTCGGCTCGGCCAACCATCCGCTGCGCGACGATGCGCCCATTCCGCTTGCCGTCGGCCGGCGCGATTGCCAGTGGCGCCAGCTTGCCTGCTCGGCGCTGGATGCCGGCGGCCGAGACTATCAGATCCTGTTCACCAGCTGGTCCTGCACGGTCGTTGCCGCAGCGGTGCTTGCCGGCATGGCCGTTTCGGTCATGCCGGAATCGGCGTTGCGCACCGGCATGAAGGTACTGACCCAGGCAGACGGCTTCCCGCCGCTGCCGCCGGTGCAGATCGGCATCATGAAGCGGGCCGGCCTATCGGCCTCCCTCATGAACGCGATCACCGCCCATATCTCGGCCTGTCTGGACAACATCACGCCGGCCGTGGTGGACGACGATCTCGATAGCGACGTGAAGACCTATGCGCGCTATCATTCAAGGCCGCGCGCCAGCCATATCCTGCCGGGTTGGTGAGCGGCAGGTTTCAACCGACCGCTTTCGACCTTTCCTAAGGTGCAGGCTCCGCCAGCAGGGTGACGCGAATCACCTGCTTCCATTCGTGAAGCATGCGCCTTGCCATCCCATCGTCGCTCATGACGGCAAAGCGAACCGATGCGCCGATCAGATGGCTGAAAAGCTGGGTCCGCGCTTTCAGGTCGATCCGGCTTTCGGCGGGAAGGAATGGCCGAACGCTCTCCAGGAATATATCGGCGACACGGCCGCTATGCGCTATGTTCAGCTGCAGGATATCCTTGTCGATCTCGGTTCCGAGCCATACACCGAGATAGGCGGGGTCGCTGCGAAATTCGCGGTAGTACCAATCGATCATGCCGCAGGCCAGTTCGATGGCGTGTTCGAGCGATGTCACGGCGGCAAAGGATTCCTCGACCTTCTGCTGGACGAGACCTGCGTGTCGCTCAAGCAAGGCCCTGACGATTGCCGCCTTGTCCGGGAAATACTGATAGACCGAGCCGATCGGGATGGCGGCGACCGCCGCCAGTTCCGTCATCTTCATGGCGCTGATCCCCTTCTCGGCGATCAGAGCGGCTGCCACCGTCAGGATGGCATCGACGCGCTGGATGCTTCGCTCCTGCTGTGGCTTTTTTCGGAACGTCACGCGGTCAGGGTTGTTCGAATTCATTCTTTACCCGTTTCATTGTCATACTGAACGGCGCTTAGGCGCGCAGACGCTATGACATTCGACGCGTTCAATGCGCGTAAACGGGAAAAGTCCAATTTTAATCATTACTTAGGAGCCGCAAGCAAACTCCGGAACAGGGGCCGGAACATGGTTTCGGCCCCGTCGTCAACCGCATCGCAGGCGACCCGGCGCCGGCTATCCGTATCGTTCTAGGACAGGTACTTCTTCAGGAATTCAACCGTCCTGCCCCAGGCAAGATCGGCCGCCTTCTTGTCATAGCGGGCAGCCGAGGTGTCATTGTTGAAGGCGTGATTGACCCCGTCGTAGACGAAGATCTCGAAGGTCTTGCCGCCTGCCTGCAGCTCCTTGCGATAGGCATCGATGCCGGCATTGATGCGATCGTCCAGCCCGGCATAGTGCAGCAGCAGAGCCGCCTTTATATCGGGCACAGCGCTTGCCGGCGGCTGCGGGCCGTAATAGGCGACGCCTGCCTTCAGCTCCGGCGAGATGGTCGCCAAACGGTTGACGAGGCCGCCGCCCCAGCAGAAGCCGACAGCCCCCACCTTGCCGTTGCTCCCGTCGAGCTTAGCAAGATAGGTCAGGCTTGCCTCGGCATTGTCAGCCGTCAATGCCGGATCGAGATTGGTGAACATGTCGCGCGCCTTGTCCTCGTCCTCCGGCGTGCCGCCAAGCAGAGAAAGGAAATCCGGCGCCAGAACCACGAATCCTTCCAGCGCCATGCGGCGGGCGATATCGCGGATGTGCGGATTGAGGCCGCGGTTTTCGTGGATGACGATGACGCCGCCGAGCTTGCCGGCCGCGTCTTTCGGGCGGACAAGATAGCCCTTCATCTCGCCCTTGCTGCCTGCAAAGGTCACATCCTTCGCTTCCAGCCTGTTGTCGTCGGCAGAAACGACTTCGGCGCTCGCCTTGTTGGCGGCAAGCAGCGGCGCGATCGCGGCGGCGGCGCCGGCCGAGCCTGCAAGCTTGGTCAGCTTTTCCATGAAACCCCGACGATCGAGCGTCAGATGCGTGTATTCGTCATAGGCGTTGATCATCGCCTGCGTCACAACGGGTTTTTCCGTGCTCATGGTCCTGTTCTCCCATTTTTCCCCGGCAGCCCGCATGGTGCGGCAGGCCACCCGCTGACAAGATAGGTCAGCCGGCGACCGCGGAACGGTAAAGGAAAAACACAAACACGTTACCGCAGGTTGCTTCCCGCAGCATCGCACGCGGCATCAGGAGAAGGCGAGCCAGATGCCGAGCCAGACCCACATGCCGGCAAGGACCAGAAAACCGACAGCAAAGAGCGGGCTGCGATAGCGCAGGTTGTTGCTGGTGACGTGCACGAACGCATGGGCATAGCGCGTGGCGACGAAGATCCAGGCAAGGATCACGGCCGGCAGATTATCGGCCTGGGTAACGTAAAGCACGATGCAGCAGGCGTGAAAGAGCAAGGGCAATTCGAACTGGTTGGCGATGCTGTTTCGCACCACTAGGCTTTCGGCCGGCTCGTTGGCCGCGTGGTTCTCGCGAAACTGTACGGGCTGGATGCGGCCGGCCTTTACCAGGGTGCGGCGGCGCCACCCCAGAAGGGCATAAAGAATGAAGACCAGCACCGCATGCGCCACCATGGGCCAGAACATTTCGTAGCCTGTCACGCCGCCAACTCCTTTAGAATTTCCGAAAGCCGATAGGATCGATCAGGACGGTCTGGAGCCGTCTGGCGACAGGTAGCGAAAAATTGCGAAACGGGCCAGTAGAATAACCGTCACCACCAGCGTCAGGAATTTCAGCCTGACGATGATCGGTAGCAGGCCCGCCAGCAGCGATATCGTGGCATCGGATGGCGTTGCCGGCGGGTAAAGCATCAGGCCGGCGATATTCTCGGCATAATCGACAATCGTATAAAAGATCGGCAGGCAGAAAATGACTGTCGCCGCGCCGGGCGGGATGGGGCGGCCGAAGAAGAAGCCGCCGGGGCCGACCAGCCGCATCAGGCAGAACAGCAATCCACCCAACACCAGCGGGAAGATCAGTTCCGGTCCGAGATACATGGAGTGCAGGATCGTCGCCGGATCGGGATGATCCTTGAGATAGCGCAGCATGGCGATGACGTCGTCGCGCTCATAGCCGCCGATGCGCACGTCGAGCATCGACTGCCCGGCTGCGGCATCGCTGAATGCCCTGACGAAACCAGCCTGGATCCAGGCGAAAAGAGCGAGCGAAAGAGCCGCGAGGATCGCCGCCAGGCCCTGCAAGGACCTGGCGTTGCCCTGAGCGCGATCCGCCATCGATCAGCCGCCCGCGCCCGGGTAGTTCGGGCTTTCGCGGGTGATCGTGACGTCATGGGCGTGGCTTTCGCGCAGGCCCGCGCCGGAGATGCGCACGAAGGTCGCGCGCCGCTGGAAATCCTTGATATCGGCGCCGCCGACATAGCCCATCGCGGCCTTGAGGCCGCCGGCGAGCTGGTGCAGCACGCCGGAAACGGACCCCTTGTAGGGAACCTGACCTTCGATGCCTTCCGGCACGAGTTTCAGCGTGTCGCGGACCTCGGCCTGGAAATAGCGGTCGGCCGAGCCGCGCGCCATCGCGCCGACAGAACCCATGCCGCGATATGCCTTGAAGGAGCGGCCCTGGTAGAGGAAGACTTCGCCCGGGCTTTCGTCCGTGCCGGCCAGCAGCGAGCCGATCATGACGGCCGATGCGCCGGCAGCGATCGCCTTGGCAAGATCGCCGGAGAACTTGATGCCGCCATCGGCAATGACGGGGATGTTCTGTTCCTGCGCCGCCTCGACCGCTGACATGATGGCTGCAAGCTGCGGCACGCCAACGCCGGCAACGATGCGGGTGGTGCAAATCGAACCGGGGCCGATACCGACCTTGACGGCGTCGGCGCCGGCATCGATCAGCGCCCGCGTGCCGTCATAGGTGGCGACATTGCCGGCCATGATGCGGACGGAATTGGAGAGCTTCTTGACGCGGGTGACGGCGTCGAGAACGCGCTGAGAATGGCCGTGGGCGGTATCGACGACCAGAAGGTCGACGCCGGCCTCGATCAGGCGCTCGGCGCGCTCGAAGCCATCGTCGCCGACGTTGATGGCGGCGGCGGCGCGAAGGCGGCCCTGTGCGTCCTTGGAAGCGTTCGGGTTAAGCTGCGACTTCTCGATGTCCTTGACGGTGATCAGGCCGACCAGGCGACCGTCGCCATCCACGACCAGCAGCTTCTCGATGCGGTGCTTGTGGAGCAGGCGCTTGGCTTCCTGCTGCTGCACGCCATCCGTGACCGTGATGAGGTTTTCACGGGTCATCAGCTCATAGATCTTTTGCTGGGGGTCGGAGGCGAAACGAACGTCGCGATTGGTCAGGATGCCGACGGGGCGCTGCGACTTCTCAACGACCGGAATGCCGGAGATGCCGTTTTCCTTCATCAGGCCGAGCGCATCGGCAAGCGTTGCCTCGGGGCCGATGGTCACGGGATTGACCACCATGCCGCTTTCGAACTTCTTGACCTGGCGAACCTCTTCGGCCTGCTGCACCGGCGTCAGATTGCGGTGGATAACGCCGATACCGCCGGCCTGCGCCATGGCGATCGCCAAACGGCTTTCGGTCACCGTATCCATCGCCGCCGAAATGATCGGAAGGTTGAGCTCGATGTCCTGGGCGATACGGGTGGCTACGTTGGTCTGGCCGGGCATGACCTCGGAGTGTCCCGGCTGCAGGAGCACGTCGTCGAATGTCAGCGCATCCAACCCGGTTGACGTTTCAATAATGCGTGCCATGGCCAATTCCTTCGTCTGTGAAAAACAGGAAAGCCCGGAACGAATCGTCTACCGGGCGATCTTGCAAGTGTTGCTTGGAAGTTGGCGAGGGCTGGTAACACGTTCATGACAGGAAGGGAATAGCAAAAAGGCGCCCGGCAGATATGCCGGGCGCGCAAGCTTCTTCCCGGCCTTCCGGCGTCAGATTTCCAGCTGGTAGGTTTTCGGAATGTAACGGAAGCCTTCCGGCTGCTTCTCCACGAAGCCGACAGCAGGGAAAGGCATATGGAAGCCGAGGAAGGGAATGCGGTCGGCGGCGATCATGTCGAAGATGCGACGGCGGGTTTTCGCGGCCTGCGTCTTGTCCGCATCGAACCGGACCTCCCAATCGGGGCGACCGACCGACAGGATATAGTGATTGGCGGTATCGCCGGTCATGACCAGCTGCTTGCCGTCCGATTCGAGATGAAAGACGAGATGGCCGGGCGTGTGGCCGGGCGCCAGCATCGCGGTCATGCCGCTGACGATCTGGTCGCCGTCCTTGAGGAAGGTCATCTTTTCGGCGAAGGGCACGATATTGGCAAGAACGGCCTTCTGTCCGCCTTCCGCCGGCGTTCCCTCGCGCGCCTTGTCGGTCCAGAAGGCATATTCGATCTCGCCGGCAACATAGCGGGCGTTCGGAAAGGCCGGGGCGCCCTCTTCCAGCAAGCCGCCGATGTGATCGCCGTGCAGATGGGTGAGAGCGACGACGGTCACCTGCTCCGGCGTGTAGCCGGCAGCCTTCAGCCCCTCGCGGAAACGGCCGAAGCCGCGGGCGCGGCCGGCTTCACCGAAGCCGGTGTCGACGACGATCACATCGGAACCGGTATCGATGATGGCGGGCGTATAGCTGTTGACGAACTTTTCCGTCGGCAGGAAATTCTGCTCCAGCAGTTTACGCACGGTGTCGGGCGTCTGGTTCGAGCCGAAGATTTCCCAGGGATTGTCCATGACGTTGGCGCCGTCCCTGACGGCGGTGACGGTACAGGATCCCAATTTGAACTGGTGCGTCTCTGGGGGCGGGACAGCAGTCATGATCTCACTCCTTGTTATAAGGCGTAGCGTAAGCTGCGCCTATCGCCGTCGCCGGCAGCAGCGGTACCGGGCGTCATCGTGCTCGACCGAAAGTTTGGTCATGACAATCCCATACAAATCCGCTAATACACCGAACGACGTTTTATGCGTTTAGCATTTCCATGCTCTTAGCATATGTCAAATCTTGCGTTCCGCACCATGCGGCAATGGATATCACGAAGACGTGATCCCCAAGCAGTCATGGAGCAAAATCCGGGATTGGCAGCAGCCTCGCATAGGACTACAGAGCGGCTGACCGCCCTTGGCGGCAGCCTTCCCGAAGACAGACCTATCAAGGCAGATGCCTATGAATCGCATCGTTCCATTGATCCTCGCCGTAGCTCTCTTCATGGAACAGATGGATTCCACGGTCATCGCGACAGCGCTGCCGGCCATCGCCAACGATCTCCATGTCGGCCCGATCACACTGAAGCTGGCGCTTACCTCCTACATGGTGTCGCTGGCCGTGTTCATACCGATCAGCGGCTGGATGGCGGATCGCTTCGGCGCGAAGAACATCTTCCGCGTCGCCATCTGCGTCTTCGTCATCGGCTCCATCATGTGCGCCGTTTCCGGCGGCCTGCTGGAATTCGTCTTCGCCCGCTTCCTGCAGGGCGTCGGCGGCTCGATGATGACGCCGGTCGGGCGTCTCGTGCTGGTGCGCACGACGCAGAAGAGCGATCTGGTTTCCGCGATGGCGCTGCTGTCCATTCCTGCCCTTGTCGGCCCGCTCGCCGGCCCGCCGCTTGGCGGCTTCATCACCACCTATGCCTCCTGGCACTGGATCTTCCTGATCAACGTGCCCGTCGGCATTCTCGGCGTCATCCTGTCGTCGATCTTCCTGCCCGACGTCGAAGCGACCATGCCGCCGAAGCTCGATGTCATCGGCTTCCTGCTGACGTCCTTTGCGGCGTCCGGCGTGGTCTTCGGCATGTCCGTCATCAGCCTGCCGGCGTTGCCGCCCTATATCGGCATCTCGGCCGTCGTGATCGGCTTCATCTGCGGCTTTCTCTATGTCGGGCATGCGCGCCGCCACCCCGCGCCGATCCTCAACCTGTCGCTTCTGAAAAACACCACTTTCCGCGCGTCGGTCACCGGCGGCACGCTGTTCCGCATCTGCATCGGCGCCATGCCGTTCCTGACGCCGCTGATGCTGCAGCTCGGCTTCGGCCTCAATCCGTTCCAGTCCGGCCTCATCACCTTTGCCGGGGCGATCGGCGCGATTACCACCAAGTTCATAGCCCGCCGGGTGTTTACCGCGGTCGGCTTCAAGACCGCGCTGCTTTCCGCTGCGGCCGTGACGACGGTCACGACGATCTGCACCGGCCTCTTCCAGCCTTGGACGCCGCATCTCGTCATCATCGCCATATTGCTGGTCGGCGGCTTCTCGCGCTCCTTCTTCTTCACGGGCATCAATGCGCTTGCCTTTGCCGATATCAGCGACAAGCAGGCCAGCCAGGCGACGTCCATGAGCTCCGTGATGCAGCAGATCAGCCTGGCGCTCGGCGTGGCCGTGGCTGCGATGATCCTGGAAACCTCCACATTCTTCCGCGGCACGGAACTGCAGGTCAGCGATTTCCACGTCGCCTTCTTCTGCATCTCGATCCTGACTGTCGTTGCGACCATCCCGTTCATTCGGATGGATCGCAATGCGGGCGCCATGGTCTCCGGCCACAAGGCCGGCCTGAAGCGCGTCGCCGCCGCGCAGCCGCAGCCGCAGCCTCAAGTGCAGCAGCCTGCTGCAAAATGAGCCCATCCCGGTCGCGTCTCAGCGCAATCGGGATCTATTCCGGTCTTTCACAGACGGCGCTCAGCTTGTTGCCGTCGGGGTCGCGGACGTAAGCCGCATAGAAATTGGCGTGGAAGGAGCGCAGGCCCGGCTTGCCTTCATCCGTGCCGCCATGCGCCAGGGCCGCGGCATGAAAGGCATCGACGGCAGCGCGGCTTTCGGCATGCAAGGCAACCATTGAGCCATTGCCGATGGTTGCCGCTCGCTGATTATAGGGCATGACCACCCAGAACCGGCAACGCGTATCACCATCGGCGGCATAGCCGATTTCCTCATCCGATTCACGCTGACGCCGATAGCCGAGCACAGGCATAACGGCATCATAAAAACCTTGAGCGCGAGAGATGTCGTTGGAGCCGAGCGTTACGTAGAGGAGCATGATGGGGTCTTGATCGTCCGTGATGCCTTGGGAACCGGCATCATCGGACGAAAGAGACAATGGGATCAAGCCTGCGTGTCTTCCCCATCGGCCTTGCGTCCCTTGAAGCCCTTCGCCAGCAGGAACATTTCCACCGATTCTGCTCTGGAGGCGCCCGGCTTCACATGGATAACCTGACGGAAGTTCTGCTTCAGGAATGCCAGAAGATCGCGCTCCGTACCGCCCTGGAACGTCTTGGCGAGGAAATGCCCGCCTTCCGCCAGCACTTCGACGGCAAAATGCGCCGCGACTTCGCAGAGATGCATGGTGCGCAGATGGTCGGTGCGATGATGGCCCGTGGTCGGCGCGGCCATGTCCGACAGGACGAGATCGGGCGTACCGCCGACCGCATCGATCAGCCGCTGTGGCGCATCCGGCTCCAGAAAGTCGAGCTGCAGGATGGCAACGCCTGGCAGAGGCGCCATTTCCAGAAAATCGATGGCTGCGACGCGGATTTCCTCTTCGGTCGATCCGGTCACCTTGGCGGCGATCTGCGACCAGCTGCCCGGTGCGGCCCCCAGATCGATGATGCGGCGCGCACCCTTCAGGATCTGATGCTTCTCGTCGATCTCCAGCAGCTTGAAAGCGGCGCGGGCGCGATAACCTTCAAGCTGGGCGCGCTGGACATAGGGATCGTTGATATGCCGCTGCAGCCATTGGCGCGAGGAGGCTTTCAGCTTCTTCTTCTTGACGCGCTGGCCGAGCTTACGGCCCGTGCGGTTGCCGGCGATGGTTGGCTTGGTCACGTCTGCGGCCCCTTCATATCCCTCGGTCGATGGCCGCCGCGGCGCGCGCGGCCCCGCCGCCACACGCCATCGTCTGCCATCATGTCGGTCAGCAATCCCTCGCGCAGGCCGCGGTCGGCAACCCGCATGCGCGGGCTCGGCCAGCGGCGGCGGATCGCCTCCAGAATGGCGCATCCGGCCAATACCAGATCGGCGCGATCCGGCCCGATGCAGGGATTGGCGGCGCGGCCGGCAAAATCCCAGGACAGGAGCTTGGCCTGCATCGCGCTCACTTCGTCATCCGACAGCCAGACGCCGTCGACCCTGCGCCGGTCGTAGCGCGGCAGATCGAGATGGACGCCGGCGAGCGTCGTCACCGTGCCGGATGTCCCGATCAGATGGAAATCGCCGCTATCGCGCGCGGCACCGTACACCGGCGGGCAATCGAAACGCTCGAGCATGCGCTGGACTTCGCACACCATCGTCTCGAACAGCTCCGGCGTCACGTCGCGTCCGCCATGCCGCTCCGAGAGCGTCACGACGCCGACAGGCAGCGAGGTCCAATGGGTGATATGGTTGGCAAGCCGGCTGGAGCGGTTCTCGCCGATCCGGATGACGGCGATTTCGGAAGAGCCGCCGCCGATATCGAACAGCACGACCGAGCGCGCCTCCGGCCCGACCAGCGACGAGCAACCCGAGACGGCAAGCCGCGCTTCGGTTTCGCGATCGATGATCTCCAGCCGCAATCCCGTCTCCTCGGTCACCCGCGAAAGGAAAGCTTCGCCATTGTCGGCAGCACGGCAGGCCTCGGTCGCGATCAGCCGCATACGGCGGATTTCGCGCGTCTTCAGCTTGGCCGCGCAGATGCGCAGCGCCTCGACAGCCCGATCCATGGCATCGCCGGATAGCCGTCCGCTGGCGCCGAGCCCTTCGCCGAGGCGTACGATCCGCGAAAAGGCATCGACAACCCGGAACTGTCCGGGGCGGGTCGGCTGCGCTATGAGCAGGCGGCAATTGTTGGTGCCGAGGTCGAGGGCGGCATAGAGGTCGAGCGGACGGGAATCGGCGTCGGCATGATGATGTTGCCCCTGCCCCTCGCGTCGCGGCTGCGACTGCCGGTTCTGACGGTGATCGTCATAGGCCGGAGCGTGCGCGTTTGAAGGCGTGGTTGCGGGAGCGACGACCTGCGCCGTCTTCTCATGCGCCAGCGGCCGGCCCTGCAGGCCGCGCTTGCTGCGATGCTTGCGCCGGTTCTTGCCGCCTTTGTGCGATGAGGGATGGCCGTGATCCGCCGCGATCCGGTGTTCGGGCGCGGACGAAGGTTGTTGCGTCTGGGAAGCAGGTTGCGCACCACCCTGGGCTCCGCCGCGTGCACGGCGTCGGCGCTTGCGCTTTCGGGCCGGTGAGCCGGCATCATCCTCTGCTGGGCGTTGCGCCACCTGGCTGGACTTGCCTGCCTGGCTGGCCTCCGCAGAATGAGCGTTCGGGCGGCCATGGCCACGCTTACGCTTCGCGCGCCGGGAGGATTTACCCTTCCTGCGCTCTGCTGCCGACGCCCCGTCTGCCTGCGGCGCTGAGCCGCTGTCGGGGTCACTCACGTATCTTTTCCACCACGCCGCGCAAGGCCCTGGGGCATGCAGCTGGCGCTCGTTCGATTTTCGTTGGGCAAAGAATACCAGCAGGAAGGGTTTTCGCCAAATTCTTTTTGAATCACGCCGGTTTGGACGTGCGGGAAGCAGCCATCAGGCGATCAGATGCGCCCTGACATCAGCCGCAAGTTGCTGCATGCGATCGATCGGCGCATGGCCGATCAGCATGAAGGCATGGGTGGGGCTCGACCAGTAGACGACATTCATGCCCCGGCGATTTTCCATATCCGGCGCGGATGCCCCCTTGGTGGACTGGACGATGCAAAGCGCCATGGGGCCGCTTTCCGGATCGAGATAGGCGATCTGGGCCAGCGGCTTGCTGTCATAATTCAGGATCTGGGCGCGCTTGAATTCGACGCCCGGCATGGCAACGGCTTCCGGCTTCAACGGCAGGTCCAACTTCGCGCCGACATCATTCAGCTGCGCGACCTGCTGCGCATGGTCGCCGGCCGGGGCGCTCAGCGTATCCGCCGTATAGAGCGAGAGATATTCCGCGACCACGGCTCGCCATTCGGTATCCTCATCCGGTTTCGAAAGCCGATGGCCGATGTCGATCACCGCGCGGTCTATGGCAATGGCCGCGACAAAACTGGCCGCGACCGCCGCAAGGAAACCACGGCGACCGAAGCCGACAGAGCGTGCAGTGCTTTCCCGTCCGGAGGGAATGGCCGCAAGCATGGCCTCGAGCTTTGCCGCCGGGGCTTCGGCAAGTATCGGCTGGAATGCCTCCGTGAAGGGCAGCGAGCTCCGCGACAGGAAATCGAACCGCTCCGCCACACGCTCGTCGTCGGCGATCAACCGTTCGATCCGTTCACAATCGGCCACATCCAGCTCGCCATCGATGAAGGCGGTAAGCTGCTCGTCCGTGGGCATCTGTCCTTTGTTCAATTCACTCATTTCCATTCCCCAGTCGCCCGCTCCCGGAAGGCCCGGCGCCGGCCATCGTCCCCATGCCCTCCGCGAGCTTTGCCCGCGCCGCCGCCAGCCGGCTCATAACCGTGCCGATCGGCACCTCCAGGATCTCGGCCACTTCGCGATAGGAGAGCCCCTCGACATAGGCCAGGAACACGGCGGTACGCTGCGCCTCCGGCAATGTCTGCACGCGCTGCAGCACCTGCCCGGCCAGAATATGCGTTTCGGTTTCATGCGCACCGTCGAAAACCAGCGTCTCGTCGGCATCCACGAAGCCCTGCCCCATGCGCACCCGGCGCGAACGGACCTCGTTCAGCCAGATCGAATGGAGGATGGCAAACAGCCAGCGATCGAGCCGCGTGCCTGCCGTAAACTGGGCCGCCCGCTCCAGGGCCCTGACGCAGGTCGCCTGAACGAGATCGTCGGCGACGTCCCGCTGGCGCGACAGCACCACGGCATAGCGCCACAGCCGCGTCAGGTGCTGGGACAGACCTGCCCTGATATCCTCTTCACTCGCTATGGCATCCTCCGCCGCATTGGCACGTCCGGGAGCCGCCGACCGTTTCGGCGGCTCCATTGCGGACCGACTATAAGCAGAAATAGCGCCTCGAGCGACTGGCATCACTCCCATATCTCTCGCAAAGCTCCCTGCTCACCGTCGTCATCGTTGATCTGAACCCGTGTTCAGAGGCTGGAAGGATTGAGGATCGCGGCGTGAAGGTCGCGATATTCCTCGCAGCTCGTGTTGCCGCAGAGCGTCTTGATCGTGCTCAGCTGATCCTTGGCGAGATCCATCTGACCCTTGATGACGTAGGCTTCGCCGAGATATTCGCGAACCAGCGTATACTTCGGGTCCATGGCCACGGACTTCGTGTAGTAGGAAATGCCTTCGTCCGTGCGACCGAGCTTGCGGGTGGCATAGCCGCGATAGTTCAGCGCCTCGGCCGTGTTCGGGTTCTTCATCGTATCCAGAACCGCCAGGGCTTCCTGATAGCGATGATCCTTCTTGGCCAGCGAATAGGCGTAGTCGGCGCGATTTTCATCGGTGACGTTGGCGCCCTGCTGCTTGACGCATTTCTTCGTCTTCTGATCGTAGATCTCGCCCTTCTTGCAGGTCGGCGTCGTGCTCGAATCGTCGCCGGCGGCAAAGACGGGAACGGCGAAGGCGCCGAGTGTCAGGCTTGCGCCGAGGGCGATGGAAGCCAGGCGAAATGCTTTGGTCGTCATGGAATGTCTCCTTGGCAAAATGAACGTTGCGAGAGGAGAACACACCGGCCGCGCCTTTTATTCGGACGGGCGATGAATTTTTTCCGTGCGTTGCGGGCTTGGCAGCCGTCACTCTTTCGTGACTGCGCCGATATCGAATAGACCGCCGTCATCGCGTGTTTTCGCCGACATGCCCTTCAAGGGCCGCAGGAGAAAATCGTGAACGATACCGTCAAACTTCTAAGCCTCGCCGTCGCAACGCCTGATAACATCATTCTCCAGACGGAGGCCGCCGAGACGGCGAGCCGCCTGTTTTCACAGCGCTTCCAGGACTTCAAATACCTCGCCCGCGTATTCGAGAGCGCGGGTATACGCAAACGCCACGCCGCTCGTCCGCTTTCCTGGTTCGAGCAGCCGCATGGCTGGCAGGATCGCATGGGCGCCTATACGGAGGTCGCGTCCGAGCTTTTCCGCCGGAGTGCGACCACGGCGCTGCAGCGCGCAGGCGTCGAGGCCAATCAGGTGGACTGCATCGTCACGGCATCATCCACCGGAGTTGCGACGCCGAGCCTGGAGGCACGGCTTGCCGGCGAGATGGGTTTCCGCTGCGATATCGAGCGGGTGCCGATCTTCGGCCTTGGCTGCGCGGCGGGCGTATCCGGCCTTGCCGTCGCGACGAAAATGGCGCGAAGCCGGCCGGGCGCCGTCGTCCTTTTCGTTGCGATCGAACTCTGCTCGCTCGCCTTCCGCCTGGACGAACTGACGCGGCCCAACATCATTGCGACGGCGCTGTTTGGCGACGGTGCCGCAGCCTGCGTGCTGCGGGCCGGTGAAAGCGGCATCGTGGAGATCGAATCAACCGGCGAACACCTCTTTCCCGACAGCCTTGGCATCATGGGCTGGAAAATCGACGACACCGGCTTCGGCATCGTGCTCGAACAGTCGCTGCCGGTCTTTGCCGAGACCCATCTGAGAGGTGCCGTCGCCGGCATTCTGGAACGATCCGGGCTTCTGCTCTCGGATATCGATCGCTTCATCTGCCATCCCGGCGGGGCCAAGGTACTTGCAGCTCTCGAGCGCGCGCTTGGCCTCGAAAGCGGCTCTCTCGATGTCGAGCGCGAGGTGATCGGCGACTACGGCAACATGTCCTCCCCCACCGTGCTGTTCGTGCTGGAGCGCATGATTGCGTCGGGATTGCCGGACCGCTCGGCCTTGCTCGCCATGGGCCCGGGCTTCTCGGCAAGCTGCATCACCCTGAGGAGGGCCGCCTGATGCTGTGGCCATCGATCGCGCTTCTGACATTCGTGACGCTGCAACGACTGGCGGAGTTGGTCCATGCCCGGCACAACACCGCCGCCCTGCTTGCCCGCGGCGCCCGGGAATACGCGCCGGAGCACTATCCCCTCATGGTGGCGATGCACGCAGCCTGGCTGATCGGATTGTGGCTCCTGGCCATCGGCAAACCGGTCGATCCCGCCTGGTTCCTGCTGTTCATGGTTCTGCAGGGATTGCGTCTCTGGGTGCTGGCGACGCTGAAAGAGCGGTGGACGACGCGCATCATCATTCTGCCCGGCGCGGCTCTCGTGAGGAAAGGACCCTATCGCCTCCTCAGCCATCCGAACTATGCGATCGTCGTGGGCGAGATCGCCGTATTGCCGCTCGCCTTCGGCATGCCGCTTTACGCCGCGATCTTTTCGCTGCTGAACGGCATCATTCTGACAATCCGCATTCGTGCCGAAAACGCCTGCTTGCGACAGAGTGTGCACTGATCGCATTTTTCATTTGCGCCGCCGAAATTTGGCAGGCATTTTCGATGCTTAGAGCACGGTCCGGGCAATGGCAGCCAGCCTTGAAGAACCGCGGGGCCGTGCAATGAGCATGCGGATAGCAGGATAAAATGACAAAGGACGCAATCGTTCTCGGTGCGGGCATCGTCGGTGTTTCGACGGCAATTCATCTCCAGCGGCGGGGCCGCCAGGTCGTTCTCGTCGACAGGAAGGAGCCCGGCCGGGAAACCTCCTTCGGCAATGCCGGCCTCATCCAGCGCGAAGGCGTCGTTCCCTACGGCTTTCCGCAGCAATTCGGCCTGCTGCTGCGCTATGCCTTCAACAATCGCGTCGATGCGCATTATCATCTGCGCGCCCTGCCCGCGCAGATCGCCTTCCTCGCGCGCTATTGGTGGAACTCCAATACGAAGCGCCACGAGATGATCTCGCGCGCCTATGCGCCGCTGATCGAACATTCCGTCAGCGAGCACAACGACCTTATCGAAGCCTCGCATGCCGAGGAACTGATCCGCAAGAACGGCTGGGTCGAGCTGTTCCGGTCGAACGAGAAGCGCGACGCGGAATTTGCCGAAGCCGAGCGCCTCAACCGCGAATTCGGGATCGGTTCCGACGCTTTGAGCAGCGCGGAACTTGCGGCCGCCGAGCCGCATCTGAGAGGCAGCTTTGCCGGCGCCCTGCGCTGGCGCGATCCCTGGTCCGTTCTGGACCCGCATGGGCTGACGGCGGCCTATCGCCGCTACTTCGAGAGCATCGGCGGCCGTGTGACGACGGGGGATGCGGTCTCGCTCGGCATGGCCGGCTCTTCCTGGAGAATGGTGACGGCGGAAGGGTCGATCGAGGCGGAGGATGTCGTCGTCGCGCTCGGTCCCTGGGCCGACCTGGTGACGAAACGCTTCGGCTACGCCTTTCCGCTCGGGGTCAAGCGCGGCTATCACATGCATTATGCGGCCGAGGGCAATGCCGTCCTCAACAACTGGACGCTGGATGCCGAGCGCGGCTATCTGCTGGCGCCGATGAGCCGCGGCATTCGCCTGACGACCGGCGCCGAATTTGCTCTGCGCGATGCGCCGAAGACGCCGGTACAGCTGGATCGCGCCGAAGCCATCGCCCGCGCCGCCTTCCCGCTCGGCGAGCGGCTCGACCCGGAACCCTGGATGGGCGCCCGCCCCTGCACTCCCGACATGATGCCGATCATCGGCAAGGCTCCGCGCCACAACGGTCTGTGGTTCGCCTTCGGGCACGCCCATCACGGCCTGACGCTCGGGCCGGTGACCGGCCGAGTGCTTGCCGAACTCATCACCGGCGAGAAACCGTTCATCGATATTTCGGCTTACGCTCCGAACCGGTTCGCGCCCTGAGCCGTTGATTCAGAGAATTGCCTTGAGGCTCTTGACGGCCGCATCGACGATCGCATCGATCGTATCGTCGATATCAACGGTCACGACGCCGGGCTCGCCGGTCGGCACTTCCAGCGTCTGCAGCTGGCTTTCGAGCAGCGAGGCCGGCATGAAATGCCCCTTGCGTTCGCCCATACGCTTCGTCAGCAGCGCCTTCGAGCCTTCGAGATAGATGAAATAGAGATGGCCGCCGGCGGATGCCCGCAGGCGCTCGCGATAGGAATGCTTCAGCGCCGAGCAGGAGACGGCGATCCCCTCGCCCTTGGCAAGGCTTGCGGTGATCACCTCGCCGATCTTTTCGAGCCAGGGCCAGCGATCCTCGTCGGTCAGCGGAATGCCCTTGCTCATCTTCTCGACATTGGCGGCCGGATGCAGCGCATCGCCTTCGATGAAATGGACGCCGAGCCGAGCCGCCACACCCTCGCCGATCGAGGATTTGCCGCTGCCGCTCACACCCATGACGATGATGGCGAGGGGCGTGTCTTGGTTATCGTGCATCGGGCCTGTCCGGAATCATTGAACTGAACCGGGCAAGACCGCTCTCGCTGGCCATGCCCGATTCGCAACTTGGATCAATCCAGCGGAAAGAAACAGGAAAATTTATGTGTTCCCTCGCCCGCCAGTTCCGGCGCAACCTGCCGGCATTGATCCTGAGCACGCCAGCAACGTGGATTGAAGTGGCAGCCCTTCGGCGGGTTCAGCGGCGAAGGCAGCTCGCCTTGCAGCCGGATGCGGTTCTTCTCGCGTTCCGGGTCGGCGATCGGCGTCGCCGACAGAAGTGCCGCCGTATAGGGATGGCGCGGCCGGCTGAAGACCTCTTCCGCCGTGCCGGTCTCGACCGGGCGTCCGAGATACATCACCATCACGTCGTCGGCGATATGGCGAACGACGGAAAGGCCGTGCGAGATGAAGAGATAGGCAAGCCCCATTTCCTTCTGCAGGTCCATCAGCAGGTTCAGCACCTGTGCCTGGATCGACAGGTCGAGCGCGGAGACCGGCTCGTCGAGCACCAGCACCTTCGGCCGCAGCATCAGGGCGCGGGCGATGGCGATGCGCTGACGCTGGCCGCCGGAGAACATGTGCGGGTAACGATCGTAATGCTCCGGACGCAGGCCGACGCGCGCCATCATCGCTTCGGCCTTGCCGCGGCGGGTGGCGGCGTCGTCATCGGTGTTGATCTTCAGCGGCTCCTCCAGGATGGAGCCGACCTTCTGACGCGGGTTCAGCGAGCCATAGGGGTTCTGAAACACGATCTGCACGGCGCTGCGCAGACTGCGGTCGCCAAGCTTGGCGGGCTTGCCGTCGATCAGCAATTCGCCCGATGTCGGGTTTTCGATCATCGTCACCAGGCGGGCGAGCGTCGACTTGCCGCAACCGGATTCGCCGACGACTGCCAGCGTGCGGCCGGACTGCAGGCTGAAGCTGACGCCGTTCAATGCCTTGACGGTCGCCTCCGGTTTGAAGCTGCCGCGCTTGACGGTGTAGAAACGGGCGAGATCGCGCCCTTCGAGAACAGCGCCGGTCATGCGGCACCTCCTGCTGTTTGCGTGGCGGCAATGCCGGGGTGGCCGAGCGGCTTGCCATGTTCCAGCGGGTAGTTGCAAAGGGTCAGGCCGAGCTCCGCGCCCTGGCGCTTGACGCCCTTGTCGCATTCCGGCGTGGCGAAGGAACAACGCGGCGCAAAGAGACAGCCCGTCGGACGATCGTGCTGACCGGGAACGACGCCGGCAATCGACGGCAGGCGCTCGCCGACTTCGGCGCGCTCCGGCAGAGCCGAGAGCAGCGCTGCCGTATATGGATGATGCGGATCGCGGAACAATTCCTTGACCGGCTGCTCCTCGACCTTCTGGCCGGCATATTGCACCTGCACGCGCTCGGCCGTTTCGGCCACGACACCCATGTCGTGGGTGATGAGCACCAGCGCCATGCCCTGCTCCTGCTGCAGGCGAACGAGCAGATCGAGGATCTGCGCCTGGATCGTGACGTCGAGCGCGGTGGTCGGCTCGTCGGCGATCAGGAGCTTCGGGTTGCAGGCCAGCGCCATGGCGATCATGACACGCTGGCTCATGCCGCCCGACATCTGGTGCGGGAAGTTCGACAGGCGATCTTCGGGCGCCGGAATGCCGACGAGATTCAGAAGCTCGATCGAGCGCTGGCGGCGTGCCTTGCGGTCCAGACCCATGTGAATGCGCAGGGTTTCGCCGAGCTGGAAGCCGACCGTGAAGCACGGATTGAGGCTCGACATCGGCTCCTGGAAGATCATCGCCATATCCTTGCCGATGATCTTGCGGCGCTGGCGGGCGGAAATGCCGCGCAAATCCTTGCCGTCGAAGGTCATGCGGTCGGCGGTGATCTTCGCCGTCCAGGGCAGAAGTCCCATCATGGCAAGCATGGAGACCGACTTGCCGGAGCCGGACTCGCCGACGATCGACAGGATTTCTCCCTTGTCGCATTTCAGCGAGACGCCATCGACCGCCCGGAACAGGCCGGACGAAGTCTGGAATTCAACGGATAGATTGGAAATATCGAGGAGTGCCATTACGACCTCTTCAGCTTCGGGTCGAATGCATCGCGCAGGCCGTCGCCCATCAGATTGATGGCGAGCACCGTGATCAGGATGCAGAGACCGGGGAAAGTAACGAGCCAAGGGTTGCTCTGGAAGAATTCGCGCGAATCCGCGAGCATCGTGCCCCATTCCGGCGTCGGAGGCTGGGCGCCCTGACCGAGAAAGCCGAGGGCGGCGGCATCGAGAATGGCCGACGAGAAGGCAAGCGTCGCCTGCACGATCAGCGGCCCGAGACAGTTCGGCAGGATCGTCTTGAACATCAGGCGCAACGGACCGGCGCCGGAAACGCGCGAGGCGATGACATATTCCTTGTCACGCTCGGCCATGACGGATGCGCGCGTCAGGCGAACGAAATGCGGCTGGTTGACGATGGAGATCGCGATCATCGCATTGGTAAGGCCCGGCCCGAGGATGGCCACCAGCACCAGGGCGAGCAGCAGCGACGGCACCGCGAGAATGATATCCATGACACGCATGATGATCGTATCGGTGCGGCCGCGAACATAGCCGGCGACAAGGCCGATCAGGATGCCGGCGATCGCCGAAAGCGATGCGACGACGAGGCCGATGAACAGCGAGAACCGCGTCCCGTAGATGAGGCGCGACAGCAGATCGCGGCCGTTGGCATCCGTGCCGAGCAGGAAGCTGCTGTTGCCGCCTTGACCCCAGGCCGGCGGCAGGCGCTGCATGGCGCTGCCATAGGCGGTATCGGGGTCATGCGGCGAAACCACGCCGGCGAAGATCGCCAGGAACAGGACGAAGAGAAAGATCGCAAGGCCGATGACGGCGCCCTTGTTGCGGGAAAAGTAGTACCAGAACTCCGCGAGAGCGGAAGGACGGTCGGATTTGACGCTTACCGTGCTCATGGACCGCTCCTAGTGACGAATGCGTGGATTGACGAAGCCGTAGAGCAGGTCGACAGCGAGATTGACGAGCATGACGATGCCGGCAATCAGCAGCAGCCCGCCCTGCACCACGGGATAATCGCGCTTGAAGACCGCGTCGATCATCCATTTGCCGATGCCCGGCCAGGAGAAGATGCTCTCGGTCAGGATGGCGCCGCCGAGCAGCACGCCGACCTGCAGGCCGATCGTCGTGACGACCGGAATCATCGCATTGCGCAGCGCATGCACGGACACGACGCGCAGCGGCGACAGGCCCTTGGAACGGGCCGTGCGCACATAGTCCTCGCCGAGCACTTCGAGCATGGCGGAGCGCGTCTGGCGGGCGATGACGGCGAGCGGAATGGTGCCGAGCACGATGGTCGGCAGGATCAGAGAATTGAGAGCGGACCAGAAGGCGCCCTTCTGGCCGGACAGCAGGCTGTCGATCAGCATGAAGCCGGTGATCGGCTTGAAGAAGTAGATGAGGCCGATGCGGCCCGAAACCGGCGTCCAGTGCAGATAGCCGTTGAAGACGATGATGAGCAGCAGGCCCCACCAGAAGATCGGCATGGAATAGCCGATGAGGGCAACGCCCATGACACTCTGGTCGAACCATGTGCCGCGCTTGACGGCGGCGAAAACGCCGGCCGGGATGCCAAGACAGATCGCCAGGATCATGGCGCAGATCGACAGCTCGAGCGTCGCCGGGAAGAAGGTCATGAAGTCGGTCAGTACGTCACGCTTGGTCGTGATCGAGGTGCCGAGGTCGCCGTGCAGGGCATTCCAGATGTACCTGCCGTACTGGACGATCATCGGCTGGTCGTAGCCGAGATCGTGGGAGATCTGTGCATGGCGTTCCGGCGACATGACACGTTCGCCCGACAGCAGCATGACAGGATCGCCGGGAAGCAGGCGAATGAAGGAGAAGGCAACGATCGATACGCCGAGGAATGTCGGGATCAGCACCGCTAGGCGGCTGAAAAGAAATCGCAACATGGCAGATGTCCAAATTTTTCCGGCGGTCAGGCAAGGGGCCTGACCGCCGGGGTAGCCCGGTCTTGGCCGGGCATTCTCACAGATTTTTCGTTATTCGGCGATATCGACGCCGTCGAAGCGATGAACGCCGACCGGATCCTGAGAATAGCCGGAGACATTCTTCGTCATCGGGATGAACTCTTCCGAATGGTCGATGGTCATCCATGGTGCTTCGCGCTTGAAGACGACCTGAGCCTCTTCATAGAGCTTCGTGCGCTCCTTGATGTCGGCCGTCTGCTTGGCCTTCTTCACCAGATCGTCGAATTCCTTGTTGCACCACTGCGCGCGGTTGTTGCCGCCGACGGCATCGCAGCCGAGCAGCGTGTCAAGGAAGTTGTCCGGATCGCCGTTGTCGCCGGTCCAGCCGAGGATAGCCGCACCATCACGGTCCTTGGCGGAGGAGAGCTTCAGGTACTTGGCCCAGTCGTAGGTGACGATCTCGACCTTGACGCCGACCTTGGCCAGGTCCGCCTGCATCAGCTCGGCGGCGCGGCGCGCGTTCAGCATGTAGGGACGCGAAACCGGCATGGCCCAGATCTTCATGCTGAGATCCTTGACGCCTGCCTTTTCAAGCAGCTTCTTGGCCTCGTCCGGGTTGTAGGCGTCGTCCTTCACGTCCTTGTTGTAGGACCACATGGTCGGCGGGATCGGGTTGGTCGCAACCGAGGCCGAGCCCTGGAAGACGGCGTCGACGATGGCCTGCTTGTTGACGGCCATGTTGATCGCCTTGCGCACTTCGACCTTGTCGAAGGGAGCAACCAGCGTGTTGTAGGCGAGGTAGGAAACGTTCAGGCCGGCCTGCTCGAGAACCTTGAGGTTCGGGTCCGCCTTCAGGTCCTTGATGTCGGCTGCGTTCGGGTAAGGCATGATGTTGCATTCGCCGGACTTCAGCTTCTGCGCGCGAACGGATGCGTCCGGCGTGATCGCGAAGACGAGATCGTCGATCTTTTCCTTGCCCTTGAAGTAGGATTCATTCGCCTTGTAGCGGATGACTGCATCCGGCTGGTAGGCGACGAAGGTGAACGGGCCGGTGCCGAGCGGCTGCTGGTTCATCTGCTCCATCTTGCCGTCGGCCTGCAGCTTGTCTGCATATTCCTTCGACAGGATCGAGGCGAAGTCCATGGCCAGGTCGGCGATGAACGGAGCTTCCGGACGGTTCAGGACGAACTTGACGGTGAGATCGTCAACCTTCTCGACCGACTTGATGAGCTTCGGGAAGCCCATGCCATCGGCATATTCATACGAACCGCCGGCGACATACTTGGCCCACGGATTGTCCGTGTTGAGCTGACGGCTGATCGAGAAAACGACGTCGTCGGCGTTGAGGTCACGCGTCGGCGTGAAGAAATCGGTCGTCTGGAACTTCACGCCCTTGCGGAGCTTGAAGGTGTATTCCTTGCCGTCGGGGGAAACGGTCCAGCTTTCGGCGACGCCGGGCTCGACCTCGGTGCTGCCATGCTTGAATTCGACGAGGCGGCTGTAGACCGTACGCGAAGAAGCATCGAACGTGGTACCGGCAGTGTAGATACCCGGATCGAAACCTTCCGGCGAACCCTCCGAGCAATAGACAAGCGTTTTCGACCAGGCGGACGTTGCCATGACCGAAGTCAAGGCTGTCACTGCCAGCAGGACAGAAATCTTTTTCATGATATCGTTTCCCAGGTTTGTTATTCTTTTGAAGCCGTGGACACCACGAGGGTTCCTATTCGGATCGCGCCGATGGAACTTTATTTTAAGTTTGAAAGCAACAAGCGCCGCCTAAAATTTTTCCAATTTATAGAGTTTGGAAATTTTCAGGCGAAAAGACCTTTGAATTAGTAATATTCTGGCAAAATTTTGCTGCTTTTTAGCAGATTCAGAACGATTTGACGTTTTCTTCTCGCGATCCGTTAACCACCTGTTGCCCGTATACGAGGCAATACAAACGAAAATCCGCAGCTGCCGGAGGCAACTGCGGACCTAAAATGATCGATTTCGGAACGGATGCGTCAGGCGGCCGGCGCCGCGATCGCCGGCTTCTTGGCAATCACCTTGTGATCCCGGTCGGTCAGGCCGAGCAGGAAGTTGATCTGCGGCCGTGCCTTCACCAGATCGTCGATGGAATATTCCGTCAGAACGTCGAAGAAGGCGTTCAGCGCCTTGCGCAGTGCCGAGTTAAGACCGCAGCTATCGACCAGCGGGCATTCCACCACGCCCTCCTCGAAGCACTCCGCCATGGCGAAGCTATCCTCGGTGACGCGGACGACGTCGAACAGGCTGATATCGGCCGCGGGTTTGGCGAGGCGCACACCGCCATTGCGACCGCGCACCGTTTCGACAAGGCCCGCCTTGGTCAGCGGCTGCAGGATCTTGAAGAGAAACAGCTCGGAAACGCTGTAGGCCCTGGCTATTTCCGGGATGCGGCTCAGATAGCCATCATTGGCGGCGCAATACATCAACATGCGCACCGCGTAATTTGTCTGCTTTGTCAAACGCATGCCGATCTCCTGGAATCAAGGCTGCTTGGGGGCTGGACCGTATATAGTGGCTTTCTCAGTTTTGAACAATTCCAAAATATGAAATTCATATTCACGTTATTCTGAGAGCGTCAGAAGCCCGGCTTCGACTGCTTCTCCTTCAGCTCCCTGGCATAATCAAGGATCGCCTGCTTTCGCTCCGGTGTGCCTGGGTGCGTCGCCAGCATACTTGTGCTGCCGTGATCGTCGAGTTTCGTTTCGAGAGTATCGAAGAAACGCGACAAAGCCGCCGGGTCCATGCCCGCCGCCTGCATCAGCTCGACCGAGCGGCGGTCGGCCTGTGTCTCGGCCTCGCGGGAATAGGAAAGCGCAAGCAAGCCTCCACCCTGGGTCAGCAGGTCCTGCACGCCGGAGCCGACATCGCCGCCAATCAGCAGGACCAGACCCGCAACACCGGCGGCACGATAAAGCTGGCGCAGGCTGTGCTTGTATTCGACGTGACCGACCTCATGCCCCAGAACGGCCATAACCATCTCCCGATCGCCGCCCGCAAGCTCGACGAGTTGATCCGTGAGAACGAGATTGCCATCCGGCAGAGCAAAGGCATTCGGGCCGATAAGGCCGCCATCGCGGAAGTTCAGGTGATAGCGCCCTGCTCCGCCCTCCGCGTTCGCGGCCAGCCGAGCAAAGTCATTGCGGATTTCCGCCTGTTGCGCCTCCGGAAGCTTGCTGGGGCCGAAGGTCACCTTGTCGAGCGTCTTCAGCGTTCCCGCTGACATCATCTGCGGGACTATGGGCGGAGTTACAACAACGGCGACTTCCACCAACGCCGGCAAGGCGTAGTGATAAATTGCCGTAGCAAGGACAACTATCGCCAGAGCGAAGGCGATCAGCCGAGGGCGAACGATCTCGAGCGCATGAATGAGGCCGCTGCGCCCTTCGCCGCGGCCTCGCAGATAGGCGTCGATGGCGTCGTTATCACGGGTTTCGAAAACCGATTCATTTCCGAACACAATGCGACGCGGGATGGAACCGACACGCTGGCTGACCTCGATGTCGGCGCGGATACCCCAGGCAAGCCGCCTGCCTTCATCCTCCTTTTCGTCCGACAGCACCATGAGCGATCCGCCGATGTCCAGCAAACGGGCTGGAACTTCCCGGCTGGAATGCGGCGGATGCCAGACGCCCGTCGCGATCGCTTGCTGATCAGAACCCAAAGTCGAATCCGTCTATGTCGAGATATTCCGCGCTTATGGCACTGCCGGTCGAGCGGATCTGATCGAAGACGACACCGATCTCGCCATCGACATGGACAGAAGTATGCTCGGCAAGAAAAGCCTGCATGCGGACTGCCGCCCAGGGGCGCATCAGTCCGAGGGTTATCAGGGTCACAACCACGTTCGAAATCGCAATCCACGCATAGCGCCGACGACCGATGTCGCTCTTGAGCTGATGGCGATGATCGAGCATTGCGGCCGACCAGATGATGTTGCGCACCGTCGCGCGATAGTAGAGCGCGGCGAATATGTAGACCGGGAAAATAAGCACAACCATCCAATGCCATAGGCTGATGCTACCCATTCCCGCACCCATGGAGCGGTCGCCGAAACCACCTGCGACAGCACCGAAAAGTCCCAGGATCACGACGGCGGCAATCACGATCGCGATTACCGTGAAGAATGCCTCGTAGAGAGCGCCCAATCGCGGATCGGTCGAAAATGGTCGATCACCATAACGGAGGTTGTCGAAGACATATTTGTAGAACCAGCGACTGGCAATGGGAGACAGCAATCCGACGGATATCACCGTCACGACCGCACCCAGGAAGACCGCCTTGAACGCGCCGCCATAGTAGGTTCCCACAAAATCAAAACGTACGTTGCGATAGCTTGTCACGCGGGCGTTGAACCGCAGTCCTCGCATGAGAAACCAGGGAAATATCACCAGCAAGACCGGCCAAACCGCCAAGACTGCCAGGGGTGCCACATGCGCAAGTATGTTCAGCACGATGAGAAGACCAAAGACGATAAGCCGGCCGATCAATATCTGCTTGCCCTGGGCGTGATACTCGAAACTATGGCCCAAAATGGCCGTGTTACCGTAGAAATAGCGGTTGCGACGCACCTTTGCCCAGGCGGAATAGATGCCGAGCGTCACGATTGTCAGCAGGATATTGACAATCCAGATACCGAAATATTCGGAGGCACTCCCGGTAAAAGATGCTCTTTGGAAAAGTGATCCGCCACCCGCCGGATAATTTTGTTCAACAGCTGCCATATTCTGGTCCTCCACCCCACAAGAGGACGAGCACTTTCCAGGAAGCAGTTCTGGCAACGGCCGCCGGGAGACGTGTTGCGCCACACATCGCTCGCCTTACCGTTGCATTTGAGAGCAGGAAAATCGACGCCGAGCAACAGGAAAATATTGATCCACAGCGCCATGCGTATCCGCAAGCAAATCAGCCCGCGACACTGCGGCCTTGATGCCATGCCCGCACAGGCGGCTTCTACGTCGAGGAAACCCAGACGGCCATTTCGCAGCCGCCCGGCTCGCGGAAATGGAAGCGGCGGCCGCCGGGAAAATCGAAGGCCGGGCGGGTGATGACACCGCCGGCGAACTCGACAGCGCGCTGGGCGGCTTCCAAATCGGTCGTGCGCACGACGGGCAAAGGTGCCCCCGCCGCCTCACCTGCGTCCCCATCGATGCCGGCATCTATGCCGGCAGCCTCGATGACATGGTAGGTCGGACCGTAGCTGACAAAACTCCAGTCGAAGGCTTCCTCGAAGAAGCGGCGGGTTTTCAGGCCGTCTTTCGACGGAAATTCAAGATAGTCGATCTGATAGGTCACGGACATCGCGCGGCCCTCCCGTTGTTCTCTTTTTGTTCTAATCGAAAACGACGGCTTAGGCAAGATGACTCGATCGAAAACAGACGCAACAAAAAACCGCCGCCCGAAAGATGTCGGACGGCGGCGGTTATCATCACAGCAGCAAAGCTTATTTCATCGTCGGCATGACGAACTCGGCGCCGTCCTTGATGCCGGAAGGCCAGCGGGCGGTGATCGTCTTGGTGCGCGTCCAGAACTTGATCGAGTCCGTGCCATGCTGGTTGAGATCGCCGAAGCTCGAAGCCTTCCAGCCGCCGAAGGAATGATAGGCGAGCGGAACCGGGATCGGAACGTTGACGCCGATCATGCCGATGTTGATGCGCGAGGCGAAATCGCGGGCGGCATCGCCGTCACGCGTGTAGATGGCGACACCGTTGCCATATTCGTGCTTCATCGGCAGATCGAGCGCTTCCTCGTAGTTCTTGGCGCGGACGACCGAGAGAACCGGCCCGAAGATCTCGGTCTTGTAGATGTCCATATCCGGCTTGACGTGGTCGAACAGCGTGCCGCCGACGAAATAGCCGTCCTCGTAGCCCTGCAGCTTGAAGCCGCGGCCATCGACGACGAGCTTGGCGCCTTCCTCGACACCGCGGTCGATCAGGCCGTTGACACGGTTATAGGCGTCCTTGGTGACGAGCGGGCCCATGTCGGCCTTGTCGTCGGTATAGGGGCCGATGCGCAGCGATTCGATCTTCGGCACCAGCTTCTCGACGAGACGGTTGGCCGTGTCCTCGCCGACCGGAACTGCGACCGATACCGCCATGCAGCGCTCGCCGGCGGAACCGTAGCCGGCGCCCATCAGGGCGTTGACGGCTTGGTCCATGTCGGCGTCGGGCATGATAATCATGTGGTTCTTGGCGCCGCCGAAGCACTGGGCGCGCTTGCCGTTCATGGCGGCCGTGCCATAGACATAGCGGGCGATCGGCGTGGAGCCGACGAAGGAAACGGCAGCGATATCCGGATCGGTCAGGATGGCGTCGACCGCGGCCTTGTCGCCGTTGACGACGTTGAGGATGCCTGCCGGCAGGCCGGCTTCGATCATGAGTTCGGCCAGACGGATCGGCAGGGACGGGTCACGCTCGGACGGCTTCAGGATGAAGGCATTGCCGCAGGCGATCGCAGGCGCGAACATCCACATCGGGATCATGCCCGGGAAGTTGAACGGCGTGATGCCGGCACCGACGCCGACAGGCTGGCGGATGGAGTACATGTCGATCGACGGGCCGGCGCCTTCGGTGAACTCGCCCTTCTGCAGGTGCGGAATGCCGCAGACGAATTCGCAGACTTCGAGGCCGCGGATGATGTCGCCCTTGGAATCCTCGACCGTCTTGCCGTGCTCCGAAGAGAGCAGGACAGCCAGCTCATCCATGTTCTGGTTCAGAAGCTCGACGAACTTGAAGAAGACGCGGGCGCGGCGCTGCGGATTGGTTGCGGCCCATTTCGGCTGCGCGGCCTTGGCATTTGCGACCGCGGCGCGGAGCTCCTCGACGCTTGCGAGCGCGACGGTCGCCTGCACTTCGCCGGTTGCC
The DNA here is from genome assembly GCF_053521765.1 of Rhizobium sp. A37_96. Classification (NCBI taxonomy): domain Bacteria; kingdom Pseudomonadati; phylum Pseudomonadota; class Alphaproteobacteria; order Hyphomicrobiales; family Rhizobiaceae; genus Rhizobium; species Rhizobium sp. A37_96. The sequence continues at coordinate 590,904 of NZ_JBNWDS010000002.1, read as the reverse complement.
GGATTGTAGACGTTGCTGGTGCGTCCGCTGGTGCCGGCGACGTGCTTGCCGCCGATGAAATGACCGATCTCACGCATGGATGTGCCTCCTCGTTTTCTTGGATGATGACAGGATGGCACTTCAATTTGCACAAATCAATGAGCTGTTATAAGCAACCGTTGTGCAAAAATTGAAGTCCCGGATGTGCAAATGGATTGGGATGACGTCCGCATGTTTCTCGCCGTGGCGCGCACTGGCCAGATCCTGGCCGCCTCCAAGCGGCTCGGCGTCAACCATGCAACCCTCTCGCGGCGGGTCACGACGCTGGAGGAGCGCCTGAAGACGCGGCTGCTGGTGCGCCGCACCAATGGCTGCGACCTGACCGCGGAAGGCGAGATTTTCCTGCATGCTGCCGAGCGCATGGAAACCGAGATGCTGCGCGCTCAGGCAAGCGTCGGCCATCTCGACAGCGCCATCACCGGCACGGTGCGCATCGGCGCGCCCGATGGTTTCGGGGTATCCTTTCTCGCACCGCGGCTCGGGCGGCTGATCGCGCGTTATCCGGAGCTGCGCATCCAGCTCGTGCCCATTCCCCGCTCCTTTTCGCTGTCGCAGCGCGAAGCCGATATCGCGATCACGCTGGAACGCCCCGAACAGGGCCGCCTCGTCTCATCGAAGCTGACGGACTACACGCTCGGCCTCTATGCCTCCAAAGCCTATCTGGAGCAGGCGGGATTGCCCGAGAGCGTCGAGGCGCTGAAGCTGCATCCGCGTGTCGGCTATGTCGAAGACCTGATCTTCACCGCGTCGCTGAATTTTTCCGGCGAGATCATGCGCAGCTGGGATGCCTCCTTCGAGATTTCCACGGCGATCGGCCAGACGGAAGCGGTGCGCTCCGGCGCCGGCATCGGCATCCTGCACGATTATATTGCCCGGCAGTTTCCGGAACTCGCCCGCATCCTGCCCGATGTCTCCATCAAGCGCGCCTATTGGACCACCTATCACGAAAGCGCCCGCGACCTTGTGCGCGTCCGCACCGTTGCGGATTTCCTGCAGGAGCTTGTCAGCGAAGAGCGGCGGATGTTTTTGTGACGTCCGCGCAATAACCCCATGACTGGAAGGGCTTGGCTTTCACAAGGATCATGGAAGCAAATTGCTCCACCATGACGGAGGATGCGGCACCGCCGAAGCCGCCGCGTGCTTCGGCGGCTCCTCGTTCTCGTCCGGGTTGGGAACGGGAATCTCATCCGGCAATCTGTCCGGCTCCGGCTCTTCGATCGGCGGCTTCGGCGTCCAGCCGGGTTCCGGCATGGGAGGCGAGTCTGGGATCGGCTCGTTCGGTACAGACATGGTCCGCTCCTTTCGTCTCGTTGCTCTCACGAACAGAACGGGCGGGAACGGGCACGGTTCCAATATGAATCCGGCATAACGGAAAGTGACGCCGTTCGGCCTTTCGACGCTGCACCACGATGCTGGACAAAGGCCGGGCGAAGCCTAGTATCCTTGGGAAAAGCCAGGGAGCAAGGATGATGACCGACAAGAAGCCGCAGAAACCCAGCGAAAAAGAGCACAAGGAACAGGACGACTATCTCGAGGAAGCGCTGGAAGAGACCTTTCCCGCCAGCGATCCGATATCGCCCGGACATGTGGAAAAGAAGCCGAAAGACAAGAAATAAGCTCCGGCCGCTGATTGCAGCGACGCATGCCCGACATTCTGTGTGGAGAAAATGGTACGGTTGGGGGGTCTCGAACCTCCGACCTCAGGTGCCACAAACCTGCGCTCTAACCAACTGAGCTACAACCGCACTTGCTCGCGTCGCCGCGAACGGGGGTGACATACGAGGACTTTGAAATTATTTCAAGTCCTATCTCCCCGCAATATAAAAAAGCTTTGCAGATATCCAAGCCAAGATGCGCGCCGAGGCTTGAATCCCCCATCCACGCAATAAAAAGCCCCGCCCCCAGGTCTTTCGCCTGAGAACGGGGCGTTCATGCCTTTGGAGGCGTATTGGAAATGCGTTAAGCCTTGAAGGAGGCCATTGCCTTTTCGGCAGCGTCCTTGCTCGGCTTCGCCAGCTTTTCGGCAACCTTCTTCGTGGTTTCCTGAATGGACTTGGCCTGCTCGACGGTGACTTCCGCCTGCTTGCGGATGAAAGCGGTCTGAAGTTCGAAGAGTTCGCCAACGGACTTGACGCGAAGCAGGGCTTCCATGTGCGCCAGCGAGCTTTCGGCATTGGTGCGCAGAACGTCGATTGCCTTGAGGCCGATTTCCAGCGAACCAGCCTGTGCGTTCTGCACGGTTGCTTCAACGGTCTTGCCGGCTTCCTCGGTCGCCGTCTTCAGCTTCGCGAAGGCTTCCTTGGACTGGGCAGCGCCCTTTTCCGCGAAGTCGCGGAACGATTCAGAGAACTTGGACGGGTCGAATGCAGCCGTTGAAAAAACGTCGTCTTTCTTTACAGTAGCCATGATTACGCTCCTTTGGGGGCCTCCCGGAGGCACCAGTCGTTAAAGTTTATGCAGCTTATATAGTTCAAAAAATTGTGCAGTGCAATATAATTTTTGCAGCGCACAACGCGTTAACCTTTTCGGCCGAAAAATGGACCCTTCGCTGGACCGGGAAGCGGGGCGCCGATATTAATAAACTGTTAAAGCAAGAGAGGCGGTTACGCCCGCAAAACAGGTTGGAATATGCCCGCAATTCAATATCCGTTCATTGACATTGCCGTGCATCCGCGCGTTCGGGAGCGCTTTGCGCGCGGTGAAGCCATGGTCATGTTTTCGACCGGCATGGATCGCGTGCTCTGGGCCAACGGCGCCGGTGCCAACCTTTTCGGCTATGACGCCATTTATGATTTTGTCGAGCAGGGACCAAAGCCCGGCGACGTCTCGTTCCGACAGATCGACGCGACGGCGCGCGGTCTCGGCGCGGTCGGTGACCAGCGGACATTCCTGATCCGCATGGCCTCGGGCTTCCAGCGGGCGGTCGTCAACGCGGCCGTCGAGCTTATCCGCATCCAGGCGGGCGAAGAGGCCGTGCTGTTTTCCTCTCCGGTCTCTTCCAAGCCGCTTGCGGCAGTCGAGTGTGCCCGGCGCATGATCGACGGGTTCGACGATCCCGATACCCATATGGCCGTCATCGGCCGCGATGGCGAAATCATCACCGCATCCACGCGGTTCGGCTCGCTCGATATTACGCCGCAGACGGCGCGAATGCTGACGACCATGGCCGGCGCGCAGCCCGACCGGCTGATCAAGCGGCCCATCCCGACCGGGCGCGGCTACCTGCCTGCCGCCATCGGCAAGCTCTCGGAAATTCCCGCCCTGCACCTGCTGTTCGTGGTGGAAACGGTGCTGGGCCATCTCGACCCCACGGAAAGCCTGGCCGACGCCGCGCGCGCCGCCGCAACCGTGGAGCCGCAGGTGGAGGAAGCCCGGGAGGAGCTGGAAGCAGCGGCGGCGGACGAGACACCGAAAGCAGCTCCTATAGCCGAGGGGACAGCGCCGTTCGGCGACGTCATCGATGCGGTGGCCGGCATCGAGGAGCTGGACGAGACGCCGGAATATCGGGCAGACGAACAGCAGGACCCGGCACCGGCCGCTGAAAGCTCAAGCGAAGCGGAAGTGAAGGCGGATACCCATGCCTCACCCGACAGCGCACCCGAGGCTGCTGCCGAAACGGCAGCCCAAGCCGACGAACACCAGCCGGACGCCGCAGCGAGCGACGACGGCAACACCGCAATAGAGACAACGACGGAAGCGGAGCCGCCTTCCCCGGCAACTCAAGCCGGCACTGACAGCGCTCCGGAGGAAGGTTTCAGCTTCAAGCGCAACGGGCGCGCTACCCGGTTCGTCTGGAAGATCGACGCCGCGGGCCAGTTCAGCGAGGTTTCCCGCGAATTCGCCGATGCGGTCGGCCCGCATGCCGCCCAGATTGCCGGCACTGCCTTCGCCGATGTCGCCCACCGCTTCAATCTCGATCCGGACGGCAAGATCGCCGAACTGCTGGCGCGACGCGACACATGGTCCGGACGGACGATCTACTGGCCGGTGGAAGGCACGAGCCTGATGGTGCCGGTCGATCTTGCCGCCTTGCCGACCTATACACGCAGCCGCGAATTCGATGGCTTCAGAGGCTTCGGTGTCGTCCGTCTCGCTGATGCCATCGAAGATCCGGTGAAACGCGGCATGGCCCTCGTTGGCCGGGAAACCGATGGGGCGGCCCCTATTGCCGAGGCGGCGGCGGAAACAGACGCCGCATCGAACGAGCCGCCGGCTCAGGAACCGGAAGAGACTCTGACGGCGGCAAAGGCCGCGGAAGAGATCGAAAGCCCGATGCAGGACGCGGCGGAAGATACTTCCGCGCCGCATTACGAACCGCCTGCCCTGCGGATTTCCGACACGCACAACCGTCGTGAATCGGACAAGGTCGTTCGGCTGCACGAGCGCCGGACACTGACACAGGCCGGACTTTCGCTCAGCGAGCAGGCGGCGTTCCGCGAAATCGCCCGGCAGCTCGAGCCCTTCGGCAAACGCACGGAACCGCCAGCGGAGCAGCCCCGCCACGAGCGGCATGATGACGATGCCGATATCGCCCCGCAACCGAATGCGGCCGACGAAATCCTGTCCGACGCGACGGAAACGACCGATGAAAACAGCCACGACGATGACCGGCAGACGGAAGCTGCGCGCGCGGAAGAGAGCGCACCTCCGCCGATCGTGAAGCTGGTCGAGAGCACGGGGGAAGATATTCCCGTTGCGGGCGACGGTGCCCATGCGGAGAACCCTGCCCCTTCCGCCGAGCCGGAAGAGGATTTCGATCCGCTGGATGTCCTCAGCAACGCCATTCCGCCGCGCGTGAAAATGCGCACGGGCTTGTCGTCCGATATCGTCGATCAGCTACCGCTCGCCGTCCTCGTCCATGCCGGCGATCGCCTCATCCACGGCAATCCGGAATTCCTGCGACTGACCGGCTATGACAGCCTGGAAGACCTCGAGCAGGTCGGCGGCCTCGATGCGCTGCTGCAGCGCAACGATCTGGAGAACAAGACCGAGCGGCCCGGCACGATGATGGTGGTGCGCGCCGACGACGCGCTGGTGCCGGTGACGGCCCGGCTGCAGTCGATCCGCTGGGAAGACGGCACGGCCTTGATGCTGGCGCTGATGCCGGTGGAAAAAAGCGAGCCGCCGGCACCGCAGCCGCAGCCCGTTCCCGAGGAAGCCCGACCGGAACGCATCCTCGAAAAGGTTGCCAAGCTGCAGGTCGAGATCGAGGAACTGCGCTCGACGCTGGAGACGGCGACGGACGGCGTCATCATCATCGGCCAGGAGGGCGAGATCCGGTCGATGAACCGCTCCGCGAGCGCCCTGTTCAACTACGACGACCAGGAAACGCGCGGCAAACCCTTCGTCATGCTGTTTGCGCATGAGAGCCAGAAGGCGGTGCTCGATTATCTCGGCGGCCTTTCGGGCCATGGCGTCGCCAGCGTGCTCAACGACGGGCGCGAAGTGATCGGCCGCGAAGCGTCCGGCGGCTTCGTGCCGCTGTTCATGACCATGGGCCGGCTGAACTCCTCGAACGGCTATTGCGCGGTCATCCGCGACATCACGCAATGGAAACGCACGGAAGAAGAGCTGCGCAACGCCAAGCGCGCCGCCGAAACCGCCAATGCCCACAAGACGGATTTCCTGGCCCGCGTCAGCCATGAAATCCGCACGCCGCTCAACGCCATCATCGGCTTTTCCGACATGATGGCCGGCGAGCGCTTCGGGCCGATCGGCCATTCGCGCTACGTCGAATATGCGACCGATATCGGCCGCTCCGGCCGCCATGTGCTCGACATCGTCAACGATCTCCTCGACATCTCGAAGATCGAAGCCGGCGAGATGGACCTGGATTTCGCCTCTGTCGGCCTCAATGAAGCGATCACCGAAGCCGTGTCGCTGGTGCAGCCGCAGGCCAACAGCCAGCGCGTCATCATCCGCACGGCGCTGTCGCAAGCGGTGCCGAATGTCGTGGCCGACCTGCGCTCCATCAAGCAGATCGCGCTCAACATCCTCTCCAACGCCATCCGCTTCACGCCATCCGGCGGCCAGATCGTCGTGTCGACCTCCTATGAGGGCAATGGCAGCGTCGTGATGCGCATCCGGGATACGGGCGTCGGCATGACGCGCTCGGAGCTGGAGCAGGCGATGAAGCCGTTCCGGCAGGTGTCCACCAACTCCCGCAAGCGCGGCGACGGCACCGGCCTCGGCCTGCCGCTGACCAAGGCCATGGTCGACGCCAACAGGGCGACCTTCTCCATCAACTCGGCCCCGAACGAAGGCACATTGGTCGAGATCACCTTCCCTTCGCCAAGGGTATTGGCGAACTGACAGACGATCGGCCCGCCATCAAAACCAGAGATCGCGCACGCATTTGCCCTGGGACGGCAAGTCCTCGAACGTGTCGAGCCCATCGAAATGATCGATAGGCAAGCCTGAGACGAGATCCGGCGGCGCGAGCCGCAGGTTGACGGCCATGCGGCGGCGGCCATCCTTTTGAAGCCGCAAGCCGCGCCAGCTCAAGACATTGGCGCAGGACGGGCAGAACAATATTTCGAGGGACGGCTGTTTTTCTTCGGCCCGGGTATAGGAAGCCGTCTGTCCGGCGACAGAGACGCGCTCTCCTTCATAATCATAGGCCCACAGCGCACCGTAGCGCCGGCAGAGCGTGCAGTTGCAGGCCGTGATCGACCCCGGATCGCCGTCGAGCGTCCAGCCCGTCTTGCCGCAGTGGCATGAACCGATGAGCATGAGTGGGCCGCTCCTTCCGCCGTCTCGTCTTGGGCGGCATTCTGCCTCAGTCATGCAAAGCCTGCAAATCTACAGAAAGAACACGCCTTCCCCTCTCGAACGCCAGCGAACGCTCGAGTGAATGATGCGCGGCGCAAGCACCGATTGCCCTGATCGACAGGCCGGTTCGCCTAGCTCGCCAGAGCCAGGCCTCCGTAACGGCTGATTTCGCTCTCGATTTCCGCCACAAGCGTATCGAGCGCGGGGTTTCTCACCTTGCGTCCGCGACGCACCACATAAGCCAGGGCGGGCGGCGCCGGCAGACCATGGGTGATGATTTCCATGTCGGGCTGCAGATGACGACTGCTCAGAAGCGCCGCACCCAGGCCCGAGTTAACGGCCGCAACAATCCCCGCAGCGCTCGAGCACTCGAATACGGTTTCAAGGACGACGCCGCCGTCCTGTCCGATATCGAACACCCATCGGCGATAGAAGCACTCATCGTCGAAGGAGAGAAACGGAACCGGCCCGTCCGCCGGCAAAGAGAGGTCCGGATGCTTGACCCAATGCAGCTGTTCGCGAAAGAGGACGGCATCGGTCGGCCGGACCTCATGGGCGAAGACCTGCACGATGGCGGCGTCGAGTTCTCCCCGCTCCAGCATCCCCCGGAGAATCAAACTCATGCGGACCTTGGTGCGCACGGAGACGTTGGGGTGCAGGCGGCGAAAACGCCCCAATATGCGGGCAAGATCCGTGCAGGTCGTATCCTCGGTCAAGCCGAGAGCGACCCGCCCGGCAAGCGAGGTCTTCGTCAGGTTCAGCAATGCCTCGTCATGCAGGCTGAGGATGCGCCCGGCATAGTCAAGCAGATCCTCCCCGGCCGCGGTGAACATCGTCGCTCCGGGCTTGCGGCTCAGCAGATCGCAATCGAGGCTCGTCTCAAGCCGCTTGATCTTGTGGCTGACGGCGGATTGCGACAGGCCCAACGCCTCCGCCGCGCGGGTGATGCCGCCATGATGGCGGATCGCCCACAAGGCGCGAAGGGCGTCGATTTCTAAGCGTCGGCTCGTGAAGTCGGTCATGGCTAGTTCAGCTCGAATGACAATCTTGCGGGAGAGAATGCATGTTCCGGCGGCAGTTGGCAAATAGTCATGAGATACGAGACTGAAATGTCATATTGCGATCGATATTTGTCATGTGTCATCGCGCCGGCGCTCGCCTATGGCTGGACCGTGAAAGACGTTCGATCGAGCGCCACCAGACGAGAACCAGATGACAGACGAATGCCCATCGCGGCCTGCACCGAGCCAACGCCGCTTCCTTTGGCCCGTGATGGCGACGCTGCTGATCTTCAGCTGGAGTTCCGGCTTCATCGGCATTCGCTATGTCAGCCAGGAGGCCAGCGTCATGCTGGTCCTATTCTGGCGCACGCTTGTTTCGGGTTTGATCCTGCTGCCTTTTGCCCTGGCCATCGGCCCCCGGCCGAGGCTGCGCGCAATAGCTGGACAGATGCTGTTCGGCGTGATGTCGGTTTTCCTCTATCTCGGCGGCTTTGCGCTCGCGATCGAGCAACGGGTGCCGACCGGGCTGGTGGCGCTGATTTCCGACCTCCTGCCGCTGGCGATTGCGGCGCTTTCGCAACCCGTCCTGGGGGAGCGGCTGAGCGCGCGCCAATGGCTGGGCACGGCGATCGCGGTCACAGGCGTGCTGATCGTGTCGATAGACAGCCTCAGCTTCGGCGCAGCGCCCGTCTGGGCCTATGGCGTGACCGTGGGATCGATGCTGGTCTTCGCCTTCGCATCGGTTCTGCACAAGCGGCAGCGGATGGGGCATATGCCCGTCCATCAAAGCCTTTGCATCCACACGCTCACGGCCTCGGTGCTGTTCGGCATCTGCGCGACGATGCAGGGCGATCTCGCGCCGCCGCTGACCCGCGGCTTCGCGATCGGCATAACATGGCTGGTGCTGGTCGCGACCTTTGCCGCCTATTCGATCTATTATACAAGCCTGCGCCTCTTTCCGGTGGCGCAAGTCAGCGCGGCTATCTATCTCAGCCCGCCCGTGACCATGCTCTGGGCCTGGGCGCTGTTTTCCGAACCGCTGACGACGGCGATGTTCGCAGGATTGGCGGTGACATTGGTCGGTGTCTGGCTGACGTCGCGCGGTTGAGGCAGCTGGCTTCGGCCTAGCTGCACTTTTCCAGAATCCTGTCTACGACAGGTTCAATCGGCACCGTGGCATCGATGACGACGCCACACTTGGGGATATCTTCTTTCGTTGCATGCAAGCGCCGAATAAGCTGCCGTTCGGCAGATCTTCCTCCCCATTCTGTTTCCGGCCTTTCGGCGAGCCGCCTCTCCAATGTATCCAGATCGACATCAAGAACAAAAACCCGATCGAACACATCAATGAAGCTCGGGAAATTTCGGGAGCCGCCGCAGAAGAATGTCGCCGCATGGCTTTGGTCGGCCACCAGTGCTCCGAGTTTATCCACGTTCCAGATATGATGCTCGTGGGCGAGCCCATCCGAGGGTTTCCCCGTCTTTGGATCGCCCTGATAAGCCAGCTCGACATCGCCATTGATGGCCTGGTAGCCACGCCGCCGCAGTTCGTGGCAGACCGACGTCTTACCGGTGCCGGAAACACCTTCGATCAAATAGTTCCTGACGCCCATCCTGTTGCTCTTTACCAGTAGAGTCCGTTGCCGCGAAATTAGCGGGTCGGTCGGTCAAGCCGGTCATCGAAAGCGAAGGGCGCATGCGTGGATGCACGAGAAGGGGCGCCGCGCTTTCTTGAGCGCGGCGAAGACGTTTATTCCCCGCGCACCTTCGCAGCCTTGCGCGCCGCCCTGGAATTCGGACTGCCGCCCTTGGGTGGGCCGTCGTTCTTGGTAAAACTCGGCTTACCGGGCTTCTTTGCCCAGGGCTTCTTGTCCGAACGTTCGGAGACGGCGCCCTCACCCGCATGCGCCCGCTCCGGCTTGCGATCGGACTTCCATTTCGGCTTGGGGCCGTCGTTGGCGCGGGCGCCCTTGTCGGCGAAAGGCTTCTTCTTCGCGAAACCGCCTTCCCGCTTGACCTGCTGAAAATCCGGCACGCCGGCGAGCGGCTTGACGCGGATGCCGCGCTCCAGGGTTTTGTCCTGGCCGATGGCCGAGAGGAAACGCTCGGCACCTTCCGGCGAAAGCTCCACGAAGGTTTCCTCGGGCTGCATCTTGATGGCGCCGATGTCGCGCTTCGTCAGGTTGCCGTTGCGGCAAAGCATGGGGATCAGCCAGCGCGGCTCGGCATTCTGCTTGCGGCCGACGGAAAGCGATACCCAGACACCGTCGGTAAAATCGTTCCGCCCCGCGGAAGGGCCATCATCGCGCGGCGTAACGGGAAAGTCGTCCCGGCGGGACTTCTTGCGTTCGCCTTCGGCAGGCACGTCCTGCAGCTCCTCGGGCGCGGAGTGGCCGGCCCGGTACTGCCGCAGGAATGCAGCGGCAACCTGCTCGGCGCCATGGCGCTCCAGCAATTGCTGCACGATCGACTGCTCATCTTCGCCGAGCGCTCCGGTAAAGACCGGATCGGCAAGAAGTCGCTCGTCGTCGCGCTGGCTCACTTCGTCAGCCGACGGCGGCTTTGCCCAGGTGGCGCGGATGCGGGCGGCTTCCAGCAGGCGCTCGGTGCGGCGGCGGGCGCTGAGCGGCACGATGAGGGCGCTGACGCCCTTGTTGCCGGCGCGGCCGGTGCGGCCGCTGCGGTGCAGCAGCGTATCCGGATTGGTCGGCAGATCGGCATGAACGACCAGTTCCAGACCCGGCAGGTCGATGCCGCGAGCAGCGACGTCGGTGGCGATGCAGACGCGGGCGCGGCCGTCGCGCATGGCCTGCAGGGCGTGTGTGCGCTCGTTCTGGCTAAGCTCGCCCGACAACGCGACGACAGAGAACCCGCGATTGTTGAACCGCGCCGTCAGATGATTGACGGCGGCGCGCGTCGAGCAGAAAACGATGGCATTGCGCGCTTCGTAGTAGCGCAGCACGTTGATGATGGCGTTTTCCCTGTCGCTCGGAACCACGGTCAGCGCGCGGTAGTCGATATCGACATGCTGCTTGGCTTCGGAGGCAGTGGCGATGCGAACGGCATCGCGCTGATAGTTTTCGGCAAGCTTGGCGATCGAGCGCGGCACGGTCGCGGAGAACATCAGGGTGCGGCGATCGGACGGCGCGCTTTCCAGAATGAATTCCAGATCCTCGCGGAAACCGAGATCAAGCATCTCGTCGGCCTCGTCAAGCACGACGGCGCGCAGCTCGGATATGTCGAGCGAGTTACGGCGAATGTGATCGCAGAGACGGCCGGGCGTGCCGACGACGATATGGGCGCCGCGTTCCAGCGTCCGCCGTTCCGTGCGCATGTCCATGCCGCCGACGCAGGAAGCAATGGTCGCGCCGGTCTGCGCATAGAGCCATTCCAGCTCGCGCTGAACCTGCAGCGCCAGTTCGCGGGTCGGTGCGATTGCCAGTGCCAGCGGTGCCCCTGCACGGCCGAAACGCTCGCCGCCGTCGAGCAGGCCGGGCGCCAGCGCCAGGCCGAAGGCAACCGTCTTGCCCGAGCCGGTCTGGGCCGAGACGAGCGCATCCTTGCCGGCAAGGCCAGGATCGAGCATGGCCTTCTGTACCGGCGTCAGCGTTTCGTAACCGCGCTTTGCCAAAGCCTCAGCAATCGCCGGAGCGATGCCTTCGAATTCAGTCATCATCTGTCTTTCGGAATTCTTCGCACGCCAGCGGGCAGCGATCATCGTGGTTCGCACGTTGCGAACCTCTTCTTCAGGCGTGCACATACTTGCTCAACGGGCTAATGTACAGAGCAGACGCGGATTCGCGGCGACGAAACGAAAAAAAGGCAGCGAATCGCGCTGCCTTTGAAGTTGATGCTGCCTAAAGAAAGCTCGAGTCGGTGAACTTCATGTCTCGGGAGCCAACGGCAGCTCCAATCCGCTCTAGCTCATGCGAACGGTCTCAAGTCGGCCTTTACCTTTGACCAAGCTTTCTTAACGCAGGATTACCAAACGGGGGTCATCGTTTGCCCCTCAGTTTTAAGGTCTGCCTTAACTTTTCAGTTCTTCGAGCCCCGCAAAAAGGTCCAGCGCCTCCGGGTTGGCGAGCGCTTCCTTGTTCTTGACTGGCCGGCCATGCACCACCTCGCGCACCGCAAGCTCGACGATCTTGCCGGATTTCGTGCGTGGAATATCGGTAACGGCGATGATCTTGGCCGGGACGTGACGCGGCGAGGCGCCGGTACGAATGCGGGTCTTCATCGCCTTGACCAGATCCTCGGTCAGGGAAACGCCGGGTGCCAGGCGGACGAAGAGCACGACGCGGACATCGTCGTCCCAATCCTGGCCGATGCAGAGCGCCTCCAGGACCTCTGGGATCTGCTCGACCTGATTGTAGATTTCTGCCGTACCGATGCGTACGCCGCCGGGATTGAGCGTCGCGTCCGAACGGCCATGGATGACCAGGCCACCATGAACGGTCCATTCGGCGAAATCGCCATGGCACCAGATATTGTCGAAGCGCTCGAAATAGGCGGCACGATATTTGGCGCGTTCGGGATCGTTCCAGAACATGACCGGCATGGAGGGAAACGCCTTGGTGCAGACGAGCTCGCCCTTCTCACGGCGCACCGGCTTGCCTTCGTCGTTCCAGACATCGACGGCAAGGCCTAATCCGGGGCCCTGGATTTCGCCGCGCCAGACAGGCTGCAGCGGGTTGCCAAGCACGAAGCATGAGACGATGTCGGTGCCGCCGGAAATCGAAGCGAGCTGGATATCGTCCTTGATGCCCTCATAGACGAAAGTGAAGCCCTCCGGCGACAGCGGCGAACCGGTTGATGTCATCAGCCGCAGGTTCGACAGGTCATGCGATGTCTTCGGCGTGAGGCCGCTCTTGTGTACGGCGTCGATATATTTGGCGGACGTGCCGAACAGCGCGAACTTCTCTTCCTGCGCGTAGTCGAACAGGATGTTGCCGTCGGGTGCGAAGGGCGATCCATCATAGAGGCAAAGCGTCGCACCGGCAGCAAGGCCGGTCACCAGCCAGTTCCACATCATCCAGCCGCAGGTGGTGAAGTAGAAGACCTTTTCGCCGGGCACGACGCCGCAATGCAGCCGGTGTTCCTTGACGAGTTGCAGCAACGCCCCGCCGGTGGAATGCACGATGCACTTCGGAACGCCGGTCGTGCCGGAGGAAAACAGGATGAACAACGGATGCGAGAAGGGAACCGCGACGAACTCGACCGACTTTGCCTCGAAGGGCGCGACAAAATCATCGAGACTCTTTGCACCCGGCGTCGCAGCCACGACGGCCCCGGCACTCCCGGCATAAGGGATGATGACGGCAGGGGCATTCAGGCGCTGCGCTATGGCGCTGACCTTGGCCGTGACATCCTGCAGCTTGCCGCCATACCAATAGCCGCTGCAGGCGATGAAGAGCTTCGGCTCGATCTGGCCGAAGCGGTCCATGACACCCTGCTCGCCGAAATCCGGAGAGCAGGAAGACCAGATCGCGCCGATCGACGCGGCCGCCAGCATGCAGGCGATGGTTTCGGGCATGTTCGGCATCATTGCCGCCACACGATCTCCCTTGCCGATACCGAGGGCACGATAGGCCTGTTGGAGACGCGAAACCATTGCGGCCAGCCGGTCCCACGACCAGCGGTCGCGCACCTTGTCCTCGCCCCAGAACACCAGCGCATCGCCCTCGCCGCTCCGCGACAGCAGGTTTTCGGCAAAATTCAGCCTGGCGTCGGGAAAGAAGCGGGCTTCCAGCATGATGTCGCCATGGATGAGCGCCCGTTCCCCGCGTTCGCCCTTCAGGCCGCAGAAATCCCAGACCGCAGTCCAGAAATTTTCCCGGTCGGCAATCGACCAGGCATGGAGGCCGGCGAAATCGGACAAGGACAAGCCGAAACGCCGGTTGCATTCCTGCATGAAGGCGAACATCGGGCTCTGGCGGCGAGATTCTTCCGATGGTGTCCAGAGCGGCTGCTGATCCTGCATATTTCTCTCCCCCGCTTTTCGTTCTATATAACGATGCTGCAGCGCATTATAAAATCACGGTGTTGTGGCTATTGCCAGTGCGTGGTGTTTGCATCCGCCAAACATTTCCTATATCCGGCAAACGCAGGCAGATCATCCCTATCAGTTCGAGAGTCCCCACGGGATCATGAGAGCTTCGAAAAACAATAAGTGGCGGTTGACGATGCGATCGGCCTCGCGTTGGCTGCCAGCTGTCGCCCGCACGACCGGCATCATTCTTCTCACGATCCTTATCGTGTTCGCTGTCTTCAGAGCGACCGCGCCTTTCCTCATTTCCAGCGGGCTTGTGCGTTCCGGCATCGAAAAGGCGCTCTCGGAATGGACGGGCTATCGTGCCCAGATCGAGGGCGATCCGACGCTGGAATTCTGGCCGACGGCGCGCGTCACGCTCAATCAGGTGACCATCCGCGAGCCGACGAAAAACGGCAAGGTCCTCGGCCATGTCGACAGTCTCTCGGCGGATTTCTCATTGCTGTCGGCCATCCGCGGACATGCGCGGTTTCATGAGTTCCATTTCCTGCGTCCGATCCTCTATATCCGCCGCGACGAGAACGGTCTGATCGATTGGACGAACGAAGGCCGCCTCTCCAAGGCGATCGCGCAGGCCGAGACCTCCTCCGGCCAAGGCATAACGATGCGGAAGGATCAGGACGCCGCCATCGGCATGCTGACCATCGAGGACGGCAGCATCGAGATGACCGACGACCGCAGCGGCGATGTCTACAAGCTCAACGGCATCAATGCGGACATCTCCTGGCCGCGGCTGTCGCGACCGATGGCCGCCGTCATTCTTGCGCGCTTCAACGGCCAGGACATCAAGCTCAATTTCGACTCCGCTCAACCACTGCTCTTCTTCGCCGGCAAGAGCGTGGACGCGAAAACCAGCTTCGCCTCGTCGCTGATCAACTGGACCTATGCCGGAACGACCAGCATATCGGATTTTTCGGCGCTTTCGGGCAATCTGGAGCTCAGCGTGCCGAATGTGCCCGCCTTCCTGGCCTGGAGCGGGCAACGCCTGCCGGCGGCCGATGCGCTAAAGAATGTTTCGCTCAGCGCCGACATTGCGGCGATCGACAACGGCCTGCGCTTCAACAATCTCAATTTCAACGTCAACGATTCCGCCGCTTCGGGGGTCATGGATCTCAATTACACGGCGGCTGGCAAGCCCAAGATCTCCGGCACGCTTGCCTTCGACCAGATGAACCTTAATCCGTTCCTGGCCGCCTTTTCCATGCGCCTTGCGGCCGAAACCGCGATCGATGCGCTTTTGAACGGCAATCCGCTGCAGCGGCTCGACCTCGACATGCGCCTGTCCTCGAACAAGGCGGCGCTCGGCCCCTTCCAGTTCGAGAATATCGGCGCCAGCCTGCTGGTGGCGGGCGGCAAGGCGAAGTTCGACATCGGCGACAGCGGCTTCGAAAACGGTTCGCTGACCGCGCATCTGGAGGTCGCCCCGGGTGATTTCGACGGCGGCGGCAAATTGCAGATTTCCATCCGAAACGCCGATTTCGGCGGGCTCTTTACCCGATTGAAGCTGACAGGCCCGCTGCCGATGCCGTCGTCAGGGTCGCTGGACCTGGCGCTCAGCACCTCCAAGCCGATCTGGGTCGCCACGCTCAGCGACGTGGCCGGCACACTGCACTTCGCGTCGACGGCGGGGTCGCTGCGCCAGTTCGACATCTCCGCGTTCCGGACACTGGCGGCCGAGAAGGCGTTTTTCCGGATGAGCGATGTCGCCGACGCATCCTTCGATTTCGACAGCATCAATGTCGACGCAAGCTTTGCGAAGGGGTCAGCCGAGGTGAAGAATGCCTCGATCGCGGGACAGAACGAAACGATTACCTTCAATGGCGTCGTTCCCTTCCGCACCAATGGCCTGGCGCTCTCGGGCGCGATCGAGGCGACCTCGCCCTCCGACGCCGACGAACTGCCGATGCTGCCCTTCTTCATCGGCGGCAGCTGGCCTAACCCGGTCGTCTCGCCGGTCGCGACGCTGTTGCAGAAGCCGATACAGCCATTGCCGGAGCAATGATCTTCCGGGGCTTGCAGTCCGGACCGCCGCGCCTCAGGCTGCGGCGGCCGCCTGTTCGTCCCTCTGGCGCTGGACTTCGCGGCGTTTCGTCACGATGGACGCACAGATGACGCCAATGGTGACGACGCCGATCAGGATGGTGCAGATGGCATTGATCTCCGGCGTGACGCCGAGCTTGACCTGGCTGTAGATCAGCATCGGCAGCGTCTTGGCGCCGGCGCCGGACGCGAAGGTCGCAATCACCAGATCGTCGAGCGACAGGGTCAGAGCCAGCACCCAGCCCGAAAATACGGCCGGCGCGATGATCGGCAGCGTCACCTCGAAGAAAGTTCGCACCGGCGGAGCACCGAGATCCAGCGCCGCCTCCTCGATCGAGCGGTCGAAGGTCAGCAGGCGCGACTGCACGACGACGGCGACGAAGCACATGGTCAGCGTCGTGTGCGCCATGACGATCGTCCAGAAACCGCGATCGACGCCCGACGTGACGAAGAGCAGCAGCAGCGACAGGCCGGTGATGACGTCAGGCATGACGAGCGGCGCATAGATCATGCCGGAAAACAGGATGCGGCCGCGGAAACGCGTGTAGCGCACGAGGGTCAGGGCCGCCATGGTGCCGAGCACCGTGGCGATGGTCGCCGACAGGAGCGCGATGCGGACCGTCAGCCAGGCAGCGCTCAGCATGGTGTCGTTGCTGAAAAGATGCACGTACCATTGCGTCGAGAAACCGCCCCAGACGGTGACCAGCCGCGACCTGTTGAAGGAGTAGATGACCAGCAGCAGGATCGGCAGGTAGAGGAAGGCCAAGCCGAGCGTGACCGAGACGATGTTGAAACGGGACCAGCGGATCATCGACTATCTCCCCTTCTCGTCGGCCTTGGCCTGGAAATGCTGGAAGAACACGATGGGCACCACCAGCACCAGAAGGAGGATGGTCGCCACCGCCGAGGCCAGCGGCCAGTCGGTATTGCTGTAGAATTCCGTCCAGAGCACCTTGCCGATCATCAAGGTTTCCGAACCGCCGAGCAGATCCGGAATGACGAATTCGCCGACGGCGGGGATGAAGACCAGCATGCAGCCGGCAACCACCCCCGGTATGGAGAGCGGAAAGGTGACGCGCCAGAAAGCGCCGATCGGCGTGCAGCCGAGATCCTGAGCCGCCTCGATCAGCGTGCCGTCCATCTTCTCCAGCGCCGAATAGAGCGGCAGCACCATGAAGGGCAGATAGGAATAGACCATGCCGATATAGACCGCCGTATTGGTATTGAGGATGACCAGCGGCTCGTGGATGATGCCGAGCGCCATCAGCAGCTGGTTCAGCAGGCCCGTCGTGCTGAGGATCGACATCCAGGAATAGACGCGGATCAGGAAGCTCGTCCAGAACGGCAGGATGACCAGCATCAGCAAGGTGGGCCGGATCGTGCGCGGCGCCTGCGCCATGCCGTAGGCGATGGGATAGGCGATGATCAGCGTCAGCAGCGTCGAAATCCCGGCGATCTGCAGGCTCTGCAGATAGGCATTCATGTAGAGCGGATCGCCGGTCAACCATACGTAATTGTCGAACGACATCGCCTGCAGTTTGTCCCACCAGTCGCCGAAGCTGTCGCTCCAGGCGAAGGACGGATCATAGGGCGGCACCGACATGGCCTTCGTCGACAGCGAGATGCGGAAGACGATAAGGAACGGCGCGAGAAAGAAGATCAGCAACCAGGCATAGGGAACGATGATGACGAGGCGCTGATAGATGGAGGAACCGAGCGCTCTCATGGTCAATCCTTCAGCAACACGCCGGCATTTTCGTCGAAGGAGACCCAGACGTTCTGGTCGTAGGTGAAAGGCTCTTCCACGGCGCGCACTGCGTTCAGCGACGAGGCCTTGACCACCTGCCCGCTCTTCAACTTGACGTGGAAAACCGTCATGTCGCCGAGATAGGCGATGTCCCAGATCTCGCCTTCGGCGGCATTGAGGGACGCGTTGGCGGGCGGACGCGGCGTTACCCGCAGCTTTTCCGGACGGATGGCAAGGCTGGCGCGGCTTCCCTCGGACGGCGCGTCGCCCGAGGCGGTGCGGACCGTAAAGCCGGAATCGACCGATATCTCGACGATGCCCGATTGGGCCGAGGTGACGTTGCCGTCGAGGATGTTCACGTCGCCGATAAAATCGGCGACGAAGCGGCAGTTGGGCGCCTCGTAGATTTCGGCCGGCGTTGCCACCTGCACCACCTTGCCGTGGCTCATGACCGCGATGCGGTCGGCCATGGTCATCGCTTCTTCCTGGTCATGGGTAACGACGACGAACGTCAGGCCCAGGCTCTGCTGCAGGTCCATGAGCTCGAACTGGGTTTCCTCGCGCAGTTTCTTGTCGAGCGCGCCGAGCGGCTCGTCGAGCAGCAGCACCTTCGGGCGCTTTGCGATGGAGCGGGCCAGGGCCACGCGCTGGCGCTGGCCGCCGGAGAGCTGATTGGGCTTGCGCCTCGCAAACTGCTCCAGCTTGACGAGCTTCAGCATCTGCGTGACGCGATCGGCGATCTCGTTCTTCGCCATGCCGTCCTGCCGCAGGCCGAAGGCTATGTTCTTCTCCACCGACATATGCGGAAAGAGCGCATAGGACTGGAACATCATGTTGACGGGGCGGCGATAGGGCGGCGTGCCGGCAAGATCCTGGCCGTCCAGCACGATCTCGCCCGTCGTCGGCTGCTCGAAGCCCGCCAGCATGCGCAGAAGCGTGGACTTGCCGCAACCCGACGCGCCCAGAAGCGCGAAGAACTCGCGGTTGTAGATATTCAGGGAGAGGTCGTCGACAGCGGTGAAATCACCGAACTTCTTCGTGACATTCTTGAAGGAAATGTAAGGCTTGGCCGAAGGATCGGTCCAAGGAGCAAAGGAACGCCGGATATTACCGAGTGACTTCATCATCTATCCCCAAATGGATGCCCGGGTGGGCGCGCGTCGCGCCGGCTCTTCCCCATCCCGGCGCGCTCGTGATTCCTGCATTATCCTCTTAAGGAAAGGCCCGGACGTTGCCGTCCGGGCCATCTCAACTTATTGGCCAGTTGTGACCTTTGTCCACAAGCGCGTTGCCACGCGCTGCGTTTTCGGATCCCAGGGGGTCAGCGTGAACAGCTTCTCGCGGACCGCGTCGGTCGGATAGACGGCCGGATCGTCGAGCACGTCCTTGCTCACGAACTGCTGCGACGCCTTGTTGCCGTTGGCATAGGCCGTGAAGTCGCTGGCCTTGGCGATGACTTCGGGTCTCATGATGTAGTTGAGGAAGATATGCGCCTCTTCGACATGCGGCGCATCCGCCGGGATCGCCATGACGTCGAACCACATCTGCGCGCCCTTGGAGGGGATCGAGTAGCCGATGTTCACGCCGTTCTTGGCTTCGGTTGCACGGTTGCGCGCCTGCAGAACGTCGCCGGAATAGCCGAAGGCGATGCAGATATCGCCGTTGGCGAGTGCATTGATATATTCGGAGGAGTGGAACTTGCGAACGAAGGGGCGGATCGCGGTCAGGAGATCCTCAGCCTTCTTGAAGTCCTCCGGCTTGGTCGAGTTCGGATCGAGACCCAGATAGCGCAAGGCTGCCGGGATGACGTCGGTCGGCGAGTCGAGCACGTAGATGCCGCAATCCTTGAACTTGGCGGCCAGCGCCGGATCGAAGATCACGTTGATATCCGGCGCCTCGTCCGTGCCGAGAATCTGCTTTACCTTGTCGATATTATAGCCGACGCCGCTGGTACCCCACATGTAGTCGATGGCGTACTGGTTGCCGGGATCGTAGGTTGCGATGCGCTGCTGCACCGTATCCCACATGTTGGAGAGGTTCGGCAGCTTGGACTTGTCGAGCTTCTGGAAGACGCCGGCCTTGATCTGGCGCTGCAGGAAGTAGGCCGTCGGAACCACGACGTCGTAGCCGGTCTTGCCCGCAAGCAGCTTCGTTTCCAGGGTCTCGTTCTGGTCGAACGTATCGTAGACGACCTTGATGCCGGTTTCCTTGGTGAAATCGTCCAGGATCGAATTGTCGATATAATCAGACCAGTTGTAGATATTGACGACTTTGTCTTCTGCCTGAGCGGCCGCCGCCAGCGAAACGACCGCGAAAGCCGTTGCTGCAAGCCGTGCGAACATGGACTTCATAGTCTCTCCTGTTTTGTTCAGGGGTATCCAGGCGACACCCAACCCTCTGTTTTTCCCGTTAGACTAGAAAGGAAATCGGACGGCCACAAGGGGGAAAAAGCAAGCCATCATGAGCTTTGGCGGATTTACGGAGAAACGGTGGAGCGCACGACAAACAGCCACGCCGACCGTTCGCACGCGATTGTGAACTCCAGCCCCGCTTCCCGCGTGAATGCGCAAACCAGCTTTGCTAACATCGCGGCGTCTCACTCCAAGAATAGTCTCATGCCCGTTTCGCAGCCCCGCCCAGCGGGCAAACCCAATCCATCGTTGAAGGGTGCATCATGCAGTATCAAAAATTCGGCAATACCGGTCTCAGCGTCTCGCGCCTGTGCCTGGGTACAATGACGTTCGGCCTGCAGATCGAGCAGGAAGACATAGCCCATGCGATTCTCGACAAGGCGACCGATGCCGGCGTCAATTTCATCGACACGGCCGACGTCTATCCGCTCGGCGGCGGCGAGCAGCTTGCCGGCCGCACCGAAGAGATCGTCGGCCGCTGGCTGAAGGGCAAGCGTGACCGCTTCATCGTCGCGACCAAGGCCGTCGGCAAGGTCGGCCCTTCCTCCTGGGACCAAGGCGCATCGCGCAAGCACCTTCTCGATGCCATCGACGCGTCGCTGCGGCGTCTCGGCACCGACTATGTCGACCTTTATCAGCTGCATTCGGACGATCGCGAAACGCCGATCGACGAGACGCTGGAGGCGCTCGAGGTCATCGTGCGCTCGGGCAAGGCCCGCTATGTCGGCGTGTCGAACTTCCTGGCCTACCGGCTGGCATTGGCGCTCGGCCGCGCCGACGTCCTGCGCACCGCCCGCTTCGTCTCGGTGCAGCCGCGCTACAACCTCCTGTTCCGCCAGATCGAGCGCGAACTGCTGCCGCTTGCCGAAGAACAGCGCATCGCCGTCATTCCCTACAACCCGATCGCCGGCGGTCTTCTCACCGGCAAGCACAAGCACGATGTCGCGCCGACGGAGGGCCGCTTCAGCGCGCAGCTGCGCAGCGCCGGGACCAACTATCTGCAGCGCTATTGGCATGAACGCGAATTCGCGACGATCGAGAAATTGCGCGGCATCGCCGAGGAGGCCGGCCAGTCGCTCACCAAGCTCGCCGTCGCCTGGGTGGCGGCCAATCCGGTCATCACCTCCGCCATCATCGGCGCCAGCCGGCCGGATCAGCTCACCGACACGCTCGCGGCAATCGATCTCAAGCTCGATCCCGAGCTGAAGGCAAAACTGGACGACGCAACCGTCGAATATCGCTGGGGTGACGCGGCGCGCTGAGCACAAGCAAACCGGCGGCCGATCGCCGCCGGTTTCTCACAGATAGGTCGGGCGCTTGCCGGCAAACAGCTCGGAGTGGCTTTTCAACAGCTTGGCCATGCGGTCGACCACGGTGCGAATTTCCCTGCGGTGACGGTCGGCATTGTTCATGACGATCCATTGTCGATGGCGCAATGCCGCGATCTCCTCGCCGACCCGCTCCAGCCTCGGCTCCTGGTCGCCGACGAAACAGGGCAGAACGGCCGTGCCCGCCCCGGCGAGCACCAGATCGTGCAGCGAACGCGGGCGGCTGACGGTGAAGGCGATCTCCTCCCGGCGGTTCTGATGCGGCCAGCGCAGATAGGCCGAAATCGCCTCCTCCTCCGCCACCGCGATCCAGCGCTGGGGGCCGGCAAAGCGCATGTTGCGGGCCTGATAGGCGGCATAGGCGACATCGCCGGTCTTGATGGCCGCAAGATTGGTTTCCTCCGGCTCGAAGGCGCGGATGCCGATGTCGCTCTCGCGATGGGCAAGGCTGGCCCGGCGCTCGCCAAGGTGCAGATCGATGCGGAATCCGTCGCGCTCCGAACAGATCGTCGGCATGTTCTGGCTCAGCAGCCAGCCGACCCATGTGCCGGCGGCAATGCGGACGATGGATGTGCCCTGCGCATCGCGCTGCCAGCTATCGACCTTGCGGGCAGCGGCTTCCATCTCCAGCAGCTGGTCGAACAGCGCCTGGCCATCGCCCGTCAATGCGTAACCCGCCTGGCTGCGCTCGAAAAGCGGCCGGCCGATCTGCTTTTCCAGTTCCAGCATGCGCCGGCCGATCGTGGCGGGACTGAGGCCGCTCGACGCGACTGCGCCGGTCAAGCCGCCACCGCGGGCGACATCCAGAAAGAGCTGGTAGGAATCCCATGCCGTGTTTTTCATAATTGAAAAACATAGGGCGAAAACGGCTGTTTATAAAGCAAATTCCCATGTGTAGTTGAAGAGATGCCTCAAAACACGGAGACATCTCATGATGGACGGTATTGCTTTGGCCAAGGCCATTGAACTGCAAAGCCTGGCGCGCGAAGAACAATGGCGCCGCAACGAGGATCTGTTCTACCTCGACTACGCGCGAGATCCCCTGCCCTTCTTCCATTGGCTCGGGCGGATGGTCGCCCGCTTACGCCTCCACCGCGCAGCCATGAAAAAGGCGAACCGGCCGGAGACCGGTCGGTTCGCCTGCGATCACGACGATGGCAGCGATCAGGCTGCCTGTTCCCGCATATAGCCGGCGCTGTATCCGGCCTCGATCTTGAACTGCTGGATGAGATGCAACAGGGCGTCGGCCTCGCCGGCAAGTTCGCGGCTTGCCGCCGTGGTCTCTTCCACCATGCCGGCGTTCTGCTGCGTCATCTGGTCCATGTGATTGACCGAGGAATTGACCTCCTGCAGGGCGCTTGCCTGGTCGTGGCTGGCGCGGGCGATCATTTCCACATGCTGGCTGATGGTGACGATCTGGCCGCTGATCTGCGCGAGCACCGAACCGGCCTCCTGGACGAACTGCGAGCCGGAATTGACCTCCTGCGTCGACTTGTTGATCAGCCCCTTGATTTCCTTCGCCGCAGCGGCGGAGCGCTGCGCAAGCTCGCGCACTTCCATGGCGACGACCGCGAAGCCCTTGCCGGCATCACCGGCGCGGGCGGCCTCGATCCCGGCATTGAGCGCCAAAAGGTTGGTCTGGAAGGCGATCTCGTCGATGACGCCGATGATCTGCTCGATCTTGCGGGAGGCGTCCTCGATGCGGGTCATCGCATCGATGGCGTTGCCGACGACGACGGAACTGTCATCGGCGCTGCGCTTGGCTTCGCGCACGATGGCATCAGCATCCTTGGCACGTTCCGCGGAAGACCGAACGGTGACGGTGATCTCGTCGACCGCGGCGGCGGTCTGCTCCAGCGACGCCGCCTGCTGCTCGGTGCGCTTCGACAGGTTCTCGGCGGAGGCCGCCATCTGATTGCCGTTGCTCTGGATCAGCTCCACATTGCTGCGGACCTGGCTCAGCGTCTGCTGCAGGCGCGACAGCGAACTGTTGAAGTCCTGGCGCAGCTGCTCGAGACGGCCGATGAAGGGCGTCTCGATGGTCGCGGAAATATCGCCCTGAGCAAGACGCTCGAGGCCGGCAGCAAGCTCGCTCACCGCATAGTCGATCTGGCGGTCGAGCTCGCGCTTTTCGGCATCGTTGCGCTGGCGCTCGTGTTCGGCCGCGGCACGCTCTTCGTCGCTCTGCTCCTCGATGCGGATCTTCGAAATGGCGTTTTCCTTGAAGATGCCGAGAGCGCGGGCCATGTCGCCGATTTCGTCGTGACGCTGTTCACCGGAGATCGCCGTCTCCAGCATGCCATCGGCGATGCGCCGCATGGCGGCGGTGATCTGGCCGATCGGGCGCTGCAGGGTCAGGACGAGCGCAATGCCGCCGGCAACCGAGAGGATGATGCCGAGAGCCGTTGCCAGGATGGATATGGAGTTCGCCTGGTTGCGTTCGCTACCCGCGCTCTGCTTCTGCGTCTCGGCAAAAGCGGTGAGCTGGCCCCAGACCTGATCGAGCTGCTGGCGGGCGCTCGCATATTCGCCGATACGCTGCGTGATGGTGTCGACCAGCTTGCCGCCGGCATCGTCCATGGATTTGATCGCCGGGCGGATGGCGGCATCGATATCGTTGGCGAAATCCATGCTCTTGGCGCTCTGGTTCAGCGTGTCGATATCGCCGGCGAGCTTCGAGATTTCCTGGCGCAGGCGGACGAGGTTGTCCTTATTGGTATTCGCGTTGAAATCGGCGAGCACGAGCTGCAGCGAATAGATCGAGTCTTCCAGCCGGCGTGTGTCCTGCAGGACCGAATTGGTCTGCGCGACGCGGGCGTCGAGCGATACGAAGCTCGTGGTGGCCTGACGCATCATCTGCGTCGCCGTCAGCTGCGTATAGGTCGAGGTCTGGCGAAAGCGCGAAAGCAACCGGCTGATATTGGCAACGGTGTCGTCCGTCGGGACGTCGGTGCTTTCAGTGAAGGCGGAGAGATCCTTGATCGTGCTCACGAGCGACTGAACGACGCTCTTTTGATTCTGCGGCAGTGCGAGGTCGATGGAGCGCTGCGCCCTGTTCAGATCCGTCAAGCGGTCCTTCAGGAGCTTGACCTTGTCTGCCGGCGTGGCCGCCTTGTTGAAATCCTCGGCGACGGCAACCAGCAGGTCGCCGCCCTTCAGCAGGCGATCGGCCGAGCGCAGCGTCGAGGTCGCATCGGCCTGATCCTGGCGCATCTGGTCTTCCAGCTGCTGGCTGTTGAAGTTGACGTTGAAGCGGGCGCTGATCAACGCACGCTGCGCGTCGTCGATCGTCTTGCGCACCGAGAGCTCCTGGTCATGCAGCGACCACAGCCTGCCGACGAGGTTGGACATGTCGGCGGTCTTGGCGGCAGCCTCGGTCAGGTTGTCGCGACCCTCGGCCTCCTGGCCAAGCTGGCCGAGTGTCGAATTGAGCACGCTCTGCTGAGACTTGATGTCCTGGTAAAGCTTGTCGCGCTGCTGCTCGTTGGTGATGCGCAGGAAGTCGTCCATCGAGCCATAAAGATTCTTGAAGCCGGTCAGAGACTGCAGGACGCTGTTGGAAATCTCCATGCGCCCCTGAAGCAGACCCGACGCATAAAGCCCGGTGAGACCTACGGCGGAAATACTGATGACGAACGGCAGGACGAATATCAGAACCTTCGTCTTGATGTTGAAACGCGACAATATCTTATCAATGAACATAGTGGCTCAAACCTCTCACACACCGCTCCCCGTCGGCGCCACCTAGGCGCTGACCGGATGTATAACCATCGTTCTTGAAATATCCGCAGGCGGGGTTCCCGAGTGATGTCAGGAAGCAATCATTGCTTCGGCTCTATCTTGCAGTAGAGCGCCCCAATAAATCGGCTGGGATTGTCCGTGTGATTAATTAATTTTCAGATAAGGGTGTTGTGTGGCCTGCAGCATACAATCAAACGCTGAAAAGCGGGCGCCAAAATCTATATTTGTGCGCGAACAACAGCCGTCGTCCTGCGACGGCTCGGAGCATAAAAGCGGCTGAAGATCAGAAGCCGCGGATGGCGAGATAGGCGATACAGGCGGCTGTAACGCCGGTCGCCAACATCAATAGCCTTGCCGCCAAGAGCTTGGCGTTGTCCTGGGTCTGAGCGATTGCAATGGCGCGAGCGCGACGCTGTGTTCTGTTCATGAGTATATTCCCATTTTCGCACTGACACGATAACCGGCAAACGGTACTTTCGGCAACTGCCAATGTATTCACTAAAGATGTAGGAAAGGAAAACGCGAGAACCAAGGGGCAGGTTCCATTTTGTCGCAGTGCCGGCATGGCCTCGAAATTGAGGCTCAGGCCGCTTCGCCGGCAACATGGCCGGACGCCCATGCCCATTGGAAATTATAGCCGCCGAGCCAGCCGGTGACGTCGACGCATTCGCCGATGAAGAAGAGGCCGGGAATGGTCTTTGCCTGCATCGTACGGGAATCGAGGCAGGCGGTGTCGATGCCGCCGAGCGTCACCTCAGCGGTCCGATAGCCCTCCGAACCCGACGGCTTGACCGCCCAGGCCTGGACGGCTGCCGCAAGCCGCTGCAGATGCTTGTCGGATTGATCGGCCATGTTGCCCGAGATGCCTTCGCTTTCGACGAGGTGCTGCGCCAACCGCTTCGGCAGGATCTCCGCAAGAGCCGTCTGCGCCGATTGCCGGCCACTTACCTGCTTGGCTTTCTTGAGAAGCGCGAAGATATCGACGTCGGGCTCGATCACCACGGTAATGTCCTCGCCTTCCCGCCAATAGGAGGAAATCTGCAGGATGGCGGGGCCGCTGAGGCCGCGATGGGTAAAGAGCAGGGCTTCGCGGAATGCCGTCTTGCCGTGGCGGATCTCGGCGGGTGCGGCAATGCCCGACAACGGTGCCAGACGCTGGAGCAATTGCGGATCGAGCGTCAGGGGCACGAGACCCGGCCGGGTTTCGACGACAGGCAATCCGAACTGCTCGGCGATGCGATAGGCAAATCCGGTGGCTCCCATCTTGGGGATCGACTTGCCGCCGGTGGCGACGACCAGCGAGGATGTCTCGAAGACGCCTTCGGACGTTCCGATGCGATAGCCGCCGGAGGTTTGCTCGATGTCACCGATCTCGGTGCGCAATCGCAATTGCGCTCCGGCCGCGCGCATCTCGTCCGTCAGCATGCGGATGATATCCTTGGCGCTGTCGTCGCAGAAGAGCTGGCCGAGCGTCTTCTCGTGCCAGGCGATGCCATGGCGCTCGACCAAGGCGATGAAATCCTGAGGCGTGAAGCGGGCAAGCGCCGATTTGGCAAAATGCGGATTGGCGGACAGGAAGTTCTTCGGGCCGGCATTGACATTGGTGAAATTGCAGCGGCCGCCTCCCGAAATGCGGATCTTCTCGCCAGGTGCGCCGGCATGATCCAGCACGAGGACGGATCGTCCGCGCTGGCCGGCGCGGATGGCGCACATCATGCCTGCCGCGCCCGCGCCGAGGACGATCACATCATATCTGGCAGCCACGCTTGGACCCTTCATTCTTCACCGCTCGCTCTCTTCATTTTTCCATCATATGGCGAAAGTCCGGGCGGTTTTCCCCCTCGCCAATTGGCAAACTGCGGTTATGATGCAATCACCGATCAACCCAAATACGGTGTTTTATGCCTGCGAGAAAGACCCCGCTGAAAGCTTCAGTGCCTGCCTCGAAAATCCCTACGGTTCCTCCAAGTCTGAGATCGGCACGCGGCGTGGCAAACTGGAAGGAAGCGGCCCAATGGCTGCGGGCGCGCGGGATCGAAGACATAGAATGCATCACGCCCGACCTTGCCGGCGTGCCGCGCGGCAAGATGATGCCGACCTCGAAATTCACGTCCAACACATCGCTGGCGCTGCCTTCGGCGATCTATCGCCACACGATTTCCGGCGAATATCCGGAGGAGACCGAAAGCTTCCGCTACGAGCCGCGCGACAGCGATCTGAAGCTGGTGCCCGACCTTTCGACGCTGTCCGTCGTTCCCTGGGAAACCGATCCGACGGCGCAGGTGATCTGCGACATCGTCAATTCCGAAGGACATGCGGTGTCCTATACGCCGCGCAATCTGCTGAAGAAGATCATGGGGCTCTACCGCGACCGCGGCTGGAAGCCGGTGGTCGCCCCTGAGATCGAATTCTATCTGGTCGCCAAGAATGACGACCCAGACTATCCGCTGCATCCGCCGAAAGGCCGCTCCGGCCGCTCGATCCTCGGCGGTCAGGGCTATTCGATCGCCGGCATCAACGAGTTCGACGAGCTGATCGACGACATCTACCATTTCTCGGAGAAGCAGGGTCTGGAGATCGACACGCTGATCCATGAAGAAGGTCCGGCGCAGCTTGAAATCAACCTTCGCCACGGCGATCCGATCGAGCTTGCCGACCAGGTGTTCATGTTCAAGCGCACCATTCGCGAGGCCGCGCTGAAGCACGGCATCTACGCGACCTTCATGGCCAAGCCGATGCAGAGCCAGGCGGGCTCGGCGATGCATATCCATCAGTCCGTCGTGAATATCGAGACCGGCAAGAACGTCTTCACCAATCCGGACGGGAGCCCATCGCAGGAGTTCTTCCATTTCATCGGCGGCATGCAGCGCTACGTGCCGAATGCGCTCGCCATGCTTGCGCCCTATGTGAACTCCTATCGGCGGCTGGCGCCGAACATGTCGTGCCCGGTCAACAATGCCTGGGGCTACGACAACCGCACCACGGCGTTCCGCGTGCCCGTTTCCGATCCGCAGGCGCGCCGCGTCGAGAACCGGCTGCCGAGTTCCGATGCCAATCCCTACCTCGCGCTTGCCGCCTCGCTTGCCTCCGGCCTGCTCGGCATCATGAAGAAAGTGGAGCCGACGGCACCGACCGAGGATTCGGCCAACGAAGGCTCGATCGACCTGCCGCGCGGCCTTCTGGAAGCCATCGCGCTGCTGGAGGACGAGCCGGCCTTCGAGGAGGTCCTCGGCAAGGACTTCATCGACATCTACGCCGGCGTCAAACGCGGCGAATTCGAGACCTTCATGCAGGTGATCAGCCCGTGGGAGCGGGAATTCCTTCTGCTCAACGTGTGAGGGGATCGCCCATGACATTGCAGGAAACATGGCAGAGCCCCATTGCGCCGGGCCTTTCCTTCTATCAGGCGACCGTCGGCCCGCGTGCGAGCTATCCGAAGCTCGACGGCTCGCGCCGGGCCGATGTCGCGATCGTCGGCGGCGGCTATACCGGCCTTCAGGCCGCCTATAACCTTGCCAAGGGCGGCGTCGACGTCGTTCTGATCGACGCCAACCGCTTCGGCGACGGCGCGTCCGGCCGCAATGGCGGGCAACTCGGCACGGGCCAGCGCTGGTGGCCCGAGGAGATGGAGGAGAAGATCGGCTACGAGCGCTCGAAGGCGCTTTTCGACCTGGCCGAGACTGCCAAGCACCACCTTCTCGATTTCGCTTCGGAACATGGCATCGACATCGACTTCCTGCCCGGCCAGATGAACGTCACGCACAAGCGCAGCTACAAGCGCGACTACATGGACAATGCGGAAATAGCAGCGACCCGCTACGGCTATCCGCACATGAAATTCATGGAGCAGGACGAAACCCGGGAGCGGCTGGGTTCGCAATTCTATCTCTACGGTGTCAGGGATATGGGCACCGGCCATATCCATCCGCTGAAGCTGCTCATCGGGCTTGCCCGCGTCGCCGCCGAAGCCGGTGCAGCCCTCTTCGAAATGACGAAGGCGAAGGGCTTTCGGCAGGCGGGCGGCAAGACCACGATCGAAACGGATGGCGGCGAAATCATCGCCGACCGGGTGCTGATCGCCTGCAACGGCTATATCGGCAACCTCGAGCCGGTGACGGCGAGCCACGTCATGCCGATCCGCTCGTTCATCGGCGCCACCGAACCGCTCGATCGCTTTCCGACGGTGCTTCCCGGCAACGAAGCCGTCGCAGATTCGCGATTCGTGGTGCGCTATTTCCGCAAATCGAAGGATGGGCGGCTGCTGTTCGGCGGCCGCGAAGCGTATACATCAGACAATCCACGCGACATAACGCAGCACATCCGCCGGCAGATCGCCGAGATCTATCCCGATCTGGGCGAGATAAACATCGACTACGCCTGGGGTGGCTCCGTCGGCATCACCATGCCGCGGCAACCTTTCGTGCGCGAGGTCATGCCGGGCGTCACCTCCATCGGCGGCTATTCGGGCCATGGGGTGATGCTGTCAAACTATTGCGGTAAACTCTATGCGAAAACGGTTCTCGGGAATGCGGACGAACTTCATCTCTTCAAGGAGCTGAAAATCCCGCCTTTCCCCGGCGGTGCGCGAATGCGGGCGCCTCTGCTGTTCCTGGCGCTCTCGTGGTTCGCGTTGCGCGACAGGTTCTGAAACCGGAAGATGATTTCCTCCGTCGGCAATCCGCTCTAAAAGGCCGAGTCTGAATTTTGCGATGCACACTGGCCTTTTTAAATCGATTAGATTAAAAGAGGCCTCAACCAAGACCGATTGAGAGATAGCTCATGAGCAGCCAAATCATTCCTGTTGAACCATTTGATTATGTCGTTTTCGGCGGCAGCGGCGACCTTGCCGAGCGCAAGCTCCTGCCCGCTCTTTATCATCGCCAGATCGAAGGCCAGTTTTCCGAACCGACTCGCATCATCGGCGCATCGCGCAGCGCGCTGTCGAACGAGGAATACCGCAAGTTTGCCGACGCCGCCCTCAAGGAACACCTGAAGAAGGGCGAATATGACGAGCCGGAAGTCAAGAAGTTCCTGGCGCGCCTGTTCTACGTTCCGGTCGATGCGCGCAGCGATGCCGGCTGGGACCAGCTCAAGAAGATCCTGGATGAGGGCAAGGACCGCGTTCGCGCCTTCTACCTCGCCGTCGCTCCGGGCATCTTCGGCGACATCTCGCAGAAGATCCACGACCACAAGCTGATTACCAAGCAGACCCGCATCGTCGTCGAAAAGCCGATCGGCCGCGACCTTGCGTCCGCGCTGCAGCTCAACGACACGATCGGCAAGGTCTTCAAGGAAGAGCAGATCTTCCGCATCGACCACTATCTCGGCAAGGAAACCGTGCAGAACCTGATGGCCCTGCGCTTTGCCAATGCCCTCTACGAGCCATTGTGGAACGCCAACCATATCGACCATGTGCAGATCACGGTGGCGGAATCGGTCGGCCTCGAAGGCCGTGCCGGTTACTACGATACCGCCGGCGCCCTGCGCGACATGGTGCAGAACCACATTCTGCAGCTGCTTTGCCTGACCGCGATGGAAATCCCCTCCTCGATGGATTCCGAAGCCGTCCGCGACGAGAAGCTCAAGGTGCTGCGCGCGCTGAAGCCGATCAACGCTTCCAACGTCGAGCAGGCGACGGTTCGCGGCCAGTACCGCGCCGGCGCATCCTCGGGCGGCCCGGTCAAGGGCTACCTCGATGAACTCGAAGGCGGCGTTTCCAACACCGAAACCTTCGTCGCCATCAAGGCCGAGATCGGCAACTGGCGCTGGGCCGGCGTTCCCTTCTACATCCGCACCGGCAAGCGTCTTGCCGGCCGCATGTCGGAGATCGTCATCACCTTCAAGCCGATCCCGCACAACATCTTCGATCAGGCCGCCGGCCGCACCGTCGCCAACCAGCTGATCATCCGCCTGCAGCCGGATGAAGGCGTCAAGCAGTCGCTGATGATCAAGGATCCGGGTCCGGGCGGCATGCGCCTGCGCAACGTCTCGCTCGACATGAGCTTTGCATCGGCCTTCAACGTCCGCAACCCGGACGCCTATGAGCGCCTGCTGATGGACGTCATCCGCTCCAACCAGACGCTGTTCATGCGCCGCGACGAAGTGGAAGCGGCGTGGGAATGGGTCGATCCGATCCTCAAGGGTTGGGAAGAAGCCGGACAGCAGGTGCAGGGCTATACCGCCGGCACATGGGGTCCGAGCCAGGCTATCGCGCTGATCGAGCGCGACGGCCGCACATGGCATGACGACATCTAATCCGGGACGATAACGATGACAGCGAATATGCATGCTTTCGCCAATGGTGCCGACCTCGCCGGCAAGCTCGCGGACAAGGTGGCCGAGACCCTCTCGGCCGGCATCGCCGCGCACGGCTCCGCGAGCATCGCGGTCTCCGGCGGCTCCACGCCGAAGGCCTTCTTCCAGGCGCTGTCATCGCGTTCGATCGATTGGGGCAAGGTGACGATCACCCTGGTCGACGAGCGGTTCGTGCCGGCTGACAATCCGCGCTCGAACCACCTGCTCGTCCAGGAAAACCTGCTGAAGGACAAGGCGGCCGCCGCCAGGTTCCTTCCGCTCTATCAGGCCGCGGCTTCCGTCGAGGAGGCCGCTGCCATCGCCACGGAAAAGACCAAGGCTGTTGGCCATCCCTTCGATGTCGCCATCCTCGGCATGGGCAATGACGGCCACACGGCTTCCTTCTTTCCGGGCGGCAGCAATCTCCAGACCGCACTTGATCCGAACACCCCGCGCGGCATCATCACGATGGAAGCGGAAGGTGCCGGCGAGCCGCGACTGACATTCACCTTCTCCAGTCTTCAGGATGCCCGATTGCTGGTGCTCCATATCGAGGGAGAAGGCAAGAAGGATGTCCTCGCCAAGGCCGAAGCGGCCGGCGAGGAGACCGAGATGCCGATCCGCGCCGTGCTGCGCCGGGCCGCTTCTCCGGTCGAGATTTATTGGGCTCCGTGACACGGCCGGCAGGCCTCGTCATCGAACCCTGAAAGACACAGCAACATGTGCTGCGCCATGCGCCCTCACGGGCGCAACGGCATCGCATTGACGTTTTAACCCCGCGCCGGGTCCCCGACCAAGCCAGATCGAAGCCGATCTTCCGGGACATCGCGCAAAACAGACGGAGGCAGATCGACCATGGCCGCTGACGCCCGCATTTCCGCGATTACCGCACGCATCGTCGAGCGCTCGAAGCCGACGCGCGAACGCTACCTGGACCGCCTGCGCAACGCCGCGACAAAGGGAGCCCAACGCTCCGTACTCGGCTGCGCCAACCTTGCGCACGGCTTCGCCATCTGTTCCCCCTCCGAGAAAGAGGCGCTGGCGGGAGACCGCGTGCCCAATCTCGGAATCATCACGTCCTATAACGACATGCTCTCGGCGCACCAGCCCTTCGAGACCTATCCTGCGATCATTCGCGAAGCGGCGGCGCAGGCCGGCGGCATCGCCCAGGTCGCCGGCGGCGTTCCGGCCATGTGCGATGGCGTCACGCAGGGTCAGGCGGGCATGGAGCTCTCGCTCTTCTCGCGCGATCTGATCGCCATGTCGGCGGCCGTGGGCCTGTCGCACAACATGTTCGATGCCGCCGTCTTCCTCGGCGTCTGCGACAAGATCGTCCCCGGCCTCGTCATCGCCGCCCTCTCCTTCGGCCATCTGCCAGCCGTCTTCATTCCGGCCGGGCCGATGACGTCGGGCCTGCCGAACGATGAGAAGTCACGCGTGCGCCAGCTCTATGCCGAGGGCAAGGTCGGCCGCGCAGAACTTCTCGAGGCGGAATCGAAATCCTACCACGGCCCCGGCACCTGCACTTTCTACGGCACGGCCAATTCGAACCAGATGCTGATGGAAATCATGGGCTTCCATATGCCCGGCGCCTCCTTCGTCAATCCCGGCACGCCGCTGCGCGAAGCCCTGACCCGCGAGGCCACGAAGCGGGCGCTCGCCATCACCGCCATGGGCAACGAGTTCACGCCGGCCGGCGAGATGATCGACGAGCGTTCGATCGTCAACGGCGTCGTCGGCCTGCATGCTACAGGCGGCTCGACGAACCACACGATGCACATCGTCGCCATGGCGCGCGCCGCCGGCATCGTTCTCACCTGGCAGGATATTTCCGAACTGTCCGACATCATCCCGCTGCTTGCCCGCGTCTATCCGAACGGGCTTGCCGACGTGAACCATTTCCACGCGGCCGGCGGCATGGGCTTCCTCATCAAGGAACTTTTGAAGAAGGGGCTGCTGCACGACGACGTGCGCACCGTCTATGGCCAGGGTCTCGACCGCTATTGCGTCGACATCAAGCTTGGCGCCGACGGCAACGTCGTGCGCGAGCCGGCGCCGGACAAGAGCCATGACCCGAAGGTGCTCGCGGGTGTCGACAAGCCGTTCCAGGCCAATGGCGGCCTGAAGATGCTGCGCGGCAATATCGGCAAGGCAGTCATCAAGATTTCCGCGGTCAAGGCAGAGCGCCATATCGTCGAGGCGCCGGCCGTGATCTTCCACGACCAGTTGGAGATGCAGCAGGCCTTCAAGGACGGGAAGCTGAACCGCGACTTCGTCGCCGTCGTCCGCTTCCAGGGGCCGAAGGCCAACGGTATGCCCGAGCTGCACAAGCTGACGCCGGCGCTCGGCGTGCTGCAGGATCGCGGCTTCCGCGTGGCGCTTCTGACCGACGGGCGCATGTCCGGCGCGTCAGGCAAGGTTCCCGCCGCCATCCATGTGACGCCGGAAGCCGTCGACGGCGGCCCGATCGCCCGCATCAAGGAGGGTGACATCATCCGCATCGATGCGATCGCCGGCACGCTGGAAGTGCTTGTCGATGCTGCCGACATGGCAGAACGCGAGCCTGTCGTCGCCGATCTCTCGGACAACGAGTTCGGCATGGGCCGCGAGCTCTTCGCCCCCTTCCGCCACGCCGCCGGACCCGCCGACCAAGGCGCAAGCGTTCTGTTCCGCCATTAAGACGAGATCGGACAAACGAAAAGGCCCGCGCGGTTTCGATCGCGCGGGCCTTTTCGTTCTTGTTTGATCAGGCGCGGATGTCGAGCACGCGGTTTCTATGGGCCGGGTGCGTGCTGTAGACGAAGATCTTGTTCATTTCCTTCTCCGTGAGGAGGCGCAGGAAACGAACTTCCACCGTGTTGTTGGGATATACCTTCATGAGCACGCAGCCGACCTTGCTGATGCGGGCATCCGGGATATCCAGATAGAATTGCTTGGGCAGATTGTACTGGGTGAGGATTGCGAGAACCGCGCTGCTCTGCGAGATGCGGATAATGTCGCAGCGGCGCGACGCCAGGTTCATGACACCCTTTTCGGTGTATTCGAGGCGTGCCGCGTTCATCGTGTCTTCCATGCGGAACCGCACTTCGCGGTCATACATGAAGGATTCTTCTTTGTTAAGGAAATGCTGACCTGAATTAGCCCTGCCGAACGCAGCCATCTTAGTAGACCCCTGGGGTATATTACGAAGATGAGACTAGCATCGGGTCTTTAACAGAAGGTTTGAGCGCGCCGGCTCAAGATGAATTTTGTTCTTCGTTCTTGTTTGAGCCGGCGTCGCCCGCAAGCGGTATTATATTACTACTTGCGATAGGAATGGCCGCTGGCGTCGAAGAGATGCAGCTTCTGCCGGTCGGCAGCAAAGCGCATCTTCTGACCGCGTTGGATGTCGGTAATGCCGGGGATCTTGACGATGATCGGCTCGCCATCGACCAGACCCTCGATATAGAGCTGCGTCACCTCGCCCAGCGCTTCGACGATGGAAACTTCCCCTTCGAAAAGATAGTCGTCGCTCGTCGCAATACGCAGATCTTCCGGACGCACGCCGAAGCTTGCCGTCTTGCCTTTCTCCGAGGCCTCGGTCGGCACGTCGATCGTCACGGACTTGCCGCCCGTCAGCGTCACGGTCGTCGTCGCGCCCGTCTCCGTCACCGTTGCCGGGATGATATTCATGGCCGGCGAGCCGATGAACTTTGCCACGAACAGGTTCGCCGGCCGTTCATAGAGTTCGAGCGGTGCGCCGACCTGCTCGACGCGACCGGCCGACAGCACGACGATGCGGTCGGCAAGCGTCATGGCTTCCACCTGGTCGTGGGTGACGTAGATCATCGTCGTTTCCGGCATGGAGTCGCTGAGCTTGGCGATCTCGATGCGGGTCGCGACGCGCAGGGCGGCGTCGAGGTTCGAAAGCGGCTCGTCGAACAGGAAGACCTTCGGATTGCGGCAGATGGCGCGGCCGATGGCGACGCGCTGGCGCTGACCGCCCGAAAGCGCCTTCGGCAGGCGCTCGAGATACTGGGTGAGCTGCAGGCTGGCGGCGGCGGCGCGGACGCGACGGTCGATCTCCTGCTTGTTCTCCCCGGCAATGCGCATGCCGAAAGCCATGTTGTCATAGACGGTCATATGCGGATAAAGCGCGTAGGACTGGAAGACCATGGCGATGCCGCGCCTGGAGGGCGGCACCTCGTTCACCTTCTGCCCGGCAATCATCATGTCGCCCGACGTGATGCTCTCCAGCCCGGCAATCATGCGCAGCAAGGTGGACTTGCCGCAACCGGATGGGCCGACGAAGACGATGAATTCGCCCTCGTTGATCTGCAGATCGATGCCGTGCAACACATGCACGCTGCCATAGGATTTCTTGATATCCTTCAGAACAAGTCCCGTCATTTTGCTCCCTCCTCCCAAAGGTTCAGGCAAGACGCGCGAAATAAGCGCCCCAGGCCGGAATATCGATCTTGTTGCCGTAGTTGTTGCTGGTAAAGCCATGACCCGTCAATGCCTGCCAGTTGCCCTCAGGCAGGGCGGCCAGCGTTTCGACGGGGCTCATGTTGAAGACGCAGAGAATGGTCTCGCCGGCGTAGCTGCGGGTGTAGACGAGCACATCGCCCTGCGGCTCCGAAAACGCGATCTCGCCCTTGGCGAACGCCGGATGCTGCTTGCGGAAGGCGAGGAAGCGGCGGTACTGCTCCAGCACCGAATTCTCATCGCCCTGCTGGACATTGACGGCGCGCAGGATGTGCTCGACAGGCACCGGCAGCCAGGGCTTCACGGTGGAAAAGCCGCCCTGGGCAACCTGGCTGTCCCAGACCATGGGCGTGCGGCAGCCGTCACGGCCCTTAAACTCCGGCCAGAACTGGATGCCGTAGGGGTCCTGCAGATCCTGATAGGCGAGATCGGCTTCCGTCAACGCCAGTTCCTCGCCCTGATACATGCAGACGGAACCGCGCAAGGTTAGCAGCAGCGCCGCATAGAGCTTGGCGAAGGCATCGCGATCGGCGACCAGATTGCCCCAGCGGCTGACATGGCGCACGACGTCGTGGTTGGAGAAGGCCCAGCAGGCCCAGCCCTCGGGGGCGGCGGCGGCGAAATCCTTCATGACTTCCTCGACGCGATCCGGCGACAAGGCATCGGGCGCCAGGAATTCGAAAGCGTAGCACATGTGCATCTTGTCGCCGCCGGAGGTGTACTCGCCGACGATTTCGAGGCCGCGCTGGCTGTCTCCCACTTCGCCGACGGCGGCAATGGCCGGATATTCGTCGAGCACGGCGCGGAAGCGCTTCAGGAATTCCAGGTTCTCGGGGCGGTTCTTGTCGTAGATGTGCTCCTGGAAATTATAGGGATTGACCGCCGGCGCGGTGGACGCGTTGCGACGGGCCGGCTCCAGCGCCGGATTGTCGCGCAGTTCCTTGTCGTGGAAATAGAAGTTGATGGTATCGAGGCGGAAGCCGTCGACGCCACGGTCGAGCCAGAAGCGCACGACATCCAGCAGCCGGTCCTGCACTTCCGGATTGTGCAGGTTCAGATCCGGCTGCGACGTCAGGAAGTTGTGCATGTAATATTGCATGCGGGTCGGATCCCAGGCCCAGGCCGAACCGCCGAAGATCGACAGCCAGTTGTTGGGCGGCGTGCCGTCCGGCTTGGCATCGGCCCAGACATACCAGTCGGCCTTCGGATTGTTCTTGCTCGAGCGGCTTTCGACGAACCAGGGATGGCGGTCCGAGCTGTGCGACATCACCAGGTCGATCATCACCTTGATGCCGAGGCGATGGGCTTCGGTCATCATCGCATCGAAATCGGCCAACGTGCCGAAGATCGGATCGACGTCCTCGTAGTTGGAGACGTCGTAGCCGAAATCGCGCATCGGCGACGTGAAGAAGGGCGAAATCCAGATGGCATCGACGCCGAGTGCGGCGACATGCGGCAGGCGAACGGCGATGCCCTTGAGATCGCCGATGCCGTCGCCGTTGGAGTCCTGATAGGAGCGCGGATAGATCTGATAGATCACGGCGCCGCGCCACCAGTCCTTATCAACTGCCGAAGTTGCTTGAGGAGCGATGCTCATCTGAATAGGTCCTGTCTCGATGGAATAATCTTGGATCAGCCCCCCTTCACCGACCCGGCGAGCAGACCGCGCACGAGATAGCGCTGCAGACCGAAGAAGACGAGGAGCGGAATAATGATGGTGACGAAGGCCGAGGCCGTCAGGATCTCCCAGTTGCCGCCACGAGAGCCCAACAGCGCGTTCAGGGCGGCCGTCAGAACCAGGTGATCTTTGTCCGTACCGAGGAACACCATCGCGATCAAGAGGTCGTTCCACACCCAGAGGAACTGGAAGATCGCGAAGGAGGCCAGCGCCGGGAAGGACAGCGGCAGGATGATCTTGACGAAGATATCGAAATCGCTGGCGCCATCGACGCGGGCGGACTCGATGATCTCCCTGGGGAGGCCGGCAATGTAATTGCGCAGCAGATAGATGGCGAGCGGCAGGCCGAAAGCCGTATGCGCCATCCAGATGCCAGGATAGGTCTTCGACGGCACGCCGAAGAGCTGACCGATCTCGTTATAGATACGCAGAAGCGGGATCAGCGACATCTGCAGCGGCACGACGATCAGCCCGACGACGAGCGCGATCAGGATCGCGCGGCCGGGAAATTCCATCCAGGCCAGCGCATAGGCGGCAAAGGCGGCGATCAGGATCGGAATGACGGTCGCGGGGATCGTCACCGTCAGCGAATTGATGAAGGACTGGCCGATGCCCTCGCCGCCCAGCACGCTGCGATAATTGTCGAAGGTGAATTGCGGCGGCGTGGCGATCGTCAGGTAGACGCGCTTGCTGCGCGCATCCGCTTCGAAGGGACCGGTCTTCTGATAGCGATAGCTGCCGTCCGCATTGACGGTAAGGGTTTCGCCATTGCCGAGATCGGCGGATGAACCGACCTTGTAGGCTGCCGGCTCCTGCACGCGCAGGCCGAAGGACTGGATCCTGCCGGCGCCGCTGTTGCCTTCTCCGGCAACCGTACCGGCGATGACGTAATTGGGGCCATCCTGCTTTGCCTTGTCGGGGCCGTCGAGACGGACGGCTGCCGTTTGCGATGAGCCGGCAAACGCCGTCCACCAGCCCGAGGCGACGATCTGATCCTTGTCGCGCAGCGCGGTGACGAAGATGCCAAGCGTCGGCAGCAGCCAGAGGAGAACGATGAGCAGCACCGCGGCATGAACGAAGATGCGGGCGGGACCGATGCGACCGAGATTTCCAATCATGTCAGCGCCCCTTCGTTTCAGCGTTTGCACGGCGGATGTTCCAGATCATGATCGGCGTGACCGCGACCATGATGATGAGCGCGATAACAGCGCTTCGGCCGGAATCGCCGCCCCCGCGGAACATCCAGTTGAACATCAGGTTGGCAAGCACCATCGTGTTCCACTGGCCGTTGGTCATGGTCAGCACGATGTCGAACACCTTGAGGACGAGGATGGTGATGGTGGTCCAGACCGTGGCGATCGTGCCCCAGACCTGCGGCACCATGATCTTCCAGAAGATCTGCCAGCCGTTGGCGCCATCGATGACGGCGGCCTCGATGGTTTCCTCCGGAATGCCGCGCAGCGCCGCCGAGAGGATGACCATGGCAAAACCGGTCTGGATCCAGATCAGCATGACCATGAGGAAGAAGTTGTTCCAGAAGGGAATGGTTATCCAGACTTCCGGCGTGCCGCCGAAGAGCTGGACGATCGCGTTGAGCAGGCCGATCTGCGCGTCGGTGCCGCCGCGATATTCGTAGATGAACTTCCAGATGACCGAGGCGCCGACGAAGGAGATGGCCATCGGCATGAAGATGACGGCCTTGGCGATGTTACCCCACCAGATGCGGTCGGTCATGACGGCGATGACGAGGCCGAAGAAGGTGCAGGCGGCCGGCACCACGGCGAGCCAGAGGATGTTGTTGAAGATGGACTGGCGGAATTCGGTGTCGTTGACGGCCCAGATATAGTTGGCGCCGCCGACGAACTTGCTGCCGTCCGGCCCGTAGAAGGACAGGATGAAGGTCGCCACGACGGGATAGACCAGATAAACGACGAGCAGGATCAGCGCCGGCCCCAGGAACAGCCAGGGGCGGATGAGGCCGCGGCGCCGGAGGTTGACGGCGGCCTGATGAACGTCGTCCCCCTCCCGGGCCGGAAAAATCAAATCCAAGAACTTGTTGGAGAACCAGAAATAGGCGGCGCAAACGGCAACGCCGAATATCATGGCGCCAATCGCCGATACGATCTGCGAAAACATTCATCCCTCCCCGAATTTGCCTGATTTAGGCCACCCGTCCGACATCGGCTGCGCATGAAGGCGCGCCGTTGAATGCTGATGACGCCGCCGGTTTTTTACCGGCGGCGCTTGGGTCACGATGTCTTACTTGATGGCATCCCAGGACTTCTGGATCCCGTCGGCAACATCCTGTGCGGACTTGCCGCCGACGAAATCCACCATGCCCGTCCAGAACGAGCCTGCGCCGATCTTGCCGGGCATCAGGTCGGAACCGTCGAAGCGGAAGGTGGTGGCCGAGGTCAGGATCTCGCCTTCCTTGCGGAGGGTGTCGTTGGCATAAGCGGCGGTATTCACACCCTTGTACGGCGTCAGGAAGCCAGACTGAGCCATCCAGATTTCCTGGGCGATCGGAGTCTGCAGGAACTGGATGAAGGCGCGGGCGGCCTTGGAATCCTTGGTGATGGCTGCCAGCGTGCCGGCACCTTCGACCGGCTTGCCAAGCTCGGGATGCGCGGCGTAGGGCGGGAAGTAGAAGAAGTCCGCGTCCTGGCCGAGCTTCGTGCCATCCGGGAAGAAGGACGGAATGAAGGATGCCTGCTTGTGCAGGTAGCACTTCGGCGGAACGGTGAAGAGACCCTTCGGGCTGTCGCGGAAGTCGGTCGAGGCCACGGCCGCGACGCCACCGGCGACATATTTCGGGTTCTTCGCAAACTTGCCGAATTCCTCGATCGCGGCGACGACCTTCGGGTCGTTGAACTTCAGCGAGTTATCGACCCAGTGATCGTAGTCCTGCGGCGCGTTCAGGCGCAGCATCAGGTCTTCGACCCAGTCGGTTGCCGGCCAGCCGGTCGCGCCGCCCGAACCGAGGCCGATGCACCAGGGCGTGCCGCCGTCCTTGACGATCTGGTCCGAAAGCTTGAGCAGATCCTCCATCGTGGTCGGGACCTTGTAGCCGGCTTCTTCGAAGTTTTCCGGAACGTACCAGACCAGCGACTTCAGGTCGGCCTTGTAGGGGAAGGCATAGAAGGCACTCTTGCCGTCCTTGCCCTGGTAGGTGCCGTAGCCGACCCAGCTGTCGCCGGCGCCGTAGTTGGTCTTGACCCAGCCAGCCAGATCATCGCCGAGCGGCGTCAGATAGCCCTTGCTGGCGAGATTGGCGAAAAGGCCCGGCTGCGGCAGGATGGCGACGTTCGGCGGCGAGCCGGCCTGCGTGTCGATGACAATCTGCTGCTCGTAGTTTTCAGAGGACGAATATTTGGCGTCCACGCCGGTCGCTTCGGTGAAATAATTCAGGACGCTGGTAAAGAGCGCCTCGTCCTCGCCGCGCCAGGGGCCGAAGATGGTGAGCGTTTCGCCCTTGAGGTCGGCATGGCCGGCCTTGAAATCGTCGTAGCTCTTCCAGTTGAATTTGGAGTCCTGGCCAGGCTGGAACTTCAGATCGGCCGCCATCGCCGAACCGGCCATCAGAGCGGCGGCGGCGACGGTCATCAAAAACATTTTTTTCATGCGGTTGTCCTCCCAAATAACAAGACCCATGAGCCCAAACACTGTTTTGTGCTGCGCGCTCCATTCCTCAAAGCGCTTTGGCTACCTCTGTCATCCATTGCGCGAGGGATAAAGTCAAGCGATTTTCAGATTTCGGCTATTAATCACACTATTCCACCGCGCCGCAGCATAAAATAGGAGCGAATATTTCGCTATTCGTCTTGTCTCGCGGGCACCTCTTGCTACATACTTGAAAGCGCTTTGAAAGCCTGAGACTTTTCGGGAGGCAGGTCTCGGCTCTGAGCGGCAGGCAGTTGGAGGAGCCGAAATACCGTGAATCTGAAACAGCTATCGCAAATGCTCGGGCTGTCGCAGACGACAGTCAGCCGAGCTTTGAACGGATATCCCGAAGTCAATCACGAGACTCGCGAACGCGTTCTCAAAGCGGTTCGAGAAACCGGCTATCGCCCCAACAAAGCGGCGCAGAGGCTTGCGACCGGCAAGGCCGGCTCGATCGGCCTGGTGATGCCGACGTCGCCCGGCAACTCCTCCGACGCGCATTTCAGCGAATTCCTGACGGGGCTCGGCGAAGAGGCCTTGCGCCACGATTTTCATTTCGTGCTGACCCCTGCCGATCCGAACGACGAAGTCGGCGCTCTGAAACGGCTGGCGGCCAGCGGCAATGTCGATGCCCTGTTCGTCAACTATATGCGCGGACACGATCCGCGGCTGGAAATGCTGAAAACGCTGTCCACTCCCTTCCTCGTGCATGGACGGTCGATCGGTTCCGAGCCCGACTACCCCTTCCTCGACCTCGACAACGAAGCCGCCTTCTATGATGCCACGAAGCTGCTTCTGCAGCTCGGGCATCGGCGCTTTGCCCTGATCAATGGCCCGATCTTTCTCGATTTTGCCATTCGCCGAATGAACGGCATGGAAGCCGCTCTCGCGGAACGAGGCCTGACGCTGGACGAGGCCTGCGTCAGCCACACGCCGATGACCGACGAACAGGGTTTGCTTGCGATGGAGCGCATCCTGCAACTGGAGAAACGCCCGACAGCCGTGCTCTGCTCCAGTACCGTGCTGGCGCTCGGCGCCGTTCGCGCCATCAACCAGGCGAAGCTCAGGCTGGGCGAAGACATTTCGATGATCGCCCACGACGACGTATTGACCTTGCTCAAGCCGGAAAACTTCACCGTGCCGCTGACGACCACCCGCTCGTCGCTGCGGGCCGCAGGCGTGCGCATCGCCGAGCGGCTGATCGGCGAAATCAAGCACACGGAGACGTTCCCCGCGCAGGAGCTATGGAAAGCGGAATTGATCGTTCGCGCCTCGACCGGCGTCGCGCCGCCCGATTGACGACGGCTTAAAACTTCGGCGGCGTCTTACCCGCGACGCGATGGGCCGCGATGACGGTATTGGCCATCAGCATGGCGATCGTCATCGGCCCGACACCACCCGGAACCGGCGTGATGGCTGCAGCGACTTCGGATGCTTCGGCATAGGCGACATCGCCGACCAGACGGCTCTTGCCCTCGCCACGCTCCGGCGCATCGATACGGTTGATGCCGACATCGATGACTGTCGCGCCCGGCTTCACCCAGTCCGCCTTCACCATCTCCGGCCGGCCGACGGCCGCCACCAGAATATCGGCACCCCGCGCCACGGACGCCAGGTCCTTCGTGCGCGAATGCGCCGTCGTCACCGTCGCGTTGGCGTTGAGCAGCAATTGCGCCATCGGCTTGCCGAACAGGTTGGAGCGGCCGATCACGACGGCATTCAAACCGGACAGGTCCTCGCCATGAATGGAGCGCACCAGCAGCATGGCGCCGGCCGGCGTGCATGAGATCAGGCCGGTTGCCAGATCGCCGGTCGCAAGCTTGCCGGCATTGACGACATGCAGGCCGTCGACATCCTTCTCCGGCCGGATCGACTGGATGATCGCATCCGAATCCAGATGCTTCGGCAGCGGCAGCTGCACCAGAATGCCGTGGATGGAGGGATCTTCGTTCAGCGACTGCACCAGGTTCGCGACCTCGCCTTGCGTCGTTTCGGCGGGCAGCGTGTGCTGGATGGAATTGAAGCCGCATTCCTTGGCCATCCGGCCCTTGGCGCCGACATAGGTATGGCTGGCCGGATCGTCACCGACGATGACGACCGCAAGCCCCGTCTTCACACCGGCTTCCTTCTCAAGCCCTGCCGCCGCAGCCTTTACAGCCTCGATCACCGAAGCAGCCGCTTTCTTCCCGTCGATCACTGTCGTCACGCTCGTCTCCCGATCATGAATTCGGAGGCAATCTACAAGCCATCGGCCCGGCGGATTTGCCCGCTAACGCCCTATGGTGTCTGAAAGCGGTAATTGCAAGGGAAAACAATGAGGCAATCAGCCGCGTTCCTGATGCCTGCGTGCGGCATAGGTTTCGACCTTGGCGCGCAGGAACGCGAGCTCCTGCTGGATACGGACCCACTCATCCGCGACATCGGGCCGGTTTTCAGTCTCCGGAGCGAGGAGGAGCGATGGTTCGGACGCGGTGTCGGAAAATGGCGAAAGTTCCACGCCCTGGTCGTGATGCAAAGCAGGAGACGGCGGCATGAGGTTTTCATCGGCCGCATGGTCCGGCGCGGGCTCGGCGCCGGCAAAGGCCTTGCGCAGGAACACGGCGCAAAGCGCCAGGCCGAGACCTGCAAGGAAACCGATTGCCTGATTGCTGGCGAGATGATCGTCCAGCGGCGCGGCGGATGCGACCGCTTGAGACAGGACCGTCAGTGGCGGCCTGACGTCGGGCGCCGTCAGGACTGCACTCTGCTGGTCGGCCTCATAGCGGCCCTGCGCGGCGGCAACCGCATCCTGCAGCTGCGCAAGGCGGCCAAGATCGATATCGCCGCTTTTCTGAACGGCGGCGGTCATTTGCGCCGAGAGAGCCGCCTGCTTTTCCAGCGCCGCCTTCACATCGGCTTCGCTGCTGACGGCGAGCCGCTGCAACTGGCTGCGGATATTGGCGGCAAGATCATCGACGGTTGCCTGCTGCGCAAGCAGACGCGGATGGCGCGGACCGAGCTGCACCGAAAGCTGGGAAAGCTGCGCCCTGGCGGCACTGTAACGGCTCCGCAGATCGTCAAGTCCAGCGGAGGAGAGATCGCTCGACAGAGCGCCGCTTAGCACGGATGCCGGCGTGGCCGATTTCGC
The DNA here is from genome assembly GCF_053521765.1 of Rhizobium sp. A37_96. Lineage (NCBI taxonomy): Bacteria > Pseudomonadati > Pseudomonadota > Alphaproteobacteria > Hyphomicrobiales > Rhizobiaceae > Rhizobium > Rhizobium sp. A37_96. Next base: position 546,551 of record NZ_JBNWDS010000002.1, on the reverse strand, counting down.
CGCCATGAGGCGGGCTCTGGCGGAGCGCACGGCCAGATCGGCCGCCTTGATATCGCCATCCAATTGCTGGCGCTGCTGCTGCAGTGCGAGTGCGGCGGCAATCTTGTCCTCACCGTAGCGCGCCTTGAATTCGGCAAGGGCGGCCGAGGCGCTGTCGAATTCCTTGCGGCTGCGGTCGACCGCCGTTTCGACGCCGAGCGAGGTGCCGGCGGCCTTCAAGACAGCGGCGTCGTTGAGAGTGGCGGCAGCCAGCCGATTGGCGATATCGGCCGACCCGGCAGGATCGCCGCTGGTGACGATCAATCGCATGAGGCCGGTCTGGCCATCCGTGCCGACGGCAATAGCTTTGCGCAGAGCCGCCTGCGCGCGGGAGGGCGCATCGGACGCGCCGCCGCTGCCGGACAGGAGCTCGGCAGCAACCCCGAGAGCGCCGGCGCGTGCGCCGGTGAACTCCGGATCGCGATCGAGCTTCATCCTGGCGACGACGTCGGACAGAACGGACGGAGCGACGGCGCGCTTCGCCGCGACGGCAAGCAATGCCTGGCGCGCGGCTCCCTCGCCTTCCGCATGCAGAACGGCCTGCGAGACATAGAGCGGCGGCGAGGCGAGCAGAGTGGGGATGGCAGCTCCCGCCAATGCGGTTACGGCGACGAAGCCGAGCGCGCGGATGCTGAGAGACCAATGCCCAGCGCGGGATACTTGTTCGGCGGCGACGGGGATGGCGGCTGCCTGTTGCGGGGGCTCTGTCACGCCTTCGAGCAGATCGGGCACGAACTCAAGCAGGTCCGGCACGGGCTCGGATAGCTGTTCACCCGCCTGTTCGTATTCCGCGAAGCGGGAGGGCCGAATGTCATCGATGTGTTCGGCGCCGGGCTGCGCCTGCTTTGGCCCGGTCGCTACCCGCACTCTCCGGCCCGACACTGGATAGGGATCGCCATCCAGCATTCTGCGCAGGATTGCACGCAGCTCCGCATCGCGCGGATCGTCCGAATTGGCAGCATGCAGACCGGCAGGACCATCGAAACCATCATCGTCGCGCCCGGAGGCAAGCGCACGCCGATCCGATCGGCGCGAAACCTCGAAGCTTTCGGCATCGTCTGGGTAGAATCCGGTTCTGGCTTTGCTTTCAAACATGGCGGGTCATCTCGCGCACATGGTCCGGGACCAATGCAAATGGTTAACCCACTCTAAAGTTTCATGCCGAATAAAGGGTTAACGCGGCACCCGCAAATACTAACTCGCTAATTTATCTCGAGAGGTGATGCGCCGCTGCGGCAGCTGCTGCGGCTCTGCGCGAAGGACGCGCTCCTTGCGGCCGAACTGATGCCGCGCAACCTGGTAGAGGAAGAGCGGCACGCCCAGCATGTAACGCCGCCATAGCCTGCTCGGCTCAAGCACCAGACGGAACAGCCACTCGCTGCGCAAGGCGCGCACGAGCGCCGGAGCCCTCGGCACCGTTCCGGAAACGAAATCGAACAAAGCGCCGACGGTCAATACCAGCCGGGCATGTTGCGGTCCGATATGTTCGGCAACCCATTTTTCCTGCAGCGGCGTTCCCATGCCGACAATCAGTACGTCGATCTTCTGGCGGGCGATTTCCGCCGCAACGGCATTGCTTCTCGCGGGATTGAAGAAGCCATCGGAAACGACGACGAACTGGTGCCACGGCGCATGCTGGCGAAATTTCTCCGCCGCCTTTTCGACCACGGAGCGTTTGCCGCCGATGAGGCCGATCCGCTTCGGCCGCTCCATGAAGGTCAGCAGCGCGGGCACGAAATCCGTGCCGTTCAGATTGGCGGGAAAGGGTTCGCCGTGAGCGAAGCGCGAGGCGATATCCAGACCGACGCCATCCGGGAGCACCAGATTGCGTTCAAGGACGTTGCGATAGCTTTCGTCGCGCAGCATCACCAGCATGTTGTGGGCATTGACGAAGGAGATCGAGGTCTGCCCGACCGGCAGGGATGCAAGCTCGCTGACGAAGGTCAGCGCATTGTCCCAATCGAGATCGCAGACCGGCAGATCAAAGATCATGCGGCGGGATGCGACGACGGCAAAATCGGCAACCTGGTTCAATCCAACAACCTCCAGCCCGACATCGCTGATGCGCCTGACATCGGTGGCAATGGGGCCATACCCCATCCACCGTTCATCGGCAAGACGACAGCGAGACATCGCTAGGAGGTGTTTATAGCAAGACAAATCCAACTTTCCGTTAGGAAGGAAGATCGGATTTGCTGACGGCTGGTAAGGATTTGTTAATCGCGGCGCTGCTTGTGAGCCATGGCCGGCCATGTTTTGGTCGCAGGGACGATGGCGTTGCCGGGGCGATACTACTCGGCCGGCACCTTATCCTTTGCCGCATCCTGCACGATCTTTACCGGCTTGACCGTTCTCTTGCCGATGCTTTCCCCGCCATGGGTCTCTTCCTTGGAGAGGTAGTCGAGCTGTTCGATCAGCACGTCGGCGACATAGTCGCCCCCGAGCCGTTCGTTCATCCGCTTCTTCAGATCGGTGCGAAAGGCGGCGACGTCGAAATTCTGCGCGTTGGCGATGTCGATCGTCTTGTTGCCGACCAGCAGCGAGAAGAGTTCGTCCGTCGTCAGCTCCGGCAGGGGTATCTGAAGCGCAGCCGCCTTGCCCTTCTCCATCATGAAGGAAATGCGCGTCAGGAAGTAGCCGGTCACCTGGCCGTTGGCTATGACGGGAACGTTGATCGATTCGCCCTTGACAAGCACCTGCTGCGCCTTCTTGGCGTCGTCAGGGCTGATCGCGGGCGCCGTCGCCACCTGCACCGAAAAATAGACCGAGGCCAATGTTACGGCGCAGACCCACAGGCCGGTGAGAACGAGCTTGATCATCCGGCCTCACGGACGCGGAATTGCTCCTGCGAATAGGTGCCGTCCGCATCGGCGTTCTGCACGGCATTCTTGAGGATATCGGCGACGGCGCGCACGGCCTCGAGATGAGCTTCGACACGGCGGGCGTTCAAAACCAGCTTCTTCTTCAGATCGTGCAGCTGCTCGATATGGGCGGAAGCGAGATCGGCCGGATCCGTATCGCGGAACAGCATCGACAATTCGTAGAGGCAACGGCTCTTGTGGGCGTTCGATACCTTGAGATCGAATTCCGGGTCGGTGCCGATCCGGTTGTTCTCATTGTCGATAATCATCTCAAGGCGGCCAAGCACAGACTTGATCCGATAGTCCTGCGACATCATTTCCATGTTTGCTACCTCGCTCATACTTTCTGGGACGTCAACGGATTCTGATTGGTGATGCTGGTGTTGCCGTCGTTGTCGGCATCACTGGCGGCCAGCGTCTTGCGCTGAAAATCGGTGATCGCGCTGAGCGCCATCTTCTTGTCGTTCTCATCGGTCGCGGTGTGGATGGCGCCGGTATTGCGCATCTTGTCGACCTGTTCCTTGTACATCTTCTCGGCGATGCCCACGCCGCCGTTCTTGGCAAGCGTGTTGCCCATCTGCTCGGCCATCATGCCTTTCCAGATCTCGCCGGCCGAACCCTTGCCGTAGAGGGTCTCGCTGCTCGGCAGCATGTTCTTCACGAAATTCTGCAGCACCATGGCTTCGAACTTGCGGTAGACCTGCGGCACCTTTCCGCCCGCTGCATGCGTGTTGGCGTTGGCGAGGCCGGCCTGGGTGGCGGCGCTGTTCATCGCATCCACGGCCGCGCCGAAGCCGTTGCCGTTTTCGGCGAGGCTGGTGGCCGCAAAGGCGGCCCGGTTGGCGGCAAGCTTGGCCTGCGCAGCCTCGACATCGGCGGGATTTGCCGCCTTGACGACATCGAGGACCAAATCACTCGGAGGCGAAATAGCCACGTCACGTCTCCTTCTGCTATCGCACGCCCTGAAACGGGCGCCACGGCGCTCACTTCAGGACGTATCGAATCAAAATGTCAGAGCAGGCCGGCAACCCAACGATGCGCATCCTGCCCCATGATCGCGGCGATTATGGTTTTTGAACCTTGCTGGAGGCTGGCGTCTCGCCGGCGAAGCGCTGATCGATGATGTCGTAGACCGCATTGTCGTCAGCTTCCCGCGTTTCGAGCTCGCGGGCGTCCTTCATGTGCTCTTCCAGCCGGTCTGCCTTGGTGCGCTCCTGCTGGACTTTCATCTGGATCAGCGTCTGGATGCTTTCGAGCTGCTGGTCCCGGATCATCAGGCGGCCATAGCGTTCGGCATAATGGATCGAGAAAGCCATGTGCACGGGATCGACCGAGCCGATGGCGACCATGACACGCTCCATCGACTCCGTAACCTCCAGGCGCTGGCGCGTCGTATCGGCAAGCTCGTTTTCCGCGATCCGCTCCAGATGGCGCTGCACCGCGACCAGCCGCTTCAGTTTTTCAGAACGGTTTTTTTCCGCCATCGCCTATCTACCTGCCGGCTGCGCCCGAATCGGGCTTCGCCCTCTTTCCGCTCGCGGGCTAATGCCCGTTGAAGACGGTAAGGAACGAATTGGAAAACTGACTGACCAACGCCGCGATGCTGAGATAGAGCATGAACAGCCCTCCCATCAGGAGATACGGCGTGGAGATGAAATAGATCGGGATCTGCGGCGCGAGCTTGTTGATGAAGCCGATCGAAATCTGGAACATCAGGCCATAGAGAAGGAAGGGGCTCGCCAGCCGCAGCATGATGAAAAAGGTGGTCTCCAGCGTATCCGTGATGGAGATCAGCGCGGCGCGCGGCTCGATGTGGCCGCCCAGGGGAATGATCGAATAGGAATCGACCAGCGCCTGCAGGACATAGTGATGGAAATCGAGGATGAAGAGGATCATGAGCCCGCAAAAGCTGATGAGGCTCGTGAGCGACGTCTCGCTCGAATCTTCGATGATATCGGCGCCGGCCGGCGCGTTGAAGCCGATCAGCATCGATATGATCGTGCCGGCGAACTGCAGGCCCAGCGTGTAGATCCGGGCCATGATCCCGTACATCAATCCGATGACGGCTTCGGTGAAGATGAGACCGATAAAGTTCGCGTCGCCCTTCGATACCTCGGGGTAGATCGTATTCCAGAGCAGCGGCAAGATCGCCAGCGACAGCGCCACCGAAAGCAGCAGCCTGATCTGCGCCGGGACGCGGCCCGAAGAAAACCCCGGCAGGACCATCATGCAGCCGCCGATGCGGCAGAAGGCGACGAACAGCGCCAGAACGGTCCCCTGGGGGTCGGTTATCATGAAATCGAACCTAGAATCTTGATCTCGATCCCCTTGGCCAATTCCACATGCGACAAGACCGGAAGGGTCGCGAACAGGCGTTCGATGATCATGCGCACATAGGAGCGTGTTTCCGGCGACGTGACAAGAACGAAGGGCATGCCGCGATCCATATATTCACGGATAACTTTGCCCGCCTGCTCGCTGAACTCCTCAAGACTGCGCGGATCGATGTCGAATTCGACGATTTCGCCCTTCTGGTCGCGCTTCAGCGCCTGGTGGAAGATCAGATCCCATTTGCTGCCGAGTCGCAGCACGCGCAGCACGCCATTGTCGGCCAGATCGCCGCAGAGCTGCTGCGCCATGCGCACGCGGACGTGCTCGACGATCTGCTCGGTCTTGCGGACATGCGGCGCCAGCTCGGCGACGGCTTCGAGGATGAGATGCAGGTTGCGGATCGAGACACGCTCGGCGAGCAGCAGCTTGAGCACGGCCTGCAGGCCCGAATAGGACATGTGCGACGAGCAGATTTCGTCAGCAAGCTTCTTGTATTCGGGGTCGAGACGCTCGATCAGGATCTTCACGTCCTTATAGGAGAGAAGCGCCGGCAGGTTGTTGCGAATGACTTCGCTCATATGGGTGAGGACGACGGACACGTTGTCGATCGGCTGGAAGCCTTCGCGCTTCAGATCCTCGGTGAAAGCTTCGAGAACGGAGACGGCAGGCATGCCAAAAGCGGGTTCGCGGATCTCGTCGCCCGGAACGGTCGGCTTGCGGCCGGAGCCGGTGACGACGAGCACTTCGCCGACGCGCAGCATGTTGGAGGCGATCGTCGTGCCATGGATGCGGATCTGATACGACTTGTCGGCGATGGCCATGTCGTCGATCACCTTGATCTCCGGCACGACGAAGCCGTACTGCGTTGCGAACTTCTTGCGCATCTTGCCGACGCGGAACGCCAGTTCCTGATGGGCGCCGAGCAGGCGGGTGGAGACGATCTTGCCGAGGGCGAGCTCGATCTCGGCGGTCTTCAGAACCGACTTGACCGAATCCTTTTCCATCTCCTTCGTCTGCATCACCTTCTGCTCTTCGGCATCGCGGCGCAGCTTGTTCTCGGCTTCGATCTGGCGCGGGATGAACCAGGCGCCGGCCGCCATCAGGCCGCCGAGGAAGACGAAGGGCAGGAAAGGCATGCCGGGCATGACGGCCAGGATGCCCATCAGCACCGCCGAGACGGCAAGCGCACGCGGATAGCCGCTCAACTGGTTGAGGACGGCCTGGTCGGTGGAGCCGGAGGTGCCGCCGCGCGAAACGAGAAGGCCGGCGGCGAGGGAGACGATAAGCGCCGGCATCTGCGACACCAGACCGTCGCCGACGGAGAGCTTCACGAAGACGTCGGCGGCCTGGCCGATCTGCATACCATGACGGAAATAGCCGATGATGATGCCGCCGAAAACGTTGATGCAGGTGATCAACAGGCCGGCAACCGCGTCACCGCGCACGAACTTCGAGGCACCGTCCATCGCGCCGAAGAAGGAGCTCTCTTCCTCGAGCTCGCGGCGGCGGCGCTGCGCCTCCTTTTCATCGATCAGGCCGGCAGAAAGGTCGGCGTCGATCGCCATCTGCTTGCCCGGAATGGCATCCAGGGTGAAACGGGCGCCGACTTCGGCGATACGCGTCGCACCCTTGGTAATGACGATGAAGTTGATGGTGATGAGGATCAGGAAGACGATCAGACCGATGACGAAGTCGCCCGACATCACAAGGCTGGAAAAGCCCGCGATGACGCCGCCCGCCGCATCATGCCCTTCATAACCGTGCGAAAGGATGACGCGCGTCGTGGCGATGTTCAGCGCCAGACGCGTCATGGTGGCGATGAGCAGAATCGTCGGAAAGGACGAGAATTCCAGCGGCTTCTTGATCCAGAGCGCCACCATGAGGATCAACACGGAAAATGCGATCGAGAAGGCCAGCCCAAGGTCGATCAGAAACGGCGGAATCGGCAGAAACAGCACGCACAGGATGACCATGATGCCGAGTGCGAACCCGATATCACGTACACTGGGATTGGCTTTGGGAAGTGCTATTGCGGGTGGTTGTGCCATCGACCGGTTCCGTCTCTTCATGAGAGGAGGCAAACGGCTGACCCGCCTGCCCTATTGGAACCGACCTTTAAAAGTCGAAGCTTGCGCGAGCATGGCCTGCGGCCTTCGATGCGCCCGATCCGAAAGCCGGACCGGCCTTCGGATTGACGCTAGAAGCCCGACTGGATTCGCGAGAAGACGAGATTGGTAAAGATCGAAATCTGCGCGCCGACGAACGGAGCCGAAATGCCGATGGTGACCATGACCGCCACGATTTTCGGCACGAAGGTCAAAGTCGCCTCCTGCACCTGGGTCAGCGCCTGGATCAAGGCGATCACCAGACCGACGACCATGGCGGCAGCGACAGCCGGCCCGGAAGCCACAAGCACGGTCCAGATCGCCGCCTGGAAGATATCCAATGCATCGGCTTCATTCATGACATTTTCACTCCCGGTTCAGCGGCTCCTCATGAGCCGCTGGTCGGATCCGTGCCCGACGAATCACTGCCGCTACTATCGCTTGACGCCGGCGGAGTATCAATGGTCGTGCCGGCCGGGGCAATCGTCACGCCGGCCTGGATCAGGATCTTGTCACCGGCATCGGTCTGGGCGATGATGCCGTCCGTATAGACTGTGACTTCCTTGATCGTGCCCGTGGTCTTGCCGTCGGCACTCATGATCTGCTTGCCGATATAGTCCGACGCCTGCGAGATCCACTGGTTCTGCAGCACGGTTTCCAGATGCGAGTTCGTCTGGATCTGCTGCTCGACCTGGGAGAAGCTCGCCAGCTGCGAAATCTGCTGGCTGGCGTCCATAGGATCGGTCGGATCCTGATTCTGCATCTGCGCGATGAGAAGCTGCAGGAAGTCGTTGTAGTTCAGGCTGGCGCTCGCGGATGCGGCGGCAGCACTTTGCGAGGAACCGCTGGAAGAACTGCCGCTGCTGCTGTTGACGGCGTCTACCGCTGCCATGGAGCGATCTCCCGACGAATATGCTCGATCGTCGCGGCCGGCATTTCCTGATTGTTCAGAATATTGTCCTCGATCGGGTAGAGCCCGCGGATCGCCTTCAGCGCATCGAAGGCGCGGCCGGTGGCAACCAGGCCGTCGATACGTTTCAGTTCGGCCAGCACTTCCTCGTTGTGGAAGCAGGACAGCAGCATAACGATCGACTTCCGGAACATGGCCGTCGACTGCTCCTTGCCCTCGGGATTGACGAGGATCATCTGCGCGATGAAGTAGAGCTGGCGCAGCGGAGTCGTCGCGTCTTCGGGTTGAAGTACATGGTTCTCAAGCAGGAACGTCACATCATTCAGGAATTCCAGAGCAACCTTGCGATCGACACGCAGGACGGCCCCGTTGATAAAGATCTTTTCCCCGGCTTTGAGCGATATGCGAAGCGTACTTTTCATTTAAGTCCATCCCTGATGATGGTGGTGACATCGATGATGCCTTGATAATTTTCCGACTGGCGCCGCCGGATTCGATCGCATTCCTTCAAAATCCAGATTGCGATCGAGATTAGGTTGGCACGTAATTCGACATTGAGCTGGTTCTCCGGACTTTTCAGGTCCTCGACGAAGCTCACCCATACGCGTCGCGTATAGAAGAGAGCCTCGATCGCTTCGCGGCCGTATTTCCCCGCATCACGGGCCGCAGAGAGAAGAGCTACCGACCGGTCCAGAACTTGCCGTTCTCTTTCCTTGGCGTCGGCCACGGCATCTTGCATGACTTCCGCATATGAGAACTGATACATTCACGCATCCTTCCTGGTCATTCCTTCCTTTGATCATCAAAGGTAATTTACAAGGCTTAACTGCTGGATCTTGGAGACAATGGTATAAGCGGTTTCGAGCTGTGTCTCGAGGCTGTTGACCTTGGTCGAAGCCTCGTAAGGGTCCACGCCGGTCAAGTCGCCGACACTGGTATTGAGAATGGTCTTCTGCGCGTTCAGCGTCGTGTTCGCATCCGACAGACGCGACTGCGACAGGCCGAGCTGGCTTGCCTGGCTGTTCAAACCGTCCACCGCCTGGCGCGCATAGCTGATGGCCTGGTCGGTCACCGCATTCAGTGCGTCCGAGCTCAAGGCCGGCGTCGTGCCCATCAGCGCATTGGTCACGCTGGTCGCAAGCGCCAGATAGCGCATACCGGAGGCATTCGAGTTCGTCGAGGTTTCCACGACTTCCGAGTTGCTGATGCGGCTCGTCATGTTCTGATCCGACGCGCTCGACCAGCTTGCCCAGCCGCTGTCGGACGTGAACATCGGCTCGACCTTGGTGGTGATGAAGTCCTTCATCTGGTCGCCCGTCAGATCGCTCGCCGAGGTGACGGGCGGGGTCTGGGCGGCCATGTAGGAGGTGAGCGCATTCTGGATTGCCGTGTTCGTCGCGGCGGAATTATCCGTCATCGGCTGGACATCGGTGTTGGTGCCGGCAAAGAGATATTCGCCGTTGACCATGGTGTTGGCGGACGCGATGACACTCGACAGGGTGGAGGTTGCCGTCGATTGCGTCAGCGCCACGCTGCTGCCGTCCGTGTTGCCGCGCAACGCCACCAGCTGATCCATCAGCTTCTGCGCCTGCGTTCCCATATCGCTCAACGCGGTTTGCGAGGAGGTCATTCGCTGGTTCGCGATGGAATTGCTGCTGAGGATGGAGTCGATGCGCGACACCTCCCGCGTCAGGTTCACGCTGAGCGACGTGCTGCTGCCCAGTGCAACGCCGATATCGGCGTAGACACCCGTGGTTGCCTCGGTCGAGGCACTCGTCATCTCGTTCTGCGCCTGACGGATCGTCTGGCGCATGGCGTTCTGAATGGCTGTGCTCGAAATGAAAGAAAGTTTCATAGCTTAGCTCGCAATATCCAGTACCGATTGAAGCATCTCATTGACAGCGTTCAATATCTTCGTTCCAGCCTTGTAAGACTGCTCGATATCCATCATCAGCGTCAATTCTTCGTCGAGATTGACGCCGGTCGCATTCGAATAGGCGCCCGAGGAGCGCGAAAGGGCCGCCGAGGTATTTTCGGCCGCGGTCGTTGCCGTGCTGCGCTGCCCTTCGAGCCAGCCGATGGAACTCGATGCGTAATCCATGAGGCTGGCCTTGGTATCGGAGCCGGCCGACGCATCGAAGTCCATTTTCGTGTTCATGGCCGTGATGTAGGCATCCAGCTGGGTCGAGTAGCCGCTGTCGCCATTTGTATTCACGACGTAGTTGGCGCCGTTGATGCCGCCGTCACGCAGCAGGTTCGGATTGCCGCCCTGTGACGTCACCACGGCCGGATTGACCGTGATCGAGCCGGCAAGGCCGGTGACGACCGTCGCGCTGCTCGGCACCGTGCCGCCGGTCCAGGTGAAGAGGCCCGGCGCCTTTGTCGAGTTGGTGCTGTTGGTTTCCGCAAACGTCGTCACCAGGCCGCGAGCGATCTCGTCGAGCTGCTTCTGGTAGGTCGGCGCCACGTCGTCGCGAACCTGCAAGGCCGCCTGGAGGCTGCCCTGCGCCGTCGTATTGGCGCCCTGGCCGGGAGTGAGGGCAACGCCGTCGATATAGACGCTGTTGCCGACCGTGCTGGCCGTATAGGAATTCGTCGGCTGAAACGTCACCGTACGAGGAATGGTCTCGAACAGGGTCGTGCCGCTCGACGTATAGAGCGCCATGTCGTTGTTGCCGCGTGTCACCGTGGTCACGCCGACAATCTGCGAGATCTGGTTCAGGACCGAATCACGCTGATCGAGCGCATCGGCAAGGGCGCTCGAGGTCGGGCCGGCCGTGGTCGTGGCCGACTTCACCGCGTCATTCGCCGTCTGGAACTGCTTCAGCAGGCTGTTCAGCGTGCTGACGTCCGAGCTGATCTGCTTGTCCGCATCGGTGCGGGCGTCCTGTACGGCCGAGGTCGCGTTGTTGAGCGAGGTGGCCAGGCTCTGCGCGGCATTGATCGCAGACTGGGCGGCGGTCGTGCTGGACGGCGAGCCGGAGAAGGTCTGCATCGCGGTCTGGAATGCGGAAAGATAGGTCGCCGGCGAAATCTCGTTGTCGTTGCCGCCGAGCGTTGCCGACTGAAGGTTGCCGTAGGCATTCAAAAGCAGCTGCTGCGCCGAGTCCGACGACGAGGAGCTGAGATAGGCCTTCTGCAGTGCCGGCTCGCTGCTGCGGTCGATCTTCACGACCTGAGCGCCGGCCATGTCGGTGGTCAGCATCGCCTGGCGACGCGAATAGTTCGAGTTGCTGGCGTTTGCGATATTGTTCGACACGACACTGCTCTGCGTGCCGGTATTGTTGAATATCGCCTGCGCGTTATTGAGAGCTGTTGTGAGCGACATGACTGACTCGATACCCTATTCGTTTTAGCGCCGCAGAATGGCCGATGGCGCGCCGGAATTGTCAGAATAGCCTGTCAGAGTGAGGCCGGCGAAGTTGGCCGTATTGTCGTTGGCACCCGATGGAAGACCACTGGAACGAACCAAAGACGACCGTCTGCAAGCATACTGGAAGACGAGAATGCCATTGTGCAGGGAATCGAATCCGGCGGTCGCAAGATGCGCAACGCCCTTCCCCGCCAACACGGCGCGACGAACCGGCATCGCCTTGGCGACGTTGCCAAAAGCGGCACCCAGGCAAATCGCCTGTGCGTTCGCTTCCGCAAATCCAGTCCTCATCCTGCCGAAATTCCTCATCTGGAATCCTCGTTATCCTTCATACGACTGAGAGTAGGTGGCGGGCCTTGCGTGAAGCTGTCTGAGAGGGCGAAAAGCCGATCATCGTGAAAATGCCCTTCGCGGGAGCCGCATCGCAGCCATGGCATCGACTGTCGTTAACGTAAGAAACGACGCACCTTCGGGGCAATGCCGATGCGCATGGAGCAAAAGAACAGGCCCGAGAATCATGTGATTCTCGGGCCTGTTCATGAATTCAGCATCCTGAATGCCAGACTGGAGATATCAGCTCCAGTCGATGCAGTAGCCGAGGAAGCGTTTGGAATCGACCGGGTCGAAACCGAGCTTCTTGCGCAGCTTCTTGCGCAGCTTCGAAATATGGCTTTCAACCACGTTTTCTTCGACTTCCTCGTCGAAGATGCCGTAGATGGCGTTGAAGATCTGCGTCTTCGTCACCCGGCGACCGCGATTGGCGATCAGATATTCGAGGATGCGGCGCTCGCGGCGCGGCAAGGCAAAAACGGATCCGTTGATTTCCGGATCACGACCATCCGCAAAGACGCGAATCGGTCCGATATCGGTATAGTTGCTGATCGCCTTCAGCCTACGGCGGATCGCCGCGGCCCTGGCCAGGATTTCCCGGGGATGAACGGGCTTGCGCACGACATCGTCCACGCCGCAATCGAAGAGTGCAAGCGTGGCTTCCAGCGAAGGTTGATCGCTGACCGCGATCACGGGTGCTGCCGTCCTGTCACGAATTGCTCTGGGGAGCTCGTGCACCTGCTGGCCCTGGCCGATCAGGAAGGCCTCAACAGCAGCAATATCGCCCTCTGCCGCCGTCGTAACCCATTCGCCGAACTCGCGTGGATCAAACCCCGTGGAAGGGATGCCCTCGCGCCCAAACAGTGATGTATATCCGTCCTTAACGAGCTGTCGCTCATCAACCACTACGATCATTCGTCCGCCTCCGAATCAGTGTGGTGTTTCGATGGACTATGGGTACGAATCGGGCGAATCACGAACAACTGTCGGAAATGAGTGACGGAAATTAATAATTGATTAACTTTAGAGGCGCGATTTGCACTAGATGTAGTGGGTGCATCGCATTTCACACCGATAAAAAAGTTGTTAGTTAGCGTATTATTAACACGCGCATTTTGGGCAGTTCCATGGCAGTCAACAGTCTCGATTGAGTTAGCGGCGGCTAACAAGAGGCCGAATACAACCTATGAGTTGTCTAATTCTGACAGAAGGTGGCCGCGTTGGGCGTCCATTTCCCGTAGCCGGTGGCAACCAGATTGGCGATCACGCGGCAGACATAGACCTTCTGTGCGGGATCGTTGTTCGGGCCTGCATGGTATCTGGCTACCGCCATCGTCCAGGTCTCATGCCTGTCATGCAGATTGCGAAGAAACTTCGCGGCATACTCGACGTTACTGCGCGGATCGAACATTGCGTCGACGGATGCAAAGTTTTCACCATGGAAATACTGATTGATCTGCATGCAGCCGACATCGATAAGCTTTGCGCCGTTCTGCCTGGCTGCGGCGAACACCTGCAGGGCGGCACTTTCCGATGGCGGGAAGATCGGCCGGCCCTCGACATTGAGGGCGTAGGGGTAAAGCGATCCTTTACGGCCTGTTTCCGTCAAGCCGACCGAGTAGAGGATCCCTTCCGGTATTCCATATTTCGCGGCGGCTGACTGTATTTCGCGTTCGCAAAGGCCAGCGGCACCATTGTCGGGCGGTGCCGGGTTTCCGGAAGCATGCGCCTCAGAGGTAAACCGCGCCAGAGCGAGGACGCTGAGCGCTACCGGCAGCACCGTCTTCAACGCCGCGCTCACCCGAGCTGCGATTGCCATCGTTTCCATTTGCCTGCTGCCCCGAATAGTTCTGACCCTTGGGACGCGCATCGCCCCCCTGCCCCTGGTTCAACAAGGATTGCTGCTGCTGATTCGATCCCGAGCGACTGCTATCCGACTGCTGATCCGCATTGGACGCCATGGAGACGGTGATGTTGTCGACCTGGTAGCCTTGGGCTCGCAGCGCCTCGACCATGCGGCTCTGGTCGGCATGAAGCTGCCTGTAGGCCTCGCTCGTCTGAACCTTGAGATCGACGCTCAGCTGATCGCCTGACAGCCGCATGGTGGCCGTGACATCGCCGAGATTGTCCGGCCGCAGCTGGATCTTCAGGGTGTTGACGACCTTGCCCGTGCTTGTCAGGTTCGCGGCATTCGACAGCGCCGAGCCCGGCTGCATCGCCGCCGACCATTCGCGGTCGCCCGCCATCGTTCCGGCAACTAGCGACGAGTTGGAGGCGAGTCCCAAATAGCGGCGGGAATCCAGCACCGTGACGGTCGGCATGTCGCCGCCTGCGGGCGCCGCCACCTTGACATCCGCCGTGTCATCCGCGGTCTTGCTGATCGAAAGATCGAGCGCGCCGCCACGGCCATCCGCCCGCGTCAGACGGAAGGTCTGTGATGCGTCTGATCCCTTGGCGTCGTCCGGCACCGCCAACGTCGCGTCCACCGTATCGTCCGACAGGGCCGCATTGCCGAGCGACATGCCCTGAACCTTCGCATCGTCAGCGGCCTTGCCGGTCGGCATCGCGCCCGCCTGCGCCGCAACCACCGGCTGGGGAACGTTCAGCAGGGACAAGGTATCCGAGATCGTATTGGCTACCTGGCCGTCTTGCGTCGGCGTCGACTTACCATCGTCAGCAGACTGCGCATTCTTCCCGCCTTTCACGACAGGCGTTTTGTCGTTGCCCTTCACCGGGGCAATCTGACCGTCCGTCGTAGCTATGTCGGCCAGTTGCTGCGCCATCCCGGCGAGCTGATCGACCGCGGTCGATTGTGTCGGCATCTTGTCAGCGCCGGCCGCCGGCATGGCAGGATCGGCTGTTACGGCCGGCTGATCGCCATCGGCTGGTTGCGCAGTGCTGCCTTCGGCCGCAGCCGAGGCCGCCTTCTGCAACTCTATGAGAGATTTCGAGAGCGCCGCGGCGGTCGTGCCCTGTGGGGGCTTCGCGCCCTTGGTCAGGCCAGCGAGGGCGGCGAGATTGGCTCCGGACGTGTCGATCATACCAACTCCGGCATTGGCGCTGTCATCAATGGCAAGAGCTATCGCCGCGGAATTGCCCGCCGCCGTCTTGGCCGTATCGGTATCCGCATCCGCATTGTCATCGGCTGTCGTGCCCGTGGCCGTCGCGTCCTGACCGGCATTCACGCCGGAGGACTTCCGTCCGTTGCCGAGCGAGCTGGTCAGCGCATCGATAAAGCCTTTGCCGTCGTCCTGTTTCGAGGAGCGCGCACCCTTGACGGCAGCAAGAACATCCGCCCCGGATGAGGCGCCGGATACACCGATGTCGTTCATGATCAATGACTTTCCTGCTTCAACAGGCCGTCGATGGCATCCAGCTTCGAGCGGCTCGTCGTGACGAATGCGTTGAACGAAGAGTCGACCTCCTGCCGCCCTCCTTCCGGTGCGGGAGCCGCGCTCGGCGTGGCTCCCTGCTCAACACCCGCCGTGCCGGGAGATTGGCCTCCCGCTTGATTCGTCACAGCAGCATCGTGTTCAGTATTCTGTTGGTTGGACAGGTTAGGAACGTTGCCTTGCCCGAGGCTTGCAGGGTCGGGCGTGCGCATGATCTCCTGTGCCACGGCCTTCGCCGCATCACGCAGGGCACGATCCCGCGCGTTCAGCTCTCCCGCCGGCATCTGGTCGACATCGTTGATCGCCGACTTCAGTTCCGGTGTCGATATGCCCGCCACGCCGCCATAGAAGTTCGCCAGCGCGCCGAAGGCGTCGCCGCCGTCCGTGGTGGGGATCGCCTGGGCGCGGCCGGCCGCCAGTGCGGCGAGATCGGACTTGCCGGCGATCGCGGCACGGCGCGCCATGCGCAGATAGATCTCCCGTTGTCTGGGCGGGTCCATGAAGGACAGGATATCGATGATGTCCTGCTGCTTGATATCCGAATCGTGATCGACCACGAGCTGCACGAAAAGATCGGCGAACTGGCTGGCATAGGGCGAATGCAGGAAGCGCCTCGTATAGCGCTGCGCATAGTCGAGCCCCGTCGGCACCATTCCCGCGTCGGCACACAGGGCAAGCGAGCGACGGAGCGCCGATTCCTCGATGATCGTGCCGGGGGCCATCAAACGAGCCCAGTCGTAGAGTTTCAGGGCCGCCTTGGCATTTTTGCCGGACATGACATTGCCGGCAACCAGCGAAAGATAGGGGCCGATCGGCTTGTCGCGATATTCCTTGGCGATGTCGGCAAGCGTGTTGACGACCAGCAGTCCCTTGCCGTTCAGATATTTCCTGAGAACGTCGGCAACGCGATTGTCGAAATTGCCGTTGACGTCGCGCGACATCAGATATTCGAGCGTCTCGGGGTTGCCGCCGCTCATGGCGTAGATCAGCGCTGCATCGACGTTGCGTCCGTCGTCGAAAACGGATTTGTCCGCGTTGCGCAGGCGTTCGTCGATGGTTGCGAGCAGGAAGCGCTGCATTTCTCCGGCGGAACTGTCGCCCGCGACCACGGAATCCTGCACGAATTCGAGCGAGTGCATCATCTTGTAGAGCGGCAGGTTGTCCTGCCCCTCGGCGTTCACAGCCCCCGGCACCAACATGCCGAGGGTGAGCGTAAGCGCAAGGTGATGACGATGCTGTTTGCGCACCATGAACTATCCTTGCTTGCCTTGGCCGGACTTGCCTTTGCCCGAAGCGGGCTTGGCGGGTGTCTGCGTGCCCGAAGCCGCAGGATCCGTCGCTGCCTGGTTCGAAGGATTGGCGATGAGAATCTCGATGCGCCGATTGGCATCGTTGAACGGATCGGCCGGCAATTTGAGGCGCCGGTCCGCAAAGCCCGAAACCTGCACGATCCGCTTCTCGTCCAGCCCGCCGCTGGTCAGCATGTAATAGGCGCTTTGCGCGCGATCGAGGGAGAGGCGCCAGTTGTCGTTGCGGCCGTCGACCATATAGGGACGCCCGTCCGTGTGGCCGCGGACCAGGATCGATCCCTTGCGCTCGGCGAGCAGCTTGCCGATCTTTTCCATCGCCAGCACCATCTCGCGGCGCGGAACCGCCGAACCGATGTTGAACATCGGGTCGTTGCTCTGATCGGAGATCGTCACCAGCACTCCGCCTTCCGCCGCTGTAACCTGCAGCCCCTCGGCCAGCTGACCGGCGACACCCTTGATCTCGGCCTGGATTGCCTGTTGCAGATCCTTGGCGTCCTGCTGCTCCGCCTTTGTCGGCGCGGCGTCCTTGCTCTGCGGCAAAATGGCATTGTCCTCGGGCGTGGATGCATCGCTCTGCCCGGAGGCCTTGGCGACCTGCTGGGGCTGCGTCTGCTTTCCCTGCGCCTTGCCGGTCGATTGCTGCTCGCTCACAGTCGGCTGCTGCTCCGGCGTCTGCGGCTGGTCGGCAGGCTGTCCCGTGTCCGCAGCCGTCGCCTTCGACAAGGCGACGACTTCACCCTTGGGCGATTGATCCGACTTCGCGGACTGTTCCTCGTTCGCCTTCTTGGAGGCGCTGGAAACCTGAACCTGCTTGGTCCAGAAATCCGGATCGAAAGGATCGCGATAGGCCTGACCGCCGTCTGCGCCCGTCGCCGGACCCGACTGCGCGGCGCCGCCCTCGCCCTTGGCGCTGACGTTCGCCTGCTGGCCGACTTCCTGGGCGATTTCAGCCAGGACCGAATAGGGATTCTCGAAGAAATCAGCCTCGGAGTAGTTCGTCTGATCGCCCGACGTCGATGTCAGGTCTTCGCCGGTCTTGGCCGACTTGCCGTCGTTCGGCTTGTCCTGCGGCTTGTCCGATTTCTGCTGGTTCTTTTCGCCCTGAGCCTGATCGACAGGCTTCTTGAGACCCTTCTCCGTCGGCTTTTCGTCAGCCAGCTTGATCGGATTGAAATAGGATGCGACCGAGGCCTTCGTCTCCTCGTTGGCGGCATTCACCAGCCACATGACAAGAAAGAAGGCCATCATGGCGGTCATGAAGTCGGCGTAGGCGATCTTCCATGCGCCGCCATGTCCGCCTTCATGATCGCCGCCGCCGTGGCGCTTGACGATGATGATCTCGTGCTTGCCGTGATTTTGATCGCCGTCGCTCATTTCAGAATCTCTTTCAGACTAGCGGCCCAGGCCGACATCCGGGTCACGAGAACGCTCTCGCCGATCGTGACCGTGAGATCGACGTCCGGCGCTTCGACATGGCGCAACAGCGCGCCGTCATCGCCGAGATGCGTGTGAAGAGCCTCGAAGAGATGACGCGGGCCGCTGACGGATATCGGACCCACGCTGCCGTCGAGGATTGCAGCCTTCACCAGATCGGCCAGCTCGGCGACGGCCTTGGTCGTCAGCGTCTCGGTCATCACCGGCGCGAGGATGGCCGCCGCTTCTACGCTGATCGCCTGCCCCAGCAAGGTGGCGATGCGCGTCATGTCAGCCGCGATCTTCTCCGCCGCCTGTTCCTCGTAGCGTATCCGCAAGGCATCCGTTTCGGCACGAAACGATTCGGCCATGGCGTCGAGTTCGGCCTGGTGTTTCTGCGACAATTCCTGCGTTGCCGCGTCGTGCCCTTCCGCATAGGCGGCCCGACGCTCGGCTTCGATATCGACGGGCGGCTCCGCCGGGCTTTCGGGAAAATCCGCCGGCTCCGCAAACGCCATGTCCTCGACCTGGGGCGGCGGGATCTGTTCGGCGCTGAAATCCTTGAGATATCGGGACAGTGTCAAGCTCACGCGCGCATCTCCCCATTCGCGCCACAGGGGCGCTGCAAGTCGATGCTGCCAAGGGGCCGATCCATTGCCATTCTCAAAACGTCGATCATCACGCTTCCGGTTTCCGTCCTCTGGCTGCGCCCTCCGGAAATGACTGATGTCACCGGCACATTGCGCAACCATGCCATTGCGAAGGACCGTAGGCAGTCAAACTTGTGCGAGGATGAATGCGGGCGGCCCGGCTCGATCGGACGCCGATCGAGCCGGGCCGCCGAATCCTTATTTCGACTGAAGGAGAATAAGCACCTTGTTCGCCATGCTGTTGGCGATCGACAATGCCTGGATACCCATCTGCTGTGCGGTCTGCAGGGCGTTCTGCCGTACGGACGCCTCTTCCATATTCGTATCGACGAGATCGCCGACGCTGCTCTTGATGGCGTCGCTGAGCTTGGAAATATAGTCCGATTGATCGTCGATGTTCGACTTCATCAGGCCCAACGTCGAATCCGCCGAAGTCGCCGACTTGAGCAGCGAGTTGGTGACATTGATCATGTCGGTCAGCTGGTCGTCCGTCGTGCTGCTCGATATGGCGATTTCCGTTCCGCCTGCCGGGGTCGTTCCCGTATCGGCCGCCAAGAGATAGTAATTGCGGGCCGTGGTGCTGCCGCCGGTGCCCGAGCTGTCGAACGTGCTTGCATCGACATTCTTGGTCAGCAACCCGCGGCTTGGATCCGCCGTGTCGATCATCAGTGTCTGGGAGCTGTCGTAGCCGATGGTCGTAAGGCTGACCTGCCCGCCCGCGCCTCGCGTGAAGTTGCTGATCACCGACTGCTGCGTGCTCGGATGCTGGCTGGTGTTGTAGAGCCAGTTCTCGCCGGAAAAGGAAGCCGACTGCGTGACCGATTGCAACTGATTCTTGAGCTGCTGAATATCGGCGTTAACGGCATCCTTGTCGGTGCCCGGCTCCTTTGCCGATACCAGCTTCGACTGGATCTGGGTCAGAAGGCTGACGACGGTATCCATCGCGGTGGATGCGGTGTCGACCTTGGACGAACCGAGGCCGAGCGCGTCCGTGATCGTGGAAAGGCTGCTCTGGTCGGAGCGCATGGTGGTTGCCATCGACCAATAGGTCGGATCGTCACTCGCCGTCGCGATACGGAAGCCGGACGAGACCTGCTGCTGCACGACACCGAGATCTGTATTGATTCCGCGCAACACGGTCAGCGCCGCTGACGCGGCAGGATTCGTCGTCACATTGCTCATCAGAAAATCCGTAGTTCCATTGGGACTGGCAAACCGGGTCTATCCGGCAGCAACGATTGGCCTCATGCCCACCAGCGGGGGGAACTCCCAGCGCGGCCCGTCGCTAAGGCAAGATCCGACGACCGCTGTAAAGAACGAAGGCCGGATCCTGCGCAAAGACTGCAAATCAATTACCGGCAACGTTAACAAAAGCTTATGCGCGGCGACAAGAGAGAAATGCCGCCGCGCCATTTCAACGCAAGCTCCAGTCAAGGCTCACTTGAAGAGAGCGAGGACATTCTGGGCGCTGGTGTTGGCGATCTGCAGCGACTGGATCGCCAGCTGCTGCTGTGTCTGCAGGGCCGAAAGCCTGCTCGATTCCTCTTCCATATCCGCGTCGACGAGCTTGCCGACACCGGAATCGATCGTATCGCTCAAGGTGGAGACGAAGCTGGTCTGCAGGTCGATGCGGGTGGAAAGCGAACCGAGCTGCGAGGCCGTGCTGGTCATCGCGTTAAGGGCGCCCTGAACGAGGTTCATCGCTTTGCCGATGTCTCCGCTCGTCATGTTGGTGATATCGAGGCTGAAGACGGAGTAGGATTTGCCGCTGATATTCTGCGTGCTGCCGAGAATACCGGAATTGGTATCGATCGAGCCGCTGGGCTTGGCGCCGAACAGGACGTTGCCCTGCGACCCGGTGTCGAAGCTGTAGCTCGTGCTGTTGACGGCAACCGTGCCGTTGTTGTTGCGCACGAAAGAGGAGACCACGGATGCCGAGGCGCCGTTGGCCGCATACATCCAGTTCTGTCCGGAGAAGGATGCGGATTGGGCGATGCTCTCCAGCTGCTGCTGCAGCTGCGTGATTTCTTCCTGAACGTCCGCCTTCGACACGCTGTTTTCGGTTGCCGCGACGAGCTTGTCCTTGATCTGCTGGACGACGGTGATGGCGTTGTCCATCGCGGTATAGGCGGTATCGACCTTGGCGGCGCCCAGGCCCAGAGCGTCGGAGACCGCGGACAGCGCGCTGTTGTCGGAGCGCATGGTGGTGGCGATCGACCAATAGGCGGCGTTATCGGCGGCCTTGGCGACCTTGTAGCCCGAGGAAACACGGCTTTGCGTATCCTGCAGGCTGGAGTTGATCGTGCGCAGGGTCTGGAGAGCGGACATCGCCGCGTCGTTGGTGAGGATGCTTGTCATGGAAGGGTGCCCCTTGTGGCTGAATTTGGAAGGGACATTCCGGTCTGCGGCCGGGAACGGCAATCAGCCTCATGCTTGTTAACCGCCTGTTAGGAGAGGTTAACCAACCGTTGCGTTAGCCGCAACTGACAACAATACGGTTAATAAATGGTTAACGCCGTCGGCGAAAGTTAACGAAATCATACGCTCCGCCGATCAGACCACCCGATTTGGCAAGCGCCGTTTCCGCTACCTTTCATTGAAGCCGAAGGGGCCTCATCCGCGCAGCGTGCGCGCATGGCCGGATTTCCGTCCAAACTTCGTCATTTGGCGTGCTTCACCAACGGCAAGTCAGCCTCGCGCCATCTTGAGCGTCGTAGCATAGCGGCGATCCGCCCAATGTCGGGCGGGAAGCGGCCGGCGCCTTCGCCGGGCGTTCCGACGACACCGTCGCCACGCCCGGTCATGTACGAGGTTGAGATGTTCAGTTTGCAGGACGCCGGGCGAGCGGCGGTTGATCGCCATGAGCGAACGAGCCTCGACCCCGACGACTGGCAGGCCCTGCGCAAGCAGGGTCACCAGATGCTTGACGACATGCTCGATCACCTCCAGGCGCTCGGCACGAAGCCGGTCTGGCAACATGCGCCCTCTTCGGCCCGCGCCCTGTTCGATACGCCCCTACCCATCGAGGCCAGCGACCTGGCGGATGTCCATGCGATTTTTCGCGAGAATATTCTGCCCTATGGCAGCGGCAACATCCACCCCGGCTTCATGGGCTGGGTCCAGGGCGGCGGCACGGTCGCCGGCATGCTGGCCGAAATGCTGGCGGGCGGCCTGAACGCCAATCTCGGCGGACGCGACCACATGCCGATCGAAGTCGAGCGCCAGATCATCCGCTGGACGCGCCAGATCTTCTCCTTCCCGGAAACGGCGGGCGGCATATTCCTGACCGGCGCATCGCAGGCCAATTTCGTCGCGGTGCAGATCGCCCGATGCCGCAAGCTCGGCCGCGACGTGCGCGCGGCCGGCCTGTCCGACGAATCCCGCCTCGTCGCCTACGCGTCGAGCGAAGTGCATGGATGCGTTCCGCGCGCCTTCGAAATGTCCGGCATCGGCAGCGACCAGTTGCGGCGCATTCCGGTCAACGCGCTCGGGCAGATCGACATCGATGCGCTGCAGCAGACGATCCAGCGCGACAGACGAGAAGGCTTCCTGCCGTTCCTCGTCATCGGCAGCGCGGGGACGGTCAACACCGGCGCCGTCGACGATCTCGCCGGTTTGCGGCATGTCGCCGATACCCATGGTCTTCATTTTCACGTCGATGGCGCGCTGGGCGCGCTCGGCATCTTGAGCCCGGACCTGGCGCCCTTGTTCGCCGGGATCGACAGCTGCGATTCGCTCGCCTTCGATTTCCACAAATGGGGCCAGGTGCCCTACGATGCCGGCTTCCTGCTGGTGCGGGACAGCGAGTGGCAACGGCAAACCTTTGCTTCGGATGCCGCCTATCTCAGCCGCGCGGCCACCGGCCTTGCCGGCGGGGACTGGTGGCCCTGCGACTACGGCCCGGACCTGTCGCGCGGGTTCCGGGCGCTGAAGACCTGGTTCACCCTGAAGACCTACGGCGTCAAGGTATTGGGGGACGCCATGAGCGCCAACTGCATGCTGGCGCGCAAGCTGGCGCAGCGAATCGAGCAGGAGCCGGCGCTGAAGCTGCTTGCACCCGTTGCCCTCAATATCGTCTGCTTCGCCTATGTGGGAGCGGACGGCACGGCAGCACCATCCATCAACTCCCATATCGTCGAGCGTCTCCATGCCGAAGGCCGCGTCGCCCCGTCTCTCACCCATCTGAACGGACAGCCGGCCATCCGGGCCGCGATCGTGAACCATCGGACACGGCAGACGGATATCGACGCGCTCGTTCATAGCGTTTTGACAATCGGTTCCCGACAGGATTTCCCCCAATGCTGACGACCAAAGCACCAATCGCCGGTTCGGCTTCCCAGAACGTGCCGGATACCTCCCGAATTCTCGGCATGCAGAGAATCGTCTCGCTCGTCTATGCCGGCCATGACGTGACGCCGCTGTGGAACGAGCTCATGCAACGCGTGACGGCGGATCCGACCGACGCGGCCGCGCTTCTGGACATGGCGATCATCCTGCAAACGCTCGGCCGCAGCGACGAGGCCCGCCAGATCCTGAAGAATGCCGTGCAGCTGCGCCGCGACTTCTGCGTCGTCCATGGCAACGGCGCCGGACCGCGGCTGCTGGCCTTCGTCACGGAAGGCGATTTCATGGCCAATACGCCGCTGGATTTCCTGTTGGCGGGGAGCGACTGCGTGCTGTTGCTGCATTACGTCGGCCTGGAAACTACTGTTCTTGCCGATCTGCCGGACCATGACGTCGCCTTTATGGCGATCGGGGAATCGACCGAGAACGCTCCCCTCCTCGCGCATATGCAAGGGCTGCTTGCCGGATTCGACGGCGTGGTCATGAACCGCAATCCGGCATTGATCGCAGGGCTCACGCGCGACGGCGTGAGCGCGATGCTGGCCAACGAGCCGTCCATCCTGTCGCCCATCACCCATCGCGTGCCGCGCGCCGATCTTGCCGCTGTCGGCGCAGGCACCAGACAGCTCGAGCATTGTGCCCCCGGCCTTTCGTTCCCGCTCGTCGTTCGCCCCATCAGCACGCATGCGGGCAACGGGATGGAGCGCATCGCCGATCCGGCCGGACTGGCGGCATTTCTTGAGGCGCAGCCTGCCCACGAGCTCTATGTCGCGCCATTCATCGATTTTCGCGGCCCCGACGGCCTCTACAACAAGCAACGCGTCGTCTTCATCAACGGCAGGGCCTTCGCCAGCCATATGGCGCTCTCGGAACACTGGATCGTGCACTATCTGAGCGCCGGCATGGGACAGAGCGCCGAAAAACGCGCCGTCGAACAGGCGTGGATGGAAGATTTCGATCACGATTTCGCGGTTCGCCACAAGGAAAGCTTCGCAGCCCTTTGCCACCATATCGGGCTCGATTATTTCGGCATCGATTGCGCCGAGCTTCCCGACGGCCGCCTGCTGGTGTTCGAGCTCGACGTTGCGATGGTGGTCCACAATATGGACGATCCCATCGTCTATCCCTACAAGCAAGTTGCCATGCGCAAGCTGTTCGACGGTTTCGTCGATGCCATCCGCGACCGGGCCGGCGCCGAGCTCGCAATTGCGTCCTAAAGCATGTCGCGCAAAAGTGTGCAGCGGTTTTGCGATAACGACATGCGCAAAATGAAAGACCTGAAGCGCGAGAAGCGAATCCGAAGGATAGCCCTGCGCTTTAGAGCAACCCCAGGAAAAAGCGCGCGGCGGTTTTTCGTGCGGGATCGCGTGAGAACAAAGAGTTGAAGCGATCGCGTATCGGATCAAAAGAAAACCGCGCCTTCCGGAGAAGGCGCGGCGAAGTGTTGTCTCTTGCTATCGACCGGCGCGTTGCGCCGGTTCTTCCTATTAACGGAAGAGCGACAGGATCGACTGGGTCGAGGAGTTGGCGATCGACAGGGACTGAACGGCCAGCTGCTGCTGCGTCTGCAGAGCGGAAAGCTTGCTGGATTCCTGTTCCATGTCGGCGTCAACCAGCTTGCCAACGCCCGATTCGATCGAGTCGGAGAGCGAGGAAGCGAAGCTCGTCTGCAGGTCGATACGAGCGGAGATCGAGCCGAGGCGCGAGTTCATGCTGGTCATGGCGTTCAGAGCGGTCTGAACCATGTTGAGCGCGCTGGAGATCTGGCCGCCGGTCATGCCCGTGATGTCGAGGCTGAATACCGAAGCGCCAACCGTGGAGTCCTGCGTGCCGAGGATACCCGAAGACGTGTCGATCGTGCCGTTGTTCGCACCGAAGAGAACGTTGCCGGTTGCGCCGGAGTTGAACTCGTAAGAGGTCGTGCTGACGGAAACGGTGCCGTTGGTGCCGCGGATGAAGGACGAAACAACCGAAGCGGAGTCGCCGCTCTGAGCCATGACCCAGTTTTCGCCGTTGAACGAAGCCGACTGGGCAACGCTCTGCAGCTGCTGCTGCAGCTGGCCGATTTCTTCCTGGATGGACTTCTTGTCAACCGAACCTTCCATGGCGGTGACGAGCTTGTCCTTGATCTGGCCGACGACGTCGAGGGCGCTGGTGACTGCGGTGGTTGCGGTATCGACCTTGGCGGCACCGAGGCCGAGAGCGTCGGAAACGGCGCCGATGGCGCTGTTGTCGGACTTCATGCTGGTGGCGATCGACCAGTAAGCTGCGTTGTCGGAAGCCTTGGAGATGCGCAGGCCGGAAGATACGGCGTTCTGCGTCTGCTGCAGATCCGAGCCGATGGAGCGCAGCGTCTGGAGGGCTGCCATTGCGGCGTTATTGGTAAGAATGCTCGTCATGATATTTGCCCCTTTTGGCAGTGGTTAAATAAGGGACATTCCGGACCTAAAACCGGTAACGGCATTCAGCATCATGCCTGTTAACCAAATCCGTTAAGGTTAACTCGCCGCTTCGATGGTCCTAAGAAACAGCAATATGGTTAAGAAAACCTGAACTGGTTTTAGCCAAAAAATATAAAAAAAACCGCGCCTTAGATAGGCGCGGTTAACTTGTTGTTTAGGATTGTCGTCCAACGCGCTGCGTTGGCGCTTCCTATTAACGGAAGAGCGACAGGATCGACTGGGTCGAGGAGTTGGCGATCGACAGGGACTGGATGGCCAGCTGCTGCTGCGTCTGCAGAGCGGAGAGCTTGCTGGATTCCTGTTCCATGTCGGCGTCAACCAGCTTGCCAACGCCCGACTGGATCGAGTCGGAGAGCGAGGAAGCGAAGCTCGTCTGCAGGTCGATACGGCTGGAGATGGAGCCCAGCTTCGAACCCAGGCTGGTCATGGAGTTCAGAGCGGTCTGAACCATGTTGAGCGCGCTGGAGATCTGGCCGCCGGTCATGTTGCTGATGTCGAGGCTGAAGACCGAAGCGTTGGCCGTGGAGTTCGTGGTACCGAGGATACCCGAAGACGTGTTGATCGTGCCGTCTGCATTCGCGCCGAACAGAACGTTGCCGGTTGCGCCGGTGTCGAAGGCGTAGGCCGACGTGCTGACGGAAACGGTGCCGTTGGTGCCGCGGATGAAGGACGAAACAACCGAAGCGGAGTCGCCGCTCTTGGCCATGACCCAGTTTTCGCCGTTGAACGAAGCCGACTGGGCAACGCTCTGCAGCTGCTGCTGCAGCTGGCCGATTTCTTCCTGAACGGACTTCTTGTCGACCGAACCTTCCATGGCGGTGACGAGCTTGTCCTTGATCTGGCCGACGATGTCGATGGCGCTGGAAACGGCCGTCGAAGCAGTGTCAACCTTGGCAGCGCCGAGGCCGAGAGCGTCGGAAACGGCGCCCATGGCGCTGTCGTCGGACTTCATGCTGGTGGCGATCGACCAGTAAGCTGCGTTGTCGGAAGCCTTGGAGATGCGCAGGCCGGAAGAAACGGCGTTCTGCGTGTCCTGCAGGTTGCTGCTGATGCCACGCAGCGTCTGGAGGGCGGCCATTGCGGAATTGTTAGTGATAATGCTGGTCATAGGTGTCCCCTGGAAACTGGATACAAAAGGAGGACATACCGGACTGGGTATACCGGCGATGACGGAGCAGCTTCATGCCCCTCGATCCATTTTCCTAGAGGACCAAACCCGTCATGTCGCGAGAAAGTTCGCACCCATTGCTTGCGAATTTCTTAATCCGGGGCGGCGGCAAACTTTCTCTCCGGAACGTGGCTAAGAATGCGTAAAGACGCTTTCAACCGTTGCTTCGGTTTCAGGCAAGCTACGTGGGAGATCATAGGGCGAATCCATGATGCCGGCCCTCGACCTTCGGCGGGGAGCCGATCAAACATATCGCTCGGAGTTCTCGCTCGTGAATACAAAAAACGCCTTTGTGACAGCGTCCAGCTTCTATCAGAAGGGGCAATATACGCGCGCGCTCGAAACGCTGAACGAGCTGCTGAACGTCGACCGGTCCCCCAAGACCTATGTATTGCTGGCAAAGACGCTGCTCAAACTCGGCTTCAGGTCGGATGCGGCGAGCGCCTACGAGCTGGCCGGCCGGCAGAAGCCCCAGCGCGAGGACTATCTTCGCGAAGCCCTGCTGCTCCACGGCGACTGCGGCAACGACGACCAGGCCCTTGCAGTCGGAAGCCTGATCCTGCCGCTGGCTTTCAAGGATCCCGATCTTGCCTTCGTCCTCAGCCGCATCTTCCTGAGCCGCCAGCAGAAGGAACTGCTGACCGGCTTCAAGACGGTGCTCGTGGAGGGGCCGGAAATCAAGCATCGCCAGATGGCCGCAAATCTGCTGACCGACGATCTCTATGACGAGAGCAACCGGCACATCGTCACGACCCTGTTCAAGAAGCATCCCGACAACATCATCTTCCGCGCGCTCTATCTGATCTTTGCGCGCGAGGTGTCCGATCTGGCGGCCGTCGACAAGCATATGGCGCCCGTCACGACGTCGCTGGCGCAGGGCAAACTCGACCACATCATCCCCGACAACCCCTTCTTCCACCTTCACTGGTGCGGAGACGAGACGATCAACAAGCTCGCCATCCACGACACCGTCGCGCT
The DNA here is from genome assembly GCF_053521765.1 of Rhizobium sp. A37_96. Lineage (NCBI taxonomy): Bacteria > Pseudomonadati > Pseudomonadota > Alphaproteobacteria > Hyphomicrobiales > Rhizobiaceae > Rhizobium > Rhizobium sp. A37_96. Next base: position 518,885 of record NZ_JBNWDS010000002.1, on the reverse strand, counting down.
GCCGGAAGGCCACGCAGAGGCCCGCCGCAAGATGCCGCACAACTGGGGCAGCAAGATCCGCATCGGCTATCTCTCGTCCGACTTCTGGCCGGGCCATGCGACGATGAAGCTGATGCAGCGCGTTCTGGAGCTGCACGACAAGGACCGGTTCGAAATCACGCTCTTCGACCACTCCGACCTGGCTCACCAGAAGGAAGAGACGTTCGACTACTCAAAGCTGGGGACGACGGTCGATATACGCGGCCTTTCCAACCAGGGGGCGGCTGAGGCCATTCGCAGCCGCGGGATCGACATCCTCGTCGACCTCAAGGGTCACACCAAGGGAAGCCGCGCCTTCATCCTCAACCACATGGGAGCTCCGATCCAGGTCGCGTGGCTGGGTTTCCCCGGCACGACCGTCAACATCGACCTCGACTACATCATCGGCGATCATCTTGTGCTGCCGGACCGCTCGAAAGAGCACTTCCACGAGAAATTCTGCCGCCTGCCCGAGTGCTATCAGCCGAACGACCCGCTCAACCGTCCGAAGCCGCGGCCGACAACCCGTGCGCAGCACGGGCTGCCCGAGGACGCCTTCGTCTTCGCGTCCTTCAACGGCAACCGCAAGATCACCTCGCAGATGGTCGACGTGTGGTGCAACATCCTCAAGCGCAGCAAGAACAGCGTGCTCTGGCTGCTGTGCAACGGCCCCCGGGCCGAAGCCAACATCTGGTCGCGCATGGAAGCGCGCGGCATCAACCGCAAGCGCGTCGTCTTCACCACCCGCATTCGCTACGAGGATCATATCGATCGTCAGCAGCTTGCCGATCTCGGCCTCGACACCTTCCCCGTCAACGGTCACACGACGACGTCCGAGCAGCTGTGGGGCGGCCTGCCGGTCCTCACCACGAAGGGCACCAACTTCGCCTCGCGCGTCAGCGAAAGCCTGCTGAACGCCATCGGCCTGCCCGAACTGGTGGCCGAGGACATCAAGGCCTATGAGGACATGGCAGTGCAGCTCGCCGGCCAGCCGGAGCGTATCGCGCAGTTCAAGGAAACGCTGGCGACCAATCGCTACATCAAGCCGCTTTTCGATGCCGAGCGCTTCACGCACCATCTGGAAACGGCCTTCGAGATGATGGCGGACCGGGCCAGGCAGGGCCTCGCGCCCGACCACATGGACGTGCCGGCGCTACCGATGCGCGCGGAGCCGTTCATGGAAGAAGACCAGAACGCGGCGGCGATCGCGGCCGAGTAAAGCTCAGCGATCGCCGGGGCCGCGGCTCCGGCGATCGTCTTGCGCTTGTCTTGTCAGTGGAAAGAGCGGACCAGACTGCCGACCAGCAGGTTCCAGCCATCGATCAGCACGAAAAACAGAATCTTGAACGGCAGCGAAATCGAGGTCGGCGGCAGCATCATCATGCCCATCGCCATGACGATGGTCGACACGATCAGGTCGATAACCAGAAACGGCAGGACGACCAGAAAGCCGATTTCGAAGCCGCGACGGATTTCCGAGATCATGAAAGCCGGGATCAGGACGCGATAGTCGATCTTGTTGTCGACGACGGTCGTCTGGCCGCGTTCGCGGGCCAGATCGACGAACAGCTTCAGATCCTTGTCACGCGTGTTGTTCGACATGAAGGTCCGGAACGGCTCGGCAATGCGCTGCACGGCGTCCGCCTCCGAAATCTGATTGGCAAGCAGGGGCTGCACGCCGTCCTTCCACGCCTGATCGAAGGTCGGCGACATGACGTAGAAGGTCATGAACAGGGCCAGGCTGAGCAGGATCATGTTCGACGGCGTCGTCGCCAGCCCCATGCCGCTGCGCAGGATCGAAAACGCGATGATGAAGCGCGGAAAGCTCGTCACCATGATCAGGATGCCGGGCGCAATCGACAGGATCGTCAAAAGCCCGAACGTGCGAATGATCCAGGCGGCGACCGAGCCGTTCACGGGCACATTCAGAAGATCGGTGGGGAGCTGTTGCGACAATTGCTGCGCCATCGCCATTTCGGGCGACAATGCAGCAATGACTAATATTGACAAGGCAAGTGCTAATCGACTCATTCGATCACGAAAGTTCTGAACATAACTTTCGATACTCGTCCTTCCGAGCGCAGGTCAACACGCTCTTGAATGTCATCCCGAAGATATTGCAGGCCCCGGGCACCTTCGATCTGCTGCAGCGAGACCGTACGGATGTAAGCGAGGATATCCTGGTGGATCGCCTGGGCGAGCTGAGTGTCCGGCGGCCCCTTGAATACCAGGGCAAGTTCGAGCCGGACCCAGCTCTGCGAGGGATAGGCAAGATTGGTCGTGATCGGATCGAGCGCGACGATGCCATTCGCCTGCGCGGCCGCGGCAGCCTGCTTGCCCTCGCCCGTCGCCTTCTCGGTCGCCTGGATCGCCGCGGTGGCGGCCTTGATCTTCGGCGCAACGACGGTCCCGAGCACCCAGCCGCCGCCGCCGCCGAGGACGGTCAGCACCAGTAGCCCGACGATCATCATGATGAGCGCCGATCCCTTGCTCTTTGCCGGTTCGTCTGCGGCTGCTGCCATGTCCCTATCCGTTCGTTGTCAAACTAGCCGATACCATCGGATCAGAGCGGCGAGAGCAGGTCGACGGCCTGCTGCCCCCTCGGCGGCTGCTGTATTTCCGTCAGACGGCCACGCCCGCCATAGGAGATGCGCGCCTCGGCGATCTTGTCGTAGGAAATGGTGTTCTCCGAGGTGACGTCCTGCGGCCGCACGATGCCGGCGACGTTGAGAATGCGGATTTCCTGGTTCATGCGGACTTCCTGCGAGCCGCTGATCATCAGGTTTCCGTTTTCGAGAATGCCGGTGACGACAACGGCGACCAGCAGGTTGATCTGCTCGGAACGCTGCATCTTGCCCTTGGCGTCCGTGCTCGTGTCGGAGCCCGAGGTTGCGTCGGCATTGGTGCTGGGCTGCCAGCCGAAGATCTTGGCGGCAATGTTCCAGTTCATATCGCTCTTGTTCGTGCGGTTGCGATTGGTCTCGTTGTCCCAGTTCGCCTTGTCGTTGATCTGGATCGTGACGGTCAGGATGTCGCCGACGTTGAGCGCGCGCGAGTCCTTGAACAGAGCCGCCTGCGAATCGTTCCAGAGCGAATAGCCCTGCGCGACCTGATGCGGCCGCTTCGGATACTGCAGCATTTGCGGCGTCTGCGCATATTGCAGGCCGCTGCCGATCGGACTCATGGCAGGCGCCCTGCCGATTTCCTTAAGGGCCTGCGACTGGCAACCGGCGAGAAAGACGACGATCGTGCAGGCGGCCGTAAGACGCGTGTTCATGAGGGGTCCTTCGACTTCGATGTATTCGGGTCGGATGCGCTGGCGATGATGTTTGTGATGACCGCCGCCTTGTGCGCATCCATTTCCGCGAGGATCAGGCTCGACTGACGCGACGAAAGCTTCATGATGATCGCGGCGGCAACCGTGATCTTGACATCGTTGAGGCTCGCCGCAGCGGCATCCGGTTTCATGTTCTTGTAGATATCGACCAGGCCGAGATCCGCGGTCTTGAGGAAATCGTCGCGGCGTTTCAGCCAATCCTCATATTCCGCCTTGCGCTTGTCCATGGTGGCGACGCGCTGATCGACGTCGGCACGAAGCTGTTCCAGTTCCTGCTTCTGCAGCAGATAGCGCTGGTCGCGCGCCGGATCGGCGATGTTGGTGCAGAACTGCCGGATCTCATCCTGGCTGGTGGCCGGATCGGCGACCGGCTTCGGCGCCTCCTGCGCGGCCGCCAGGCCGAACGACAGCAGCGTGGCGCCGGTTGCGAGAGCGCAGGTGATCAGCATTCTTCTGGCGATGGCGGTCGATATCATTGCAGCACGAGCTCCGCTTGCAGGGCGCCGGCAGATTTGATGCCTTGCAGGATGGCGATGATGCCGTCCGGCTTGACGCCGATGTTATTGAGGCCTGCAACCAGCGTCTTCAGGTCAGGCCCTTCCAGCACCGCAACACGGCCGCCGCTCTTGGTGGCGGTGATGTCGGTCTGGTCCTGAATGGCGGTCTGACCATCCGAGAAGGGTTCGGGCTGGATGACCTGCGGGTTTTCACTGACCTGGACAGTCAGCGTTCCATAGCTGACGGCGACAGGCGAGACACGGACGTCCGCGCCGATGACGATCGTTCCGGTGCGTTCATTGATGACGACCTTGGCCGGCGTATCGGTCTGGACGTTGAGGTTTTCGATATCGGCCATCAGCCGCGTGAGGTCGGCCATCTTCGGCTTGGCGATCGTCACTTCCTGCGAATCCTTGGCCTCCGCGATCGGGGCGCCGTAGCGCGACGTCGCCCATGTATTGACCGTGTCGGCAATGCGGATCGAGGTGGAAAAGTCGGGATTGCGCAGCTGCAGGACCAGATTGACCGAATCCTTGAAACGAGACGGCAGCTCGCGCTCGATGATGGCGCCGCCGGGCACGCGGCCCGCCGTCGTCACACCCTCGGTCACCGTCGCCGCGGCACCCTGCGCCTGAAAGCCGGAGACGATGACGGAACCCTGCGCGACCGCATAGATCTGCCCGTCCGCGCCGGTCAGCGACGTCATGATCAGCGTGCCGCCGCGCAGCGACGTCGCGTCGCCGAGCGAGCTGACCGTGACGTCGATGCGGCTGCCGGGGCTTGCGAAGGGCGGCAGGTTCGCGGTCACCATGACGGCGGCGGTATTCTTGGCCGCGGATTGACCGCCCTGTGTCGAGATGCCGAGGTTCTGCAGCATCGCGCGCAAGGATTGCTCGGTGAAGGGCGAGGAACGCAAGCCGTCGCCGGTGCCCTGCAGACCGACGATCAGACCGTAGCCGATAAGCTGGTTGTCGCGGCCGGATTGCAGCGACGCGATATCCTTGATGCGCGATTGCATGGCCGCCGCCGGTTCGGCGACGATCAGGCTCGGCAATGCAAGCAGGACTGCTAGAAGTTGACGAAGTCGTTTCATTTCGCGACCACTCGGATCGTACCGTTTTCGAGAACCGTGCCGTTGACGATGATGCCCGAGTCCATGTTGCGGGCGCGCACATTGTCGCCGACGGCGCCATCGTCAAGCGGCGTGCCCGCCGCCGTGATCGTCATGCTGCCCATGCTCATTACCAGACGGACGTTGGAGCCCCGCGTCACGGCATAGGGCTGGCGCAAAGCGGAAATGGAAATCGTGCGGCCGGGAAGAAGCGTCCGCTTCGATACCAGGCCGGTGACGTCGCGGAGCCGCTTGGCATAGTCGCCGCTGAGGTTGGGGTTGGTAACCTCCACCTCTTCGAGCTGGCCGCTGCTGATGATGTCGCCCGGATAGATCGTCTCGGTCGGCACCACGGCAGTACCGAGGCCAGGCCCGTCGGCGCCTACAGCCCCGGCAGGCGCGGCCGAAGCGAACAGGACGGAGAGGCTCGCCGCGGCGAACCAGGCCATTGCTAAGCTTTTCATCCGGCGAAACCTCATGTTCGGCCCGTCCTTCCCACTACTTCAGGTTCTTGCTGACGATCTGCGCCATTTCGTCGGCCGTCGTGATGACCTTTGAATTCATCTCGTAGGCGCGCTGAGCGGTGATCAGGTCGGTGATTTCCTTGACCGGATCGACATTCGACGATTCCAGGTAGTTTTGCTTCAGGTAGGCAAAGCCGTTCTCGTTCGGATCGGAAACGACCGGATCGCCGGAAGCCGGCGTCTGGGTAAAGAGGTTGCTGCCCATCGGCTGCAGGCCGGCTTCGTTGACGAAGTTGGCGATCTGCAGCTGGCCGAGCACCGTCGGCGTCGTCGCCGTGCCGATGATCGCCGACACTTCGCCGGACTGGCTGATGGCAAGGCTGCTGGCGTTGTTCGGGATGGTGATTCCCGGCTCCAGCACGTTGCCGTCGGGCGTAACGATCTGGCCGGTATCGCTCTTGTTGAAGGAGCCGGCGCGCGTATAGGCCGTCGTGCCGTCCGGCATCTGGATCTGGAACCAGCCGCGGCCGACGAGCGCGACGTCGAGCTCGTTCTGGGTCTGCGACAGTTCGCCCTGGACCTGAATGTTGCGAACGGCCACGGTCTGTACGCCGAGACCGATATTGGCGCCTTCCGGCACCACCGCCTGGTTCGGCCTGTTGGCGATGCCCTTGGCGCGCTCGGTCTGATAGAGAAGGTCGGAGAACTCGGCGCGAGAGCGCTTGTAGCCCGTCGTATTGATGTTCGCGATGTTGTTCGCGATCACTTCGAGGTTGGTCTGCTGGGCGTCCATGCCCGTCGCGGCAATTGCGAGCGCTCTCATGCTTTCGTCCTTGCATCTGGGGCGGAGCCTTCGCAGCCGTGGAAAGGCTTGCGAGCAGCTTTCGCCAAATCAGGTAGGTAAAGCGGGGAATCCCGCTCTAGATCTGCATCTTTGTAATATCGAGAAATGCGGACACGACCTTGTCGCGCAGCGCAATCGCGGTCTGCAGGGTCTGATCGGCCTGCATGACCTTGTCGACGACTTCGCGGGTGCTCATCGTGCCCTTCATGCCGGCGAAGGAGGCGCTTTCGGCTTCCTTCAGCGTGTTGACGGAATCCTTCGCGACATTCGACATGACCGACGCAAAGCTCATTCCGGCGTCCGCGCCCATGGCAACGGCCGGCGAAGCGTTCATCGCGCTGGAAGCGGCGGAGGTCAGATCCGTGGCGATGCTGCCGAGGCCGCGGGTCGCCGAGAGGGAGGCTACATTCTTAACCGTGTCGATCATTGGTTCTTCAGCAAATCAATAGTGGAGGAGATGAGATCGCGCGCCTGACGGACCGTCTGCAGATTGGCCTCGTAGGAACGATTGGCTTCTCGCATGTCGGCCATCTCGACGAGGACGTTGACGTTGGGCATCTTGACATAGCCCTTCTGATCCGCCGCCGGATTGTCGGGATCGTATTCTTCGACGAACTTGCCCGTGTCCTGGCCGAGCTTCTTGACGCCGACCATGGTGACGCCATTGGCGCGATCCATTTCGGCTCCGAAGGTCACGGTCTTGCGCCGGTAGGGATCGGCGCCGGGCGTGTCACCCGTCGAACGGGCGTTGGCAATGTTTTCGGAAACGACTCGCAGACGAGTTGATTGCGCCTCCAGGCCGGAGCCTGCAATCTTCAATGCGGCTGATAAGGGGTCCATGACATCTTCACTTCATCTATTGTTTTACGGTCATCAACATCATGCGATGAAAGGAGCCTACGAGTGCGGTGTTCAAGCTGTACTGGCGCTTGATGTCACCGGCCTTGGCGAGCTCGTCCTCCAGGCCGACGGTATTACCCGACTCCTGAACGCCAATTTCCTGGTTGAGCGGCGCTTCCTCGACGTTGACGTCGCCGCTCGTGCTGAATTCGCTGCCCGAAAGATGCGCTGGATTGGTGCGAACCATGTTGACGTTCTGGTTGTCCAGAACGGCCTGGAACGGTGTCACGTCCTTGGCGCGATACTTCGGCGTATTGGCATTGGCGATATTGCCTGCAACAACCTCCTGACGCACCTGGAGCCACTCGGCTTGCCGCGAGGCCAGGTCAAAGAGCTGAATGGGTTGCATGGGCTTCTCTCCGTTCTTACACTAGGAATCTAGCGGGATAATCTTGCGTGGGACTTGCGGGAAATGCGTTCCTGTGAAGGTCTTCGAAATGCTTGAAATCCAGGCGTTTGCGCGATTTTCAATTGTTGCCGTAGACATCGCCCGCCGACGTGACGATGACCCACTTTCCGTCTCTCTGTTCGATCGAAGCCAGCCGGCTGTTGTCGGGCAGAACCGATCCGATGCGCACGACATACATGCCGGTATCGTCCTCGATCAGGGCACGGCCGTTTGCGACATGCAGCAGGTGGAACGAGGACTTGCCGGGGAACGGCTGCTGGTCGGCCGGCGCGCCCTTGTCATCCTCGCGACCGGTATTGCTGACCGTCGCCGTCGTCAAAGGATCGGGAATGAGATCCTTCGGCGCGCTCGGATTCTTGTTGACCATGGCGAGCGGCGACACGCTGACGATCGCGCGGCCGGGCCAATTCGGCAGATCGCGCGTGCGGTCGCCTTCGGCCACCTGGATGCCGAACTTTTCCGGGTTCAGAAAGACGTACCAGGGAAAGAAGGCCGAGGCGCCGGCGAGCGCCAGTCCCGCAAAGGCCAGAGCCTTGTCGGTAACGGTTCTCCTTCTCGCCAGTTTCGGCGGAGCGACCGGTTCGTCTGCGTCGGTTTCTCTCACTTTTGATCCCTCTTTGGGCATGAAATCCGGCGATATCCGGCCGGCTGCGGACAAGACAAAATCGAGGCGATGCTCCGGACAACCATCACTTGCCTCTGACCGGGGCACCGCCCGAAGCGTTTCTGAGGGCATTCGCAAGATCGGTGAAGGCATCGGCGGATGGCTCTTCGCCCGGAGTTTGCTTCAGGATGTCGTAGATGATCGGCACCTGGCGCACGGCGATATCGAGATCGGCGTCGCTGCCCTGGCGATAACCGCCGATCAAGCGCAGATCGCGCGTCTCCTCGTAGCGATGCACCAGCGCTTTCAGCCGCGAAACCAGCTTTTCCTGATCCGGCGTCCAGGCCTTTCGCGCCAGACGCGAAACGGACGCCAGCGGATCGACGGGCGGATAGCGCCCTTCTTCGGCAAGACTGCGCTGCAGAACGATGTGGCCGTCGAGAATGCCGCGGGTGGAATCGGCGATCGGATCGTTGTGATTGTCGCCATCGACGAGGATGGAGATGATGGCGGTGATCGTGCCGGTGCCTTCCGGTCCCGGACCGGCGCGCTCGAGAAGACGCGGCAGTTCGGTGAAGACCGAGGCCGGATATCCACGCGCGATCGGCGGCTCGCCGGACGCGGTCGCCACCTCGCGGATGGCATGGGCGAAGCGGGTGACGCTATCGACGATCAGCAGGACGTTGTCGCCCTTGTCGCGAAAATGTTCGGCGATGGTGATGGCCGAGAGCGGCGCCATCTTGCGCAGCATCGGGCTCTCGTCGCTGGTCGCGACGACGGCCACCGATTTCTGCATGTGCGAGCCCAACGTATCCTCGATGAATTCGCGCACTTCGCGGCCGCGTTCGCCGACGAGCGCGATCACCACCTTGTCGAAGGCTTCGGCTCTCGCCAGCATCGACAGCAGCGTCGATTTGCCGACGCCGGAGCCTGCAAAGATACCCAGGCGCTGGCCGAGGCAGAGCGGCGAGAAGATATCGATGGCGCGGACGCCGGTCTTGAAGCCGGTCTCGACGCGCTTGCGCGTCATAGACGGCGGGGCCGTATTGGAGATCGAGCGCGATTCCAGGCCGGATGTCAGCGGCCCGAGCCCGTCGATCGGCTCGCCCAGCGAATTGATCGTACGGCCGCACCAGCTGTCATCGGGCGCGATGCGAAAGGCACCCTTGCGGATGATGGTATCCTGGATGCCGATCGGCTCGCCCGGCTCGATGGGACACACATAGGTAAGCTCCGGCTCGACGCGGACAACCTCGCCGAGATGAACGCCCGTCTGGGAACGATGCGCGACGAAATCGCCAAGGCGCACCTGCCTCGAGAGGCCGGCGACGGTATAGTGCCCGGCGGCGATGGTGCGCACATGGCCGCCATGAGCCACGGCATTCTCCGCCATCGCATATTGGCCCGCCAGGACGGCCATATGCGAAAGCTTTGGCGACAAGGCGCCCTCCGGCAACCGATCCTCGAGCATCATCCGCCTCTTTACTGGCTGCCGCCAAGGGTTTTGATGGCGTCGGTGAGCGTGCCTTCACTGCTGCTGGTGAGCGTGCTGATGTTGTCGAAGGCGCGGCTGACCTCGATCAGGTTGGTCATTTCCCGCATGCCGTTGACGTTGGAATTTTCGAGATAGCCCTGGGCGATGCCGATATTCGAACGGTCGACCACTGCTTGCGGCGTATCGGTCGGCAGGATGCCGCTGTTCTCGTAGCGCAGGAACCCCTTGCCGACATCGGCGCTGTAAAGGCCGATCTGCCCCATCCGCCGGCCGCTCTGCGTGATGGTGCCGTCGGACGAGACGGTCGGCGCACCGCCGGCCGGATCGAGCTGGATCGGCGCGCCGCCGGGGTCGAGCACGGGGAAGCCCCGTACCGAGACCAGGGCGCCGTTGTCCGTCATGGTGAAACGGCCGTCGCGCGTCAGCACCAGGCCGGCCGGCGTGTTGATGCCGAAATAGGCGTCGCCCTTGACGGAGAAATCGAACAGATTGCCGGTATTCTGAAGTTCGCCGTTGTCCGTGGAGAGATAGTCGTTGCCTTGCGAGACGAAGGCGACCTTGGCGTTGAGCTTGTTTTCGGTATTGCTGAGGACCTGATCGAACTTGACTTCGGTGCCACGGAATCCGGTCGTATTCACGTTGGCCAAGTTATCGGCGATTGTCGTCAGACGCCGCTCGAGCGCCATCTGCGACGACAGCGCGACATAGATACCAGACTGCATTTTCAACGCCCTCCGGACATTGGAGAATAACGGGAAAGGAAACGCCGCGGCGCTCCTACATTTCGTTAGCGGGGCATGGATGCCCTTACCCGCTATCCTGCAGGTCTATGCTTGTGCGAAGCTGACAAGGCAAAAAGGGCGGGCGAGGCCCTATCGAACAGCCTCACGCAAGGCAGGTCCCCTAGTTCATCATATGAAGCAACGTTCAGGTGTGGACCGACGATGAATATTATTATCGGATTTGTAGTGACCTGCGGCTGCATCATAGGCAGCTTCATGGCTATGGGCGGAGACGTAGGCGCGCTGTTCCAGCCCTTCGAGTTTGTCATTATCGCGGGCGCCGGCATCGGCGGCTTCATCATGGCCAACCCGATGAAAGTCGTGAAGGATTCGGGCAAGGCGCTCGGGGAAGCCTTCAGCCACAAGGTGCCGAAGGAGCGCGACTATCTCGATACGCTCGGCGTGCTCTATGCCCTGATGCGCGACCTGCGCACCAAGTCGCGCAACGAGATCGAAGCTCATATCGACAATCCCGACGAATCGACGATCTTCAAGGCCGCTCCGACGGTTCTGAAGAACAAGGACCTGACGGCCTTCATCTGCGACTACGTCCGTCTCATCATCATCGGCAACGCCCGCTCGCACGAGATCGAGGCGCTGATGGACGAAGAGCTCGACACCATGCTGCACGATAAGATGAAGCCCTATCACTCGATCACGATCATGGGCGATTCCTTCCCCGCCATCGGTATCGTCGCGGCCGTTCTCGGCGTCATCAAGGCGATGAGCCACATCAACGAATCACCCGAAGTGCTCGGCCACCTCATCGGCTCGGCGCTGGTCGGCACCTTCCTCGGCATCATCCTGTCCTACTCGGTCTGCGCACCGCTGGTCTCCCAGATCAAGGTCGTGCGCAACAAGCAGCACCGCCTCTACGTGATCGTGAAGCAGACGCTGCTTGCCTACATGAACGGATCGGTGCCGCAGGTCGCACTCGAATACGGCCGCAAGACCATCTCCTCCTACGAGCGTCCCTCGATCGACGCCGTCGAGCAGGAAATGATGAACCCCGGCGGTGAAAGCAAGGCAGCCTGACGATCATGAGCCAGCAATACGCGTACAAGGCACAGACGATGGACCGCACCCTCTTTGCCAAGCTCACCGGCAATCTCGGGGATCAGGCGACGCTTGCAAAACTGGGCACCGCCTTTGCCCAGGTCTATGCGGAATTCCTGCCTGATATCATCAAGAGCGAGACCGGGCTGGACATCAACATCGCCTATGCCGGCTGTCAGTCCGGCCTCGTGAACGACCTTGTCGCCGGGCTCGGCGGCAGCCATGCCCTCGTCAACGGCTCGCTGCGCAACTGGGCGCCCAACTTCATGCTCGGCTGCGGCTCCGGCCTCATCATGACGCTGATGGAACATATGCTCGGCGCCCGCCCGGAAGACATCGAAGCAGCCGTTGCCCGGCCGCTTTCCGTGATCGAGCTCGACCTTTCCGTCATGGTGTTCGAAAAGATCGCCAACGTGCTGCGCTCGGCCGTCAACGCATCCGGCGGCTTCGAGCCGTACCTCGATCCGCCCTATAACATCGAAGACCGCCCGGCAGCCGTCGGCGACGACGGCAACTACTTCGCAGCCGCGATCACGATGACGATCGCGCTCGGCAAATCGATTTCCCAGATCGTCATCATCGTGCCCCAACGCGATCTGCTTCGCACCGTCGTCAGCGCGCCCCGCGCCAAGAACCCGACGGCGGCCTCCCAGTCGTGGTCGGATCAGCTCAGCGAGCAGGTGCGCCGCTCGCAGGTGACCCTCGAGGCGCGGATCCGGCTGGAATCGCTGACGCTCGACACGATCTCCAGGCTCGCGGTCGGCGATGTCATCCCCTTCATGGATAATGGCGACGTCCGGGTCGAGGTCAGCGCCAACAGCAAGGATCTCTACATCTGCGAATTCGGCCGCTCTGGCGAAAATTATACGGTGCGCGTCAAGGACAACGTAAATTCCGACGACGAGCTTCTTCGGCACCTGATGAATTGACCAGCCGGCGGGTGAGCGCACCCACGGCAGCTTGAGGCAAGTTTCAACTGGAATAGTGATTTCATGGCTACGAAGACGACACAGCAAAGCAGCGACGAATCGCTGGACATTTCAAGCAGCGACGCCGCATTGGACGAAGCCATCGACGGGCTGCGCGGCGTCCTGAAGAAGGATAGCGACGGCGGTCTGCCGGAGTTCGAAGCTGATGGATTCGGCGCGGAAGCGGGCACTGGCCTGTCTACCTTTGGCGATTTCGGCGACGACAATGCCGGCCCGGCCTTCGACGGCGGCGATTTCGGCGACGTTTCGGCGGCGCCCGCGGCTCCCGGCAGCGCGCTGACCGCCAATCTCGACCTGATCATGGATATCCCGATCGACGTCCAGATCATGCTCGGCAGCAGTCGCATGCAGGTCTCCGGCCTGATGAACCTGACCGAGGGCGCGATCATCGCGCTCGACAAGAAGATCGGCGAACCCGTCGAGATTACCGTGAACGGCCGCAAGATCGGCCGGGGCGAGATTACCGTTCTGGAACATGACGACACCAGATTCGGCATCAAGCTCACTGAAATCTACAACACGAAGAAAAGCTGAACCGGCTCATGAAGAGCCCACTCCCCCTTGCGGGATGGAGACGAAGACCATGATGGACTTTGACGATTTCAGCGGCGCGATTGCCGAGAAACCGTTGACTCAGACTGAAAAAGCAGCCGCCGTCCTTCTCGCCATGGGAAAACAGGTCGCAGGACGGCTGCTGAAGTATTTTACGCAGAACGAGTTGCAGATGATCATTGCCTCGGCCCAATCGCTGAGGCTCATTCCGCCGGACGAACTGGCGCAACTCGTGGCGGAGTTCGAGGATCTCTTCACCGAGGGCGCCGGTCTCATGGACAACGCCAAGGCCATCGAGAGCATTCTCGAGGAAGGCCTGACGCCCGATGAGGTCGACAGCCTGCTCGGTCGCCGCACCGCCTTCCAGGCCTACGAGACGTCCATATGGGACCGTCTGGGCGAAGCCGATCCGGTCTTCGTCGCCAAGTTCTTCCTGCGCGAACATCCGCAAACCCTCGCCTACGTGCTCTCCATGATGCCTTCGGCCTTCGGCGCGAAGATCCTGCTGCAGCTCCCCGAAGCGCAGCGCGCCGACATCATGAACCGGACCGTCAACATCAAGGACGTCAGCCCCAAGGCAGCACAGATCATCGAGAACCGCGTGCTGGGACTGATGGCGGAGATCGACGCCGAACGCAACGCTTCCGGCTCGACGAAGGTCGCCGACCTGATGAACGAGCTCGACAAGCCGCAGGTCGATACCCTGCTGAGCTCGCTCGAATCGCTCAACAAGGAATCGGTCGAGAAGGTTCGCCCGAAGATCTTCCTCTTCGACGATCTCACGCGCATGCCGCAGCCGAGCCGCGTTCTGCTGCTCAACGACATCGCCGCCGACATCCTCACGATGGCGCTCCGCGGTTCGAGCAACGAAATCCGCGAGGTCGTGCTTTCCTCGATCAGCCCGCGCCAGCGCCGCATGATCGAATCCGATCTGCAGATGGGCAATACCGGCATCAATCCGCGCGAAATCGCCATCGCCCGGCGCGCTATCGCCCAGGAAGCGATCCGGCTTGCCAATTCCGGTCAGATCGAGCTCAAGGCCAAGGAAAACACGCCTGTGGAAGAAGCGGCGTAAACTCGCCGCGACTCAGCTAAAACGTCATAGACTGACAAGCGACGGGCCGCGCACGATGCGCGGCCTCTTTCCGTTTCGCAAAGGGCGGCTGCTTTGGCTGACGAAGACAAGGACAGTAAAACAGAAAAACCGACGGAGAAAAAACTCCGCGATACGATCGACAAGGGCAACGTCCCTCACTCCAGGGAAGCAACCCTCTTTGCCTCCATGCTGGCAACGGTCATCTACGTCACTTTCTTCCTGCCGACGCGAATCGGCCGCATGGGCGAAGTTCTGCGCGATCTCTTCGAAAAGCCGGATCAATGGCAGCTCGAGACCGGCCCGGACGCCATAGCGCTGTTTACGCGTATCGGCTGGGAGGTCGGCAACCTGATACTGCCGGCCGTGGTGCTCTTCTTCGTCTTCGGCATCGGCTCCTCGATGTTCCAGAACCTGCCAACGCCCGTTCTGGAGCGAATCAGGCCGCAGTTTTCGCGCATATCGCCGATGTCGGGCTTCAAGCGCATCTTCAGCGCGACCGGCATGGTGGAATTCGGCAAATCGCTCGCAAAAATCCTGCTCGTCGGCATCATCATGTTTTTCGTGCTGCGCAGCCAGTTCTTCCACGCGATCGATTCCATGGTGTCCGATCCGCAAACCATCTTCGTGCGCCTTTCGACGATCATCCAGCGCATCCTGATCATCGTGCTGATGGCGGCGGCCGTGGTCGGCATTGCCGACCTGCTGTGGAGCAGGCACCACTGGTTCGACCAGTTGAAGATGACCAAGCAGGAAATCAAGGACGAACACAAGCAGTCGCAGGGCGACCCGATCGTCAAATCGCGCCAGCGCTCGATCGCACGCGATCGCGCGCGCCGCCGCATGATGAAGCAGGTGCCGCGCGCCACGCTCGTCATCGCCAACCCGACTCACTTTGCCGTGGCGCTGCGCTATGTGCGCGAGGAAAACGACGCGCCGGTGGTCGTCGCCAAGGGCCAGGACCTGATTGCCTTGAAGATCAGGGAGATAGCCGAGGCCAACAATATTCCCGTTTTCGAAGATCCGCCGCTCGCGCGCTCCATGTTTGCGCAAGTCTCGGTTGATAGCGTCATACCGTCAGTATTTTACAAGGCTGTCGCCGAGCTCATCCATAGGATCTATGCCGGGCAGTCTAATAGAAAACGGGTAAGATAAACCATATGAAAAAATGCCCCTACTCTGCCCAACGTGAACAAATACTAGCCGAAGCCATCAGCCCCGTCGCAAGCGAGCTGCGCCTCCTCGACGCGGCCGACCTGATCTCGCTGCTGCGCTTCGAACGATATGGTAATCTGGCTGACCTCGTCGCCTCGGCGGCCGAGCTCTATTTCCTTCCCGGCACGGTCAATTTCGGACTGGGCGGCGACTATAAGCTTGATTGGGGTGGACCGGCGGAAGTGACGCTCGATCTGGAGATCAAGCCCCGCGGCGTCACCATCTATGCCAAGCTTGCGCTGGCGGAACACTATGCCGGCATCGAGATCAACCACATCGCCTTCGACAAGGCTTCGGGCGATCCGGACGAGAACACGGCCCTGCTCGCACGCAGCCTGCGGGACGCGCGCTACCTTGTCCGCGGCGAAACGGCATACGCAACCTGAACAGATTCCAATTCTGAAAATTCTGAAAGCGTCTTACGTCCGGCTGAAGCGGGACTTAAGACGCTCTTTCCGTTTGCCTCTGCCGCGTTGCGCTGCTCGAGACGCTTTCATCTGCCGCAAATGCCGCGAGTGAGGCAGCGTCAGCTTATGTACCCGAAGCGGATCGCCTTTGCGATTGCCTGGATACGATTGACGCTATCGAGCTTGATCGTCGCCGATCCGAGATAGGCGTTGACGGTATGCACAGACAGACCCAGCTTTTCGGCGATTTCCTCGCTGATTCGCCCGTCGCCGGCAAGCTGCAGGCAGGCGATCTCACGCTCGCTCAACGCTTCGGCCGCCTGTGAGCGGCGTTCGTCCAGCGACAGAAGCTCCATCATGATCTGGCAGCTGCGACCATGGAGCTCGACGATGATATCGCTCGTCAGATCCATGAATTTTGCGGTGAAAACGATATAGCCGTTGCCCACCGCCCCCAGCCGCACGGGAAAGGCCACGCCGGCGAAAGGCACGAGATGCGGTTTCAGGCGCTGCGTGAAGGCGGCAAAGTCCGGCGTTTCGGCCGTGCTGTCGCTGTCGCGTCCATTCCACATGAGCGGAAGAAGCGATTTGTCGATATGCTCGATCAGCGCCTCGCCATAGGCTTCGATGAAGGACTTGCCGACGACGGAATTGGCGGATCCCCAATTGTCGAGTTCGCATACCAGCCGCTGCTTGTGCGGCAGGCCGGAGCCGTGAAGACGATAGACCGCGAAATGCTGCGCATCGATCAGCTTCTGCATCGACACGAGCTTGGGAAAGAGATCGGAGCGGCCAGAAATCCGTCCCGAACGGGTAAGCCGCGATTCGCCGGGCGTATCCGTCGTCCTGTCTGGCTGATATCGCATCCGGTGGGCCTTCAAACGAGATTGTTTCGCACCGCGAAGGCGATCGCCTCCGAGCGGGTCTTGGTGGCGGTCTTGCGCATGACGCTGGTGATGTAGTTGTTGATGGTGTTGCGCGAGATCCCGAGAATCATGGCGATCTCATCGCTCGTCTTGCCTTCGGCGATCCAGAACAGGCATTCCAGTTCGCGCTCGGTCAGATCGAAATCGCGCTCCAACCTGCCTTCGAAGCAGCGCGTCGAACTGGCGAGATAGCCGGACAGAAGGCCGACGTCCCGCAGCCGCTCGGGCGAGAGCGTCACCGATTCGCGCGCCAGCAGCAGCAAGGAAAAGCGTGTACGACCGACGTTGAAGCTCAGGATGTGATACTGCCGGCCAACACCGTCGGGCAGAGCGATATCGTCGGGCAAGGCCGCCACGCTCGGCTGGAATAGCGCCATGCATCTCTCCAGCTCGCCGATACGGCCGTAGCCGCTGATCAGCTCCGTCGCCAGGCGCCTGACGAGGTCGAAAGGCCAATCCGAGGAAATCACGAAGTCGAGGCCGCTTTCCTGGACGAGATCGGACCGCACGAGAAGATAGTGGGAGGCGCCGGCATAGCTCGCCAGCGCATGCAGGCCGTCTTGCAAATAGGATGGGCCCGAGACCGCATTCAGCTGCAGAATAAGCTGCTCGCGTGACATGGCTCCCGTGGACGCGATCGGCCGCGCATCCCTATCGCCCTTGCTCACCTGCGATATCTGCATGTCCATACTTGCATTTCCTGCCGCTGTTGGACGATCATTCGTCAACGAGAGCATTGTTCCATCAGAACCCGACACGCCGCCTCGGAAACCGACGGGTTTCCCGATGAGGCATCAAGCCGGATCTTTATACCGCGACACAAACACATCCCGGCGGAGGCGGGCGGACGAGCGTACCCATCCTTAAATTCCATATCGACAACCGTGCTGGCACATGCGGCCACGGACACAATCATCGAACTGATTTCTCCGCGCTCCGGAATCTGCGAACTCGTTAGACATGAGAAACGCGGAAAACGCAGGCCGATTCGCTTCGACTAAACGGCTTTACGCAATGGGCATACCATTAGTAAGTCGATTCTTTCTGCCCAGCAATTAGTTATCCCGTGAAATTCCAGCTTACGAGAACGTCAATTTTCCCGGCAGCGACTAATTGATCACACGTTAAGTCGACAACTTCGCCAAGAAACCGACATGCCACCATGTCGAGAACGAATAAGGACCGGGAGGATATCCCGGTCCTTGTCTCAGGCTGCCTGGTCGACGGCCCATTTTCTGAGGATCTTGGCGGCGCGCTCTTCGCTGATTTCCACCATGCGCGAGAGACGACGCTCCGGCCCTTCCTTGACGCGGCGGTTGAAGGTGCCGCCATCGTCGCCCATCGTCAGCAGGTCGTCGGTGCTGTCGAAGCCGAAGTCCGAGCCGAAGCCGTCCATCAGGGCCGCCCCCGGGCCGCCGACGGCCGGTGCGAAGTCGGGCAGTTCCAGGCCCGCCGCTTCCGGCAGCTCCGTGCTGTTGGCCGAGCCGCCGAGCGAGCGGATCAGCGGACGGAAGCCCATCCAGACGATCAGGAAGGCGACCGCGACGAAGGCCAGCGAGTTGATGATGCCGGCCATGTTGCGGCTCAGCATGTCGGTGATGCTGAAGCTGGAAGACGTATCCTCGAGCAGCTGGTTGTCGAGGAAATCCATGGCATTGACGGTGACGGCGTCGCCACGGGCCGGATCGACGCCCGCGGCGGTCGCGACGATCTTCTGCATCTCCGCAATATAGGCGTCGATCTTCGCCTGGTCGGCGCCCTGGCCGACCATCTGGGCGATGCGGCCCTTGTTGACCACCACGGCGATGGACAGCTTTTCGATCTTGTAGCTGCTGCGCGTTGTGGCCGTCGTCTTGCTGTTGATTTCGTAGTTGGTCTGCTCTTCGCGCTTGTCGGACTGATCGTTCGACGTCGGCGTATTGCCGCCGGACTGCGGAGCCGCCTGCGGGATGTTCTGCTCCACGGTCGCGGCACTATCGGGCTGGCTCTGCTGCGACTTTTGCGCCTCCTTCACCGTGCGGACGGAGCGCTCGACCTTCGAATCCGGATCGAAGGTGGTTTCCTGCACCTGCTGGCTATCGGTATTCAGCTGCGCCGTGACACTGGAGCGGAAATTGTCCATGCCGAGGAAGGGCGCGAGGGCCTTGTTGATGTTGGATTCGACTTCGCTCTGGACGTTCTGCACGATGCCGAGATTGCGGCTCATGGCGCCGTTGCTCGGATCGTCGCCGGATGCAAGCAGCTGACCCGTGGAGTCGAGGATCGTCACGTCGTCGACCTCGAGGCCGGGGACCGCGGAGGCGACGAGGTGACGAATGGCCGGAGCCGACTTGCGGGCCGCTTCCGCGCTCGCACGGATCATGACGGATGCCGTGGGCTTCTGGTCCGCCTTCCGGAAATTGCCGACGTCCTGCATGACGATATGGACACGCGCGGCACTGATACCGGCGATCGAGGTAATGGTACGGCTGATTTCGCCCTCAAGGGCGCGGACGCGGGTGACTTCCTGCATGAAGGAGGTCAAACCGAGAGAGCCGACATTGTCGAACAGTTCGTAACCGGCATTGCCGCTATTGGGCAGGCCACGTTCGGCAAGCAGAGCGCGGGCCTTGCCGGTCATGCCCGCCGGAACCGTCAGGCTGGTGCCATCCGAGCCAACCTGGAAATTGATCTTTGCTTCTGCGAGCGCGATGCTGATCTGGTTGAGATCGGTCGCATCCAGGCCGACATAAAGCGTCTCCTGTGAAGGCTTATTGACGTAGAGGGCTGCAAAAAGGATCAGCATCATGGAGACTATGCCGACGCCGCCGAGGATCAGCAGCCGCGTTCTCCCGAGATTCTGAATGTTCCGAAGCAGAGGAACTAATTGATTTAACAGATTCATTCTGTTCTCGCACGATTCGTCAAAGACCTGATGGCTTTGTACTCTGCGCCGAAAATAGAAATCGAAACTTGTGCGAGCGTTTCGTCCGGCCGGGAAAGGCAGGAAAAAGCCGGGAGAAACGAAGAATTTTATCTAGGAAAAACAGTATCCGTCGCGGACACCCGATCAGAAGAAATCGAAGTCGCCGGCCGCCTTCGCCATGGGCTGCGAATGCGCATGGAAACTGCCGCCGCCAAGCGCCCTTTGCATCTCCGTCAGCTTGACCAGGCTCAGCGCCGTCGCCAGATCGACGGTCCAGCCCTCCGGCATGGTTCCGGCGATGGTGTCGATGAATTCGGCGATGCCCCGCGTCTTCTGAACCGCGAGATCGATGCCCTGGACGACCTTCATCGCCTCGGGCGAAGCCATCATGTTGGGGCCGTTGATATCAAGCAGCTGCGGCTCAATGCGTTCGATCAGGTAGGCGACGTCATGCAGTTCCGAAACGATGCGCAAGAGGATGGCCGGAAGCGTCTCCTCCATGGAAGCCGTTTCAACGCGCTGGAAGGGGGTCATGCGGTAGCCTCGCTGATCAGAAGAATTCGATCGTGTTGTCGACCGGCTTGGGAGCCACGACCGGACGCTGCTCCAGCGCGACGGTCTTCTGCGTCTCCGCGCCGGTGAGCGGGTATTGCCTGGCCCTTCCGGAGATCGGCCAATATTCGACTTTGCGCCCATGCTCGCCGCCCGTGCTGGAGCCGACGACCGGTATGCCTTCGTCCTTCAGGAACTGCATGGCGAACACCGCATTCTGCTCGCCGACATTGGAGAAGGTTGCAATCGTCTTGGCGCCGCCGAAGACTTTCGCCTCCAGCCGGTCGCGCCTTGCGCCCTTTTTCAAAAGGCCGTTGATCAGAAGTTCCATCAGGTGCACGCCGTAACGCGTCGCATCGCCACCGCTCATCGGCGAGTTCGCCATTCCCGGGAGGAGGAAATGGTTCATCCCGCCGACGCCGGCGATGGGATCACGCAAACAAGCCGCCACGCAGGAGCCGAGAATGGTCGTCAGCACCACTTCGGGGTCGCTGATGACCTTGTACTCGCCCTGAATGATATGCACGCGACGGGCCGCACCCTCGACGATCATTTTAATGCTCCGAACACTGCCTCGATGGCAGCTTTCATCTTCTCGATGGTGAAGGGCTTGGCGAGCACGTTGTTAGCGCCGAGCTGCGCCGCCTTCTGGACCAGCGCGCGGTCGCCCTGCGCCGTCAGGATGATGAAGGCGGCCTTCTTCGTCGTCGGATTGGTACGGACCGCCTGCAGCAGGCCGAGCCCGTCCATCTTCGGCATGTTGAAATCGGAGATGACCAGATGATGGGGCTGCTGCTCCATGATCTTCATCCCCTGCTCGCCGTCGCCGGCAGCCGTGATCTGCTTGAAGCCGAGCTGCGTCAGCGCGTCACTCAACAGAAGGCGGCTGGTGACCTGATCGTCCACGATCAGAACTTTGATTTTCTCCGCTAGAGACATTATTCGCTCCCTTCCTTTCGGGCGGCTGTTATCTTCAGAATTTCCTCGCCAATGGCGTTCAGCGGAAACTGATGTTCGACGGCGCCAAGCTCGTGGGCGACCCTCGGCATTCCGTAGACCACGCAGGTCTTTTCGTTCTGGCCGATGGTGCGCGCACCGGCGTGGCGCATCTTGAGGAGACCGGCGGCGCCGTCGCGCCCCATACCGGTCAGGATCACGCCGACGGCATTGCGGCCTGCCAGTTCGGCAACCGAATCAAAGAGCACGTCGACGGAAGGGCGATGGCCGTTCACCGGCGCGCCGTCTACCAGACGGCAATGCGGCGCGGAGGCATTGGCAACCCGCAGGTGCCGTTCGCCGCCTGGCGCCAGATAGATCTTGCCGATTTCCAGCCGTGCGCCATCGGTCGCCTCCTGGACGACCGGCGCGCAAAGGCGGTTCAGCCGCTCGGCGAAGCTGCGGGTGAAGGTCGGCGGCATATGCTGCGTGATGACGGTCGGCGGGCAGTTGGCCGGAAATTTCTGCAAGACATTGATCAGCGCTTCGACGCCGCCGGTGGACGAACCGATGGCGACGATCTTGCGGCCGACACGGAAATCGGCAACGGCCGGCGGCGGCACACGCTCGGCGGCCGGCTTTACATATTGCCGCTGCGAGCGGGCTGCCGCCTTCACCTTCTCGGCCAGGTCGCCGAAAGGATGCGGTTCGCCCGGCGAGGGCTTTCCGACGCAATCGAATGCCCCGATCTCAAGGGCCGCGAGTGTCGCATCGGCGCCGCGATGCGTCATCGTGGATACCATGATGACCGGCATGGGCCTGAGCGTCATGATCTTTTCGAGAAAATCGAGGCCGTTCATGTTCGGCATCTCGATATCGAGGGTGACGACATCGGGGTTGAGCGCCTTGATGGCGGCACGCGCCTCGAGCGCATCGCCGGCCTGACCGACGACGTCGACCTCGGGATCGGCGCGCAACACGGCGGTAATCAGGCCGCGCATGGTCGGGGAATCATCGACCACGAGAACACGGGCGGCGGCGCTCATGCTTTCCTCCCCGCGTTCTTGCCGAGATAGCGATAGGTGGTGATGCCGATATTGTCGAAAAGATGCTTCGCGTCGCCTGCAACCCGCTCGGAATGGCCGATATAGAGGTGGCCGCCCTCTTGCAGCTGGCTGGCAAAGCGCGTCCAGATCTTCATCTGCGTCGGCTCGTCGAAATAGATGACGACGTTGCGGCAGAAGATGACGTCGAACACGCCCTTGAAGGGCCATTGCCCCAGCAAGTTCAGCTCGTTGAAGGTGATGAGCCGCTTGACGCGGTCGTCGATCTGGAATTTGCGCCGGCCCTGAACGGTGACGTCCTGGAACCATTGCTTGCGCATGGCGGGAGAAATCGTTTCAAGCGACGTTTCGTCATAGGCGCCCGCCCGAGCAAGCCCCAGGATCTTGGGATCGATATCCGTCGCCAGGATCCTGAAATCGAAGTCTGCGATGTTGGGCATCATCGCCAGCACCGTCAGCGCTATCGAATAGGGCTCTTGCCCGTCGGAGCAGGCAGCCGACCAGATGCGCACCCGGCCGCCGGCCTTGGCGCGTGCCAGCAGGCCCGGCAGAACCTCATCGCGCAGATGGTCGAAATGGTGGTTTTCGCGGAAGAAGCGCGTGAAATTGGTCGTCAGATGCGACAGCATCTCGCGACGCGCGGCGCTCCCCGCCGGCGAAGAAACCAGCAGGCAGTAATCACGGAAACCGGCGAGGCCTAACGCACGGATATGCTTCGACAGCCTGGAGTAGACGAGCGATGCCTTGCTCTCGTTAAGCGAAATGCCCGCATCCGAGTAAATCATGGCGGCGATTTCGGAGAGGTCGCGCCGGGTCAGCGGATACTCGCCGCTCGCCAGCACCTCGTCCGGAGACGCCTTGAAATCCATTGCTCCCATCACACTCATGCGGCCTCGCTTTCACTTTCAGGGAACATGGCTTCCAGTTCGATCAGGCAGATCATGCGGCGATCAATCGCCACGATGCCGCGCGCAAACTGCCGCTCGTGATCGGAGGAGACCTCCGGCGTCGGCTGGATGCTGTCGTCGGTGATCGTCAATATGTCCGAAACCGCATCGACAAGCAGGCCGACCGTCTTGCGCTTGACCTGTGCGACGATGATGACATGCCGCTGCGTCGGCTCCGACCGCTTCATGCCGAGACGGGCGGAGAGATCGACGATCGGCAGCACGGCTCCACGCAGGTTGATGACACCGAGCACATAGGCCGGCGCATGCGGCATGGCCGTTGCCTGCGTCCAGCCGCGAATTTCGCGGACCGACATGATGTTGACGCAGAACTCCTGATCACCGATCCGGAAAGCGATGAGCTCACGGACGCCCTGGGTCAGGTTCTTGACGGCATAGGACATAAACTCACCCCACCGCTGCGTAAGATATTTCAGCCTTCATCGACTGGCCGCGCGAAGCGCCGACCACCGCGTCGACATCCAGGATCAAAGCGACGCGACCATCGCCGAGAATGGTTGCCGCCGCGATGCCGGGCACATGCGTATAGTTTGCCTCGAGGCTCTTGATGACGACCTGACGCTGGCCCTGGATGGCATCGACCATGAGCGCGCGCTGACCGCCGCCCTCGGATTCCACCAGCAGCGCGACGCCTTCGACCGGATTGGCCTGCGTGGCGCGGAAGTTCAGGATGCGGCCGACATCGACCAGCGGGCAGAAGCTGTTGCGGATCGAGATCAGGCGATGGTTCGCGCCGAAGGAATGGATGGCGGACGCCTCCGGCTGCAGCGTTTCGACGATTGCCGTCAGCGGCACGACCAGGGTCTGGCCGGCAACCGTCACCACCATGCCGTCGAGGACGGCGAGCGTCAGCGGCAGGCTCATCGTGAAGACAGAGCCCTGCCCCGGCTTGGAGGTGATGTTGATGCGGCCGCCGAGCGCCTGGATCGAGCGCTTGACCACGTCCATGCCGACGCCGCGGCCGGAAATGTCGGAAATCTTGTCGGCGGTCGAGAAGCCCGGCAGGAAGATCAGGTTGTCGATTTCCTCATCCGAAAGGTTGGCGTCCGCGGCGATCAGATCGTTGTCGATGGCCTTCTGGCGCACCCTCTCCCGGTTGATGCCGGCGCCATCGTCGGCAAGCTCGATCAGGATGCGGCCCGAACGGTGCTTTGCCGTCAGGCGAACGGTGCCTTCCGGATTCTTGCCGAGCGTCGTGCGCTTTTCCGGGCTTTCGATGCCGTGGTCGACGGCATTGCGGATCATGTGCGTCAGCGGTTCGGCGAGCTTGTCGATAACGGTCTTGTCGACCTCGGTGTTCTCGCCCTCGGTGATCAGGCGGATCGACTTGCCGGTCATGTCGGCGATTTCGCGGACGATGCGCGACATGCGCTGGAAGACAGGCTTCACCGGCTGGGCGCGGATCGCCATGACGCTGTCCTGGATTTCGCGGGTGAGCTGCTGCAGCTCCTCGAGACCCATGTTGATCGACGATGTGCCGTTGTTGTCGTTCTCGATGACGCTCTGGGAGAGCATCGCCTGGTTGATGACGAGCTCACCCACGAGGTTGATCAGGCGATCGACGCGGTCGAGGTCGACGCGGATGGTCTGACCGACGCCGGCGGCGGCATTGTTCTGCGCGACGGCCGCGTTGGAAGCGGCGGCGGCTGCCATGGCAGCCTCCTTCTTCTCGACGCGGGCGGCGGCGGCGGCAAGCTGAGTGACGTTGCTGGCGGTTTCCGCAGCGGCGATGGCAGCGGCGGCATCGTTCTTCGGCGCGGGCGCCTCCTCGATGATTTCCGCAGCCGGGACGGCGCCGTCGTCGAGGATCGAAAGATCGAAGGGTACGGGCACCATCGGCAATTCTTCGCGACCCGTACCGGCCTCGCTTTCAGTCTGCCTGATATCGAGGTCGCAATCCCATTCGGCAAATTCGAAGACGGTGCGAATGGCGTCTTCGCCCTTGTCCGTCTTGATCGAGATCGCCCATTTGAAATAGGCACCTTCCGGATCGAGGTCGGGTAGACCCGGCAAGGCATCCATGTCGCAAAAGATGCTCATTTCGCCATGCCGCGCGAGATCGCGCAGCAGCAGCGTCGCATCGTTGCCCTTGGCATAGAGATCGGAGCGCGGCTTGAAGCTGACTTCATATTCCGGCATGCCGTCGCCGGCCGGCTCATCGCCACCGAAATCGTCGTCGAAGCTGAAGGGGATCGGCTGGAAGCCGCTGTCGTCCGTCGGTGCCGGCGCTGCGGGCTTGGGAGCAGCCTCAACGGCAACGGCGGCCGACGGCGCGGGCAGATCGCCATTTGCCAGCGCTTCCAGTTCCTTGACCAGGCCGCGGCTGCGCGCCTGATCGACGCTGCCGCTGTCACGCGCGGCATTGGTCAGGTCGGCCAGAACGTCGGCGGCCTTGAGCATGACCTTCAGGACATCCTGGGTCGGCTCCAGCTTGTTGGATCGAACGCAATCAAGCGTGGTCTCGAAGACGTGCGCGAATGCGACCAGGTCGTCCAGACCGAAGGCACCAGCCCCACCCTTGATGGAATGAACGGCGCGGAATACGGCATTGACGGTTTCCGGATCACGGTCGCCATCATTCATTTTCAGGAGACCGGATTCCAGTTCGGCGAGCTGCTCTTCGCACTCCTGGAAGAAAATCTCTTTGATTTCGTTCATATCCATGAGGGGTGGATCCTGTTTAGGCGGTTACGCGCTCGATGGCATCGATAAGCTTGGCGGGATCGAACGGCTTGACGATCCAGCCGGTCGCGCCGGCCTGGCGGGCGCGGTTCTTTTTTTCCGCATCGCTTTCGGTCGTCAGCACGAGGATCGGCACCGCACGATACCGATCGTTGCGGCGAACGCCCTCGATGAAGCCGAAGCCGTCAAGACGCGGCATGTTGATATCCGTGACGATGACGTCGGGATTGGCCTCTTCCAGAATTTCCAGGCCCTCGACGCCGTCTTCGGCCTGGATGGTCTCGAAACCCGCATTGTTGAGGGTGACGAGAAGCATGTTTCGAATGGTCCGTGAATCATCCACGGTCAGCACTTTTTTCTTCATTGACGGATCTCCTTGGCAAGCAGATGGGAGATATCCACCCCGATCACCTGCATCGTTTTTTGAAATGCATCCGACACCTTGGAAAAGGTGAAGGACAGCTTGTCCTCATCCCAGGTCTTGGCGGCGGCCATGATGACCTGCACGCACAAGGTCCCGATCCTTTCGACACCGGACGCATCGATCGCGACATTGCTGCCGCGCAGCCCTATCAACGTTCCGCGAAGGGCCGAGGCCTCGTTGAGGTCCAGCACCGCGGCCAGACTGATTGTCTTTTCGCCTTTCTTGCTCGCCATCGCTTCATTCCTTGTTGGCTGAAATCGGGCCGACCGGCCCGCATGTACTTGAAACTGAAAGATCAATAGGCATTTCGCTCGCCTCCCGTCGCGGTCCGGCGAAGCGGAAAGCCGAAATCGGCCATCTCGTCCTCGTCCCGCGCGATGCTGAACTCGTCGCGTGCAGGCAGCTGGCGCTGCTGTGCGGCTTTGACCGGCGCAGGGGGCGCCGCATGGCGGCGCTCGCGCTCGATACGAAACTCGCGGATGGTCCGGCCGAGCTCGACGACAACGGTATGGAGATGATCGGCGCCTTCCTGCGAGCGGCTCGCCTGGCTCTCGTCGGCCGCCGCGCGCGCGCTGTAGCCGCCGATATCGGTCGTGAGCGCGTTGAGGCCCGCAACCTGTTCATCGCTGGCGGCGGCGATCCCGGAGATGGCTTCGTTGATATCGGTCACCTGACGAACGATGCTGCCGATCGCATCCTGTGTACGGCCGACCATCTGAACGCCGGCATCCACCTGCGCCTTGGTCCCCGTCACCAGAACCTTGATCTCGCGCGCGGCGTCGGCGGAACGCTGCGCAAGCGCCCGAACTTCCTGCGCGACGACGGCAAAGCCACGACCGCTGTCGCCCGCGCGGGCCGCCTCGATGCCTGCGTTGAGGGCAAGAAGATTGGTCTGGAAGGCAATCTCGTCGATGACACCGATGATCTGGCCGATCTTTTCGGCCGAGCTCTCGATATCGGCCATGGCCGATATCGCCTGCCCGACGATGCGGCCGCTGTCTTCCGCCGCCACGCGGGTCGATGCCGTCACGCGCTCGGCCGAGCGCGTATTGGCCGCATTGCCGCGCACCTGCTCGGCAAGCTCGGCAAGGTGTCGCGCGGAGACCGCCAGCGCCCGCGATTGTTCGGCCGAGTTTTCCGCCAGGGATTTCGACGAGCGGGAAATGGCATCGCTGGTCGCCTCGGCCGCCTGCACGCCGCCGGACAGAGCGGAAAATTGCTGCCGGATATCCGCAAGCGCCGTATTCAAGGCTTCCGCGACCTCGGCATAGGCTTCGGGACAATCGGTCGGCATCCGGGTCGTAAGATCGCGATCGGCAAGACCGGTGGCAAGTTCGGCGATGATCGCCGCCGCCTCGGCGCGGTCAGCAGCTCTCTGCTCGCTCAACGCGCGCTGGTGGCTGACCCGCAATTCGTTGAAGCGCAGCGATACCGCAATCTCGACGTCGACCATGACCAGCCGCACGACGGCCGTGACGAGCTCGCTCAACTCACGGGCGCGGCGCTTGCTGCCCGGCAGGATCGGACGACCGCCCATGTCGTCGAGGAGGCCGGAAAGAAGATGCTCCAGCATCACCCCATGGCCGGCCACATGCCAGCGCGGGTCCAGACCCATCTTGCTTTCGCTGTCGGAAAGAACCTTGACGCGCTCCGCATAGAGGCTGTCGAACCGGGCATCCGTCAGCACATCCCAGTGCGAGGACTGCAGATCCTGGAGCCGTTCGAGCTGGCTTTCGCTGGTAAAGTGACGCGCAGCGTCCGGAAGGGTCTGGAAGCGGTGAAAAAGATCGCGCAGGCCGGCTTTCAGATGCGCCTCGAGCATCGGCCGGTTGCGGCGCAGAATGTCGCATTGCCCGGCGTCGAGACCAGCAAAACGCAAGCGGTCGCGAAGGCTGCCTGCCTGCGCCCTGCCTGCCTGATCTGACGGCGTATCCTGCGCCAAAGTCGTCCCCGCCGAACTGCCGCGCGCCCAAGCGCCGGCGAAACCGCTGATAATCCGCACCAAGCGCAATGAAGAAGCGATAAAAGGCACGCATCGCCGCCGATCGACTGATCGAGGCGTTGAAGCTCGCTCGTTCATCAAAGTCTGTTGCGGACCTGTTTGATGAAATGGATACCGGATCTGACCCGGTACGACGGGGCGGCTTCATGCCTGGTGAGAACGAGTCACAATTTTCCCATTCCGACGTTCAAGCTCAATATTTATGGTTAATTCCTTGCCCGAAGGTTAATGACCGACGGCGGCAGGATTCAATCAGTGCAATTCTAAATTAGCTATATGTTATTTACTCATTCCCTTGGCCGGCAAGCGCACGGATCGCAAGTCACGAGCAAGCTTCATGCCTTACTGAACAGGGGATAGACAGCTTCGATGTCGATACGGAGAGAGCAATGATTGTTCTTGGTTTGACCGCCACGCTGATGGCCAGCCTGACGCTCGCGGCCTTCATGCTTTTATGCCGCCTCGAGGAGACGCGCGGCAAGGCCGCTTCCCGCGTCCTCTAGGCGACTTTCAGAAACATCTCGGATTTCAAAAGCGGATCCCTGGTCCTCCGCGACCAGGCCGGCACTGTCCAGGCGGCTTTACAGACGGCCGGGAGCTAGCTTTGGCCGCAATAGTTCCGTATTAAGCCTCACGACCCGGCACCGAGATCCATCCCTTAATGCTCGACACGACCCAATCCCGAACAAATGCCCAGAAACTTTCGCTGGGGTTGGCCCTTGCGATCATCTTCGGAGTGACGCTCTGGCGCGTCCTCATGTTGCTGGTCAACAGCACGGACCTGTTCGTCGACGAGGCGCAATATTGGTTCTGGGGTCAGAATCTGGACTTCGGCTATTATTCCAAGCCGCCGATGATCGCGTGGGTCATCCGCTTCTTCAATGTGATCTCCGGATCGGACTCGACATTCTGGATCCGCGTATCGGCGCCGCTTTTCCACCTTGCCACCGCCCTGATGCTGATGTGCACCACACGGCGGCTGATCGACGATGAGACCGGGCGCGAGATCGCGCCCTGGGTCGGCGTCATCTTCATCACCCTTCCGGCTGCCTCGCTCTCCGCCGTCCTTGTGTCGACCGACACCATCCAGATCCTGTTCGTGACGATCGCGATCTGGGCCTTTATCGGCCTCACCAGGCGCTCCTCGGCTCTTGAGGCGGCGATCCTCGGCGCGAGCCTCGGCATCGCCTTCCTGACGAAATATTCCGTCCTGTTTCTCCTGCCCGGAGTCGGGATCGCCATGCTGACGCTGCGCTCGGCGCGCATCGCCTGGCGGGACGTCGCAATCGCGGCGATCGTCGGCGCCGTCGTCGTTTCGCCCAATCTCTGGTGGAACGTCACCCATCAAGCGGCGACCGTGAGACATACGCAGACCATCGCCCACTGGGGTTCGGGCGGCGGCAATGGCGGGGTGCTGAAGCAGCTGCTCAGCGGGCTCGGCTTCATCGGCGCGCAGTTCGGCGTGGTCGGGCCGGTCGTCTTCTATGCCATGCTGTGGGCGACATGGCGGCTGATCCGCGGCCAGAGCGACGACCGGGAGAAGCTGCTGTTCTGGCTATCCATGCCGGTGGTCATCCTCATCGCGTTGCAGGCCTTCTTTGCCAAAGCCTATGCCAACTGGGCCGTTTCCGCCTATGCCGCAGGCACCATTCTCGCCGTCTGGCTGCTCTATCGCCTGACGAAGAAGGGGCTGACCACCTCGCTGATCATCGGCGCCGTCGTCGCCTTTGTCATTCCGGTGCTGACGGTCTTCGCCCTGGACATCAAGCTGCCGAACGGCGATCTCGTCATGAAGCGTTATGTTGGCCGCAGCATGATAAGCCGGGAAATCGCCGACATCGCCACGACGGCAAAGATGACCGACATCGTTGCTCAGGACCGCGATATCCTCGCCGATCTCTACTACACGCTGAAAGGCGAGCCCTTCCGCATCCATGCCCGCAACTTCGGCGGTTTCCCGAAGAGCTATTACGAGCAGAACTTCTCCCTGCCGGCCGACGTGACCGGCTCCGTCCTGTTCGTCGACAATGCTCCGCTCGATTGTCCCGGCGGTCAGGCCGAGCTTATCAAAAGCTGGTCGCCGCCCTATGGGGACATGAAGGGCGAGACGCTCTATGCCTATCGCGTTCCGGCATCCTGCCTGGCGCCCAGGCCGTCATCCGCCGAAACGGGGACCACGGAAAATTAAGAAATCGCGCCGGAACGGTTGACCGGTTCGCACAAGTGCATCATGACAGGCCGCACTATGAAGGCGCGAGGCGCCCTGATATCATGAACGAACCGCCGGAGTCCGCGCCGGCAAAGGAACAAAGAAGGCATTTCTGACCGTTGAGCCCGCTCGAATTCGGCGTCGCCGCCGACAGCGAAGATAGAGACGACAGGACGAACCGTGCCGGCGCGCGCGTGATCGCCTCGCTGTTCGTCGCGTTTTTCGCCTATATCGGGCTGGCGCTGGGCGGTGGCATCAATCTCGCCACCCGCGCCGATGCGGACGCCCTTTCCTCGGGCAAAGAAACCCAGCCGCTCTATCTTTCCTTGCGGGATCCGGTTCGCGGCATCGTCGTCGCCGATCGGCTGGCGACGCCGAAGGTCACATGGCACGATATAGGGCCTGCAACGCTTGCCGCCCTTCCCTCCCTCGGATATCCGGCCACGCCCTGGCAGCCGAGCCATCCAGGCGATGTCTCGCGGCTCGAATCCCTGACATTCCGCGCCTATTTCGCCCGCGCCCCTCCGAGCGACATCGCCTGAGCGGTCGGCGCGAACGCGCTGCATCTCCGACATGATCTCAAGTCCGCCAGCGGCCAGACCGCCGGCATAAGCGTATTTTCAAGGATAATACCCATGCGTACCTCACCATGGCTCGTGGCACTTTATACGGTGATCATTGTGATCGGCCTTTTTGTCGCCCTGCCGAACGTGCTGCCGCAGTCAGTTCTCGGCAAAATTCCGTCCTGGCTGCCGCATAGCCAAGTTTCCCTCGGCCTCGACCTTCGCGGCGGCTCCTATCTCGTGCTTGAAGTCGACGAGAAGGACCTGACCAACGGCCGGCTGCAATCGCTGCAGCAGGATTCGCGCCGCGTGCTGCGCGACAAGAACATCCAGACCCGCTCGATCGTCCGCAACGGCAACCAGGTCGTCGTGACGCTCACCGATCCCGCGCAGAGCGGCGATGCGGTGACGCAGCTGCAGACGCTCGCCAACACGGTCACGTCCGGCCTTTCGGCCGGTCAGTCCGACCTGGCGATCACGCCGAATGGCGCAACGATCGCCATGTCCTTCTCGCAGGCGGGTATTGCGGCCAACGTCGATTCCGCCGTTCAGCAGAGCCTTGAAGTCATCCGCAAGCGCGTCGACCAGGTGGGCGTCGCAGAGCCGACCATCCAGCGCGTCGGACCGAACCGCGTTCTCGTGCAGCTTCCGGGCGCACAGGATCCGTCGCACCTGCGCGAGCTTCTCGGCTCGACCGCGAAGATGTCCTTCCATCTTCTGGCCGACAATGCCGACCCGAACAACCCAGGCCCCGGCGTCACCATCCTCAAGGACGAGCAGGGCAACAGCTATCCGGTTCTCGACCGTATCGAACTGTCGGGCGACCGCCTGACCGACGCCCGCGTCAGCTTCGATCCGAACACGCATGAGCCGCTCGTCACCTTCCGTTTCGACAGCGCCGGCGCCAACCGCTTTGCGGAAATCACCCGCGAAAATGTCGGCAAGCCCTTCGCCATCGTGCTCGACGACAAGGTGCTGAGCGCACCGAATATCCGCGAGCCGATCACCGGCGGTTCGGGCCAGATTTCCGGCAACTTCACCGCCGACAGCGCCACGACGCTTGCAGCCCTGCTGCGCGCCGGCGCGCTGCCTGCCAAGCTGACCGTCATCGAAGAGCGCACCGTCGGCGCCGACCTCGGCAGCGACGCGATCCAGAAGGGCATCTATAGCGGCCTGCTCGGCTTCGTCCTGGTTGCCGCCTTCATCTTCGTGCTCTACGGCGCCTGGGGCATTCTCGCGAATGTTGCGCTGCTCATCCACACCATCCTGACCTTCTCGGCCCTGACGCTGGTCGGCGCCACGCTGACGCTGCCCGGCATCGCCGGTGTCGTCCTCGGTATCGGCCTTGCGGTCGATGCCAACGTTCTCATCAACGAGCGCATCCGCGAAGAAACCCGCAAGGGCCGCGGCGCCTTCGCCGCCATCGATAACGGCTTCAAGAAGGCTTATTCGACGATCATCGACGGCAACATGACGGCCCTGATCGCGGCCGCCATCCTGTTCTACTTCGGCTCCGGCCCGGTTCGCGGCTTTGCCGTGACCATGGGTCTCGGCCTCATCATCTCGATGTTCACCTCCGTCGCCTTCGTGCGCGTCGTGATGATCGCCATCACCCGTCGCAGCAAGCTGAAGGTGATCAACATCAGGCCGCTGATCCCCTTCAGCCCCTATGACAAGCATATCCAGTTCATGAAGGCCCGCTTCTTTGGCGTCACCGTCTCGGCGATCCTGTCGATCGCCTCGGTGGTCCTGTTCATCCATCCGGGCCTCAACTACGGCGTCGATTTCCGCGGCGGCATCCAGATGTCGGTCAAGACCAAGGACGCAGCCGATCTGGCGACGTTCCGCGAGGGCCTGAACACGCTCGGCCTCGGCGAAATCGCACTGCAGTCCTTCGGCGACAACAACAGCATCCTTGTCCGCGCCCAGCGCCAGGACGGCGGCGAAGAGGCGCAGACGGCCGCTGTGACCAAGCTCAAGGCGGAAATCGTCAAGATCGACCCGACCGCGACCATCGAAGGCACCGACGTCATCGGTCCGAAGGTTTCGGGCGAGCTTGCCTGGGCCGGCATCCTGTCTGTCGTGATCGCCAGCCTGGCCATGCTGTTCTACATCTGGTTCCGTTTCGAATGGCCGTTCGCGGTCGGCGCCATCGTGACGCTGGTCCTCGACGTCACCAAGGCGATCGGCTTCTTCGCGATCACCGGCCTCGATTTCAACCTGACGGCCATCGCCGCGATCCTGACGCTTGTGGGATATTCGGTGAACGACAAGGTCGTGGTCTACGACCGCATGCGTGAAAACATGCGGCTCTACAAGTCGATGCCGCTGCGCGACATCATCGACAAGTCGATCAACGAGACCCTGGCGCGAAGCCTCTATACCAACGCCACGGCCTTCCTGGCGCTGCTACCGATGGCGATCTGGGGCGGCAGCGCCGTCTCCAGCTTCGCGATCCCGATGGTGTTCGGCATCCTTGTCGCCGGCGCCTCGTCGATCTTCATCGCAGCGCCGATCCTGCTCTTCCTCGGCGACTGGCGCCGCCGTCATGCCAAGCCGGTTGCCAACGATAGCAAGCAGGCGGACGGCACGTCCGGCAAGGACAACAAGCAGATCCCCGCAGCCGAATAAGCGGCAGATATTTGAAAAGGACGCGCCCGGAGACCGGGCGCGTCCGCCAGGCCGAGCTGACGTGTGTCGCGTAAAAATGTGCAGCAGTTTTGCGGCGACGACATGCGAAACAGCGGAAAACCAAAGCGCAAGAGGCGAATCGGAAAGATCGCGCGGCGCTTTAGGAAATGTTCGGCATATGCAGCGGCAGCCCGGGACGTGGCGCCGTTATCTTCTCCACCACACCCTTTTCCTGCTCGCTGACGAGCAAGTGCTTGCCATCGACGGTAAAGGCAATATTGCCCGGCCGCGTGCCGTCCGTGCGGATGTGGCCCGTCATCCTGCCCTCGCTATCGATCAGACAGATCTCGCCCAGCCCATACATGGCGCAATACAGCATGCCGCTGCGATCGAAGGCGAGGCCGGCCGGCCCGCGCAGCATGTTCACGGCGGGCGACGTCATCGATTGCGCGAACATCTCCTGGCGGCCGCCGACGATCTGACGATAGATTTTCCCGGTCAATGTCTCGCTGTAATAGAGCAGCCCGTCCGGCCCGAAGGCGATGCCGCCGGCAAGAAGCAGGCCGGCGGCCAGCACGCGAATGACCCGGCCCTCCGCCGGATCGATCTGATAGACGCAGCCATTGTAAGCGGCCTTGAAGAAATCGGGATGGATGTGACCGCCTTCGAGGAGATCGGCAAGGCGGATGCCGGAATCGGTCATGTAGAGCAGGCCGTCAGGCCCGAAGGCCAGGGCATTCGGATGGAGAAACGGACCGTCCGCGCCTCCTTCTATCACCTGGAGAACCCGCCCTTGCGGCGAAAGCCTCACAAGAGAATCCTCCGGGCCATCCGCCACCCAGAAGCAGCCATCGCCGTCGATCGCTATACCGGTCGGACTGCCGCCGATCCGGCACACTTCCTTGTTGGCGCCGCTCGTGTCGAAAAGCTTCAGGGAGCGGCGGCTAGCATCCATTTCGACAAGCGCAAGACGCCCGCCGGGGAGAGCCACCAGTCCGCTAGGCAGACGCAGGCCAGTGGCGATCGTGTCGTTCATTTTCTGAAACCTTCACTCTACGCACTGCGACACTCCAAAAACTCAAAATGCCACGCCATAGCCATACATAAGCACGAAGAAAGTTCTTTTCGAGCGGTATTCAGGCAAATCCCAAGAAGTTTCTTGCGCCGAAGCTCACATCTGCGTGCAATTCCACCGATCTTGACAGGCTTTGGCGATTCGGAACATCCATAGAACGCGCGATAGGTTTCGCGCTTGCGATTCGTTGCCTGTCGCGCCCCGAATTCCCGTCCGGTCAGGAGAATTGATGACTGCCGCCTATCTGGAAAAGCTGAACCCGGAGCAGCGGCTGGCGGTAGAGCACGGCACGACCACGGGCGACGGTCATGTCGCCGGGCCGCTGCTCGTCATCGCCGGGGCCGGCTCCGGCAAGACGAATACGCTTGCCCATCGCGTGGCGCACCTGATCGTCAAGGGTGCCGATCCGCGCCGCATCCTGCTGATGACATTCTCGCGCCGCGCTGCCGCCGAAATGGGCCGCCGCGTGGAACGGATCTGCCGTGAGGTGCTGGGTGCGAATGCCGGCATCACCGCCGATGCGCTGGCCTGGAGCGGCACGTTTCACGGCATCGGCGCGCGCCTGCTGCGGGACTATGCAGAACAGATCGGCATCGATCCGGCCTTCACGATCCACGACCGGGAAGACAGCGCCGACCTGATGAACCTCGCGCGCCACGATCTCGGCTTTTCGAAGACGGAGAACCGCTTCCCGACCAAGGCGACATGCCTTGCCATCTATTCCCGCTCCGTCAACGCGGAAGCGCCGCTCGACGGCGTGCTGCGCGACTTCTTCCCCTGGTGCGCCATGTGGGAGCAGCAGTTGCGCGATCTCTTCGCCTGTTATGTCGAGGCGAAGCAAGCGCAGAACGTGCTCGATTATGACGACCTGCTGCTCTACTGGGCGCATATGCTGCAGGAGCCGCTGATCGCCGAGGATATCGGCAGCCGCTTCGATCATGTCCTGGTCGACGAATATCAGGACACCAACCGGCTGCAATCATCGATTCTGCTGGCGCTGAAGCCGGATGGCCGGGGATTGACCGTCGTCGGCGACGATGCGCAGTCGATCTACTCCTTCCGTGCCGCCACCGTGCGCAACATTCTCGATTTTCCCAAGGCTTTTACGCCGTCGGCCGATATCGTCACGCTCGACCGAAACTATCGCTCGACGCAACCGATCCTCGCCGCCGCCAATGCCGTGATCGATCTCGCCTCGGAGCGCTTCACCAAGAACCTGCGCACGGAGCGGCAAAGCGCGGAGCGGCCGCGCCTGGTGACGGTGCGCGACGAGGCCGATCAGGCGCGCTACATCGCCGACCAGCTGCTGGAAAACCGCGAGGGCGGAACAAGGCTCAAGCAGCAGGCCGTGCTGTTCCGCACCTCGAGCCATAGCGGCCCGCTGGAAGTGGAGCTCACGCGGCGCAACATTCCCTTCGTGAAATTCGGCGGCCTGAAGTTTCTCGACAGCGCTCATGTCAAGGACATGCTGGCGGCGCTGCGTTTCGCCCAGAACCCGCGCGACCGCGTGGCGGGCTTTCGCCTGATGCAGCTTCTGCCGGGCGTCGGCCCCTCCACGGCGCAACGCGTCCTCGACCAGATCGGCGAAGAGGCAAGCCCCATCGCGGCCCTCGCGGAGCTTCCACCACCGCCCCGCACCGGAGACGACTGGACCGCTTTCGTGGAGACGATGCAGGAGGTCAAAAGCGGCAAGGCCGGCTGGCCGGCGGAAATCGGCCTGGTTCGCCAATGGTACGAGCCGCATCTGGAGCGGGCTCATGAGGACGCCGCGACACGCCAGGCCGATCTCGTCCAGCTCGAACAGATTGCCGCAGGCTACGGCTCGCGCGAGCGCTTCCTCACCGAACTGACGCTCGATCCGCCCGACGCGACCAGTGACCAGGCCGGCGTGCCTTTGCTCGACGAGGACTATCTGATTCTTTCGACCATCCATTCCGCCAAGGGACAGGAATGGACGAAGGTCTTCATTCTCAACGCCGTCGACGGCTGCATTCCCGCCGATCTCGCCGTTGGATCATCCGCCGAGATCGAAGAGGAGCGGCGGCTGCTTTATGTCGCCATGACCCGGGCGAAGGACAATCTCGACCTCGTCACTCCGCAACGATTCTTCATTCACGGCCAGCATGCACAGGGCGACAAGCATGTCTTCGCCTCACGCACGCGCTTCATCCCGGCGACATTGCTGCAGTTTTTCGAGGTCTGCGGCTGGCCGCAGGCCCGGGCCGAGAGCGCCGCCGCCGTCCGGGCGCGAGAGGTGCGTGTCGATGTCGGTGCGCGCATGCGCGGCATGTGGCGGTAAGTTGTGGCTGCGGAGATCGGTAGGTCGGGCATGTTCGCGGATGCTGCGCCTTCGTGCATGGCCCCTCACCCTAACCCTCTCCCCGTGAACGGGGAGAGGGAAACGACTTCACAAAGTAATACGCCTCTCAGCAAACAGCAGCGGCTTGGGGCACGGCTCCCCCTCTCCCCGCCTGCGGGGAGAGGGTCGGGGTGAGGGGCAGCCTTGCGCCCACCCAACTATCCACCCAACCTCACTTCGCCTCGCGAAACATCTCGATAATAGCCGAAAAATCGCGGCCGCCATTGCCGAGCTTTTCGAAGAGCGCGTAGAGCTGCGCCGCTTCGGCACCCAGAGGCGTCGACGCGCCGCTGGAGAGAGCGGCCTCCTGCGACAGGCGCAGGTCCTTGAGCATCAAGGCGGCAGAAAAGCCGGGCTTATAGTCGTTGTTGGCGGGCGAGGTCGGCACGGGTCCGGGCACGGGGCAATAGGTATTGATCGACCAGCACTGGCCGGACGAGGTCGAGGCGACGTCGAACAGCGCCTGATGCGAAAGGCCGAGCTTTTCGCCGAGCACGAAGGCCTCGCAGACGCCGATCATGGAAATGCCGAGGATCATGTTGTTGCAGATTTTCGCCGCCTGCCCTGCTCCGGCATCGCCGCAATGGACGATCTTCTTGCCCATCACGTCAAGCAGCGGCCTGGCGGCGGCAAAGCTCTCTGCCGAACCGCCGGCCATGAAGGTCAGCGTTCCCGCCGCAGCCCCGCCGGTGCCCCCGGAAACAGGCGCATCGAGCGAGAGGCAGCCGGCATCGCCAGCCATCGCATGCGCCTTGCGGGCGCTGTCGACATCGATGGTGGAACTGTCGATCAGCAGGGTTCCCTTGGGCACGGAGCGCAGCAGGTCGGTCCAGACGGTGAGGACATGCTGGCCCTTCGGCAGCATGGTCACCACCACTTCGGCGTCGGCCAGCGCCTCGGTCAAGACGCTCGCGGGCTTGACGCCCGATGCCTCGGCCGCCTTCAGCACGTCATGCGAGAGGTCGTAACCAGTAACGGCATGGCCGGCCTTGACGAGATTGGCGGCCATCGGGCCTCCCATGTTGCCGAGGCCGATGAATGCGATCCGTGTCATGATGTTTTCCTCCCATGATCGGTTGAAGCTATGCGACAGAGCGGTTCAGAAACTCCCTGATGAACCAAGCCGTTCTACGTCGCGAAAAGCGGCGGCTGCGCCGCTATGAAGAAGCGGTCGATATCGTCTGGCGCCACGTCCGAAAGGCTGGCCGGAGACCATTTCGGATTGCGGTCCTTGTCGATGACGGCGGCGCGCACGCCTTCGTAGAAATCGTGATTATACAATATGCCCATGCAGGCGCCGAGTTCACGATTGAGGCATTCGGCGAGGCTGGCGCTCGTCCGCCCGGCTCGCAGCAGCCGCAGTGTCAGCTTCAGGCTGGTCGGCGAGCGGCTGGCGATCACGCCGGCCGCTTCGGCGGCAAATTCTCCCGGTTCGCCGGCCAATGCCTGCAATACGTCTTCGACCTTATCTCCCGCGAAGGCGCGGTCGATCACATCCCGGTTTACGGCAAGCCGGCTCTCGCCGGCATCCGCCGCCATCGTCCGGATCAGCGCATGCACATCTTCCGCAGAGGCCGAGGCGGGCAGCGCCGCAATCGCGTCCACCAGAGCCGGCAGGGCCGAAGATGCCACGCAGTGATCGGCAAAGCGGGCATGGATCGCATCGGCAGCACCCACGGCAAGGCCGGTCAGCCCCATCCATGTGCCGGCTTCGCCCGGTGCGCGCGGCAACAGCCAGGTGGCGCCGACATCGGGGAAGTAGCCGATGCCGGTCTCGGGCATGGCAAGGCGCGTGCGCTCGGTGACGACGCGGTGGCTGCCATGCGCCGAGAGGCCGACGCCACCGCCCATGGTGATGCCGTCCATCAATACCACATAGGGCTTGGAGTAGCGCGAGATCGCGTGGTTAAGCCGGAACTCCTCGCGCCAGAAGGTTTCCGCGCCATCGGAACCCTCCTTGCCGCTCTGGTGCAGCAGGCGGATATCGCCGCCCGCGCAGAAACCACGCTCCCCCTCGCCCATGACGACGACGCTCGCGACCGAGGGATCGGCGGCAAAATCCTCCAGTGCCAAAGCGATGACCCGCACCATCGGCAATGTCAGGCTGTTCAGCGCCTTCGGCCGGTTGAGCCGGATGATGCCGGCCGATCCGCGCCGCTCGATGATGACCTCGTCCTGGCTGTCCATGCAAATCTCCTGTCTTCGCCTCCACCCATCCATAGGCCTTCAGCGGTTGTCGGCAAGGATCATTTCGGCTGCCTTTTCGGCGATCATGATGGTTGGCGAGTTGGTATTGCCCGATGTGATCGACGGCATGATCGAGGCGTCGGCGATGCGCAGCCTTGCCAGCGCCCGCAGCCGCAGGCGGGGGTCGACCACGCTCTGCGCGTCGCTGCCCATGCGGCATGTGCCGATCGGATGGAAAATCGTCGTGCCGATCTCGCCGGCGGCGCGCTCCAGATCCGCATCGGTTTCATAGGCCGGCCCAGGCTTGAACTCCTCCGGCCGGAACCGGGCGAATGAGGGCTGCGCCACGATCCGCCGTGTCAGGCGAATGGAGCGCACGGCGATCTCCCGGTCGCGCGCGGCGGAAAGATAATTCGGGCTGATGGCCGGCTGCATGGCGAAATCGGGGCTGCGGGCATGCACGGAGCCCCGGCTTTCGGGCCTCAGATTGCAGACGCTGGCGGTGATTGCCGGAAAGGGATGAACCGGATCGCCGAACTTGTCGAGCGAGACCGGCTGTACATGATATTGCAGATCCGGCGTCTCCTTGTCCGGCCCGGATCGCGTGAAGATGCCGAGCTGGCTCGGCGCCATCGCCATCGGGCCGGAGCGGCGAATGAGATATTCCAGCCCGATCGCCGCCTTGCCGATCAGCTTCGTCGCCTTCTCGTTCAGCGTGGGCACGCCGGTTACTTTGTAGGCAAGGCGGAGCTGAAGATGATCCTGCAGGTTTTCGCCGACGGACTTTACCTCGCGCACGACCTCGATGCCGGCCCTCCCCAACACCTCGCCATGGCCAATGCCCGAAAGCTCGAGAATATGCGGCGAGCCGATCGAGCCGGCGGATAACACCGTCTCCTTGGTCGCATAGGCACGCTTGGCCACGCCGTCATGCTGGAATTCGACGCCGGTGACGGCATCGCCCTCGACGATCAGGCGGCGAACCTGCGCCTTTGTATAGACGGTGAGATTGCCTCGTTTCATCGCCGGCCGCAGGAAGGCTTTCGTCGTATTCCAGCGGATGCCGGAACGCTGGTTGACGTCGAAATAGCCCGAACCTTCATTGTTGCCGCGATTGAAATCCGGCGTCTCCGGAATGCCGGCCTCCCTGGCGGCGGCCTGGAAGGCATCGAGCACGGCCCAGCGCACGCGCGCCTTCTCGACCCGCCATTCACCGCCGGCG
Organism: Rhizobium sp. A37_96; assembly: GCF_053521765.1. Taxonomy (NCBI): domain Bacteria; kingdom Pseudomonadati; phylum Pseudomonadota; class Alphaproteobacteria; order Hyphomicrobiales; family Rhizobiaceae; genus Rhizobium; species Rhizobium sp. A37_96. The sequence goes on along the minus strand of NZ_JBNWDS010000002.1, from coordinate 478,406 downwards.
CCATGCATCTCGTCCTTGCCGCGATAGTGATCCTCGGACTTGATGAAATAGGGCAGCACGTCGTCCCAGCCCCAGCCTGCACAGCCGAGCTGGCGCCAGAGATCGTAGTCACGCGCCTGGCCGCGCATGTAGATCATGCCGTTGATGGAGGAGCAGCCGCCGAGCACCTTGCCGCGCGGATAGTTCAGCGACCGGCCGTTCAGGCCCGGCTCCGGCGACGTGGTGAAACACCAGTCGGTTCGGGGATTGTTGATGCAATAGAGATAGCCGACCGGGATGTGGATCCAGTGGTAATTGTCGTTACCGCCGGCTTCCAGCAGCAGCACCCTGTTGTTGCGGTCGGCCGAGAGCCGGTTGGCGAGCACGCAGCCGGCACTGCCGGCGCCGATGATGATGTAGTCGAAGCGATCCATTCCAAAAACTCTGTCGTCCCCTCTCCCCGCATGCGGGGAGAGGGTTAGGGTGAGGGGCGGGAATGCCCGGCAAATTCAGCATTCGCTGGAAGTCCGTACGGGCCCCTCATCCGCCCTTCGGGCACCTTCTCCCCGCCCCTTCGACAAGCTCAGGACGGGGAGAAGGACAATCAAGCGGTCACCGCCGATATTCGAACCCCAGCTTCCGTCCCAGCCGCGAGGCATAGAATTCGCCGACGACGCCGCGGCGGAAGAGCAGGACGCAAACCATGAAGACGATGCCGGTGATGATGGTGACCGGGAATTCCGAGGTCGCGAGATAGTTTTCCAGCGTCGCTACGAACCCCGCGCCGAAAAGCGGGCCGATCAGCGTGCCGATACCGCCAAGCAGGGTCATGAGGATGACCTCGCCGGACATCTGCCAGGCGACATCGGTCAGCGTCGCGAACTGGAAGACCAGCGCCTTGACCGCGCCGGCAAGCCCCGCCAGGGCCGCCGACATGACGAAAGCGCCGAGCTTGTAGCGCGCGACGGAATAGCCGAGCGAGATCGCCCGCTGCTCGTTTTCGCGGATCGATTTCAGGATCATGCCGAAGGGCGAATTGATGAACCGCCAGATGATCAGCACGCCGATCAGGAAGACGGCGAGGACGAAATAATACATGTTGAAAGAGTTGTTGAGATCGAGAACGCCGAAGAGATAGCCGCGTGGCACCGACTGAATGCCGTCCTCGCCATGGGTGAACTCCGCCTGCAGGCAGAAGAAATAGAACATGTAGGACAGCGCCAGCGTGATCATGGCGAAATAGATGCCCTGCCTGCGGATGGCGACGAAGCCCATGACGAGGCCGAGCAGCGCGGCGCCGGCGACGCCGATCAGAATGCCGAGTTCGGGCGGGAGACCCCATTCCTTCACGGCGTAGGCCGTAAAATAGGCCGCACCGCCGAAGAAGGTGGCGTGACCGAAGGAAAGCAGGCCGGCATAGCCGAGCAGAAGATTGAAGGCGCAGGCGAATAGCGCGAAGCAGAGCACCTTCATGACGAAGATCGGGTAGACGAAGAACGGCGCCCAGATCAGCCCGACGAGGCCGAGGACCAGCAACAGCTTCTGTACCGAAAACTTCGGGCGCCCTCTGGAGGCCAATGTGATCAGGTCCACCATATCACGCATCCCGACCGAAGAGGCCCGCGGGCCTGAAGAGCAGCACGATCGCCATGATGACGAAGATGACGATATTCGACGCTTCCGGATAGAAGACCTTGGTCAGGCCCTCGGCAATGCCAAGCATGTAGCCCGTCACGATCGCCCCCATGATCGAGCCCATGCCGCCGACGACGACCACGGCAAAGACGATGATGATCATGTTCGATCCCATCAGCGGCGAGACCTGGTAGATCGGCGCGGCCAGCACGCCGGCAAAGGCGGCGAGCGCCACGCCGAAGCCGTAGGTCAGCGTCAGAAGCACAGGCACGTTGACGCCGAACACCTGCACGAGTGTGGAATTCTCGGTCGCGGCACGGAGATAGGCGCCGAGCTTGGTCTTCTCGATCAGAAGCCAGGTTCCGATGCAGACGATCATCGAGGCGATGACCACCCAGCCGCGATAGACGGGCAGGAACATGAAGCCGATATTTTTCGCGCCCGCCAATTCCGCCGGAACGGAATAGGGCTGGCCGGATGAGCCGTAGAGATAGCGGAACGTCCCCTCGATCGTCAGCGCCATGCCGAAGGTGAAGAGCAATCCGTAGAGCGGATCGATCTTGTAGAGTTGACGCAGGCAGAACCTCTCGACCAAGGCGCCGAACAGGCCGACGATCAGCGGCGCGACGATGAGCGCCGGCCAGTAGCCGATGCCGGCATAGGTGAGCAGCAGATAGGCCGTGAAGGCGCCAAGCATGTAAAGCGCGCCATGGGCGAAATTGATCACCCGCAACATGCCGAAGATGATCGCGAGACCGAGGCTCAGCAGCGCATAGAAGGAGCCGTTGATGAGACCGATCAGCAGCTGACCGAGAAGAGCCTGGGCGGGGATGCCGAATATCGTCGTCATGGCTCAGACCCCCAGAACCTTGTGCAGCATGTCCATACGCTCAGGCAATTCGCCGACCGGGAATTCCGAAACCATCCGGCCATGATCCATCAGATAGAAGCGATCGGCAATCCGGCTGGCGAAACGGAAATTCTGCTCGACGAGCAATATGGTCATGCCGCGGCCTTTGAGCGTCTGCAGGACTTCGCCGATGCGCTGGACGATGACGGGCGCGAGGCCCTCGGTCGGCTCGTCGAGCAGCAGCATGCGGACGCCGGTGCGCAGGATGCGGGCCATGGCGAGCATCTGCTGCTCGCCGCCGGAAAGCCTGGTGCCGACGCTGTTGCGCCGCTCGTGCAGATTAGGAAACAGCTCGAAGATCTCGTCGAGCGTCATGCCGCCGGGGGCGACAACCGGCGGCAGCATCAGGTTTTCATAGACGCTGAGCGTCGAGAAGATGCCGCGCTCTTCTGGCACGAAGCCGATGCCCTGATGCGCCGTCCTGTGCAGCGGCACCTGCATCATGTCCTTGCCGGCGAAGGTGATCCTGCCCTTGCGGGCACGGACGATGCCGACGATGGTGCGCAGCGTCGTCGTCTTGCCGACGCCGTTGCGGCCGAGGATGGTGATGGTTTCGCCCTCGCCCACCGCCATGTCGACGCCATGCAGGATATGGCTTTCGCCATACCAGGCATTGAGGCCTTGAACTTCCAGCAGCGGCGCCATCGTCAAGCCTCCTCCGTGCCCATATAGGCTTCGCGAACGCGAGGATCCCGGCTGACGGTAGCGTAATCGCCCTGGGCCAGGATCTCGCCGCGCTGCAGGACTGTGACATGATGGCAGATATCGGCAACGACAGAGAGATTGTGCTCCACCATGAGCACAGCCCTGTCGCGCGCAACATCGCGGATGATGGCGGAGACGGTCTTCACATCCTCCAGCCCCATGCCGGCCATCGGCTCGTCCAGCAGCAACACCTTCGGATCGAGCGCAAGCGTCGTCGCTATCTCGAGCACGCGCTTGCGTCCATAGGAAAGATCGGCGGCGATGGCATCGCGCTCCTTCGAGAGCCCCACGGAGGCGAGCAGCTGTTCGGCGCGGGCATTGAGGCTGTCGAGAGCCGAGAGCGGCCGCCAGAACTGGTGCGCGAGATTACCCGGCCGCTGCAGGGCGACGCGGACATTGTCCAGAACCGTCAGGTGCGGAAAGACGGCCGAAATCTGGAAGGAACGCACGAGGCCCATGCGCGCGACCTTGTCGGGCCTCGTTCGGGTGATGTCGGTGCCAAGCAGCGTGATCGTGCCATGCGTCGGCTGCAGGAATTTGGTGAGCAGATTGAACACCGTCGTCTTGCCGGCGCCGTTCGGACCGATCAGCGCATGGACGCGGGCATGATGCACGTCGAGATCGACATTCTTGACGGCGGTGAAGCCTCCGAAATCGCGACGCAATCCCCGGGCGGATAGGACTACCCGGGGCTCTTCCTGCTGATGTGTCGCTGACATCGCCATGGGCTTGTCGCAGCCCTATTGCTTGACGAGATCGCAGCCGCTCTTGGCCGGGTCGATATAGGCTTCCTTGCCAGGAATGGTCGCCAGCACGTTGAAATAGTCCCACGGCTCCTTGCTCTCTTCCGGCTTCTTGACCTGAAGCAGATACATGTCGTGGATCATGCGGCCGTTGGCGCCGACCGTGCCGCCGCGGCCGAAGAAATCGTCGACAGGCATTTCGTGCAGTTCCTTGGCAACGGCCTCGGTATCGTCCGTGCCGGCCTTCTGCACCGCCTTCAGATATTGCATGACAGCGGAATAGGTGCCGGCGTGGATCATGTTCGGCATCTTGCCGGTGCGGGCAAAGAAGCGCTTGCCGAATTCGCGGCTCTTGTCGTCGAGGTTCCAGTAGTAGCCTTCCGTCAGCGTCAGCCCCTGCGCCGCCTGCAGGCCGAGACCGTGGACTTCGGCAAGCGTGAAGAGCAGCGCCGCCAGATGCTGGCCGCCCTGGGTGATGCCGAATTCCGAGGCCTGCTTGATGGCGTTTGACGTGTCGAGGCCTGCATTGGCAAGACCGATGACCTTGGCGCCCGACGACTGCGCCTGCAGCAGGAAGGACGAGAAATCATTCGTCGACAGCGGATGACGGACGGAGCCCAAAATCTTGCCGCCGTTCGCCTTGACGAAATCGCCGGTCTGCTGCTCGAGCGAGTAGCCGAAGGCATAGTCCGCCGTCAGGAAGAACCAGGTATCGCCGCCCTGCTTGACCAGGGCGCCGCCGGTGCCGACAGCGAGCGCATGCGTGTCATAGGCCCAATGGAAGCCATAGGGCGAGCATTGCGAGCCGGTGAGATCCGTCGTGGCGGCGCCGGTGACGATATCGATCTTCTTCTTTTCCTTGGCGACGGCCTGCACGGCCAGCGCAACGGAAGAGGTCGTCAGCTCCATGATGGCGTCGACCTTATCCTGGTCATACCATTGGCGGGCGATGTTGGAGGCGATATCGGGCTTGTTCTGGTGGTCGGCATCGACGATCTCGATCGGAACGCCGAGAACCTTGCCGCCGAAATCCTCCGCGGCCATCTTGGCGGCCTCTACCGACGATTTACCGCCGAAGTCCGCATAGACGCCGGACTGGTCGTTGAGGATGCCGATCTTGACGACACCATCGGATGCACCGTCGGCGAAGGCCGCGGTGCCGGTTGCAAGCAGAAATGCCAGGGATGCAATGAGACTCTTTCGCATGTCCTCTCCTCCCAGAGATTTGGCAAAAACGAATCTGTTCAGAATTGGCCAGCCGCTTTCCTCAAAACGACTTTTCCCGGGCGCAGGATCACGGAATTCACGCGTTGACGCAAGTCGCGATTGCAATTAATTCCAAACAGCGTCTGTTCATTTTTGAACAGAAAGGGGAAGCATGAGGAACACGCCGCACTTCACCTGGGACGATCTGCAGTTCTTTCTCGCCGTCGCGCGGACCGGGCAGCTTTCAACCGCGGCGCGACAGCTGCGCACCAGCCATGCCACCGTTTCGCGCCGCATCGACCGGCTGGAATTCGCCCTCAAGGTCAAGCTCTTCGAGCGCAATCCGCGCGGCTACATGCTGACATCAATGGGGCAGCGCTTCGTCGACACCGCCGAACGCATGGAGCAGGAAACCGAGCGTCTTCGCACCGATCTTTCCGCCGGATCGGCGGCACAGCGCGGCGTTGTCCGCATCAGCGCGCCGGAAGGATTTTCAAACTTCTTCTTCACCGGCGTCCTGCCCGAATTCACCGCCCGGCATCCGAACATTTCGCTGGAGTTGATCACCATCCAGCAGATCATGTCGCTTTCGCGCAAGGAGGCCGATATCGTCATCGTGCTCGACCCGCCGAAGGCCGGGCCTTATTTTACCGAGAAGCTCACCGACTATCACCTGCAGGTCTACGGATCGCGCGATTATCTCGCCCGCCATCCGCCGATCGGAAGCCGCGACGACCTGCCGGATTTCGCCTTCGTCGGCTATATCGAGGACATGATCTTCGCGCCGGGCCTGGACTATCTCGGCGACGTGCACCCGCGCATCAAGCCGCAGTTCCAGAGCTCGAGCATCTTTGCGCAGCTGACCGCGACGAAGAACGGCCAGGGGCTCTGCGTGCTGCCGTTCTTCATCGCCGGCAAGCACCCGGATCTGCAGGTGGTCCTGCCGCAGGAGGTGGATCTCAGGCGCCACTACTGGATCACCTGCCACCGCGACCTGCGCCAGTCGCCGCGCGTGCGCACCGTCATCGATTTCCTGATGGATGCGGTGCATCGGAATGCGCCGGCTTTTCTGGGACCCTGGAGAGGCACGGAAAGCTGAAGCCGCCCGTCCCGTTACAGGATGCTCGGGGCGGCGTAGATCTTGTTGAGCCCGGCGGCGTCGAACCCGGCGCGCTCGGCAAGGCGAAGCTCCCAATCCAGCGCCGAACGGACGATCGTTTCCAGGGAATTGTATGTGGGCGTCCAGCCCAGTTCGCGACGAGCAAGCGTCGCATCGGCAACGACGCTGGCCATGTCGCCCGGCCGGCGCGGAGCAATGTGGATGCGAAAGGCACGGCCGTAGACGCGCATGACCATATTGAGCACGTCAAGCACGGAGTAGCCCTGGCCGTAGCCGCAATTGGCAACCAGGGAGCGGCCGCCGCTGCGCAGATGCCGCAACGCCGTCAGATGTGCTTCCGCAAGATCGCTGACGTGGATGTAGTCGCGAACACCGGTGCCGTCATGCGTCGCATAATCGGTGCCGTAAATATCCACCTGACGACGGCGGCCAAGGGCCGCCTCGCAGGCGACCTTGATGAGATGGGTGGCGCCGTCGGTCGACTGGCCCGCCCGTCCGAGCGGATCGGCGCCGGCAACATTGAAATAGCGCAGCGCCACATAGCGGAAATCATAGGCTGCCGCGGCATCGCGCAGCATCAGCTCGGACATCAGCTTGGATTGACCATAGGGCGATTCCGGACGCAGCGGCGCGGTTTCGCTGACCGGCCGATCCGCGGGCTGCTGACCGTAAACCGCGGCCGTGGAGGAGAAGACGAAATGGCGGATGCCGGCCCTGACGGCGGCGCTCATGAGGATGCGCGTCTTGCCGGTATTGTTCTCATAGTATGCCAGCGGATCCTCGATCGACGTCGGCACCACGGCCGAGCCGGCAAAATGGATGATGGCCTCTATGTCGTTCTCGGCGAAAATCATCTGCAGCAGCGCTTCGTCCGCGATATCGCCGAGATAGAAGCGGGCAGCCGGCGGAACCGCCCAGCGAAAACCTGTGGAGAGGCGATCGAGAACCACGACGTCCTCGCCCGCGTCCAGCAATCTCCAGACCATGTGGCTACCGATATAGCCGGCTCCGCCCGTCACCAACACCGTCATTCTTCGCGTCCCCGCCAAGTCTCATCGACACCATATGGGACCGCCTCCCCTGCGAAATTGATTAAAAGCGGACAGGCGAGCGGGAAAGATTGCCGGGATGGTTAGGACGGGATTTCGTGGATCGATTGCATTTTATCGATCGGGTGCGCGACGGCAATTTTGATGGACTTGGAGAGTATTCACCCCCTCTGTCACTTGGTGACAGAGGGGGGTGCGGACCATCCAAGTCGAAAGCTGCCAGCTGCGGCGCACCGGCCGTCCCTACAAATCCAAAATATACCGGCTCAACTTCTCCGCCGCATCGGCGACCTGCGCCGGATCGCGCAGGAAGCAGGCGCGCATGAACAGCTCGCCGCCCTTGCCGAAGGCCGTTCCGGGCGCAAGGCCGACGCCGGTCTTGTCGACGATGTCGATGGCGGCCTTGCGGCTGTCGGTCACGCCATCGATCTTGAGGAAGGAATAGAGCGCGCCATCCGGCTTCAGCGTCTGCACGCGATTGGTGGCGATCAGCGCGTCGCAGAGGATGTCGCGCGCGCGGGTCGCCTTGGCGATGTTGGAGCGGACGAAATCGTCGCCCTCGTTCAGCGCCGCGACCGCACCCTTCTGCATGAATTGCGCAACGCCCGATGTCGAATATTGCACGAGGTTCTCGATCACCTGCCCAAGCTCGGCCGGGGCGACGATCCAGCCGACGCGCCAGCCGGTCATCGACCAGTTCTTCGAGAAGGAATTGACGAAAAGGATCTTGTCGTCGGCTTCCTTGACATCAAGGAAGCTCGGCGCGCGGCCGCCGGCATAATAGTACAGCGCATAGATTTCGTCGGCCATGATCCAGAGATCATGCTTGCGCGCCAGTGCCAGAATATCGCGGAGATCCTGATGGGTCGCCGTCCAGCCGGTCGGGTTGGACGGGGTATTGATAAAGAGCCCCTTGGTCCTCGGCGTGATCGCCGCCTCCAGACGGCCGAGGTCGAGCGTCCATTTGCCATGTTCGAACTGCAGCGGCACGGCGACCGAGCGCGCGCCCGATATCTCCAGCGCGGCGGCGATATTCGGCCAGGCGGGAGACAGATAGACCATTTCGTCACCGGGAGAGGTGATCGCCTGCACGGAAAGCTGGATCGCCTGCATACCGGAGCCGACGACGTAGAAATGCTCCATCGGCAGGGAGGTGCCGAAATGCCGGCCGTAATAATCGGCGAGTGCCTGGCGCAGTTCGGGGATACCGCGCTGCCAGGTGTAGAAGGTCTCGCCGGCGTTGAGCGAAGCCATGGCGGCGCGGTTGATGAAATCCGGCGTCGGCAGATCGCCCTCGCCGACCCAAAGCGGCAGCAGGCCTTCGCGGCCGCGGGCATAATTGACCACTTCGACGATCCCGCTTTCGGGTGCTGCGAGTGCCCGCGGGCTGAGGCTATCAAGTATCGACATGCAAAGTCTCCGGTTTCTGCCTTCATAAAGCAGAGCGGCGGACAAATCCCATGACTTTGCCTTAGTGACCGATCGATTTTGGTGATGAATAAAGCCCCGGCCCTTGCGGGACCGAGGCTTTTAAAAACATTGAGCTGAGCCTATCAGCGCTTGGCGAGGAGGTCGCGAATTTCCGTCAGCAGCTGAACGTCAGCCGGCGGCGGCGCTGCCTCGGCAACCTTCTCTTCCTTGCGCGCGACCTGGGTCTGCAGCGCATTCACGCCCTTGACCATAAGGAAGATGATCCAGGCGAGGATCAGGAAGTTGATCAGGACAGTAATGAAGCTGCCGTAGGCGAGAACCGCGCCCTGGGCGCGGGCCGCGGCAAGCGTCGGTGCGTTGACCCCGGAGGCGAGGCCGATGAAGTAGTTCGAGAAATCGAAGCCGCCGAAAATCGCGCCGACGATCGGCATGATGATATCGTCAACCAGCGATTTCACGATACCGCCGAAAGCACCGCCGATGATCACGCCGACCGCGAGATCCATGACGTTGCCACGCGCGATAAATGCCTTGAATTCATTAAGCATTGAGCAGTCCCCTTCGCGTTGCCGTTGAATTCACTAATGATGATTAGCATCATCTTTTGCTTTGTTTTTCAACAGCAAATTGGCAGGAAACGTCACGTAGGCGCGAATATCCCAAGATGATTCCGTGGGTTAGTCAATTTACCCGTGCATATCCGCAGCTATTTGTTCGTCGGTTGCGAGCAACGCCGCGGAATTTTCCGGATACTAGATTTGAAGGCATCTGCCTTGAGTCGTTCGCCATGAGCGACAGTGCTTCAACTTTGCGGCATCACTTTTGCGATGAGTTCACGCACATAATCCGCACCGGGCGCCTGATCGAAAAGAATACGGTAGATGATCGGCGAGATGACATGATCCATCAGTTCGGCCTGGGTCGGAAAGGGCTCGCCAGATTTCTGCGCCCGCGCGATCAGGGCAGCGAGTTGGTGCTGCGTGTAGCCGCTGCATCGTTCCGCATTTGCTCCGTCGGCAGCGGAAAGAACGTCGCGCAGCATCTGCCGCCCGACGCCGGAGGCCATTTCATCGGCATATTGCTCGACCCAGACCTCCAGATCCTGGCGGGCACTGCCGATCCTGGCCGGCTCGCTTTCCGGCTGCAGGCGCGAGGCTGCCACATCGGCCAGCAACTCCTGAAGATCGCCCCAGCGGCGATAGATCGTCGACGGCGTGACATTGGCGCGCTGCGCGATCAGGGGGATCGTGACGTCGGCGCGGTCCATCGTTGCCAGCATATCGCGGACGGATTGATGCACCGCTGCCTGCACCCTGGCGCTGCGCCCGCCGGGGCGGGGATTTTCTCTGTAGCTCATAAGCCTTTGCCAATCTTTCCCTTTTTGCCGATCGCAAGCGACCATGCGCCACCCACTAACGCAAATTATTTGCTTTTGTTCATCGGGCGACTTATATCTGCCTAACGCAATCTTTTAGCTTTAAGCTAGGATATAGTCGATGACCTCTCTCGATTCCACCGCCAGCGCGCCGATTTCATCGGCCAGACGCCTGGCGCCGCTCTATTACGCCGCCACCAGCGCGTTGTTCTTTGCCGCCTCCTCCGCACCGACGCCGCTGTATCGCCTTTACCAGCAGGCCTTCGCCTTCTCACCGGTGCTGATCACGGTGATCTTCGCCGTCTATGCCTTCGCCCTCCTCGCCGCGCTGCTCATCGTCGGCTCGATTTCAGACCATCTCGGCCGCCGTCCGGTGATCTTCGCGTCGATCCTCCTCAATATGGTGGCGATGGCACTGTTTTTAATGGCCGAAGGCCCGGATTGGCTGATTGCCGCCCGCATCGTGCAGGGCCTGGCAACGGGCGCTGCGGCGAGCTCCATCGGCGCCGCCCTCGTCGATCTCGATCCGATCAAGGGGTCGATCACCAATAGCCTCGCGCCGCTTGCCGGCATGGCCGTCGGCGCGCTCGGCACCAGCCTGCTGGTGCAGTTCGCACCAGCGCCGATGCTGCTCGTCTATATCATCACGCTCGCCCTTCTCGTCCTGCAGGGGGTGCTGCTCTGGCTGGTGCCGGAGACGACGCAGCGCCGAAGCGGGCTGCTCGCGTCGCTGAAGCCTGAGGTCGCCGTTCCGCCGCAGGTGCGCCGCACGCTGCTGGCGCTGACGCCGATCAATGTCGCCGTATGGGCGCTTGGCGGCTTCTATCTGTCGCTGGTGCCCTCGCTCGTGAGCGCGACGACCGGCAGCACGATGCCCCTGGTCGGCGGCTCCGTCGTCGCAGCCTTGACAATCAGCGGCGCTGCGGCCGTGTTCCTGCTGCGCAGGAGATCGGCCGCAACCGCCATGAAGTTCGGTATAGCGAGCATGACGCTCGGCGTGTTGACCGTGATTGCCGGCGTGCATGCGGCCGAGGTGTCGATCCTCGCCGTCGGAACCGTGATCGCCGGCGCCGGCTTCGGGGCGACCTTCCTTGGCACGGTGAGAAGCATCATGCCACTGGCAAAGCCCGACGAGCGCGCCGGGCTGCTTTCGGCCTTCTACATCCAGAGCTATCTCGCCTTCAGCGTGCCCGCCATTCTGGCAGGCTTTCTCTCGAAGGCGCTCGGGTTTGCCGAGGCCGCCGATATCTACGCGGCGGCGATCCTGCTGCTGGTCGGCTGGGGCGTCTTTGCCTTGCGCGCCGGCCGGGAAAAGCCGCTGAGCATTGCGTAAGACAGATCTTACGGTTTAAGCCCAAGCTCGGCGAGGCCGCTTCCGTCCATCGCAAACGGCACCGATGCATGCTCGTGGACGATCTTCCAGATGCCGGCCTCCTTTCTGAGGCCAAGCGTCTGGCGAAACCATAGATCGACATCGACGCCGTCGGTCTTCCTGCCGGTCATGTGCACGAGACCGGTCCAGAAGGCGACATCCTCGCCGACGATCAGCCTCGCATCGACGGCATCGCCGCCGATCGGCCCTTCCCAGGTCGAGAACCAGCCCTCCAGACCCTTCTCGCCCTTGCCCTTGTGCACCAGAGGCGCCGCAAGCGTGAAGCTGACGACATCGTCGCTCAAATGCCCGACGACACCGGCGGCATCCTTGTTGCCGAGAGCCGAAGCCCAGCTTGCAAGCACAGCATTGACGGCTTCGGCCTCGTCGCGATTGCCGATGATCTCGATCATGTCACTCTCCTCGGTTTGACGAACTCAAGCAGAGGACGAACGAAGACGGCCGCTCCCGACAGGAGCGGCCGGTTTATTTGCCGTCAACTATGGTTGTCGCCTCAAGCCGCCTTCTTGGCGCCGTAAGGGTCGAAGCGTCCATAGAAGGTCTCGCCCTTCGCGGCCATGTCCTTGAGCAGCGCCGTCGGCTGGAAATGCGGACCGTAGGCGGCCGCCAGCTTTTCGCAGAGCTCCACGAACACCTTCACGCCCATGCCGTCGATGTAGGACAGCGCGCCGCCGGTGTAAGGCGCAAAGCCGAAGCCGAGGATGGAGCCGACATCGGCCTCGCGCGGGTCGGTGACGATGCCCTCTTCGATGGTGCGGGATGCCTCGAGCGCGATGGTGACGAGGAAGCGCTGCTTCAGCACGGCGACATCGACGTCATCGGCCTTCTTCTGCGGATAGAGGTCCTTCAGGCCCGGCCAGAGCGATTTCTTGGCCGGCTTCGGCGGATAGTCGTAGAAGCCCTTGGAATTCTTCCGGCCCAGACGCCCCTCGCCTTCCACGAGGCCGGTGACCAACTGCATGTGACGCGGATCCACAGCCTTCTCGCCGAGATCGGCGACAGTGGCCTTGAGGATCTTGTAGGACAGGTCGATGGCAACTTCGTCGTTGAGCGCCAGCGGTCCGACAGGCATGCCGGCCATCTTGGCGGCGTTCTCGATCATGGCCGCGGGCACGCCTTCGATCAGCATGTCATAGGCTTCGTGGATGTAACGGAAGACGCAGCGATTGACGAAGAAGCCGCGCGTGTCGTTGACGACGATCGGCGTCTTCTTGATGGCGGCGACGTAATCCAGCGCAACAGCAATGGCACGATCGCCGGTTTCCTTACCGAGGATGACTTCGGTCAGCATCATCTTCTCGACCGGCGAGAAGAAATGGACGCCGATGAAATCGACCGGACGCTTGGAATTCTTTGCAAGACCGGTGATCGGCAGCGTCGAGGTGTTGGAGGCGAAGATGGCGCCCGCCGGCAGCACGGCTTCCACGGCCTCGATGACGGCCTTCTTGACCTCGCGATCCTCGAACACCGCCTCGATGACGAGATCGGCATCCTTCAGATCGGAATAATCGGCCGACGGCGTGATGCGGGCGAGCAAAGCAGCACCCTCGTCCTGCGTTAGCCTTCCCTTACCGACCGAGTCCTTGACCAGCCCTTCGCCGACACTCTTGCCCTTGGTTGCCGCCTCGATATCGCGGTCAATCAGCGTGACCGGAATGCCGGCGGCTGCGGTGACATAGGCGATGGAAGCGCCCATGAAGCCGGCGCCGACGACGCCGACCTTCTTCAGCTCCGTCTTCGGCTGGCCTGCCGGGCGGCGGGCGCCCTTGCCAAGCTCCTGCATGGAGATGAACAGCGAGCGGATCATCGAATAGGCTTCGGTGGTCTGCAGCACATGGGTGAAATAGCGCTGCTCGATCTTCAGGCCGGTATCGAAGGGAACCTGCAGGCCTTCGTAGACGCATTTCAGGATGGCGAGTGCGGCCGGATAATTGCCCGATGTCTCGCGGCGCAGGATGGCGGGGGCTGCCGGCCAGAGCTGGGCTGCGGCAGGCGTCCAGATACCACCGCCCGGCGCCTTGAAGCCCTTCTCGTCCCAAGGTGCTACCGGCTTCAGGCCGTCCTTGATCATCTGCTTGGCAGCCGGGATCAGCTGATCCGGCTCGACCACCTGATGCACCAGGTTCATCGCCTTGGCGCGTGCGGCCGTCAGCGACTGGCCCGTCGTCATCATCTGCAGCGCCGACTGAGCGTCCGTCAGGCGCGGGATGCGCTGCGTGCCGCCGGCGCCGGGGAAGATGCCGACCTTGACCTCGGGCAGCGCGATCTTGACGCTCTTGGCGCTGGAAGCGACGCGGCCGTGGCAGGCGAGCGACAGCTCGAAAGCGCCGCCCATGCAGGTGCCGTTGATCGCCGAGACCCACGGCTTGCCGCAGGTTTCGAGCTTGCGGAACAGGCCGGTCATGCGGCCGACGAGATCGAAGAGCTTCTGCGCGGCCGCCGCCGGATCCCTGGCCTTTTCTTCATGATAGAAGGAGAACATCGACTTGATCATCGACAGGTCGGCGCCGCCGGAGAAGGAGGACTTGCCCGAGGTGAAGACCACGCCCTTGACGGCGACATCGGCGACGGTCGCGTCGATGATGGCGCCAAGCTCGTCCAGGATTTCGGCGGTGAAGACGTTCATGGACTTGCCGGGCATGTCCCAGGTGACGAGCGCGATGCCGTCTGCGTCCGTTTCGACGGTGAAATTCGTGTAGGCCATTGGTTTTCCCTCCCTCAGACGCGTTCGACGATCGTGGCGGTGCCCATGCCGGCGCCGATGCAGAGCGTGACCAGCGCGGTGTTGAGATCACGACGCTCCAGCTCGTCCAGCACCGTGCCGAGGATCATCGCGCCGGTCGCGCCGAGGGGATGACCCATGGCGATGGCGCCGCCATTGACGTTGATCTTGTCATGCGGAATGTCGAAGGCCTGCATGTAGCGCAGCACGACGGCGGCGAAGGCTTCGTTGAGCTCGAACAGATCGATGTCGGCGAGCGTCAAGCCGCTGCGCTTCAACAGCTTTTCAGTAACGTCGACGGGACCGGTCAGCATCAGCGCCGGGTCGGAGCCAATATTGGCGAAGGCCCTGATGCGGCCGCGCGGCTTCAGACCAATGCTCTCACCGCCCGCCTTGGAGCCGAGCAGCACGGCGGCCGCGCCATCGACGATGCCGGAGGAGTTGCCGGCATGATGGACGTAGTTGATCCGCTCCACTTCCGGATGCGCCTGGATGCCGACGGCTTCGAAGCCGCCCATTTCGCCCGGCAGCTGGAACGAGGGGTTGAGCGAGGCCAGCGCCTGCATGTCCGTGCCGGGACGCATATGCTCGTCGCGGTCGAGAATGGTCAAGCCGTTGATATCCTTCACCGGGATGACGGAATTCTTGAAGTAGCCCTTTGCCCAGGCATTGGCGGCCCGCTTCTGGCTCTCGACGGCATAGGCGTCGACATCATCGCGCGAGAAACCGTATTTGGTGGCGATCAGGTCGGCCGAGACGCCCTGCGGCATGAAATAGGCCGGAAAATTGACGGAGGGATCCATGAACCATGCGCCACCGGACATGCCGAGGCCGACGCGCGACATGCTTTCGACACCGCCGGCGATGACGATATCGTCAGCACCCTGCGCGATCTTGGCCGCGCCGAAATTCACGGCATCGAGGCCGGAGGCGCAGAAGCGGGAAATCTGCATGCCGGGCGCCTTGGTGGAATAGCCCGCTTCGAAGGCAGCACCCCTCGGGATGACGGCGCCGGCTTCCATGACCGGGTCGACGCAACCCATGATGATGTCGTCAACGGTTTCTGTGTCGAGGCCGTTGCGGTCGCGGATGGCTTCCAGCGTCTTGGCGGCGAGGCGCACGGAGGGCACTTCGTGCAGCGACCCGTCCTTCTTGCCCCGCCCGCGCGGCGTGCGCACATGGTCGTAAATGAAAACCTCGGTCATGTCTCATCTCCCTGCGGCGGCAAGCCGCCTTCCAATAACTCTCCTTCTCCCCAATGGGGAGAAGGGATCCAGTCAAAAGGCTTCCGCTGCCAACTCCATCATCGTGTCGGCGCCGGTTTCGATGCGGGCCTTGCGCAGCGCCGTTTCCGGCATGATGCGCTCCATGTAGAACCGTGCCGTGACAAGCTTGTTCTTCAGGTAATCCTCGCGCGCAGTATCGCCCGCCGCAAGGCCTGTCTGCGCCGCCTTCACCATCTTCGCCCACATATAGCCGAGGACGACGAGGCCGAAGAGGTGCATGTAGTCGGTCGAGCCGGCGCCGGCATTGTCGGGCTTGGCCATGGCATTCTGCATGAACCACATGGTTGAGGCCTGCACATCGTTCAAGCCCTTCTTCAGATGCTTGGTGAAGAAAGCCATCTGCTCGTCGTTGCGGTTCTCCTCGCAGAAGTCGCCGATTTCCTTGAACAAGGCCATGACGGCGCGGCCGCCGTTCAGCGCCAGCTTGCGGCCGACGAGATCGAGCGCCTGGATGCCGTTGGCGCCTTCGTAGATCATGGCGATGCGGGCATCGCGAACATACTGGCTCATGCCGTGTTCTTCGATATAGCCGTGGCCGCCGAAGACCTGCTGCGCCATGACGGCGTGCTCGAAGCCCTTGTCGGTCATCACGCCCTTGAGGATCGGCGTTGCCAGACCGAGGATATCGTCAGCCGACTGCCGTTCCTTTTCGTCCGGCGAGCGATGGGCGATATCGGACTTCAGCGCTGTCCAGAGAAGGAAAGCGCGGCCGGCCTCGTTGAAGGCGCGGATGGTCATCAGCGAACGGCGGATATCGGGATGGACGATGATCGGGTCCGCCTTCTTGTCCGGCGCCTTCGGGCCGGAAAGCGAGCGGCCCTGGATGCGCTCGCGAGCATAGTTGGCGGCATTCTGATAGGCGATCTCGGCAATCGAGAGACCCTGCAGGCCGACGCCCAGCCGCGCTTCGTTCATCATGACGAACATGGCGTTGAGACCCTTGTTCTCGGCGCCGATCAGGAAGCCCGTCGCCTCGTCATAGTTCATGACGCAGGTCGCGTTGCCGTGGATACCCATCTTGTGCTCGATCGCCCCGCAGGTGACCGGGTTGCGGGCACCGAGAGAGCCGTCTTCCTTCACCATGAATTTCGGCACGATGAACAGGGAGATGCCCTTGGTACCTTCGGGCGCGCCTTCGATGCGGGCAAGAACGAGATGGACGATATTGTCCGTCATGTCGTGCTCGCCGGCGGAAATGAAGATCTTCTGGCCTGATATCTTGTAGCTGCCGTCGGCCTGAGGAACCGCCTTGGTGCGCAGCAGGCCGAGATCGGTGCCGCAATGCGGCTCGGTGAGGTTCATGGTGCCGGACCAGGTGCCCTCGACCATCTTCGGCAGATAGGTCTGCTTCTGTTCGTCGGAGCCATGCACGAGGATCGCCGCGATCGCGCCCTGCGTCAGGCCCGGATACATCATCAGCGACATGTTGGCGGCGGAAGTATATTCGCCGACGGCGCAGTGCAGGACATAGGGGAGCCCCTGGCCGCCGAATTCCTCCGGCACAGCGAGGCCGAGCCAGCCGCCTTCGCGATAGGCGCGATAGGCTTCCTTGAAGCCCTTCGGCGTCGAGACCGTGCCATCCTCATGGCGCACGCAGCCTTCCTGATCGCCGGAATAATTCAGGGGGAACAGCACCTCTTCCGAGATCTTGGCCGCTTCGCCGACGATCGCCTCGATCATGTCGGGCGTGGCGTCGGCATAACCCGGAAGATTGTTGTAGCGCTCCAGCCCGAGCACATCGTTCAGGACGAAGAGCGTATCGTTCACGGGGGCCTTGTAGACTGGCATCTTTCGAATTCCTCCAATTCGCCGCCGGACCTCAGATTCCGGCCACTGAGCTACTCTTACAAAATATTGACGTTTGCGTAAACGTCAAATTCGTGTTGCGTGGTGAATTTTTGATGGGCGAAGGCCGTCAAAAGCGCTGGTCCGGGAGGCGGCGCCATAGCCGGCTCACAGGAATATCGGGGGTTGCGGCCGCAGAACCGAAATAAAAGGTTAAGACTTCCGCGAAACTTAACGAGTTGTTTACCACGTTTCGTAAATTGTACGAGATGAGCAGCAATGCTTCGCGTTTCTTCAACTTATCCTTTGAGGGCGCGATGTCTTGCAGCTCTGTTTGAGGAAAGCCAATACATTTATCCCTTTCCGAGTGGTGGGATACGGGTGGCGCGGCAATGCCGCGATCTCCTCTTCCTGTCAGTCCGGTGGCCCAGGTGGTCCAAAGTTCAAGGCGAGCAAAAGACATGAGCGGATCGCGATCAAATCCTACCGGTACAGGCGACTGGACGTCGCTGGATGCTCTGAGCCGCACGATCGAGGGGCTGGAGGCACGCATCGAGGGGCTGATGGGCACCGCCGCCTCGCGCGATACGCGCCAGCGTGTCGCCGTCGGCCATGCGCCCGCACTCGCACCCGAACGGGTCGCCGCACCGGAGCGGCTGCCGCCACGCCCCGAACGGGAACAATATGCCAGCCGATCCTACGAGCGCCCGCTGCGCAGCGAACGCCAGGACATCGACCCCCGTCCGGATCCTCTTGCCGAGATTCGCCAGCGCCAGCGTGCGCTGGAGGCTAACCGCGAGCGGGTGCTCGCACGCCGCGAAGAGATGGCACACGCCGAACCGCAGCCGGCCCGACGCCCAGCCGACGCCTATGCCTCGCGTCAGCCGATGCGGGCCGCTGCCGCAGAAGCGCCGGTCGATATCGCCCAGGCGCTCGTCAACCTTCGCCAGGACCTCAAACACGACATCGCCGAGAGCGTGACCCGCGAAGTCAGCGCGCTGCGCGCCGAAATCCGCGATATCCGCGAAAACGCCGAGGACAAGCATTTCGTCGCCGACGTCCGCGAAGACATGGCGCGCCTTGCCGACAGCATCAACCAGATCGCCGGGCAGCCGGAAACCGCCGGCCTGAAAGCCGAATTCGACGAGCTGCGCTCGTTGATGGACGGGCTTGCCCGCGAGGAATCCCTGCATCACGTCGCACGCCACGTTAAGGCGATCGATACGTCAGGCCTTCAGGACGAACTCGTTTCGCTTGCCTATCGCCTTGACGACATCAAGCAGCATCTCGGCGGCATGAACGACAGCCCGGCCGTGCATGCGCTGGAAAACAAGCTGCTGACGATCGCAACCGCGATGGAGAGCCTCGGCTCCATGATGCAGCCGCAGGACCAGGCCATGCAGCGGCTGGAAGGCCGCTTGAGCGGCCTTGCCGACCAGATCGACCTGATGCACCGCGACGCCGCCCGGCATCAGCCGGCCGACGATCTTTCCGGCCGTCTCGAAGCGCTCGCCATGCGCATCGACGAGCTCGGCAGCGCCAAATCCGTCGCCCGCCTCGAAGAGCGCCTCGACCAGCTGTCGCATCTGATGGAGCGCTCGCAGAAGGCCGCGCCACAGCCAGAACTCGTCACCTACCTCGCAGACATCTCCCACAAGATCGATGCGCTGGAGCACGGTTCGGTCGGCAACGTGCTGGCCGACCGCCTGGACTATCTCGCCCGCCGCATCGACGAAATGGATTTCCATCCGCCCGCTCCGGCCGCAAACATCGACGACGGCATGGTGCGCCGGCTGGAAGGACGTCTCTCCGACATCGCGGCACGCCTTGAGGCCAGCACCGCGGCACCGCCCACGGATACGCAGGCCCTGCGCAATCTCGAAGAACAGATCGCCCATCTCTCGACATTGCTGACGAACGAGCCCCGGGCAGCGGCAGCCGAGCATTTCCCCGTCGATTTTGATCGGCGGATGAGCGCCATCGAAGACTATATGGCGACCAACGACGAGTACATCATCGAGGCGGCCCGCCATGCGGCGGAAACCGTCGTCGAGGCCTATTCGCGCGAGGGCCTTGGCAACGGCGTCCAGGCCGCCGACATGTCCGCACTGACGGCGCTTGCCGAAGACCTTCGTCATCTCGAAGACCTCAGCCGCTCCAGCGACGAGCGCACGCACCGTACTTTCGAGGCGCTGCACGACACGCTGCTGCAGATCGCAGATCGCCTCGACCATATGGAACATCGCAGACCGACGGCCGCCATGCCCGTTGCGACCTTCGAAAGCGACGTCTTCGCCGAAGAGGACGGCCCCGCCATAAGGCCGCCGATGGCTGCGCAGCAGAAGTCCGGTCCGATCATCCGCACGGTTGCGCCCGCCGAAACCCCGAGCGCCTCCCCTGCAATCTCTTCCGAAGCAGCGGTCGCAGAGGCGATCGACGCCAATACGAAGGCGGAAATCAAGGCCGCGGCCAAGAAGAGCGGCAAGACCAGCCTCTTCGCCAGCCTTGGCAAGCGCTTGTTCATGCCGGAAAAGGCGGAGCCGATCTTTCCGCCGGATCGCCCGGTGATCGAGCAGGCGCCGTCGATCGATCCGGCCGACCTGATGCCTGGCGAGGAAGCCAACGAATTGCTGGAGCCAGGCTCGGGCGCGCCCGATATCAAGAAGATCCTGGAGCGCGTGCGCGCCAGCCAGAATGCCTCCCGCAGTGGAAACGCCCGCCAGCCGACCGAAAACGAACGGGCCGACTACATCGCCGCCGCCCGGCGTGCGGCGCAGGCGGCTGCCATGGAAGTCGACCAGACGCAGCGCTCCACGTCTGCCTCCAAGAAGGACGCCAAGAAAGGCGGCGCGTTCTCGCGCTTCCGCCGGCCGATCCTGCTCGCCATCGGCGCGGCGCTCCTCGCCATCATGGCTTTCCCGCTGGTCAACACGCTGACGCGCGGCCAGAAGGCGCCTCCGCCCGCCGAAGTCGCGACGATGGTCGCGCCCTCGGCCAACGCAACGGCCGGCAACGTCGTCGCCAATGCGAACCCGGCCGACAGCAATCAGCAGCCCGCCGCAAGCCAGGCCGCCGCACCCGCACCCGCAACAACCGATACGGCGGAGGCCCAGCCTGCGGCCGCGCCTGTCGATCCGGCACCGGTGCCGGCCAGCGATCACCTGACGGCGGCGGCACCGCTCGACGGCAACCAGGCGGCGACCGAGACCTTGACGCCCGCCGGCAGCGCCGCACCCGCGCAGCAGACCGCAGCCTTCGTCCAGCCGGACAAGGCAGCCGCTGCGGCTCCCGCCGCCACTGCGGCAGCTCCGGAGATCGCAGTGCCTGACGGCATCCAGCCGCCATCGCTCGTCGCAGCCGCCAAGTCGGCCGATCCTGTCGCGCTCTTCGAAATCGGCGCGCGCTATACGGATGGCCGCGGCGTTACGGCCGATATGAAGCAGGCGGCGAACTGGTATCAGCTTTCGGCCGACAAGGGCTATGCGCCCGCGCAGTATCGCCTCGCCAGCATGTACGAGAAGGGCAACGGCGTCGATCGCGATCTCGTCAAGGCCAAGCAGTATTACGAACAGGCGGCCAATCAGGGCAATGCCAGCGCCATGCACAATCTCGCCGTCCTCTATGCCTCGGGCACGGCCGGACCGCAGGACTACGACACCGCTGCGAACTGGTTCATCCGCGCCGCCGACCTCGGCATCTCCGACAGCCAGTTCAATCTCGCCATCCTCTATGCGCGCGGCAACGGCGTGAAGCAGGACCTGCAGGAATCCTACAAGTGGTTCGCGATCGCGGCGAAGAGCGGTGACAAGGACGCTGCCCAGAAGCGGGACGAGGTCGCCAACGCCATGAAACCGGCGGATCTCGAAGGCGCCCGCGCCAAGGTCGATCTCTGGAAGGTGCAATCGGCCGATCCCAAGGCCAACGGCACCGACATTCCCGACGAATGGACCACCGGCAAGGGCGTGAACACGGCCTCCATCGACATGAAGAAGGCCATTCGCAACATTCAGGCCATTCTCAACAAGAACGGCTTCGATGCCGGCACTCCTGACGGCACCATGGGCGACAAGACGGTATCCGCCTTGAAGAGCTTTCAGAAATCGGTCGGCCTGCCGGCGGATGGACGGGTCACGGATCAGGTCGTCAAGGAACTGTTGGCCCGCAACAAGTAGCCCGCCGGGCTCTTGCGAAAGGCAATCCACCCGAACATGCCGGCGCGATCGCGCCGGCATTGTCCCGTTCAGGTAGGCTCGACGAAGCCTCCTCCCATGCCATTCCCCCTTGCTCCCGGGAACGACGTCACAGAAATGCGGAAAAAGCCGCGTTAGAGTGAGACTGGCTATTCTAAAACTGAAGCAGCCCGGCTTTTCCTAAGGCTCTGGCAATGATTTCGGATTAGAATCCGCCGTTTAAGGGAAGAATGGGCTTCGGTCACCGCGCCGAAATGCCTGCAAATGGGAACAGCGCGTGACGATCTATCTGCCGATTGCAGAACTGTCGGTGAATATCCTCATTATTCTCGGCATGGGAGCAGCCGTAGGGTTTCTCTCCGGCATGTTCGGCGTCGGCGGTGGCTTCCTGATTACACCTCTCCTGATCTTCTACAACATCCCGCCGGTCGTGGCCGTCGCCACCGGCTCCAACCAGGTCGTCGCCTCCTCGGTGTCGGGCGCGCTCACCCATTTCCGGCGCGGCTCGCTCGATCTGAAGCTGGGCACGATCCTGCTCGCCGGCGGCCTGGCAGGCGCGACATTCGGCCTCTGGCTGTTCGTGCTGCTGCGCCGGCTCGGCCAGATCGATCTGATCATCTCGCTGATCTATGTGCTTCTGCTCGGCACCGTGGGAACGTTGATGCTCTGGGAGAGCGTGCGGGCCATGCGGCGGGCCGCCGGCAAGCTGCCGCCGTCGACCGGCAAGCCCCGCCATCACAACTGGGTGCAGCGCCTGCCGCTGAAACTGCGCTTCAAGAAATCCAAGCTCTATCTCAGCGCCATTCCGGTGATCGGCCTCGGCTTCTTCGTCGGCATGCTGACGCCGATGGGTATCGGCGGCGGCTTCATCCTCGTACCGGCGATGATCTATCTGCTGCGCGTGCCGACCAACGTCGTCGTCGGCACCTCGCTGTTCCAGGTCATTTTCGTAACCGCCTTCACGACCATCGTGCAGGCTGCCACCAACTACTCCGTCGATATCATATTGGCCTTCCTGCTGATGGTGGCGGGCGTGGTCGGTGCGCAGTATGGCGTGCGCGTCGGCCAGAAGCTGCGCGGCGAGCAATTACGCGCGCTGCTCGGTCTTCTCGTCCTGGCCGTCGGCCTTCGCCTGGCGATCGCCCTCATCGTCACGCCGGCAGACATCTATTCGGTGGTGATGGAAGGAGTGAGCCGATGAGGAGGTTCGGCCTGCTGATCGCTGCCACGCTGCTGCTTGCGCCGCTCGCCGGACAGGCACAGGTGATGCTCGATCAGCCGACGACCTCCACCACGGCGCGGGAGACGATGGAGATCGGCACCTCGACCAGCGAGATCGCCATAACGTCCGACTTTACGGGCGCCGACCTGACGATTTTCGGCGCCCTTTCCAACACGGACCAACTGCTTCTGGCGATCGGCCAATACGACATCGTCGTCGTGCTGGAAGGCCCACGCGAGAACGCCACCGTGCGCCGGAAGGAGCGTGTTTTCGGCATATGGGTCAACACGCGCTCGATGACGTTCGAACATGTGCCGCAGGCCTATTCGCTGTCGAGCACGCGCGCCGTCGACAATATCACCGCGCCGCTGGAACTCAGCGATCGCGGCATCGGCGTCGATCATATTCCGCTGACACCCGTCGGCTTCGTCGGCAATATCGCCGACGTGCCGGAATTCCGGAACGCCTTCCGACGACTGCAGAAGACAGGCGGCCTTTATGAGAGCGACCCGGCCGGCGTCCGCTTCGTCAGTTCCTCCCTTTTCAAGGCGACGCTGAGGATCCCCGCCGACGTGCCGAACGGCGTGCATACGGTGCGCGCTTATCTGTTCAAGAGCGGCAAGTTCCTGGGCGAGAAATCCCTGCCGCTGCGCGTCATCAAGACAGGCATCGAGCAAATGATAACCGATGCGGCGCATCAGCAGCCGATCGCCTACGGCGTGTTTTCCGTGCTGCTCGCCCTCGTCACCGGCTGGGGTGCGAGCTTCATGTTCCGGAAGAGCTAAGGCTCAGGCCGACAGGTTGCCGAACCGGACGGAATAGATGCGGTCGCGGCCGAGCAGATGGGCGATCAGGCTCTCCCGCTCGAAAAGACCCGCCATGGCCTTGTGGCGAAGGTCGAGGCCGCCGGTCATGATGCCGAATGCCGGCATCAGCAGGCGAGCGCCATCGGTTGCGAAGCACGGGCGGCGCACGGATTTTTCACGACGCCGGACCGTGGCGGAGGGATGCAGATGGCCGGCGATCTCACCGGCCTGCAGTCCCGCCTTCGGTTCATGGCGAAAACACAGTCCGCCATAATGCATCTCGTCGACGGAATTGCCGGGCAGGTCGACCGTGCCGTCCGGATCGTGGTTGCCGTTGATCCAGATCCACTCGCGGCCGCGAGCCATGTCGACGATGAGGCCGCGGAACTCCTCCGGCAGATGCTGCGAACCGACCCGATCATGGAAATTGTCGCCGAGAGAAACCACGAGTTTCGGATCGTAGCGGGAGATGACGGCGGAGAGAACCGTCAGCGTCGCCAGCGTATCGTAGGGCGGCAGCAACATGCCGCGACGGGCAAAGGCCGCACCTTTTTCCAGATGCAGATCGGAGACGACGAGAATTCCGGCATCCGGCAGATAAAGCGCGCCAAGCGGATCGCAGACGGCAGCAACGCCATGAACGACGGTCTCGACGCCCGACGCCGATATCGCGCCGTTGCCCTGACGGTTCATATCTCGCGCTAGCGCCAGGCGGTTCATCACCTTAACAATCTACCTTCGTCGTCTGTTTCGCATGACCCAAAAGCGCTTCACACTTTTTTGGATCATGCCCTATTCCATCGCCTCGCGGATCAGGTCATCCGCCGCTTCGGCCAGGAGGACATCGTGCGCCTCGCCCGGCACCGGCACCTTGCCGATTTCCAGCATCACCGGCACGGCGAGCGGGGAAATATGATCCAGCGCCCGGTGGGTGATGTGGCCCCTGATTCGCTTCAGCATATCCGCAAGGCGGCCAATATCCAAAAGCCCCGTCGCCGCATCCTGCCTCGTCGCCTGCAGCAGGATGTGGTCCGGCTCGTGGCTGCGCAGCACGTCATAGATCAGATCGGCGGAGACGGTCACCTGGCGGCCGGTCTTTTCCTTGCCCGGATGCCGGCGCTCGATCAAGCCGGCAATCACGGCGCAATTGCGGAAAGTGCGCTTCAGGAGAAAGGACTCGTCGAGCCAGGCCTCGAGATCGTCGCCGAGCATATCCTCGTCGAAGAGATCGGAAAGGCTGAGCCGGCGGTTGGCAATCATCAGGCTCATGTCCTCCAGGCCCCAGATGCCGAGCGAATAATCGGTCGCGACGAAGCCCATGGGCTTTGCGCCCGCCCGCTCCAGCCTGCGGGTCAGCAACATGCCGAGCGTCTGGTGCGCGAGCCGGCCTTCGAAGGGATAGGCGACCATGTAGGCGCGGCTGCCGCGCGGAAAGGTCTCGATGAGAAACTCGTCGCGCTTGGGCAGCAGCGATTTCTCTTTCTGGATTTCCAGCCAGTCGCGCACCTGATCCGGCAGGCGATGGCGCCGGTCGGGATCGGCGATCATCGCCCGCACCTGATCGGCGAGATAGGTCGAGAGCGGAAACTTGCCGCCGGCATAGGATGGGATCTTCGGATCCATGGAAAAGGCCTGCGAGGCCAGACACTCGTTCTCGCGGATGCCTTCGAAACGCAGCACCTTGCCGGAAAAGAGGAAGGTGTCGCCGGGGGAGAGCTGTTCGAGAAAATACTCCTCGACCTTGCCGAGCGAGGCTCCGCCGCGGCCGAGCGAGCCGAGAGCATTGCGTTTGACCATGCGGATATTCAGCATCGCCTCTTCGACGATAGTGCCGAGGTTCAGGCGATATTGCTGCGCCACCTGCGGATTGGAGACGCGCCAGCGCCCATCCGCCATCTTGCGGATGCGGGCATAGCGCTCATAGGTGCGGAGCGCATAACCGCCGGTGGCGACGAAATCGACGATGCGCTCGAAGGTCTCCCAGGAGAGATGAGCATAGGGAGCAGCACTCTGCACCTCATCGTAGAGCTCCAGCATGTCGAAGGGCTCGGCGCAGGCCATGCCGAGCACATGCTGGGCGAGAACATCGAGCGCGCCGGCGCCGATCGGCGGCGTATCCTGCGCGCCGATATAATTGGCATCGAGGGCGGCCTGACATTCCATGACCTCGAAGCGATTGGCCGGGACCAGGATTGCCTTCGACGGTTCGTCCATGCGGTGATTGGCGCGGCCGATGCGCTGGGCAAGGCGGCTTGCCCCCTTCGGCGCGCCGACATGGATGACGAGATCGACATCGCCCCAGTCTATGCCGAGATCGAGCGTCGAGGTGGCGACGACGGCGCGCAGCCTGTTGTCCGCCATGGCCGCCTCCACCTTGCGGCGCTGGCCGACATCGAGCGAACCGTGATGCAGCGCGATCGGCAGATTGTCGTCATTGGCCGACCACAGCTCCTGAAACAGCATTTCGGCTTGCGAGCGCGTGTTGACGAAGAGCAGCGTGGTGCGATGCGCCTTCAGCTCGCGATAGATATCCGGGATCGCATATTTGGCGGAGTGGCCGGACCAGGGGATGCGCTCTTCCGTCGACAGGATCGAGATATCGGGCTTGGCGCCGCCCTCGACCATGACGAGGCCGGCATGCCGCTCCTCCCCCTCTCCCTGCGCTACAAGCCATTTCTGCAGATCCATCGGATCGGCGACGGTCGCCGAGAGGCCGATGGTCTGTACGCGCGGCGCCAGCTTGCGGATGCGGGCGAGGCCGAGCGACAGCATGTGGCCGCGCTTGGAAGTCACCAGCGAATGCAGCTCGTCGAAGACGATATACTTCAGGTCCTTGAAGAAGCGCTCGGCCTCGCGATTGGCGAGCAGCAGCGCTACCTGTTCCGGCGTCGTCAGCAGGATATCGGGCGGATTGAGCTTCTGCCGCTGCCGCTTGCCGGCAGGCGTGTCGCCGGTGCGGTTTTCGACTGAGACAGGCAGGCCCATTTCCGAAGCCGGCTTCATCAGGTTGCGCTCGATATCGACCGCAAGCGCCTTCAGCGGCGAGATGTAGAGCGTATGGATGCCGGTGAAGGCCGAGCCCGGAGGGATCTTGCCGCGCCGGGTGAGATCGGTGAGCGACGGCAGGAAGCCGGCGAGCGTCTTGCCCGCACCGGTCGGGGCGATCAACAAGGTGCTTTCGCCGGCCTCGGCGCGGGCAAGCAATTCGACCTGATGCGCACGCGGCTGCCAGCCCTTTTCCGCGAACCAGCGGATGAAAGGTGCAGGCAGGGCAAGAGGCTGCGCAGTGTCGATCTGATCCATGGGGTAGAATGTAATGGATATGCGGCCGATGAGAAGCGGGGATGCCTGACTTCGCATTATCGGCTTCAGGGACAGAGGGGGGTGTCAGAGGCACGGCATACAAAAAGCTGCCTTTCAGGCTCCATACAGCCTCACTTCAAAAAAGAATTGACTCCTCAAATAATCACGGATAAAAAATATCCATGATTAGAAAGGCTGGAAAATGAAGCTCGGGGACGGCGTCGAACAATCCATCCATTGCGTTGCCATGCTGGCGGGATTGTCCGATGGAGGCGTGCTTTCGGCGGCGGCGCTTGCCGAATTCCACGGCGTCTCCGTCAGCTATCTCCTGAAGCATCTGCAGGCACTTTCCGGCGCCGGCATTCTCGACACCGTGCCGGGCCCGAAGGGCGGCTATCGGCTGGCGCGCAAGCCGGAAGCGATCAGCCTGCTTGATATCGTGCTGGCGGCGGAAGGTCCGGCGCCTGCCTTCCGCTGCGCCGAAATCCGCCAGCGCGGACCAAACCCGCTGGAAGGGCGCTACTTCGCCAGGCCCTGCGGCATCAGTGCCGCGATGCTGGCCGCTGAGCGCGTCTACAGGGCCGAATTGGCCAAGACGAGTATTGCCGACGTGCTGACCGATCTCAGGCAGACGGATACGGATGGCGGCATCGCCGCGAGGGGCTGCGCCTTTCTCGCGCTTCATGAACGCAAGACAAAAAGCTGACCCCTCAGAAAGTTCAACCCAAGGAGAAGACCATGCATCCCCGTTTCAATTTCGCCAAGGCCTCGCCCGATTCCTACAAGGCCGTCGTCGCGCTGGAAAACTTCGTTCAGAGCAGCGGCCTGGAGCGCCGTTTCATCCACCTGATCAAGCTTCGCGCCTCGCAGATCAACGGCTGCGCCTACTGTGTCGACATGCATGTGAAGGAAGCCCGGCACGATGGCCTCAGCGAACAGTGGATCAACCTGATGTGCGTCTGGTGGGAATCGCCCGTCTATGACGATCGCGAACGCGCCCTGCTCCGCTGGGTCGATTCCGTCACCAAGATTGCCCAGACCGGCATCCCGGATTCCGACTACGAGCCGCTGAAGCAGCACTTCAGCGAAGAGGAGATCGTCAAGATCACCGTCGCGATCGCCACGATCAACGTCTGGAACCGCCTTGCCGTCGGCTTCCGCTCGCAGCATCCGGTCGATGCCGGCAGCAAGGCTGCTTGAGACCAGCTTCAAGACGCAAAAAGCGCGGGACCGAAATCCCGCGCTTTTCGTTTGTCTCCACCTCGGCGAACCGAGGTTGAAAATAATCAGGCAGCAGCCGAAGCGGACCCGGCCGTCGACACTTCCGAGATGGTCTTCAGAACCTGCGAAGCGATCTGGTAGGGGTCGCCTTGCGAGTTCGGGCGACGATCTTCGAGATAGCCCTTGTAATCGTTCTTGATGAAGGAATGCGGAACGCGGATCGAGGCGCCGCGGTCGGCAACGCCGTAGCTGAACTTGTTCCACGGAGCCGTTTCGTGCTTGCCGGTCAGACGCAGGTGGTTGTCCGGACCGTAAACAGCGATATGCGCTTCGAGGTTCTTGTCGAACTGAGCCATGAGCGCTTCGAAATAGGCCTTGCCGCCGACTTCGCGCATGAACTTGGTCGAGAAGTTGCAGTGCATGCCCGAGCCGTTCCAGTCGGTGTCGCCGAGCGGCTTGCAATGGAACTCGATGTCGATGCCGTACTTTTCGCACAGACGCAGCAGCAGGTAGCGAGCCATCCAGATCTGGTCGGCGGCCTTCTTGGAGCCCTTGCCGAAAATCTGGAATTCCCACTGACCCTTGGCCACTTCGGCGTTGATGCCTTCGTGGTTGATGCCTGCTTCAAGGCAAAGGTCGAGGTGCTCTTCAACGATCTCGCGGGCGACATCGCCGACGTTCTTGTAGCCAACGCCGGTGTAGTAAGGACCCTGCGGAGCCGGATAGCCGGATTCCGGGAAGCCGAGCGGACGGCCGTCCTTGTAGAAGAAATATTCCTGCTCGAAGCCGAACCATGCGTCTTCATCGTCGAGGATGGTCGCGCGGCTGTTGGTTTCATGCGGGGTCACGCCATCGGGCATCATGACTTCGCACATGACGAGAGCACCGTTGGTACGGGCCGGGTCCGGATAGATGGCGACGGGCTTCAGCACGCAATCGGAGCTGCGGCCTTCGGCCTGCATCGTTGACGAACCATCGAAGCCCCAAAGCGGAAGCTGCTCGAGCGTCGGAAATACGTCGAATTCCTTGATCTGCGTTTTACCGCGCAGGTTCGGTACCGGGGTGTACCCGTCGAGCCAGATGTACTCGAGTTTAAATTTCGTCATTACGCACCTCATAACAGTTAATCAGGCGAAGTAGGAAAACTTGCCCGGCGCGCCCGCCGGAAAATTCCTCACTACGAACGGCTGCTAGATGAGATGCATTTGCTGTGCCAGATCAGATCGACACGGGACCCGTGAGGCAAGATTTTTATGATTCAGCCGTATTCGAACAAGGTTTCGGGGCATCAACCATCGGATTCTTTTCAAATCGCCGAGGTCGTCCCAACCAGGCTGCCAAGATGTCGCAGGCTAGCCAACCCCGGAATGGATTGGCAAATTGGCAGATCAAAGAAGCGGCATCGACCGCGCCATTGTCGAATTGCCTATAATTTCATCATTTAGCATTTTTTTTAAGCGGAATGGTGATATTTGCCTTCGGCTTTGCTATATATGAGCTGTCTCTTGAAGCGCGCCCGCTTGAACACCAAAAAGGGAGAGACAACGAATGGCAATCAGTACCCGGCACGAAACCGCAAAGATCTATCAGTTTCCCGTCACGGCCCGCCCCACGGCGGTCAGCCAGCGTCCGAAGGTGAACCTCACCCCGGATATCGGCCCGACCATTGCCACGGCCGCATTCGACAGCTGGTATCACGAAGCCGCTATCGTCGAATCCGACGAGACCCGCAAACAGTAGGCATCAGCCTTACAGCGCTATGTAGCGATCCGAGCGATGATTGATCGCGACGAAGAGATTGAGCGCGATGGCGCCAATCACCGAGCAGATGACCACAGGAGGCGTGGTCACCGCAAAAGCGACGGCGAGCACGCACAGGTCGATGGCAAGCTGCACAAGCCCTGCCCGAATGCCGAAACGCTCCTGCAGATAAATCCCCAAAATACCCACGCCGCCGAGGCTGGCGCGATGACGGTAAAGCGCGAGCAGCCCGAAACCGAGCAGAATGCCGCCGAGGAGCGCCGACCATAGCGCATTGATGTGTGCCACGTCGAACAGGAGCGGCTGCAGGTTGGTGAGCAGAGATGTCAGCGCGATGGCAATGAAGGTCTTGACGGTGAAAACCGGGCCGAGCTGTTTCAGCGACAGATAGAAGAACGGCAGATTGACGACGAAGAAGGCCAGGCCGAAGTTCACGCCGATTGCATAGTGCAGCAGGAAAGCGATGCCGGCGGTGCTGCCCGTCAAAAGGCCCGCGCTCGAAAGGCAGAACAAGCCGAGCGACGAAATCAGGCTGCCGGACAGTATGCCCTGAAAGTCCTCGACCCATGAATGCCGGGTCGCAGATGTATTCCAGACGCCAAATGCGCTCTTCGCGTTCGCCATGTGCTTTCCCCTGTGTTTCAAGGCTTTTTGCTGAAAGCTCGGACGATAATCAAGCGAAAATACGTAAGCAATACTGACCTATTTGAAATTCGCAAGATTCGAATAATCAGGCCGATTTGCGCGTAATGAACAGAATGCCGTGGACCGGTTTTCCGCCATCCATGCGAATGACGCTGCGGGAGAGATCCTGCACGTCAAAGCCATGATCGGCCAATATCGCCCTCACATAGGCTTCCGAATGCGCGAAACGCAGGGAGTCGCGCAGCACATAGCCGGCCGGCTGCTGCGCATCCTCGACGGAAAAGGCGAAGACGGCGCCATCGGCCGCCAGCCTGCGCACGATCGCCATGACACCCTGCAGAGCGCCCAGATACATCAGCACATCGGCGGCGGTGATCAGATCCGCGCGGCCCGGCCCAAGTCCGGCATCGAACACGCCGGACAGATCCGGCTCCAGCGACAAGTCGGCCTGGCCGAGATGGTCGTAGACTTTCTTCTCGGCCGCCTTGGCAAGCATGCCCTTCGACAGGTCGTAGCCCTCGATCCGGTCGACATGGGCACGGATCTCCGGCCCAAGCAGGCCCGTGCCGCAACCGAGATCGATGGCGAGGCGGAAATGTTTCGGGATATCGGCCGTCTCGGCGATCAGCGCCGCAAGCTTGCCGGGCACGCTGTAGCCGAGCTTCTCCACCAGCGAGGTTTCGAAGCGGTCGGCATAGTCGTCGAACAGCCGCTCGACATAAAGGCTCGGCGGGCGGTCGGGCATGTCGGCGCCGCCGAGAACGGCAAGCTTCAGCCGGGCGCCGAAGACGTCTCCCGCATCGAGCGCCAGCACCTCGTTCAGCGCGGCGAGCGCGCCGGGCACATTTCCGGCCTTCTCGTGATAGGTCGCAAGCGTAAACCATCCCGCCGCCCAGCGCGGCGACAGTTCCAGCGCCTGCTCCATCAGCTCGGCAGCGCTCGCAGGCTCGCCGCTTTCGGCAAGCATCTTCGCATAGTCGGCGCGGCGGTCTGCGATGACATCGCCGGAGGAAAGCTGGCTCGGCAGCATCGGTTTCATCCTGTTTGACGCCCGGCTTTGAACTCGGCCACAAAAAAACTCAAGTCCTATTTCAGGCAGAGGCCCGTTTGAGGTATGCGCCGGGCAAAAGTGCTTGCGAGTCACCAGCCCCGGCCCTATCTCAACACCACCGACTGCCATCATGGAGACGTCAGTATGTCCGATCAGGTGAACAGATTCCTTGGCGACTCGCCCGGCCGCACGCTGGTGAAGCTCATCATCGTGTCGCTCGTGGTCGGCTTCGTGATGAAGTTCTTCGGCTGGCGGCCGCTCGATTTTCTGAATGGCGTCCGCCGGTTCATCGTCGATCTCTGGCACAGCGGCTTTGCTGCGCTTGGCGAATTCGGCGACTATCTGCTGCTCGGCGCAACCATCGTCATTCCACTCTTCATCATCCTCCGCCTGTTCAATTATCGCCGCTGACATGACCTCTCAGATACTGACCTGCACGCGCCGCGATGCGCTGCGCCTCGCCGCCCTTGCGCTCACCGCGTCCGTCGCGGGCTGCGCCACGCCGCCCGCCCGTGTTTCCAACACGCCCGCCAGCGACCAGACCGCCTCCGCCCTGCCGCTCGTCAATGCGCTTCGCGCCAAGAACGGGCTGCCGCCATTGAAGATCGATAGCGCCGCCAGCGCCGCGGCCGTCTATCAGGCACGGCGCATGGCGGATACCGGCAAGATGGAGCACCTGATCGGCATCGGCGACGATTTCGGCAAGCGGGTCAAGGCAAGCGGCGTCAAGCTGCCGGCAGCCGAGAACATTGCCGAAGGCCAGCACGACGTGAACGCGGCGGTGACGGCCTGGATCAATTCGCCGAAGCATTTGCACAACATGCTCGGCAAATATGATGGTCTTGGCGTCGCTCTTGCCTATACCCCCTCTTCCGGTGGCAGGCCTTATTGGTCCATGGTGCTTTCCTCGAACTGAGGAGGCTTAGCGCAACATGGATGTCCAACAGGGGAGCGGGAGGGTTCTGCCCTTCGACGTGACGCATCGGCTCGTGCTGTCGATCGCGATTCCGATGACGCTGGGCTTCATGACGACGCCACTGCTCGGCCTCGCTGGGACCGCGGTCGTCGGCCGCCTCGGCCAGCCGGATGCGCTGGCCGGACTTGCGATCGGAGCGGTGCTTTTCGACCTCATCTTTGCAAGTTTCAACTTCCTGCGCGCCTCCACGACAGGTCTTACCGCCCAGGCCTATGGCCGCCATGACCGGCACGAACAGCAGGCCGTCTTCTGGCGGGCGCTGATATCGGCGGTCGGTTGCGGAATCCTGCTCGTGCTGCTGTCGCCCCTGCTGCTTTGGCTCGGCATCAAGCTGATGGGGCCGCAGGGCGGCGTCGCCGATGCGACACGCACCTATTTCTCCATCCGCATGCTTTCAGGGCCGGCCGCCCTTGCCAATTATGCGCTGCTCGGCTTCGTGCTCGGCCGCGGCCAGGGCCGCATCGGACTGCTGCTGCAAACGGTCATCAACGGCGTCAACATCGCGCTCGCCATCGTGCTCGGCCTCTGTCTTGGCCGGGGTGTCGCCGGCGTTGCCTGGGGCACGCTGATCGGCGAAGCGAGCGGCACGCTGCTGGGCCTGACCATTGTGCTGCGCAGCTTTGCCGGCGAGGCGCGTCCGCCCCGCGCGGAACTGCTGTCGCGCGCCAAGCTCACGCAGCTGTTCGCGCTCAACCGCGATATCCTGATCCGCACCTTCGTGCTGATCGGCGCCTTCACGCTGATGACGCGCATCGGCAACAGCTTCGGCGCCGTCATGCTGGCCGCCAATGCGGTGCTGATGAACTTCTTTCTGCTATCGGGCTACTATCTCGACGGGCTGGCGAACGCCGCCGAGCAGATCACCGGCCGCTCGATCGGCGCCAATTATCGCCCGGCCTTCGAGCGCGGGCTGAAGCTGACCGGGCTCTGGTCCTTCGGGCTGGCGCTTGCAGCCGCCGTCTTCTTCTTCACCGTCGGCCCGGCGCTGATCCGCCTGCTGACGACCTCGGAGGACGTTCGCGTCGCCGCCGAAACCTATCTGCCCTGGGCGGCGATCACCGGGCTCACCGGCGCGCTCGCCTTCCTGATGGATGGGGTCTTCATCGGCGCCACATGGTCGCGCGAGATGCGCAACCGGATGCTGATGTCCTTCGGCGGCTACCTCGTGGCGCTTGCCGTCTTCGTGCCGACGCTCGGCAATCACGGCCTCTGGATGGCCATGAACGCCTTCCTGCTGTTCCGCGGCATCTTCCTGGCCATGGGCCTGAAGAAGCGCGCGGATCAGACGTTCCGGCTCGCCCAGTAATCCAGCCTGGTATCGCGGAGATCGCGGATCGAGGCCACTCGCGCACGATCGACCAGCTTCGAGAGATCGGCGACGATGCGGCCCGGCAATCCCGGCCCTTCGTAGACCATGCAGGAATAGAGCTGCACGAGATCGGCGCCGGCCTTGATCTTCTCCAGCGCCGTTTCGGCGGACGACACCCCCCCGACGCCGATGATCGGCAGCGCGGCTCCGACGCGACGCCGCATCTTCGCCAGGACGACGGTCGATTTCTCGAAGACCGGCTTGCCGGAAAGGCCGCCCGCCTCCCTGGCCTGCCGCTGATCCTTCAACCCATCGCGCGAAAGCGTGGTGTTGGAGACGATCAGACCGTCAAGCGCGTGCGACAAGGTCTCGGCGGCGATATCATCCATGCCCTCCTCGGTCAGATCGGGAGCGATCTTGAGGAAGACGGGAATGCGTTTGCCCGCCTTCGCCGCTTCCTCGTCACGCGCGGCAAGCACGGCCGACAACAGGGCGGACAGGCTTTCGCGCGCCTGCAGGTCGCGCAGACCAGGCGTGTTCGGCGAGGAAATGTTGGCGGTGAAATACCGGGCCACGGAATAGAAGCGGCGGATGCCGGCCACGTAGTCGGCGATACGGTCGGCGCTGTCCTTGTTTGCGCCGATGTTGACGCCGATGAGGCCGTTGCCGCGGATGGCCTTGAGCCGCTGGAAAGCCGCCTCGTGACCCTCGTTGTTAAAACCGAGACGGTTGATGACGCCTTCGTCCTCGACGAGGCGGAAGATGCGCGGGCGCGGATTGCCCGGTTGCGCCTTCGGCGTCACCGTGCCGATTTCCGTGAAGCCGAAACCGAGCTTCAGCAGCGCCTCCGGCACTTCGGCATTCTTGTCGTAGCCGGCCGCCATGCCGATCGGATTGGCAAAATCGAGGCCGGCCACGGTCTGGCGCAGGCGGGGATCGGCACTGACGCGGCAGGCCGGCACCAGGCCGGACTTCAGCGCCGATATCGACATGCCGTGCGCGGTTTCCGGATCGAACAGGAACAGGCCGCGCCGGCCGAGATCGCGAAAGGCGCCGATCATTCCGCCATCTCCGGAAAGACGTGGGCGCCGTCGGATCCGAGCGGCAGCGGCTTTTCCCAGAATACGGCCGAAAGCGGCAGCGGCGCATAGAGATGCGGGAAAAGATCGCCCCCGCGCGAGGGTTCGAAGACCAGCTTGTCGCCAAGCGCGTCGCCATCGACCGCCACGAGCAGCAGGCCGGCCTGGCCCGCGAAATAGAGTTCTGCGGTTTTCCTTGCCTGCTTCGCGGTGGAGAAATGAATGAAGCCGTCAGTCAGATCGATCGGTGCGCCATGAAAAACGCCGGTTTGTCTGGCTTGCTGCCAGAGCGCGTCCGGCACGATCTTGTAAACCACTGGCATGGCGATCATCATCCCTACGTAAAGCTGCCCTGATAGGGCTTTGCACGAAAACATCCGCCGATGTCCACGGTTTCCGTGATGGATTCGGCGTTTGACGCAGAAAATCCGGAGGATGACATGACGAAGGAACTGAAAATCGGCTTTGCGGCCATGCTTCTGCCCGCCGCTATTCTTCTCTCCACACCGGCTCTTTCAGCCGAACCTGATGCGGGCCGCTTTCAGCTGGAACGCAGCGGCGACCACTTCATCCGCCTCGACCGGCAGACGGGCGCCATGTCCATTTGCCAGGATCAAGCCGGCAATCTCGTCTGCCGCATGGCCGCCGACGAGCGTAGCGCCTATGACGACGAACTGGACCGGCTGGCCGACCGCGTAACGAAACTGGAAAAGACGGTCGCCGCGAACAACGGGTCGAGCCTGCCTGACGATGCCGAGGTCGATCGCACGCTCGGCATCATGCAGAAATTCATGCGCGGCTTCATGGGCATGGCGAAGGAGTTCCAGAACGAGGAGCAGGAAACCAAGCCTTTGCCGCAGAAGACCTGAAGCCGGCAAATTGCACGGCGAAAGCAAGGGGATAAAGGATCCTATTCCTATGCCGGTCTTTACTCGCCAAAATGCCTCGGTTAACGTTTTCTGAAGAATTGAGCGCCGGGCGAGCCGGCGCGCGGATGCTGAGCGGCGATGCTGTCACACGAGCAGATATGGGGTGCGATCGACCGGCTTGCCGAGCGGCATGCCTTGACGCCCTCCGGCCTCGCACGCCGCGCCGGGCTTGACGCCACCTCCTTCAACAAGTCGAAGCGGCTGAGCCAGGATGGCCGGCTGCGCTGGCCATCGACGGAATCGATCGCCAAGATCCTGGATGCGACGGGAGCCAGCCTCGAGCAGTTTCTGAGCTTCATCCGGCCGGGCGAGCTGCCGGTTGCCGGTGCGTCACACGGAATTTCGCCGGCCGGAAACTCCATCCCACTGATCGGCTTTGCCCAGGCTGGCGCCGGCGGCTTTTTCGACGACGGCGGGTTTCCCGCCGGCCAGGGCTGGGACATGGTGGAATTTCCGGTTGCGGCCGGGCAGAGAGCCGGCGTCTATGCGCTTGAAGTCCAGGGCGAAAGCATGTTGCCGCTCTATCGCGACGGCGATATTCTGATCGTCGAGCCAGGCGCCCAGATCCGGAAGAACGACCGTGTGGTGGTGAAGACACGCGAGGGCGAAGTCATGGCCAAGGTCCTGCTGCGGCAGAGCGCGAAGTCGATAGAACTGTTGTCGCTCAACCCCGAACACCCTAACCGCAGCTTCGACCTTACGGATGTGGAATGGATTGCCCGGATCATATGGGCCAGCCAATAGGAAAGTTTTCTCGTTATGCGTCGTGATATTTGGCTTGCAGGTGTGGCAGGCGCGGTCGTCGGTTCCTGGTTGACCCTGATCGCGGTCCAGTTCGGTGGGCATGGATTCAGCCTGCCCGGCCGGGGTAACAGCGACATGACGGTGGAGAGCAAGCCCGCGCCCGCGCCGACCGAGACCGCCAAGGCCGACCCGACGCCGCAAAAGGCCACCGAGGCGGCAAAACCCGCCGAAACGGCCAAGCAGGACGGGGCAAGCCCACCAGCCGCGGCAACGCCGGCGCCGGCGACCGACGATGCCGTTAAGACGCCGGACGCCGACGGCACCAAGACCGAGCAGAGCAAGGTGGCCGCCGCCGAGCCGCCATCGCCGCAGGACAGCAAGGTCCCAACCGATCCGGCGCGCTCGAACGATGCGTCGCCGAAGCCGGAAGAGGCGCAGCCGGCGGTGGCGGCAACCGACGCGCCGAAAGGCCCGGACGCCGTCCCTGCCCCGACGCCGCAGTCAGGCGAAACCACCGCGCCGGACAAGACCGCTGCCTCGTCGGCGGAATCCGCTCCGGCTAGCCCGGCCAAGGTCGATCCTACTCCGGACAACCGGATACCGGCCGATCAGGTCGACAGGGAAATGGCGGCCCTCACGCACCAGACTCTTCCTTCACAGCCGCTATCGCAACCGCAACCCCAGCCTAAGCCCGAGTCGGAACAGGCCTCCCTTGATCCGGCGTCCAAGCCGCAGGGGCAGACGACAACCATCGAGCTTGTCCGCCCCTTCGCGGATCAGGCGGGGATATTGACCCTTGCGGGCAGGAACGTGCAACTCACCGGCGTCATTCCGACCGATGTCGACCGGATGTGCACCGGCCCCAACGGCAAGAGCTGGCCCTGCGGCCAGGCCGCGCGCACGGCGTTCCGCATGTACCTGCGCGGACGCTCGATCGATTGCGATGTGCCTGATGCCAATTGGAAAGGGACGGTCACGGGCGCATGCCGCTATGTCCGCATCGACCTCAGTGCGTGGCTGGTCCGCTTCGGCTGGGCCGATCCCGAGCCCGGCTCGCCGCTGGCATCGCTTGTGGACGAAGCCAAGCAGAAAAAGCGCGGCATGTACGGCGATGACCCGCGCAAAAACGGAAAATCGACGCTCGCGCCTCCGCCGCCCAAGGAAGATCCGCTCAATCCGATCTGACGCCTTGCTTCCGCCACCAGCTTTTGCCATGAGACGCGCGACTTTTCAGTCTGCCAAACTCAAAGGACTTCGCCTGTCATGAACAAGCCGCTTTCTGCTCACGAGGCCCTGATCTACGTCATGGTACTGGCCTCGGCCGTCGACCGCACGATGAACGACCGGGAACTCAGCCGGATCGGAGAACTCATCCACGCCCTGCCGGTCTTCAAGGGCTTCGATGACGAGAAGCTGATTTCGGTCTCGCGCGACTGTGCCAAGCTGCTGTCGGGCAGCGAAGGTCTCGACATCGTCCTCGAAACCGTGCGCGATACCCTGCCGGCCCGGCTCTACGACACCGCTTATGCGCTTGCCGTGGAAGTCGCCTCTGCCGACCTTTCGGTCAAGGCGGAGGAACTGCGCCTGCTCAGCCTGCTTCGCGACCGTCTCGGCCTGGACAAGCTGACCTGTGCGGCCATCGAGCGCAGCGCCATCGCCCGCTATCGCAAGGCCTGATCAGTAGAGCCCGTAAGGGAAGTAGCGCAGATAGATCTCCTGCAGCCTGCCGTCGCGCGAAAGGGTCGCGAGGGCATGGTTGATCGCGGCCGTCAGCTCGGCATCCTGCTGACGCAGCATGATGGTCATGCCCTCGCCAAGATACTGCTGCGACAGATAGGGACCGTCAAACAGGGCGCAGCACTTTTCCGCGGCCGGCGACGAGACCCAGAAGGAAAGCTGCAGGCCATCGGCGAAAGCCGCATCGACCTTGCCATCCTTGACGGCCGCCAGCAGCGCGTCCTTGTCATCGAACGGCGTCGGTTTGATCGCCGGGAAGAAGGACGCCAGCATCGCCTCGTGCACCGTGCCCTTCACGACGCCGACGGAGTGGCCGGCCAACGAGGCCGCAGTCGCACCGCCGATCGATGCCTTGAGATTGCGCACGAAGCGGGCCGGCAACATCAGGAACGGGCGCGAGAAGGCGAAGGTCTTGCGCAGCTCGGGCGTGACCGCGACCCCGGCAATCACCGCATCGCCCTGCGAGGCCGCAAGCGCGCCCTGCAGCTCACCGAACGGCAATGCCTGGATCTGGCATTTGTCCGCTATTGCCAGTTCGTCGCAGATCTTGCGCGCAAGCTCGACGTGGAAGCCCGCAAGCTTGCCGTTCTGATCCAGGAAGTTGAAGGGCGGGAAATCGATCGAGGTCAAGAACCGCAACCGGACCAGCGAGGACAGGTCGAGTTTCGGCAGGCGCTCGCGCGCATCGAACAGGATCGGCAGGTTCTGCGGCTTGACCTCCTGGGCAGCGAGCGGCAAGGCGCAGGCCACGACGATCAGCGCCGCATGCGCCAGAAGCCGGGCGAGGAAGATCGGCGACGAAAGGCAAACACGCATGATCTTGATCCGGCCTCCGGTCGTGGATGCACATTCCTGATTCACCGACACGATGTAGCAGAGTCATGCGGCAGGGGGAATATCGCGCCCTGGAATGGTCGCCAGCGCGTCCGCAGGATGAGTGGCGGATACCGCGCGCATCGGGCGGTTGCGCGGCTTTGAAAGATCGTCAAATTCCATGGGAATTCGGCCTTCGGAGACGCGGATGTTAGCAGTCGATTAAGCTCTGTTGATTGTACTCATGGCATCGACGACATCGGCTGGAAGGCGGATCGCATGATGCAGGTCGTCTGAACCTTTTCCGCAAGGTATTTCGTAAATTCGACTTCACCCGTGCATACCAGGCAATGTGCCCTCGCTGCCCATATCAGGCGAGCGGGCCGTTGAATTCATCCTGGATAGGGCACGGCTCTCGCAGGCGGACCGCCATGTTCAGGAATCTGAAAATCAAAACCAAAATGCTTGCCGTGATCCTTTTTCTCGGCATTATTTCCTTCGTCGGCATGCTGCAGATCGCCGGCGAGTTTCGCAAGGCGGATCGGTCTTACAGCGCCTTCCTCGACAATGAAGCCGTCGCGGCGTCGGAAGCCGCGCGTGCGAGCGCGGCCTCGCTCGCTTCGGTGCTGCAGGCAAGCCTGATGCTGAACTTCGACCCCGCGAGCGATGCATACAAGGCGGCCGCGGCCGGCAGCAACTATTTCGCCGAGGCCAAGGAAAGGCTGACCCACGCCGAAAATCTCGTTCCCGCCGCCAAACAGTCGGTAGACGAAATCCTTGTCGGCCTCGACGAATTGCAGACACTGACGAACAAGACCCTCGACCAGCGCAAGAGCGGCGATGCCGAAGGCGCCAGGGCGACCATGGCCCTGGTCAACACCAGGCTGCAGACGCTGATCGCGAACATGCAGGCCAATGACGATGCTCTGACGAACAGGATGAACGACGGCGCCGATGCTCTGTCGGCCGATCTCAACAGTTCCGTGAACTACACGCTCGTCACCCTTGCGGCCCTGACGCTGCTCGCCATCATCCTCGGCATGTATGTCGCGCAGAAGAGCATCGCGGCGCCGCTGAT
Source organism: Rhizobium sp. A37_96 (assembly GCF_053521765.1). Taxonomy (NCBI): domain Bacteria; kingdom Pseudomonadati; phylum Pseudomonadota; class Alphaproteobacteria; order Hyphomicrobiales; family Rhizobiaceae; genus Rhizobium; species Rhizobium sp. A37_96. The sequence continues at coordinate 438,203 of NZ_JBNWDS010000002.1, read as the reverse complement.
GCGGTTGCATCGCCGCATGACGACGCTTGCGAACGGCGATACGGCAGGCGAAATCGAAGGCCGCGAACGCCGGGACGAGATCGGCCAGATGGCGGCCGCCGTCGCCGTCTTCCGGGACAATGCGGTCGAACGGACGCGTCTCGAGGCGCAGGCGGAAGCGGACCGCACGCTCAGCGACAGCGAGCGTGCGCAGCGCGATGCGAGACAGGCTGCCGAGGCGGCAGATCTGCAGCAGGCCGTCCAGGCGGTCGGCGACGGATTGAGACGCCTTGCGGAAGGCGATCTCGTCACACGCATAGACACCCAGTTCGTCGAGCACCTCGACCAGTTGCGGCAGGACTTCAACAACTCGCTGAACAAGCTCAACGAAACAATGCAAGCCGTCGGCTCCAATGCCCGCGCCATCAGCTCGGGTGCCGACGAAATCCGCAGCGCCGCCGACGAACTCTCCAAACGCACCGAGCAGCAGGCCGCATCCGTCGAGGAAACCGCCGCGGCCCTCGAGCAGATCACCACCACGGTCAAGGATGCCGCCAAGCGCGCGCAGGAAGCAAGCCAGCTTGTCACCCATACGCGCAGCGGAGCGGAGCGGTCCGGCGAGATCGTCCGCAACGCGATCGACGCCATGCAGCAGATCGAAAAGTCCTCAGGCGAGATCAACAACATCATCAGCGTCATCGACGACATTGCCTTCCAGACCAATCTCCTGGCGCTGAATGCCGGTGTCGAGGCCGCCCGCGCGGGTGACGCCGGCAAGGGCTTTGCCGTCGTCGCCCAGGAAGTGCGCGAGCTCGCACAACGATCCGCCAATGCGGCCAAGGAGATCAAGACGCTGATCGCCACTTCGGAAACGCATGTGCGCACCGGCGTCAGCCTCGTCGGAGAAACCGGCAAGGCGCTCGATGCCATCGTTTCGGGCGTGCAGGAAATCAACCGGCATGTGCACGCGATCGCAGAGGCCTCGCGCGAGCAGTCGGCAGGCCTGCAGGAGATCAACACCGCCGTCAACACCATGGATCACGGCACGCAGCAGAACGCCGCCATGGTCGAGGAAAGCACGGCCGCAAGCCATGGCCTGGCAACGGAGGCGGCTTCTCTGGCAAACCTGCTCGCCCAGTTCCGCACCAGCGGCGGCGAGGCTGTCCGCGTGTCCGCGGCTCCCGTCGCCAGTGCCACTCCGCGACCCATCGCGCGGCCCGCGTCGCGACCGGCCGCGGCACCGCGCATCCGGGCGGTGGATGATGCCAAGGTGCGGGCGGCCCCTTCCCCGGCCCGCGCGCTCGGCCAGAAGCTGATGAGCGCCTTCGGCGGCACGCAGGCGTCTGCATCCGCGAGCAAGGATGCAGACTGGACGGAATTCTGAAACCGGCAACGCAAGCGCCGCGGGCAAGAAAGCTGCCCGCGGCTTATTTCAATGCGAAATGCCGATCCCGGGACGCTTGCGGCGATCGACCGGCCTATTTTTTCGGGAGGGCGAATACCTCGACTTTTCCCGATCTGGCGTCGTTCGTTTCTCCACGCCGCTTCAGCAATCTTGCCGGCGCGCCGACATAGATGCCGTAGGGCTCGGTCTTTCCCTTGACGACGGCGTTCGCGCCGATGACGCATCCCTTGGCGACATGGGACCCGCCGAGGATCTTTGCTCCCGCGCCGATCCAGACATCGTCTTCGATGACGACGGGCTTCGGCGTCACGCCCTGAAGGCGGATCAACTGTGAAACATCATCAAAATTATGATCGAAGGAGACGATCATCGCATGCGCGGCGATCCGCACATCGTTGCCGACGGATATGCCGCCCCGCCCCAGGAGAATTGTATATTCGTTGAACGATACATGATCGCCGATGGATATGCTGCCCTTTTGCGCATCGATGACGACGCCCTGGCGGAAATGTACCTTTTCGCCGATATGGATGCTGCCGCGCCTCCAGATGATCTTCGTTCCCAAGGGAATTCTGGTACCACTGCCTATCGCGAGCACGCCGCGCACGAAGATCGCTCTCAACCTATACAATGACGCAATACCGCGCATCCGGACGCTCCTATCGTGGGCGCCCGTTTTGCCATGCTTGTCTGGCGCCCACCTGAATGAGCAGAGACATCGCTTGCGGAAAGGGGCCACATTATGGCCCGCCCCCCGGCGTGGTTCACCTACGTGCGGCAAGGTCCGTGATCAACGCTATCACACCGAAGCCCGCGGCAGCCGCGCAGACGGCAGTCCAGCCGCCAAAATCCCAGGCGATCCCGGCCAGCGCCGAGCCAAACGCGCCGCCGAGGAAAAAGATGCCGACAAAGAGACCGTTGATACGGCCTCGCGCCTCGGGCTTCAGCAGGTTGACGGCCCGACGTCCGAGGGTCTGGTCGCCGGTGATGCCGACATCGAGCATCACGGCGCTGGCACCCAGAAGGACCAGGAGGGTGAGAGAGTCACCGGACCGTATTGAGCCAGCCCAGGCGGCCAGGGCCATGGAGGCAAGCACGATCAGATGCGAGACCAGTGTCGCCATCCGCGTCCAGCCCCGGTCGCCCATGCGGCCGAAGACAGACGTCGCGGCAGCGCCGCCGGCACCCACCAGCGCAAACAGCGCGATACCGGATTGGCCGAGCGAGAACGGCGACTGCGACAGCCGCAGGGCGACGGAGGTCCAGAAGAGGCTGAAGCTCGCCATCATCAGGGCGGCTGTAAAGGCGCGCAGCCGCAGCACGGGCTCTTCGCGCAGCAACTGAAAGAGCGAGCCAATCAAGGCTCCATAGCTCGTGCTGACCATCGGGCGCCTTTCAGGCAGGCGCATGGCCAGCGCGGCCGCCAGGAGCACAAGCGTGGCGGCGCTGACAGCATAAAAGCTCCGCCAGCCCCAGAGACCGGCGAAGAGGCTTGCCAGCGGGCGCGACACGAGGATGCCGACCATCAAGCCGCTCATGACGTTGCCAATGACCCGGCCACGATGTTCCGGCGGGGCCATGGCTGCAGCGATCGGCACAAGGATCTGGATCGCCGAACAGGCCGCACCCAATAGGAAGAGGAAGATCAGGAGGCTCCAGCCGGTCGGCGCCAGGGCGGCGGCGATCGCCATCGCCAGGGCCGACAGGAGCATGCGCAGCACCAGCTTGCGATTTTCCAGCAGATCCGCCAGCGGCACGAGGAAAAAGAGGCCTGCCGCATAGCCGAGCAAGGACGACATGGCCACCAAGCCCGCACCGCTTTCAGAAAAGCCCAGCGATGGACCGATGATGCCGACCAGCGTCTGCGGTGCGAAGAGATTCATGACGATCACGCCGGTGGCAATGGCAAATAATAGCGTCGAGGGAGCGGCTGTCGCCGTGGACACCTCGTCCTCCGGCTCGCTCGCCAAACATTCGGGGACCTGGGACATGCGCTCTCCAATAATTTTTGATAATAAAGGTAGCCATGTTTATCGCCTTGTTGCATAATGCGGCAATTGAAATGAAATAATAATGATTATGCGAGTTTGGCATGAACATTCATGATCTGGAAGCTTTCGTCGCCGTGGTGGAAACCGGATCGATCGTGGCCGCCGCCGCGCGCATCAATCTGACGCAGCCGGGCATCACACGGCGCGTACAGAACCTGGAAGACAGTCTCGGCATCGCTCTGCTCGACAGGCAGTCGAAGCCGCTGAAGCCGACAGCGGCCGGGCGCGAGGCCTACGAGCACGGACGCCGTGTCCTGCGCTCGCTCGATGACCTGAAGGCCGGCGGCATGATCGGCGGCGAATTCCGTCTCGGCATCATGCCTTATCTTTCCGAGGCGGCTTTGTCGGCGCCGCTCGATGAGCTGCGCAGCCAGTTTCCGCAATTGACGCTACGCATCGTCACCAGCTGGTCGCCACAGCTTATCGAGCAGGTCGCTCATAGCCAGCTGGATGCAGCGACGGTGTGCCTGGCGGAGGGCGTGCAGCCGCCGGACAATGTCGTCGGCGATGTGCTCGGCGTCCACAACGTCATCCTCGTCGCCTCGCCGTCGCTCGGCGTTCCCAAGGAACCTCGGCTCGAGGAGCTTTCCCGCTTCCCATGGATCATGAACCAGAGCGGCTGCGGTTTCCGCGCCTTCATTCAACACCGCTTCGAAGCCGAACGCCTGCCCTTCGACGTCGGGGTGGAGGCCATGAGCGCCGACCTGCGCATGTCGCTGGTTGCGCGCGGCCTCGGGATCGGCGTCCTGACGCCGGCGGCGCTGGCCGACAGCCGCTGGCGCAACGCCGTCGAAATCATCGAGGCCCCGGATTTCAGCCCGAAAGTGGTCAACTGGCTCGTACATCGGCCGCCGGCCGGACGCCTGGCCCGCCCGATTGCAACCTTCGGCGAGGCATTGATGGAGACGCTGAAAACGAAGAGACTATTTCTGACGTGAAGATTCTGGAGCGGGTGAAGGGAATCGAACCCTCGTATTCAGCTTGGGAAGCTGCTGCTCTACCATTGAGCTACACCCGCCTGACACGCAGAGATGTCCAACAGTTGACGGCCTGTGTCAAGGCCGGGCCGGTTCAAAGCCGGAAGTGCTTCGAGAGTTTCAGGCCCTGCGCCTGATAGTTCGAACCGAGGCCGGAGCCGTAGAGGCTGCTCGGCTGTTCCAGCATGTGTTCGTAGATCAGGCGGCCGACGATCTGGCTATCCTCGAGGATGAAGGGCACTTCATGGCTGCGCACCTCCAGCACGGCGCGGCTGCCGCGGCCGCCGGCCGGCGCGTGGCCGAAGCCGGGGTCGAAGAAGCCGGCATAGTGGACGCGAAATTCGCCGACCAGCGGATCGAACGGCGTCATTTCGGCGGCAAAATGCGGCGGCACATGCACCGCCTCGCGCGACACGAGGATGTAGAATTCGTCGGGATCGAGGATCAGCTCGGTACGGCCGCGGCTATAGAGTGGCTCCCAGAAATCGAAAATATCGTGCTGAGCCTTCTTGTCGACATCGACGACGGCCGTGTGATGCTTGCCACGATAGCCGATCAGCCCTTCTTTGTCGCCGGCAAGGTCGATCGACAGCGCGATGCCGCCGCCGGTGATATTGGGCTTCTTGCTGGCGACCAGCGTCTCGCTTTCATGCAACGCCAGCAATTCCGGCTCGGTGAGCAGGGCCTGGCCGACGCGGAAGCGGATCTGCGACAGGCGCGAGCCGCGACGCACGACGATCGGAAAGGTGCGCGGGCTGATTTCAAGATAGAGCGGGCCGGAATAGCCGGCCGGAATCTTGTCGAACTCCTGGGCCCGGTCGGTGATGACGCGGGTGAAGATATCGAGACGGCCGGTCGAGCTCTTCGGATTGGCCGATGCCGACATGTCCGCCGGCAGGTCCAGCCGCTCCATCAGCGGCACGATGTAGACGCAGCCGGTTTCCAGCACCGCGCCTTCGGAGAGATCGACCACATGCAGCTTCAGCCGGTCCAGCTTGTCGGCAACGAGGTGGGACGGACCCGGCATGAAGCTGGCGCGAACGCGGAAGGCATGCGAGCCAAGCCTCAGATCAAGACTTGCCGGCTGGATCTGATCGACATCCAGCTCTTTCTCGCTCGTCAGCCGCCCGGCGTCAAAGAGCGCTGCGATGGCGCGATCGGCCAAAATTCCAGTATTGCGAGCCATCATGCCTCATCCCCAGCGCATAACCCGGCAAGTAGAGAGCCAACTAGCCGGGTTATGCGCCGATTTAATATGCCACTGCGACCTTTGCGCATCCTGACGGACGCACGGGCAGTAATTTGTCGCAGACAAAACCAAACTCGGGGAATTGACGCAAGCCGTCAACGGCAGTATTGCAACTTATCCCGTGGTGATTTGGCCGGTCGGCTTGCAGCCACGTTAAACAAGTGGCTAAAAAGACCGGGTTGAAACCGGTCTGCAATTGCGGCCGGTTTTTTTGTTTTGAAAGTGGTGATGGCATGAGCAAGACTTGGCGCCCCGCAACCCAACTCGTTCACGGCGGAACGCTCCGTTCGCAATTCGGCGAAACGTCCGAAGCAATCTATCTGACCCAGGGTTTCGTCTATGATACCTCGGAAGCGGCGGAAGCCCGCTTCAAGGGCGAGACAGACGGTTTCATCTATGCCCGTTACGGCAGCCCGACCAACGACATGTTCGAAAAGCGCATGTGCGCTCTGGAAGGCGCCGAAGATGCCCGCGCCACCGCTTCCGGCATGGCCGCGGTCTCCGCCGCCATCCTCTGCCAGCTGAAGGCCGGCGACCACATCGTCGCAGCCCGTGCCCTCTTCGGCTCCTGCCGCTGGGTCGTCGAGACGCTCGCGCCGAGATACGGCATCGAATGCACGCTCGTCGACGGGCGTTTCGTGGAGAACTGGGAGAAGGCGATCCGCCCGAACACCAAGCTCTTCTTCCTCGAAAGCCCGACCAATCCGACGCTGGAAGTGGTCGATATCACCGCTGTCGCCAAGCTCGCCAACCAGATCGGCGCCAAGGTCGTGGTCGACAACGTCTTCGCCACGCCGCTCTTCCAGAAGCCGCTGGAACTCGGCGCCCATATCGTCGTCTACTCCGCCACCAAGCATATCGACGGCCAGGGCCGTTCGCTCGGCGGCGTCATCCTTTCCGACAAGCAGTGGATCGACGAACAGCTGCAGGACTATTTCCGCCATACCGGCCCGGCCATGTCGCCTTTCACCGCATGGACGCTGCTGAAGGGCATCGAGACGCTGCCCCTTCGCGTAGCGCAACAGACGGTGAACGCCGCCAAGGTGGCCGATTTCCTCGCCGAGCAGGGCAGCAAGGTCGCCCGCGTGATCTATCCCGGCCGCAAGGATCATCCGCAGGCCGATATCATCGCCAAGCAGATGAGCGGCGGCTCCACTCTCGTCGCCTTCGAACTGAAGGGCGGCAAGGAAGCAGCCTTCAAGCTGCAGAACGCATTGGAAATCGTGAAGATTTCCAACAATCTCGGCGACAGCAAGAGCCTGATTACCCATCCGGCCACCACGACGCACAAAAACCTCACCGACGAGGCCCGTGCCGAGCTCGGCATTTCGCCGGGCACCGTGCGCTTCTCTGCCGGTATCGAGGACAGCGAAGACCTGGTCGAGGATTTCGCCCGCGCCCTGGCGCAGGTTTCCGCCTGATATTGCTCGAGCCGCCCGGATTTTTCTCCGGGCGGCTCGACCTGCCCATATCGGGCAATGTCGCAGGATATCGTGGCCCGTCAGCCGGCGGCCTTGAACTGAACCAGGCCGTTGTTCAGGAAGAACATCTTGTCGAACAGCGTCAGGTCCAGAGGGTTTGGCAGGCGGACGTCTTCAAGATCAGGCAAGGGTTTCAGCGTCGGATCGTATGAACGATCGATCTGCGAGAGAAACACGACGATCACGCCTTTCGCGCGCGCGAATGCCTTCAACGCCTGAACCTGGGTCATCACATCAGGCTTTTCCCGCTTCTGATCGAGCAGCTGCAGATAGTCGACCACCGCCAGCGTGCCGCGCGGCGCGGCGGCCAGCTTCTCGACGATATAGTCGGCGCTGATGGCGTCGGAGCTGTCGAATTCGAACAATGCGGCAAACTCGGCATAGTCGGCGCCGATCACCCGGAAGCGGTCCTGAACGACCTTTTCCGTGTCCTCCAACGTGAAAAAGACGCCGCGATTGCCGGTCCTCATGGCTTCGACGACAAGCCTCAGGCTCATGAGCGTTTTACCATGGCCGGGCCGGGCGCCGATCAGCACGAGATCACCCGGGCCAAGCCGCGAATACAGATCGCCGATGGAAACAGCGGCATTCGTTTTGGACGCAAGCAAGCTCCAGCCTTCGAAACCCTCGCCGGCCGCGATGCGATCCAGCGCGGCATGCAGGGGGATCTTCTGCTGGCGGGACAACAGCCTCGCCTTGCGTTTCAAATGATATACAGGGGCAGAAAGCCTCATCTAAACCTCCTATTTGCGAGCAATGACCGCAACCCCTCCTTATGCCCGGCGCTCAAACAGTCGGTTTGGATATCGACGGCCCCGCATGAAATATACTTTCCCGAATGGAGGGGGGAGGCACGGGCCATGCCAGAATCAGATGATAGCCGAAATTCCCTTGCCAGAAAATCTCTGGCCGGCATTTCCCGGCGGAACATGAGATGAGATCAGGTATTGTAGGATTCAGAGGTTTCGACTGCAGGTCGCAAGACCTGACATAGAACTTAAGTGAACCTGCAATTGCAGCAAGCGTATCTGCCCGTCATGCCGGACTGTACCGGGAATTGTGGTAGACGAGACTAAATGACAAACGGAACGAGATACTTTGAGAGCAAGATGCTAACCTTTTTCATCAACCGTAATAGCTGAAACTCATAACGCTCCGCTCTCCAGGAGCGAGATTTCATCACGCCGTTCCTTGACGGAATGGATCGGTTATAGGATACCGCTAGATATCCTGCACTTTGCGGGAGTGGTGGAAAGCGGATAATATGCCGCAGACTTGGAAATGCTGGAGCGGCGGTGAGGCTTGAAGAAGCGCTCGACGTTTCAGGGCAGTGGCAAGGTATCAGGCATGTATCGCGCCCTAACACGCGACATTGAAGTCGTCGTCGAACCATTTTATCTGGAGGAGCAATCCGATCCGGACGACGATCGCTATGTCTGGGGATATCGCATCGTCATCTCCAACCATTCCAAGGAAGCCGTCAAGCTGGTGACGCGCTACTGGCACATCACCGACATGAACGGCATCGTGGATGAAGTGACGGGCCCCGGTGTCGTCGGCGAACAGCCGCACCTGAAGCCCGGCGATACCTACGAATATTCTTCCGGCTGCCCTCTGGATACGCCGTCAGGGATGATGTTCGGCCACTACCAGATGGAAACGGACGACGGGGAGCTTTTCCATGTCAAGATCCCCGCCTTCTCACTGGATACGCCGAACCTGCTGCGCACGCTGAACTAGGCAATTCCCGCTTTTCCTCGATAAGCGCAAACCCCTATTTTCCTGCATTCCGGACGGAAAACCGCTGCGTACTTTTCTCTGAAATGCTCGGAAGCGGCATCAGGCCGCTTCTATCTCGGACACTTCGAAGCGATAGGTCGTCGAGCAGAATTCGCAGGTCACGGCGACTTCGCCATTGTCCTGGCTGGCCTCGATCTCCTCGGCGCTAAAGCCCTTCAAGACGCCCTTCAGCTTGTCCCGCGAGCACGAACAGCGATCATAGACGGCCTTCGGTTCGTAGACGCGCACGCCGCGCTCGTGAAAGAGGCGATAGAGAAGGCGCTCGGTGCCGACCTGCGGATCCGTAAGCTCGTCGGCATCGATGGTTTCCACCAGACTGCGCGCTTCCGACCAGGCATCGTCCTCGACATGATGGCGCACGCCGGTATCGCCGTCGCCGCCATGCAGGTCCGGCTGGCGCATGCGCTCGGGAGCCTCCGGCAGGAACTGGGCAATCAGGCCGCCCGCCCGCCAGCGATGACGCGGCTTGCCTTCCTCGTCGCGGTCGAAGAGTTCGGCGGCACCCAGGCGCACGCGCGTCGGGATCTGTTCCGACTGGCGGAAATAGGTGCCGGCAATCTCCTCGAGCGAAGCGCCGTCGAGAGCGACGATGCCCTGATAGGGCTGAGTGAAGCGACCCTGGTCGATGGTGAAGGCGAGAACGCCCTTGCCCAGCAGTTGTTCCGGCTCGGTCCGGCCTTCGGCCACCGCCTTCGTCAGTGCCGCCTCGTCGAAGCGAGCGTAGGCGCGGACATTTTCCGGCGTCGAGAAATCGGCAACCAGAAGATCGACGGGACCGTCGCTCTTGGTCTGCACGGTGAATTTGCCTTCGAACTTCAGCGACGTCCCGAGAAGCACCGTCAGGACGATGGCCTCGGCCAGGAGGCGCGCGACCGGGGTCGGATAGTCATGCCGGGCAAGAATGGCGTCCAGCAGCGGACCGAGCTGCACGGCACGGCCGCGCACGTCCAAACCTTCCACCTGGAAGGGGACGACGTGATCGTCACCGGCAAAATCGAATTGACCCAGCGATGCGGCATTTTCGGCCATTGCTTTACTCCTACTGCGCCCGCGCCCTCAGACGCGGCTTCATATCCTCAGATTGCGCCCAGGCACCAAGCAAGAATCGACTTTTGCGCATGAAGGCGGTTTTCCGCCTCATCGAAAACAACGGATTGCGGACCGTCGATCACTTCGTCCGTCACTTCCTCCCCGCGATGGGCGGGCAGGCAATGCATGAACAACGCGTCTTTGCCGGCCTGTGCCATCAAAGCCTGGTTGACCTGATAGGGCTGGAAGACGTTGTGACCGCGTGCCCGGTGTTCCTGATTCATGGAGACCCAGGTATCGGTTACCACGCAATCGACGCCGGCAACCGCACGGTCTGCATCATGCGTGAGCATGATTTCGGCGCCCTCATTGCGGGCCCAGTTCAGATAGTGATCCTTCGGCTCGGAACCAAGAGGCACCGCCATATTCATGCGATAGCCGAAACGCGCTGCGCCTTCGATCAGTGAATGCAGCACGTTGTTGCCGTCGCCCGTCCAGGCGATGGACTTGCCCTTGATCGGACCGCGATGCTCCTCGAAGGTCATGATGTCAGCCATGATCTGGCAGGGATGCGTGTCGTCGGTCAGCGCGTTGATGACCGGAACGGTCGCATGTTCCGCCAGCTCCAGCAGGCGCGAGTGATCCGTCGTGCGGATCATGATCGCATCGACATAGCGCGACAGAACCTTCGCGGTATCGCCGATCGTCTCGGCGCGGCCGAGCTGCATTTCGGTGCCGGAGAGGAAGAGCGTCTCGCCGCCCAGCTGGCGCATACCGACATCGAACGATACGCGCGTTCGGGTGGAAGGCTTCTCGAAGATCATCGCCAGCATCTTGCCGGCAAGCGGCTTGTCGGCCGTGCCAGCCTTCAATGCCTTCTTTCGCACGATCGCATCATCGATGATGTTGCGCAGCTCAGCGGCCGCAACGGCCGAGAGGTCGAGAAAGTGTTTCGGAGAAGCCATGTCCTTACCTGTACTCCAGAAAAAACAATAACGCCCGCGTGGGGCAAGAACGCCCCAACAGCGGGCGCTGAGTTCAAGCCGATTTCTTGACGCGAACGGCGCGCGCGCGCTCTGCGGCGCGCTCGATGCGGGCGAGGCCTTCGCGTGCCTCCTCGGCGGTCACGATCAGCGGCGGAAGCAGACGAATGACGTTGTCGCCGGCCGGAACACCAAGCAGATGTTCGGTGCGGATCGCCTGCAGCAGGTCCGCCTGCGGGATGGCGGCCTTGATGCCGAGCATGAGACCTTCGCCGCGAATATCCTCGATGATATCCGGGAAACGATCCTTGAGCGAGGCAAGGCCCTGGCGGAAGATCAAGGCGACATCGCGCACATGCTCAAGGAAGCCATCGGCCAGCACGATATCGAGCACCGCATTGCCGACCGCCATGGCAAGCGGATTGCCGCCATAGGTCGATCCGTGCGTGCCGGCCTTCATGCCCGAGGCGGCTTCCGCCGTCGCAAGGCAGGCGCCGAGCGGGAAACCACCGCCGATACCCTTGGCGACGGCCATGATATCCGGCTTGATACCGGCCCATTCATAGGCAAAGAGCTTGCCGGTGCGGCCAACGCCGGACTGGACTTCGTCGAGAACCAGCAGCAGGCCGTGCTCGTCGCAGATCTGGCGGAGACCGCGCATGAATTCGTTCGTCGCCGGGCGGATGCCGCCCTCGCCCTGCACCGGCTCGACCAGGATCGCGGCCGTCGCATCGGTGATGGCCGCGCGCACGGCGTCAAGGTCGCCGAAAGGCACCGGATCGAAGCCCGGAGCCTTCGGGCCGAAACCTTCGATGTATTTTTCCTGGCCACCGGCGGCGACCGTCGCGATGGTACGGCCGTGGAAGGCTCCCTCGAAGGTGATGATATGGAACTTTTCGGGATGCCCCTTGGCGAAGTGATAGCGCCGCGCCGTCTTGATGGCGCATTCCAGCGCCTCGGCGCCGGAGTTGGTGAAGAACACCTTGTCGGCGAACGTGGCTTCCGTCAGGCGCTTCGACAGCTTCTCCTGGCCGGGCACTTCATAGAGGTTGGAGAGATGCCAGACCTTGTCGGCCTGCGCCTTCAATTCCGCGACGAGATGGGGGTGCGCATGACCGAGCGAATTGACCGCCACGCCAGCCGCGAAATCGAGATAGCGTTCGCCATTTTCGGTCACCAGCCAGACGCCCTCGCCTCGCTCGAACCGCAGCGGAGCACGCATGTAGGTATCATAAAGCGGCGCGGTCTCTGCCATGGCCATTTCTCCTCGATCACAACTTTAAGGACCAATCGCTTCCGTTTGATGAAACGGACCCGAAAAAATCAAAAATGCCGCCTTGCGGCGGCTTGCGCACTATTGATGTTTTGCACCGCGATGTCAACAAAACTGGCGGTTTAGCAGGTGCGAGAAAGCGCTGCCGGCCAAAAGAGATGGGTTCTGCAGCGCCTATTGCAGAAATGCCACGCCCGGACAGCAAGTTGGGGAAAACCTCGAAATCGATTCCACAAGATTCCCGCGACTCTTGTCACGGAGTCAGCCTCACACTAGGTTAAAAACCAATTGCTAGACTGCATGCGGCGGAACTAGTCACCACAATTTTAGAGCGTTTCGCGTCTCGTTCCCATGCGAGGCAATGGTGAGGGATTCTGCCATCGGAAACGCGGCAGCGGAGACAGGGCATGAATTGGACAGACGAACGCGTCGAGAAGCTGAAAAAGCTATGGTCCGAAGGTTTGAGCGCCAGCCAGATCGCGGCGCAGCTTGGTGGCGTAAGCCGTAATGCCGTCATCGGCAAGGTGCACCGCCTGAACCTCCCCGGCCGAGCGAAGGCTGGCGGCACGGCGACCGCTGCCCGCACGCCGAAACGCAACGCCACGGCACCTCGCCCTGCCAGCTTCGGCTCGCGCGTTGCGACGCGCACGGTGGTTGCCCGGCAGCAGGGCGCGACCATGCTGAAGGAAGAGATCGACGTCGATACGGTCAATGAAATCCAATATCGTCCGGCTTCCAACGTCGTCGTCCCGATCTCCCGTCGCCTCGGCCTGACGGAGCTGACGGAGCGCACCTGCAAGTGGCCGGTCGGCGATCCGCTGAAGGACGATTTCCACTTCTGCGGCAACGAGAGCCCGGATGCATCGCCCTATTGCGGCTATCATCAGCGCCTGGCCTACCAGCCCGTGCACGAACGGCGCCGGCCGGCTCAACCACGCGGCTGAGATCTATCATCGCCGAGACAAAAGAAACGGGCCCTTGAGGCCCGTTTTCTGTTTCCGCCGCTATGTCGATGCCTGAGCGGGCCTTGCCGCTCAGGCCTCCATGGAATAGCCCGCGCCGCGAACGGTGCGGATGACATCCTGCATATTGGAGAAGTTGAGCGCCTTGCGCAGGCGGCCGACATGGACGTCGACGGTGCGTTCGTCGACATAGATATCGTGCCCCCATACGCCGTCCAGCAGCTGCGAGCGCGAGAAGACGCGGCCCGGCGAGGACATCAGGAATTCCAGCAGGCGGAATTCCGTCGGCCCCAACCGCACTTCGCGGCTCTTGCGGTGGACGCGATGGGTTTCGCGGTCCAGCTCGATATCGCCGCAACGCAGCACCGTGGAGAGCACCTCCGGACGGGCGCGCCGCAGCATCGCCTTGACGCGGGCCATCAGCTCCGGCGTCGAAAACGGCTTGACGACATAATCGTCCGCGCCGGTGGAAAGGCCGCGCACGCGCTCGCTTTCCTCGCCGCGGGCGGTGAGCATGATGATCGGCAGGCGCTCCGTCTCCGGCCGCATGCGCAGCCGGCGGCAGAGCTCGATGCCGGACACGCCGGGGAGCATCCAGTCGAGGATCAGAAGATCGGGGATGCGCTCCTGGAGACGCAGCTCGGCCTCATCGCCTCTGAGGATGGTGTCGACCTCGAAGCCTTCGGCCTCGAGATTGTAGCGCAGCAGAACGCTCAGCGCTTCCTCGTCTTCTACAACAGCAACTCTCGGAACCATGCGCCTGTGGTCTCCTTTTTCGCTTCCAGATTATTCCGTCACCGCGCCGACGGTATTGGCGGTATCGTCCTTCGGGCGCTCGCCTTCGGGCTGGGCACCGGTCGCCATGTAGTAGATCGTCTCGGCGATGTTGGTGGCATGGTCGCCGATGCGCTCGATGTTCTTCGCGCAGAAGAGAAGATGCGTGCAGGTGGTGATGTTGCGCGGATCTTCCATCATGTAGGTCAGCATCTCGCGGAAGAGCGAGGTGTACATGGCGTCGATTTCCTCGTCCCGCTCGCGGATCGAGACGGCCTTGTCGGGCGAACGGGTCGCATAGACGTCTAGAACTTCCTTCAGCTGGCTCAGCGCCAGTTCGGAGAGATGCTCGATGCCGCGGGCGAGACGACGCGGAACGCCGGTGCCCTGCACGGCGATGACGCGCTTGGCGGTGTTCTTGCCAAGGTCGCCGACGCGCTCCAGATCGGAGGCGATGCGGATCGAACCCATGATCTCGCGCAGGTCGGCGGCCATCGGCTGACGGCGAGCGATGGTGACGATCGCCTTGTCGCCGATTTCGCGCTCCGCATGGTCGAGAACGACGTCGTCCGAGATGACCTTCTGGGCAAGAGCGGCGTCGCTGTTGACCAGTGCGCGGACGCTGTCGCTGACCATCTGCTCGGCCAGGCCGCCCATTTCGGCAATGCGGCGCGTCAGGAACTTCAGGTCTTCGTCATAGGCAGAGAGAATGTGAGTGGAGACCATTTTTCTATCCTCAAGGTGAACTGTGTGAAAGGAGCCGCGCGCGCAGCATCATCAACCAAAACGGCCCATGATGTAATCCTGCGTGCGGTAATCGTCGGGATTGGTGAACATCTTATCGGTATCGTTCTCCTCAACCAGATGGCCGAGATGGAACATTGCGGTGCGTTGCGAAACGCGGGCTGCCTGCTGCATGGAATGCGTCACGATGACGATCGTGAAATTTTCCCGCAGCTCATGAATGAGATCCTCGACCTTTGCGGTTGCGATCGGATCGAGCGCGGAACACGGCTCGTCCATCAGGATGACCTCCGGGCTGACGGCAACGGCGCGGGCGATGCACAGGCGCTGCTGCTGCCCGCCCGAAAGGCTCGTGCCGGCGTCGTAGAGCCTGTCCTTGACCTCGCCCCACAGACCCGCCTTCTGCAGGCTGGTCTCGACGATATGATCGAGATCGGCCTTGGAACGGTGCAGGCCATGGATGCGCGGGCCGTAGGCGACGTTTTCGTAGATCGACTTCGGAAACGGGTTGGGCTTCTGAAAAACCATGCCGACCCGGGCGCGCAATTCCACCACGTCGATGCTGTCGTCATAGACGTCCTGATCGTCGAGCGTGATCTTGCCGGTGACGCGGCAGGTCTCGATCGTATCGTTCATGCGGTTGAGGCAGCGCAGGAAGGTGGACTTGCCGCAGCCGGAAGGGCCGATCAGGGCCGTGACCGTATTGGCGCGGATCTTGAGGTTGACGTCGAAGAGCGCGCGCTTATCGCCGTAAAAGACCGAAACGTCCTGGCCGATCATCTTGTAAGGGATCATCGTCATCTTCCTGGTCAATGCTCTTTCGCTTGCGGCTTCCGTCATCATGTTCATCCCACGGCCCTCCCTTACCAACGCCGCTCGAAGCGGCGGCGCAGCAGGATCGCGCCGATGTTCATCGCGACGAGGAAGAAGAGCAGGACGATGATCGCCCCGGACGTTCTTTCGACGAAGGCACGCTCGGCTTCGCTCGCCCACATATAGATCTGCACCGGCAGCGCCGTCGAAGGATCGAGAGGCGATGTCGGATAGTTGGTGACGAAGGCGACCATGCCGATCAGCAGCAGCGGCGCCGTCTCGCCGAGCGCATGGGCAAGCCCGAGAATGGTGCCCGTCAGGATGCCGGGCATGGCAAGCGGCAGGACGTGATGGAAGACCATCTGCATGCGCGACGCACCGAGGCCGAGCGCCGCGCTGCGGATCGACGGCGGCACGGCCCGCAATGCCGAGCGCGTGGCGATGATGATCATCGGCAGCGTCATCAGGCTGAGCACCAGCCCGCCGACCAGCGATGCCGAGCGCGGCAGCCCCATCGTGTTGATGAAGACCGAGAGGCCCAGCAGGCCGTAGACGATCGACGGCACGGCGGCGAGGTTGTTGATGTTGACCTCGATCAGGTCCGTCAGCCGGTTCTTCGGCGCGAATTCCTCCAGATAGATCGAGGCCGCGACACCGACGGGCAGAGCGAGCGCGAGCACGGTCAGCATCAGATAGAGCGAGCCGATCAGAGCGACGCCAAGGCCCGCGGCCTCGGGCCGGCTCGAATTGCCCGACAGGAAGAGGCCGCTGTTGAAAGCCTCGTAGAGGGCGCCGCTTTCGCCGAGCTGCTTCATCCAGGCGACCTGTTGATCGGACACCTTGCGGTCCTTCTCGTCGACGGTCAGGTCGACCTGGCCCTTGTTGGCGGAATCGATGTTGGCGCTGGCAAGGAAGGTGACGTTCTGCGTCGTTCCGATGATGGACGGATTGGCGGCCACCCTGTCGCGAAGCACGATCCTGGCGTTGTCGGACACCATCGCCGTTGCCGCGCGCACGAGCGCGCGATTGGCGGGATCGATACCGAGCGCCTTTACGAGGGCATCCCGCACCAGGACCGGATAGTTGGCCGATATCAGCACATTCGGATCGCCGGCGCGCTTGCCCGCCGGATCGATCGCCTTCTCGCTGAATTCGATCGGCAGGGTGATCGAGGTCTGAACGAAGGCGGTGTAGCCGTTGCGGACCACCGTCGAGACGAGGATGGCAAGGAATACCAGACCGAAGATGACGGCGGTAAATCCGTAGGCGCGAAAGCGGCGCTCGGCTGCATAGCGGCGCCTGATGCCGATATCGCGCCGCGCCGGAGCGCCCGGCGTCAGCCCGCGCGGCATGTTCTGCGACGGGGAGGATACGACGTCGCTCATTCGTATTGCTCCCTGTAGCGGCGGACGATGTAGAGGGCATAGACGTTGAGGCACAGCGTCAGGCAGAACAGCGTGATGCCGAGCGCGAAGGCGACGAGCGTCTGCGGCGAGGTGAACTCCAGGTCGCCGGTCAGCTGGTTGACGATCTTCACGGTCACGGTCGTCATCGGCTCGAAGGGATCGAACTGCATGCGGGCGGCGACGCCGGCGGCCAGCACCACGATCATCGTCTCGCCGATGGCCCGCGAGGCGGTCATCAGCAGCGCGCCGACGATGCCCGGAAGAGCTGCCGGCAAAAGGACGCGCTTGACCGTCTCCGAGCGCGTGGCGCCAAGGCCGAGCGAACCGTCGCGAAGCGAGCGCGGTACGGCCATGATGATATCGTCCGACAGCGAGGAAACGTAAGGGATGAGCATGACGCCCATGACGAAGCCGGCCGTCAGCACGCTCTGCGCCTCGATGAAGCTCGTATAGCTTCCCGTCACCAGGCCGTTGATGTCGGCCGAGATGTCCCTCAGGAAAGGCCCGACCGTCACGAGGGCAAAGAAGCCGTAGACGATCGTCGGAATGCCGGCCAGAACCTCCAGCATCGGCTTGGCGACGGAACGCACCCGCGCCGAGGCATATTCGGCCATGTAGATCGCGGCGAACAAGCCGATGGGCACGGCGAAAAGCATGGCGACGAAGCCGATATAGATCGTGCCGGCCAGCAGGGGGATCAGACCGAAGGTTCCGGAGGTCTGAGCGCCGGCCGCGGCGAAGCGCGGATCCCAGACCGTGCCGAAAAAGAATTCGCTCGCAGGGACCACGCCGAAGAAGCGCGCCGCTTCCGAAAGCATCGAAATGACGATCCCGACCGTCGTCAGCACGGCAATCGACGAAGCGATGACGAGGGCGCCGAGAATGACCTGTTCGACACGGTTGCGAGCGCGAAACCGCGGAGCGATGGCGCGCAAACCGTAAACCGCGCACAGCAACGACAGGAGGATCGCCGATGCGGACATCACCATCCGGCTGACTTCGCGCATGCCGTTATATTTGTTGGCCGCGTCGATCATATAGCCCGTCGGGCGAACGGCAAGCGGCACACCCTTGCGCACCAGCAGCAATTGCAGATCGGCCGTGCCGGCGGCAACTTCGCCAAGCTCCTCGTCATCGAGCAGGCGCATGCCGTGGGCGATACTGCGCACCATGCCGTAGCTGAGATTGAGTTCGGCCGGCGGCAGGGACTTCACCTCCTCGGGGAAGGATTTCACCACCAGGCGGTCGATGATTTCCGGACTGACGATCAGCCAGACGCAGACCAGGGCGAGCGCCGGAAGCACCGCCCAGATGGCGGCATAGGCGCCGTGATAGCCGAGCCGCGAATGCATGGATGAGAGCCTGCCGCCCGACAGCGCAGCCGCCCTCGCCCGCCCCAGCACGAATGCAAGGGCGCCGATGACCGACAGGCAGAGCAGCAGCAGCGATATACTCATTCCCATTCCCCGGCGAACGCCGGCACGGCAAGATGCTGCGCCGGCGTTCAATCCTTACGCACTCACATGATCTTCCCGTCAGCGAAGTCCTTGCGGATCTGGTCGCGCTCGCCGTCCGGAGCAGGCACAAGGCCGTATTCCGCCAGCGGGCTGTCCGGTCCGATCATCTGATCGCTCGTGAAGAAATCGACATATTCCTTGAGCCCCGGGATGACACCCAGATGGGCCTTCTTGACGTAGAAGAACAGCGGCCGCGACACCGGATAGGTGCCGTCGGCGATCGTCTGACCCGACGGCACGATGCCGCTGACCGTGGCGACCTTCAGCCTGTCGGCGTTGTTCTGATAGAAATACAGGCCGAAAACGCCGACGCCGTGCTTGTTGGCATTGATGCGCGCCAGCGTCTCGGGATAGTCGCCGTCGATATCGACGGCCAGGCCATCCTTGCGCACGGCAATGCATGTCTTCGTCTGCTGATCGGCATCCTGGACGCTGGCCTTGATGACATCGAGCGCGCCCGAATCCTTGCAGCCGGCAGCGAGCACCTTCTCTTCGAAAACCTCGCGCGTGCCGTGCTTCTCACCCGGAATATAGGCCGCGATCTCGAAATCCGGCAGCGACGGATTGATCTCGGACCACTTCCTGTAGGGATTGGCGACCAGCTTGCCGTCCACCACCACCTCGGCGGCCAGCGCCTTGTAGAGATCGGCAGGCACGAACCTTATGTCCGGATTGCTTTTGTCGAAAGCGAAGACGATGCCGTCATAGCCGATCTTGACCTGCTGGATATCGGCGACACCCGCCGCCTTGCAGGCATCGATCTCGCTATTCTTGATCGGCCGCGAGGAATTGGCGATGTCGATGGAATCCGTGCCGACGCCCTTGCAGAACTCCTTGAGGCCGGCACCGGAGCCGCCGGATTCGACGACGGGCGTCTTGAAGTTGGCGTAGGTCTCGCCGAAGGTTTCGGCAACGATCTTGGCATAGGGGAATACAGTGGAAGAACCGGAAATCTGAATCTGCTCGCGGGCGACGGCGGCGCCACCGAAGGCAGCCGATGCGACCAGCGCGAGAATAGACAATTTCAACGCGTTCATGAAGAATCCTCCCTGACGGGCTTTAAGAGCACGATGACGGGCGGCGCATCCGCCTGTTTCAGCGCTTCTTTCTTACCGGCCAAAGCACCGCCCTTTTATGTCAGGCGAGTGAAACAATTATGACAGTCCATCTGGTTGAAATCGCTTGCATAAATCGCAAGCCAAATGGGCGATTCACAACGGCTTTCAGAAGCGCACCGTAAAGTCGGTTCCCTTGCCGACCTCGGACTTGACGATCAGTCTTGCGCGATGGCGGGTCAGGATGTGCTTGACGATGGCAAGCCCGAGGCCGGTCCCTTTCTTGGATCGGCTGTCCTCAACGTTAACGCGATAGAAGCGCTCGGTCAGGCGCGGCACATGTTCTGCGGGAATCCCCGGGCCCTTGTCGGAGATGACGACCTCGACGGCCTGGCCCGGCTCGTTCAGCAGCGAGACCTCCACCGCCTTGCCTTCCTGGCCATATTTGCAGGCATTCTCGATCAGGTTTTCGAAGACCTGCACAAGCTCGTCGCGATCGCCCAGCACTTCGACCTTGCCCGCCGGCAGATGCAGATCGATCGCGACATCGAGATCGCCGGCGAGCGGCAGAAGCGAATCGCGGACATGACCGAGCAAGGGCACGAGATCGACCTTCTGATCCGGCGCGATGTGCGATTTCAGTTCCAGCCTGGACAGCGACAGCAGATCGTCGACCAGCCTGCTCATGCGCGTCGTCTGGTCGAGCATGATGCCGAGAAAGCGCTGCTGCGCTTTCGCGTCGGACTTGGCGGGACCCTGGATGGTTTCGATGAAGCCGCGCAGCGATGCGAGCGGCGTGCGCAATTCATGGCTGGCATTGGCGACGAAATCGGACCGCATGCGGTCGATGTGACGCAGCTCCGATATGTCCCGGAACGACAGCAGGAAAAGGGCATCCTCTTCCTTCTCGATCTGCGGAAGGTCGATCGGCGCGATGCGGACGATATAGACCCGCTCCGAAGGCAGGCGCTCGGAATGCTCGATCTGATTCGGCAGATTGGTGGCAAAGGTCTCGCGCACCATGTCGAGAAGGCCGGGCGAGCGCAGCTTCGAAGAGATATGGGCGCCGATCGGAAACGCGCCGAAGGCCTTTTCGACAGCGGCATTCTGCACCAGCACGGATGCCTCGCGGTCGATGATGAGCACCGGCATGTCAAGCGCCGCCAGTCCCGCGAAAGCGGTACCCAGCAAAGCCTGCGGATCGACGGGCGCCGGCTCGGCCCGCGACGGCACCACCACCCGCTCCACCAGCGGCGGACGAAGCAGCGTTACGATCACGACGATGGCCCAGATCCAGAACACGGCACCGGTGTTGATGCCCTCGATGAGGGCGAGCGCGGCAATCAGCGTCGCCAAGATCAGAACGGCGCTCTCCTGCCGCAACCGCACTGCCAATTTCCTGACAAATGACCATTCGTCTTCCAACTGCGCCCGTCCCTTCGCCTACCATGATGGAATGCTGGATTCCGCGTCTTATCCGCGATTCATGACAGAAGTATTCGGCTCTATCCACAGAAGCGCGTAACTGACAATAATAAATGTAGCCGGCAAATGAGGAAGGCGACAAAGGAGTTGAAACCATTGAACAAAAGCTCCAATTTCCTTCATGAGCTTTTTGTCGCGGCCGCGCGGCAGAGTTAACGGGGCGTAAACAGCCGAGGAGCCGATATATGGGAGCACAAGCAGAAAGCCGTGCGGTGGAGCTGGATATCCACGGCGTCAAGCACATATTCGACGTCGACGATCCCGTGCTGCCAGGCTGGATCGACGAGGAGGCCCTGACCTCCGGCGGCTACCCCTACAAGAAGAAGCTCAAGGAAGGCGATTACCAGGACGAGCTGAAGGCGCTGCAGATCGAGCTCATCAAAGTGCAGTTCTGGTTGCAGGCGACAGGCAAGCGGGTGATGGCGCTATTCGAAGGCCGCGACGCCGCCGGCAAGGGCGGCTCGATCGCCGCGACCTCAGCCCATATGAATCCTCGTCTGGCGCGCGTCGTGGCGCTGACGAAGCCGACCGACCGCGAGGCGGGGCAATGGTATTTCCAGCGCTATGTCGCCCGGTTCCCGACCGCGGGCGAGTTCGTGCTGTTCGACCGTTCATGGTACAACCGCGCCGGCGTCGAGCCGGTCATGGGCTTCTGCACGCCGAAACAGTACGAGCAATTCCTGAAGCAGGCGCCGCAGATGGAAAAGCTGATCGTCCAGGACGGCATCTATTTCTTCAAGTTCTACCTCGATATCGGCCGGGAGATGCAGCTGAAGCGTTTCCATGACCGCTGCCACGATCCGCGCGCCGTCTGGAAGCTTTCCTCGATGGATATCGCCGCTTTGTCGAAATGGAAGGACTACAGCGAAAAGCGCGATCGCATGCTGAAGGACACGCATACCGACTACGCGCCCTGGACGGTCGTCCGTGCCAACGACAAGCGGCGAGCGCGCCTCAACCTCATCCGCCACATTCTGCTGACGCTCGATTATGACGGCAAGGACAAGAACGCCATCGGCAAGATCGACGAGAAAATCCTGGGCCAGGGATCGGATATTCTCAGTTAACTCCGCACTGCCCGGGCTTATTGTCCGGGCAGAACGCGGATGGCGTAGACGTTGACGCCGCGGGCCTTGCCATCGACATCGCTGTTGATGATGAGATGGCCCGCGCTGGTCGGCGCCAGCGAACGATCGAACTGGACCTGGAAGAGCGCATCCGTCTTCTGGCGGCTGACCGTGAAGCGATGACGCCCGCAGCGGCCGAGCGAGCCGAAATCGCATTCCACCGTGATCTGCGTCGGCGCATCCGAGGTGGACTGCAATGTCAGCGCGATCGTCGATGCCTTGCCTGCCATCTGCTGCAGCACATTGGCCGGCACCTCGACCGAGCCGTTGCCGTCCGAGCCGCTGCTGAGCGAGGTCAGCCTCACGGCAGGTCCTTCGTTCTCGGAGACATTTTCGGCCTTCGACTGCGGGCCTGTCATCACCTTCGGCGCGTCCGTGGGCTTCAGCACCTCAATCCACTCTTCGGAGAAGCTGTTCTGCGGGTCGATGGTCGCCAGGCCCGGATTGACCGGACCGCTATTGTCGTCCTCATCCGACGTGTCGTCGTCGTTGCCGTTGCCGCTGAAATCCTGGGAATCGACATGGGCCGGCGGGTTGGGCACGCTCGTATCCCTTTGTGCCGCCGACATCAGCACGCCCGAGGTCTTGATCCACCATGCGCCGACGCCGAGGAAGGCGAGCAGGATGCAGAAGACCAGCAGGCGCGAGAAGAACTTGCGCGGCTTGCGGCGCACGGCGGCGCGCTCCGGCTTGAAGTTCATCGACCGCGCCGCAGCCGGCGCTTCGGCCATCGGCCGCACATCGCTGTCGGCGCCGAGATGATCGGCAGGGCCGGCGTGCATGTCGCCGAAATCGTCACTTCGTCCCGAGGGCTCGACCGATATCGGTTCCACTGGGGCGGCGGCCTGCGCCGACATCGGCGGGTCGCGCGTCTCTCCACGCACGCTCATGACCGGCTCCGGCCGCTGTGAAGCCTGCACGGCTTCCGGCCGGGATGCCACGGGAGAAACCTGCGGGGCGGCAGGCTCCGGCGAGTTCGGCGCCGCCTGCGCGGGCCGGGCGCGCTCCTCGGTCTCGATCTGGCGGATCGTCGCTTCCAGCCGCTGGCGCTGGGCCGCGACGACGTTGATATCGGTAATGTCCTGCTTGCGGAGGCCGGCTTCCAGCGCCTGCCGTGCCGACTGATAGATGCGAGCCCGGATTTCCGGATTGGCGCGATCGGACCGGTCCAACGCGCTTCTGATAGCCGTTTCTAATCCGCTCACATCAGGTCCTTTACTCTCACTCGCAACATGCTCGCATACTCTGCCGGCAGGACAGCCACATTTTTAGCATTCGTTAACCGGATTCGGTAACGCCGAGTTTCGCATTACGCAAGTCTTCGGCAGGAGCCGCAGGCACTCGGGAGGGGATAAACATCAAAGACGACGCAATTGCGATAGCGGTGAGCCGGCTTCTTCCCCGACGCTGCGCCCGCAACTCCGCGCGGCATCTCGCCACTTCCCCTCGCGATGCGCATCTGCTATCCCTTTGACGTTTTCGTAAACGTCAAAGGGATGATGTTCATGGCCCTCCCCTCCATCCTCACCGAGCATCTGCGCCTGCCGGTCGTGGCTTCGCCGCTTTTCATCATCTCGCACCCGGCGCTGACGCTAGCGCAATGCAAGGCCGGCGTGGTCGGCTCCTTTCCCGCCCTGAACGCGCGTCCCGAAAGCCAGCTCGACGAATGGCTCGCCATGATCACCGAGGATCTCGCCGCATATAATGCCGCCAATCCCGAGCGGCCGGCAGCGCCATTTGCGGTCAATCAGATCGTTCATACGTCGAACAAGCGGCTGGAACACGATCTGACGCTCTGCGTGAAATACAAGGTGCCGATCGTCATCTCCTCGCTTGGCGCCGTGCCAGAAGTGAATGCGGCCGTGCATTCCTATGGCGGCATCGTCCTGCACGATATCATCAACAACCGCCATGCCAACTCGGCAATCCGCAAGGGCGCGGACGGGCTGATCGCCGTGGCCGCCGGTGCGGGCGGCCATGCGGGCCAGCTTTCGCCCTTCGCGCTCGTCCAGGAAATCCGCGAATGGTTCGACGGCCCGCTGCTGCTGGCCGGCGCGATTTCGACCGGCGGCGCCATCCTCGCCGCCCAGGCTGCCGGCGCCGACCTCGCCTATATCGGCTCTCCCTTCATCGCGACGGAAGAAGCCCGCGCGGCGGACGCCTACAAGCAGGCGATCGTCGAGGGAAGCGCCGGCGATATCGTCTATTCCAACTATTTCACCGGCGTCCACGGCAACTATCTGAAACCCTCCATCCGCGCGGCCGGACTGGATCCCGACAACCTGCCGGAAGCCGACCCTTCGAAAATGGATTTCGAAGCCGCCACGACCGGCGCGAAGGCCTGGAAGGATATCTGGGGCTCCGGCCAGGGCATCGGCGCCGTCAAATCCATCCAGCCCGTCTCCGCACTCATCGACAGGCTGGAGGCCGAATACAGGCAGGCGCGCGCCCGGCTGGCACTTTAGAGCGGGGCGGAGAACGGTTCTTTTTTCACAGGCCTCTCGCTTTTTTGCCAATTGGCGATTTGAGCGCTTGAAATCTGGGCGCATAGACTGTATCAGCGCCATGCAAATCGCGGAGCCGAACCGAATGCTCCGCAGAATGCCGCTTTAGCTCAGTCGGTAGAGCACATCATTCGTAATGATGGGGTCACGTGTTCGAGTCACGTAAGCGGCACCACTATTTTCAAGCAAGAATTTGGAAATTAATTCAAATTAGATAACTCTAATTTGTTGCGTCCGCCTTTTTGTCTACCCTTCACACATCGATAGCGTTCAAAAATCCCTCGCATTCCCGAGTACCGATAACCTCTAACCTATCGGAACTCATCGGCATGTTGATCGCGACAAGGGCGTATCAACGGCAGTTACAGGCAAGTTGCCGGACTCGCTTTTCGCATTGCTTTTGATAATGATCCTCCGATCTATTGGAGGGATGGCGTGCGCAATCTTGATTTCAGCTCATGGCAGAGCCTGCTCCTGACGCTGGTCGGTTTGGCGCTGTTCACGTTGATCAGCATCGGCGTCCGTCTTTTGATGATGGTCACAATCCAGCAGCGCCGCGAACGCATGAACCGCCAAATCAATGAGCGCCTGCGCACGCTGATTGCTGCTTACAAGACACTTGGCGGATCGTTCACCGGCGATCTGACCGTGGATCCGGCCCATTTGCGTGATTTGCGCCGAGAAGCGCCAACCGATCCCGAGGTGGAGATCGAAAGCGTTCTCGGATCCGAGCGCAGGCGGCGCATCCGTGACGAGGTGGAGGCAGCTCTGTCGGATATCATTCTCCTCGGGACGGAAGAACAGGTCCGCCTGGCTGAACATGTCGTGCGGGAGCTGATTGCAGGACGCCCGGTTCAGACAGGTGATCTTGTCGTTTCGCTCCGCTCTTTCATTCGTGAAGCATTGGACATTGGCCCAATTCCGGCTGATCTTGCGATTCCCATGCAGGGGCCTGCACGGCCGTCGGCTTCCGGCGCTCGCGGCAAGGGAGAGCGCGGGAAAGAGGGCTCAAAGCAAGGGGGAGGCGGGGGAAGCGGCGGCATGGGTATGGGTGGAGGCATGGGCGGCGGCTTCGGGATCGGTGGCAGCGCCGATGACCAGGCATCATCCGATCATCATTCATAAAAAGACAGATGACATAAGCCTCGCTGCCGAAAGGCGGGGCTCTCCCCGAGACGGATGCCGTTTAACTGCCGGCTGAAAATTCATCCCGTGCCTTCGACCTTTTGGCCCGACGCCCAACGAAGCATCCGGTCCGCGCTCGAAGCGAATTTCGTATTGATTTCCGTTAGGTAAGAACGCGCCAAAGCAACCTGCGCACCAATACTTCAGCCGGCTTCGAAGTGTCTATTTCAACAAATTCAAGTCTATTGCGCTTCTCGCGCCATAATTTACTATGGAATAACAATAGAACTTGAAATCAAACCGGAAGAGGCTGGCGATGAGGGGAATTCTGCTGGCATTATCGCTCGTGGTGGCGTCACTATTCACCGGGTGCGCCAGTAGCTCTTTCGCGAAACTGAACGCGATACCACAATCCGATATCTACAAAGTGATAGCGGAGGTAAAACGTCAGATAAGTGTATATACATCATATCAATCTTCGAAGTACGGATACTCGAGAATTCTACGGAATTCCAAATCGAAGGTCTGCGGAAACGGCCTGATTGGCTTTGACATCGTCTCCGTTCAAATGGAGCTTGTCTCCACCTCCGAAGGCAGTGCCAGCGTGGGACTTTCTTTGTCGCCTATACCGGCCGCAGGGAATGCGACAATCGGAGGAAAGGCCGGCGCTTCGGTCGATACCACCGATACCCAAACATTTGAGATTGCAGAAACGGTCGTTCCCAGCCCCTACCCGCAGCCATTCGATCTGCGTCAATTGCGTTCCGCACCGCTCGCGGTTTCAATGATCAACCTATGGGCCGCCGCGCTTCAGTCGGGTGACGATCAAAGCGATGTTTGCCTTCACCTGAAGAAGAACGCTGAAGGCGACGGAAATACCTTCAAAATGGCTATAAACGTCGTAAAAGACGCGAACGGCGAGATAAACGTGGGGCTGACAAATGTCGGGCTTACGGCAGGAGGCGATTTCAAGGCTACGAGCGGCAACACCATAACCGTGAAGTTTGAACCTCACGATTTTACCAAGCCACGGCCGCCGAGACCGAAACCATGTGGCCCCGGCGAAACCGGGCGCGATTGTCCCAACCAGCACATCGTGACGCCGGCTCGAATGAATTAGCCTCAACGTTTCGTCGATGACGTCACCCTGCCCTCAAATCGAATATTTCAGGTTTGCCGGCGAGTTTTGATCGCATATGCCCAAAAGCATGCCGGCGGATTAAAAAAGTTAAATGCATCCTTCATGGCAAAAGGCTCAGAACGGCCTCTGCTTTGGCGGAGTCTTCGACCATGAACACCGTGCGGCGCTTTTCTCCAATCCGCGTCATTCGCAGCCATTCCGGCGAAACGAAATCCGTCGGGACGGCCGACGAAGTCTGGAAGACGCTTCTCGATGACTGGCCGTCGGAGGAAGGCGACTGCTTTCTGTCGGCATTGCTCATCTGCATAGACGTTCAACGCGGCGAGCGGCCACCCGAGGAGGCGCGCGTTGCCTTCATTGCCGCTGCCGTCGAAGCGGGAGTTCCCCTGCTGTCCTGACGATGCGGTCTCCGCCAGGACCCGTTCGGGAACAATCCGGCCGGCGGCACGTTGACGGCGAGAAGGAGAAAACTCATGGCCCAATGGTGGAGCAAGCCTGTCATCGTCGAGACGAGAAAGACAGGCGACCGGCTGGTGATCTCGAATGCGGAACGCGCCACGGAATACATGGTGAGCGAGTGGCCGACGCTTGAGGATGGGCAGGCGTACAACGCCGCCAGGAAGGCGCTGTCGGACGCCCATGACGGCAAGCTCGACGCGGAGAAAGCCAGAGAGGCTTTCCTTGCAGCTTTGCAGGAAGGCGACATATTCATCTTCGAGAACTGAGCATCGCTGCGGTCGGTGCCTGCATTCAGCGTGGAGATGCGCGGTCCCCCGCGACGGGCTGGCGTTGCAACGCTTGCGAAGGCATGAGCACGAAGCTGCCTAGAGCCGCTTCAGCGAAAACGAAAAGTGCCCGTGGGATTCCAGGGTCATGTATTCGAACTGCCAGTGGAAATCCTTGCAGAACTTGGTGCAGGCTTCGACCACGCCGTAGGGAATGGCGTCGATGACGTTGCCGGTGCAGAAGTCGTGGCCGGTGATGCGGCCGTCCTGCTTGACCTTGAAGTGGCTGATCGACAGCTCTTCCAGGGTCGTCTCGTAGCTGTGATTGGTGTCGATATAGACCCAGTCGAAGAAGCTGTTGGGAAACTCGGCAAGCCTGACCGTCGAATAGCCCTGGACGATGCGCAGGCGTCCGCTGTCCACCGCGCCCCTGAATTTCGTCCTGATCTGTTCCAGGCCCTCCTGATAGCGGGGCGTATCCCACGCATCGATCAGGTAAAGCTCCCGTGGCGCATTCTTTTCGAGGATCTCGCCGGTGAAGTCGCCGAACGCCGCGCCGATCTCGGCGCAGACGCCTCCATGCGGCAGGCGATGCAGGAGTTCGCCGCGATCGGGCAGCAGCCGCGCATTTTCCGTATGGTGCAAACCGAGCTGCGTGTGCGGCATCCCGGTCTTGTACTGAAATCTTGAATCGCGCGTCTGCATTTGCGGCTGGCACCTTCGAGGCTGATTTCACTCCGGGCCGTATCGGCCGCCTGTTTTGAAATCGTGGATGCGGGCAGTCTTGGCATTCATGGCTTGCGTCAGGCATTCGGGCCTATGCACACGGCCGGGGTTCGCGAGGGCCTTGTTCGCTACCGCATGCCTCTTTTCCGAGCCTATTTTGACCAGGGAGTCATGCCGGCTGTGACTTCCAGGATGCCTTTGCGCGCGATGCGTTGAATCCACGCGATTAATACAACCAAAGATTCAGATTTCGATGGTTTTGTGCATCCCGGCATAACATTCTGGGGGATGCATCATGAAGATTGCCGTTGGGGTGGCGACATGCGGTCGCAAGACGATATTGGCCGCCATGATCGACAGGCTGGCCAGGCAGGAGCGCAGGCCGGATCATCTGTTCCTCTGCCCGGCCAAGGCAGACGATATCGATATGGCGCGCCTGCGTTCGGCGCCGTTTCCGGTGACCGTGGTCTCGTCGCTGCAGGGAAGCTGCCCGCAGCGCAATGCGATCATCGACGCCGCCGCCGGCATGGACGTGCTTGTCTTCTTCGATGATGATTTCTTTCCGGCGGCAAATTATCTCGCCGAGACGGAAGCGCTGTTCGAGACCGACGAAGAGATTGTCGTTGCGACCGGCGAGGTCATCCGCGACGGCATTCTCGGACCGGGCCTGACGGTGGACGAAGCGGACGAGGCGCTGGCGGCCGATGCCGACCCCGATCCCATTCCGGTCATCGAGGCCGCGCACAACGCCTATGGCTGCAACATGATTTTCCGCCTGCGGCCGATCGTGGCCAATCGCATCTATTTCGACGAAGACTTGCCGCTCTACGCCTGGCAGGAGGATGTGGACCTGTGCCGCCGGCTGCGCCCCTATGGCAAGCTCGTCAAGTTCAACCGGCTGCGCGGCGTGCATCTCGGCGTCAAGGCCGGCCGCACGTCGGGCCTGCGCCTGGGATATTCGCAGGTCGCCAACCCGCTCTATCTCGTCAAGAAGCGCTCCGTGTCGCTGAAATGGGCGCTGAAGCTGATGGGCGGCAATATCGCCTCGAACCTCGTCGGCTCCGTCAAGCCGCCGCCCTATATCGACCGGCGCGGCCGCCTCCAGGGTAACCTTCTTGCCGTGAGCCA
Source organism: Rhizobium sp. A37_96 (assembly GCF_053521765.1). Classification (NCBI taxonomy): domain Bacteria; kingdom Pseudomonadati; phylum Pseudomonadota; class Alphaproteobacteria; order Hyphomicrobiales; family Rhizobiaceae; genus Rhizobium; species Rhizobium sp. A37_96. Next base: position 408,744 of record NZ_JBNWDS010000002.1, on the reverse strand, counting down.
CCTGCTGAGCGGATCGCTGGATCCGAAACACATCAACCGGATGTGATCCCGGCCGATCTTGCAGAGATCCGGCGGCGATCGATAAAGTTGAAGTTCGCCGTTCGGCTAGCCTCTTTCCATGATAATGATCAAAGCCGGCCGCGCCATTGGCGGCATCCGGTATTCTCCATTCCTATTGTCTATCGTTTCAAGGACATCCTCATGATTCACGTTCTCGCCATCCTCACCGCCTTGCCCGGCAAGCGCGCCGAAGTGCTCGAAGCTTTCCAGGCGAATGTTCCGGCCGTTCATGCCGAGGACGGCTGCATCGAATATACCGCCGTCGTGGATGTCGACGGCGCCGATCCGGCCTTTGGAGCCGACACGTTTGTCGTGGTCGAGAAATGGGCAAGCACGGAGGCGCTGAAGGCTCATGCGGCTTCGGCGCATATGGCCGCCTATGGCGAGAAGGTGAAGCATCTGATGGCGGCTCGCGCCGTTCACGTCCTCAAGCCGGCATGATCTGATTGCATCCGGACCTGGTCACGAACGGCGCCGGAAGGCGCCGTTTTGCTACCGGCCGATATCGTCAGTTATGCGAGAAATGCGGCTGGCTGTGATACCGCCAGTGTCCGCGGCCGCCATGCCAGCCGTGATATCCACCCCGATAGTATCCGCGGCCACCGTACCAGCCGCGATGATAGTGGCGATATCCACCGAAGCCGCCGATCCAGCCGAAGGAATAGTAGGGTTGGTAATAACCGTAATAGGGCTGATAGTAGCCATAGTAGGGGCGGTAATAATGCGGGCGATAGTAGTGATGATGATAATGATGGTGGCGATGGACGACAACCCGGTGGTGGTGGTGTCCATGATGGTGAGAACGCGCCTCGGCATAGGTTGCCGGTAGTGCGAGCATGCCTAGCGCCACAAGCGCTGTTGCCAGAATTTTCATTTCCAGCCTCCTTGAATGCCGGACGCGAGCGCGACTCGGATCATTCGCATCGTCCGGACCATACAATAACGCGGTAGCGCCGCCCGTAGTTCCGCTCGCGGCAGGATAGCAGATGTTTTCGCGGCTTTGCTATCTCTGCTTTGCGAGCCATCTCAGCCTCGGACGGGCGCCAGTCCGGCCGGGAGTTACCGCCGCTACGCTCAGCCCCGCCGGGCACGGATCGACAACACCAGCCCGCCTGCCGACGGGCAGCCGGTCAAAAGCGTCAAAAAGCCCGCGGATCGCCATGAGAGGGCGAAACGGCTTTGCCGATCACGCAGAAAAACGGCGCTCGGCAGCGCCGTTTTCCATGCCTGTCCGCCGTTCTCAACTATGCGTGCGAGAAATGCGGCTTGCTGTGCGGGCGATGATGGTGCGAGCCGTGCCAGCCATGGTGGTGATGCCAGCCATGGTGTGAACGATAATGATGGTGGTGGTACTGGTGGTGATGCCAGCGGTGATGATGATCACGCGCCTCGGCGTAGGTAACGGGTAGAGTAATAATGCCTAATGCGACGAGCGCCGTTGCAAGAACTTTCATCTATGGTCTCCTTGGGTGCCGAACGAGCCCCCCGGCTGCGTACGCCCGGACTAACCTAACTCACCTAAACGCGAGCGACTCACGATAGTTCCGTTAGCCGCGGGACGGCAAGCGCTTTTGCGCAATCCCCATTTCGCCCATCAATTCGCGCACCGCCTGCTGGATGAGCCGGCAGGCCTCGACCGAGGCTTTGCGGCCATTATGGGCGAGATAGTAGGAGAGCGGCAGGAGTTCGTCCGGATCGACGATGCGGACCTTGTCGGCGATCGGCAGGGCGCTGACACGGCCAAGAAACGAGACGTAGCCGTGATTGGCGACGAGATCGACGATGACGGGCAAGGAATCGGCCGAGGTGATGTCGCGCCCGCGAAACCGGCGGCGATCGCGGCTATCGTAGCCAAAGGCCGTTGCGGCATTGCCGATGCCGGTGCGCGGGCTCGGCACGCAGAGCGGATGATTTTCCACCAGGGCCGCGAGCGTCTGTTCCGTGCTGTCGAGCGGTGCGATCGCCACCATGTCGGTCGCCACCAGTTCCATGTGTTCGAACGCATCGAGACCGAAGACGGAATCGACGATGGCGACGTCGATGCGGCCAGATCGAAGCGCCTCGCGCAGATCGTCCGCCGTCATCAGCATCAGCGACAGCATGTTGCGATTGCCGCCGATGTTCCAGCGCGACACGAGGCTCGCAAGCGAGCGGGCGACCCAGCTTTCCGAACCGGTCGGGATGATCGACCCGATGCGGACCGCACGCGCGGTCCGCTGAAAGCGCTCATCCGCCGCCGCCTTCATCTCGTCCCAGGCCTGTGCGATGGCGGCGAGAATGGCGTGTACCTCCTGCCCGGCTTCGGTCAACACAGAGCCCTGCGCCTGCCGCACGAAGAGACGGCATCCGAAAAGCTCCTCCAGATTGGCGATCTGCAGCGAGAGTTGCGGCTGGCCCAGCCGCAGGCGGCGGGCGGCGCGATTGATGCTGCCCTGATCGGCGACCTCGAGAAAACGTTCGATGGTGGCGATCTTCAACGGCAGGCGCGCGGCCCACTGATCATAGTCCTGCGGTGCCGGCGGCTCCTTCACCAGGACCGAAAGCCGGCGGATGCAGCCGAGTATGGGCTGAAGCCCCTTCTGTACCTTCGAGCTTGCGAGCAGGGTCGCAAGCTCGCCGGACGCACGCTCGACAAGCTTCAGAGCAAGCTCGGTTTCAAGCCGGCGCAGGGCGCTCGAGACTGTCGATGCCGAAAAAGAAAGCCGGCGCGCGGTCTCCCGCACCGAGCCGACGGAAAACACCATGTCGGCTATGAACAACGCGCCGAGATACAAACCGCAATCCCTTTTGCCTGCAGCATGCGTCCTGTCGCGGCCGCAGCAATATCAACGATATCCCGACGATATGACGTGTTCTCGAAAAAAGATATCCCTAAGCTTGAAAGCGGCCGCTATCGTTTCCCGGTCGCCTAACTGATCCAACGGTAAAAATGAGATCGGAAGAGCGCCAAACGGGTAAGGGGAACAAAAACAAACGCACTTGCCCCCGAAAAAAGAAATCCAATTTCGCGCGAATGTCGAGTACGCTCGTCATAATCGCGCGACTGCAACGGGAATCCGAAGCGACATCGATTTTTCGCGATGAGCTACGTGCCTGATGCGGCCACCAATTCGCCTGTGGGCCACCGGCCCACTCGAAGCTTGCCTGTACGGACTGCGCCTTGAGGCGGCACGAACATGCAAAACAAAGGTTTAACGGGGTACAAAGGGAAACATCATGCTTAAGAAGCTTGCACTTGCCGCCACGCTGACGGCTCTCCTTGCCAGCGGCGCCAACGCCGCCGACGTCGTCGTCTCCTCCAAGATCGATACCGAGGGCACGTTGCTCGGCAACATCATCCTCGCCGCGCTGAATGCCAACGGCATCAAGGCGCAGGATCGCATCGCGCTCGGCACGACGCCGGTTCTTCGCAAGGCGATCACCGCAGGCGAGATCGACATCTATGCCGAGTATACCGGCAATGCCGGCTTCTTCTTCAACAAGGCCGACGATGCGGCCTGGAAGAACCTGCAGCAGGGCTATGACCTGGCCAAGAAGCTGGACTACGACGCCAACAAGATCGTCTGGCTGACGCCATCGCCGGCCAACAACACCTGGGCGATCGCCGTGCGCAACGATGTCGCCGGCCCGGCCAAGCTGAAGTCCATGTCCGACTTCGGCAAGTGGGTTGCAGGCGGCGGTGCGGTCAAGCTTGCCGCCTCGTCCGAATTCGTCAACTCTCCGGCTGCCCTGCCGGCCTTCGAGACGACCTATAGCTTCAAGGTGAAGCCGGATCAGGAAGTCGTGCTTTCGGGCGGCGATACGGCAGCGACGATCAAGGCCGCGGCCGACCAGACCAACGGCGTCAACACCGCGATGGTCTACGGCACCGACGGCGCCATCGAAGCCGCCGAGCTGACCGTGCTCGAAGACGACAAGAGCGTGCAGCCGGTCTACGCCCCGACGCCGATCGTCCGCGAGGCCGTGCTGAAGGCCAACCCGAAGATCGAAGAGGTTCTGGCGCCGATCTTCAAGGGCCTGACCGCCGACGTGCTGCGCAAGCTGAACGGCCGCATCCAGGTCGACGGCGAGCCGGCCAAGGCTGTTGCCGAATCCTACCTCAAGGACAATGGCTTCCTGAAGTAAGGCTTTGTCGCTGCTCCTGCGGCTCCATTTTGATAGAGTGGGGCCGCCGGGGCATTCGAATGGGCATGGTCTTGTCCGAACCCGCCTCAAATTTTGGGCTCATGCGCTGACGGAGCTTGCCTAATGGAAGATGCGCTAGCGGTCCGCAGAGTGGACCGTCTCGGAGTGGTGCTGGTGGCGGGCGGCGCGCTGGCCGTGGCCTGGATGCCGTTCATCATCGTCAAGGCAAACCGCATTGCCGCCGGCAAGCCTCAACTGCTTACCCAGCTTCTCGGCCAGCCGGCCGCGATATGCCTGGTCGTCCTCTTGGTAGCCGCAGCGCTTGCCGCGCTTTTCCTTCACAACCAGGTCATCCGCCTCGGCATCGCCACGCTCGCGATCGCCATGCTCATCGTCACGCTCGGCCTGGTTTCGACCGCCGCGACGCCGACGGGCAGCACAGTCGCGCGCATTACGCCCGGCGGCTGCTTCTGGGTCTTGCTCGCCGTGGTGGGACTGATGATTTCGGATGCGCTGGTAAAATTGCGGCTGACGCCCTGGCTGCGGGTCGCCGCACTCGCGGTCTATGCCGCCCTGCTGTTCGCCGTGCTGCGTTCCGGCCTGCTCGACAATCTCTCGATCATGAAGGAATACGCCAACAATGCCGACAAGTTCTGGCATGAGGCGCTCGGCCATGTCTTCCTTTCCCTCGGCTCCGTTGCGATCGCCATCGTGCTTGCACTGCCGCTCGGCATCTTCTGCTACTGGCAGCCGAGGGCCCGCGCCGTGGTGCTGCGCGCGCTGAGCCTGGTGCAGACCATACCGAGCCTGGCGCTGTTCGGCATCCTGATGCTGCCGCTCGGCTATATTGCCGCCCATGTGCCCTTTGCAGCCCAGATTGGTATCCAGGGCATCGGCGTGGCGCCGGCGCTGGTGGCGCTGGTGATCTATTCGCTGCTGCCGGTCGTCGCCAATACCGTCGTCGGCCTGGCCGGCGTCGACCCGTCCGTGCGCGATTCCGCCGCCGGCATGGGCCTGACGCGCCGGCAGATCCTGACCGGCATCGACCTGCCCCTCGCCTTTCCGGTGATCCTCACCGGCATCCGCATCGTCCTGGTGCAGGCGATCGGGCTCGTCACCGTGGCAGCGCTTATCGGCGGCGGCGGCTTCGGCCTCTTCATCTTCCAGGGTATCGGCCAGACGGCCAATGACCTTGTGCTGCTCGGCGCGGTGCCGACGGTCTTTCTCGCTTTCTCATCGGCCGTCATCCTCGATGCGGTCATCGACAGCATTCGGGGACAACGCGCATGACCAACATGATCGAGCTCAAGGGCGTCACCAAGCGCTATGGCAGCGCCACCGTGGTCGACAATGTCAGCATGAGCATGGAAAAGGGCACGATCACCGTCATCGTCGGCACGTCCGGCTCCGGCAAGTCGACGCTGATGCGCATGATCAACCGGCTGGTGCCGATATCGCAGGGCCACATCTCCGTCGGCGGCGAGGATGTCATGAACGTGCCGGCGACCGAGCTTCGCCGCCGTATCGGCTATGCCATCCAGGGGCACGGGCTGTTTCCGCATCGCACGGTCGCGCAGAATATCGCCACCGTCCCCGAGCTGCTCGGCTGGGAAAAGGCGCGCATCGCCCAACGTGTCGAAGAACTCCTCAATCTCTTTCATCTCGACCCCGGCACCTTTGCCGGCAAATATCCGAGCCAGCTTTCCGGCGGCCAGCAGCAGCGCGTCGGCGTTGCACGCGCGCTTGCCGCCGAACCGGAAGTGCTTTTGATGGACGAGCCTTTCGGCGCGCTCGATCCCGTCATCCGCGGCAAGGCACAGGACGACCTGCTCGCCATCCAGAAGCAATTCGGCACGACCGTCATCCTCGTCACCCACGACATGGACGAAGCCTTCCATCTGGGCGACCGGATCGCCGTCATGAGCGGCGGCAAGCTGCTGCAATGCTCCGAGCCCGAGAAGATCCTGACGGAACCCGCCGATCCCTTCGTCCAGCAGCTGACCGGCACGTCCGATCGGGCCTTGAAACTGATGTCGCTGTTGCCGCTCAAGGAGAGCATGCAGCCGCCGCGGACCGGCCTCGGCTACAGCCTGCCGCAGACGCTCAACCTGCGCGATGCCCTGGCGGAGCTGATCTGGCAAGGCGCGGACGAGGCAACCGTCGAAGACGAGCGCAAGATGCCCGTCGGCTCGATCTCGATCCAGCATCTGATCGAACTGGGCCGCAAAGCATGAGATTTGTCGCCGCCAACCTCTTCCGTGTTCTGGCGCTCGCGCTGCTGCTGGTGATGTTGTTTCGCCCGGAATGGCTGACGCCCGTGCTCGCCCCGCTGACCAAATTCGGGGCGTCGCCGATCTATACGCAAAACAGTTTGCCGAGCCTCGCGCTCAGCCATCTCGAACTGATCCTCGTCTCGATCGTCGCGAGCGGCATCCTGGCCGTTCTCGGCGGCATCTTCGTCACGCGGCCGGTCGGCGCCGATTTCCTGCCGCTGTCTCGGGCGATCGCCAATGCCGGCCAGACCTTTCCGCCTGTCGCCGTGCTGGCGCTCGCCATCTCGACCACCGGCTTCGGCGCAGTGCCGACGCTGATCGCGCTTTTCCTCTACGCGCTGTTGCCGATCTTTGAGAATACGGTCGCCGGGTTGCAGCAGGTGCCGGCCTCGGTGCTCGATGCCGCCGACGGCATGGGCATGAACGGCTGGCAGCGCCTGTTCCGCGTCGAGCTGCCGCTCGCCCTGCCCTTGATTATCGAAGGGCTAAAAATCGCGACCGTCATCAATATCGGCACGGCGACGATCGGCTCCACGGTCGCGGCCAAGGGGCTGGGCGAGGTCATCATCGCCGGGCTGATCAATGACAACACCGCCTTCATCCTGCAGGGAGGCCTGATCGTCGGCCTGATGGCGGTGCTGATCTATGACGCCATGGAAACGATCGAGCGCGGCGTCACAAGCAAGATCGGCCTTCAATCCCATTAGGATCGGAGATCCGTTGCAGCCTCTCCGGGCCGCCAGCAGCGCGGATAATCGGCGCGTCAGTTGCCCTCGCCATAGGGCAGCGATGCGCCGGGCACGTAGAGCGAGACCGGCCTGATTTCATAAACGGCGGTAGGATTGGCGCGCCGCAATTCGCGCGCCGCTTCGATGGCTCCCTCGATGGTCGGAAAATCGACGACGTAAAAGCCGAGCAGCTGTTCCTTGGTTTCGGCAAACGGCCCATCGATGACCAGCCCCGCGCCCTTCCCGCGCAAGGTGACGGCATTCTGGGTCGCGCCGAGACGCACCGCCGGGCCCAGCGACTTCCGCGCAACCATGCGGTCGTTGATCTCGAGCAGCTCGCTCATGAGCGCGGCGTCCTCCTCCTCGCTCCAGGATTCCACGATATCTTCCTCGTGGTAAGCCAAAATGGCGTAGTACATGATTTCTCCCCCTTCGGTCGCAAACTTGAGCGCCGGGGAGTTAAGCAGATCGATCGGAATTCAGAAACCTCCGATCCGCACTTGAATACGGGCGGAGCAATTTTCCGTGCGCTTGCCTTGCTCGGCCAGCAATGGCATTTGCTTTCGATGATGTGTTCAGACGATCGATGGAGACGCCGATGGCCAAGATGATTCACTCGATGATCCGCGTGCTCGACGAGGCGCGCTCGACCGAATTCTACGACAGAGCTTTCGGGCTGAAAGTGGCCGACCGCGTCGCTTTCGAAACCTTCACGCTGATCTATCTCAGCAATGCCGAGACCGGCTTCGAACTGGAATTGACCGTCAATCAGGGCCGCACCGAGCCTTATGCGCCTGGCGAAGCCTACGGCCACCTCGCGGTCTCCGTTGCGGAACTACGCGACGAACATGCGCGCATGACGGAACTGGGGCTCAATCCCGGCAAGATCGTCGAACTCAATCGAGATGGAAAGCTCTTTGCGCTGCTCTTCTTCGTCACCGACCCCGATGGCTACAAGATCGAGGTCGTGCAAAGACACGGGCGGTTTCAATAGAGCCCAACAAAGCAATGCCCCGCTCCGGCGGGGCTTACCCTAGCGGCTCCCTCCGTGCGCTCACATCCAGTAGGGAGGCACGCCAAAATAATCATGGGTCTTGTGACCATGATCCTTGTGGTCGTGTTCATCCTTGCTGGCGAAGCGGCGTGCTTTTTCAACGTCGTTCTTGGTCATGCTGACGCGATAGCCGTCGATGCGGGCATCGTAGCGCAGCTTTTCCCACGGCAGCCGGTAATGATCCTGGCCGATGCCGAAAAAGCCGCCGAAACTCAAAATGACGAAAGCGATGCGTCCGTCACTTTTCTCGAGCATCAGGCGCTCAATATGACCAATCTGCTTGCCGTCCGAACCGAATACCCTGGAGCCTTCGACGCGGTCACAGGCAACCAGCATCGACATGTCCTTGATGTAAAGGTCACGACCCGAAAAATCGGCACTCTCTTTATGCATATGCGCACCTCCTTTTGGATACGCGTCACATAAACTATGGAGCGTCCGACCTGCTCTTTGGGGCAGTACGATGCTCCGATGGGTTTACGCCCATGGACCTATTAACGCTCCGTTATCGCAAAAGTTCCAGCACTTTTTTCAAAACTGTAAAAAAACGTGAGCGCGCGACAATTATTGACGTTTACGTCAAGGTTATTGTAGCATTTGTCACGCTTCGATGATTTAGTTGAGAGCAACAACCGCGGCGATGCGAAAAGCGGGAGACTTTTCGATCGGGCGGTGACAGTTTACATATCCGCCGCTCAAGACGGCGGGGCGTGGTGATGATGCGTAAAGGAGGAAGTGCGCATGAATTCAGTCTCCGCTCCTTCGGATAGGCCGCAGGTCAAGAAAATATGGCTTGCCTCCTATCCGGACATCGTACCGGCCGAGTTGCCGCCGCTGGAGCATGCGTCACTCGTCGAACTGCTGGAGGAAAGCTGCGCGCGCTATGCGGACCGGGTCGCCTTCACCAGCATGGGCAAATCCATCACCTATCGCGACCTCGACACCCAGACGCGCAAGATCGCGGCCTGGCTGCAGAGCCTCGGCCTTCAGAAGGGCGACCGCGTCGCCGTCATGATGCCGAACGTGCTGCAAAACCCGGTCACCACCTATGGGATCCTTCGGGCCGGCCTAGTCGTCGTCAACGTCAATCCGCTCTATACGCCGCGCGAGCTCGAGCATCAGCTGCGCGATTGCGGCGCCAAGGCGATCTTCGTTCTTGAAAACTTCGCCCATACGGTGGAGCAGGTTCTGGCGCATACGGATGTGCGCCATGTCGTCGTCACCGCGCTCGGCGACATGCTCGGCATCAAGGGCCACATCGTCAACTTCATCGTCCGCAAGGTGAAGAAGCTCGTGCCGGCATGGTCCATTCCCGGGCATCGCAATTTCAAGGGCGTGGTCTCCGAGGGCGCGCGCCTGCCGCTGAGACCGGCCGGGCTCACCGGCAGCGATATCGCCTTCCTGCAATATACCGGCGGCACGACCGGCGTTGCCAAGGGCGCCATCCTCACGCATTCCAATCTGCTCGCCAACCAGCAGCAACTGCTGCTCTGGCTGCAATCCGCCTACATCAACAAGCCGCGGCCCGAGCAGCTGACGTTCGTCTGCGCGCTGCCGCTTTACCACATCTTCGCGCTGACGGTGAATTCGCTGATGGGCATGTCGCTCGGCGGCCACAACGTGCTCATTGCCAACCCGCGCGACATCCCGGCCTTCATCAAGGAGCTGGGCAAGTACAGGTTCGACATGTTCCCGGGCCTGAACACGCTGTTCAATGCGCTGATGAACAACCCCGATTTCAGCAAGCTCGACCTCTCCAACACCGCAACGCTTGCCGGCGGCATGGCGGTTCAGCGGCCGGTGGCCGAGCGCTGGCAGAAGATGACGGGGGCCTGGATCACCGAGGGCTACGGCCTTTCCGAGACCTCGCCGGTCGCAAGCGCCAACCGCTTCGACAGCTCCGAATTCTCCGGCACCATCGGCCTGCCGATCACAGGCACCGATTTCGACATTCGCGACGAGAACGGCAACTCACTGCCGCTCGGCGAGGTCGGCGAGATCTGCATCCGCGGGCCGCAGGTGATGGCCGGCTACTGGAAGCAGCCGGCCGAAACCGCACGCGTGATGACGCCCGACGGTTTCTTCCGCAGCGGCGACATGGGCTTCATGGACGAGCGCGGCTATACCAAGATCGTCGACCGCAAGAAGGACATGATCCTGGTCTCGGGCTTCAACGTCTATCCGAACGAGATCGAGGAAGTCGCCGTCATGCATCCGGGCGTCCTGGAGGCGGCGGCGATCGGCGTTCCGGACCCGCATTCCGGCGAGGCGGTGAAGCTCTTCATCGTCAAGAAGGACCCGGCCCTGACCGAGGCCGACGTCAAGGCCCATTGTGCTGCAAACCTGACCAACTACAAACGCCCGCGCTTCATCGAATTCCGCACCGAGCTGCCGAAATCGAATGTCGGCAAGATCCTGCGCAAGGAGTTGCGCGGCTGACATAATTCCGTGTCATTCAGAAAGCCGCTCGCCCGTTTTCGCGAGCGGCTTTTTTCGTTTTGGATGATACGTGAACTTGATTTACGCCCTACATAGGGAATAGTTTCCGCGACCAACTCAGAGTGCCCTGCCCTCTCCCGACGGCAAGCGGCGCGAACCGCAAGGAGTCCTCCATGAACGCCCTCGTCGATCAACTGAAGAGCACCGCATCGGCAACGAAGGCCACCGATATTCGCGCCGCCTTCACCGCTGATCCCAAACGCTTTTCCCGCTTCAGCGCCTCGTTCGACGATCTTCTGATGGATTATTCCAAGACGGCGGTGAACGACGACATTCTCGACCTTCTCGAGAAGCTCGCAGCCGAGGGCGGCGTCGCTGCCAAGCGCGAGGAAATGTTCTCGGGCGTCGCCATCAACTTCACCGAAAACCGCGCCGTACTGCACACCGCCCTGCGCAATCGCTCCAACACGCCTGTGCTGGTCGACGGCACGGATGTCATGCCTGACGTCAACGCCGTGCTGGCCGCCATGGGCAAGTTTGCCGACGGCATCCGCTCCGGCGCGCTGAAGGGCTCGACGGGCAAGGCGATCACCGATGTCATCAACATCGGCATCGGCGGCTCCGATCTCGGCCCGGTCATGGCGACACTGGCGCTGGCGCCCTTCCACGACGGCCCGCGCTCGCATTTCGTCTCCAATATCGACAGCGCGCACATCGCCGACATCCTGAAGCTCGTGAAGCCGGAAGCGACGCTCTTCATCATCGCCTCGAAGACCTTCACGACGATCGAAACGATGACCAACGCGCAGACGGCGCGCAAGTTCATCGCCGACGCGCTCGGCGAGGCTGCCGTGCAGCATCACTTTGCCGCCGTTTCGACGGCGCTCGACAAGGTTGCCGCCTTCGGCATCGACAGCGAGCGCGTCTTCGGCTTCTGGGACTGGGTCGGCGGCCGCTACTCGATCTGGTCGGCCATCGGCCTACCGCTGATGATCGCCGTCGGCCCGGAAAACTTCGGCAAGTTCCTCGACGGCGCGCACGCGATGGACAACCATTTCCGCAAGGCGCCGTTCAGGGAAAACCTGCCGATGCTGCTCGGCCTCATCGGCTTCTATCATCGCAACGTGCTCGGCTATCCGACGCGCGCGATCCTACCCTATGACCAGCGCCTGTCGCGCTTCCCGGCCTATCTGCAGCAGCTCGACATGGAATCGAACGGCAAAGGCGTCACCATCGACGGCACGCCGGTCGAAGGCAATTCCGGCCCGGTCGTCTGGGGCGAGCCCGGCACCAACGGCCAGCACGCCTTCTACCAGCTCATCCATCAGGGCACGAGCGTCATCCCGGCCGAGTTCATGATCGCCGCCAACGGCTTCGAGCCGAACCTACGCCACCAGCATCAGCTTTTGATGGCCAATTGCGTGGCGCAGTCGGAAGCGCTGATGAAGGGCCGTACCTTCGAAGAAGCCAAGGCCCAGCTCACCTCCAAGGGCATGGACGACAAGAAGGCCGATTTCATCGCGCCGCACCGCGTCTTTACCGGCAACCGCCCGTCGATCACCTTCGTCTATGACAAGCTGACGCCCTATGCGCTCGGCCGCCTGATCGCACTCTACGAACATCGCGTCTTCGTCGAAGGCGTGCTGTTCCGCATCAATTCCTTCGACCAGTGGGGCGTCGAGCTCGGCAAGGAACTGGCAACGGGCCTGCTACCCGTGATCGAAGGCAAGGAAAGCGCCGCCGGCCACGATTCCTCGACGCAGGGGTTGGTGGCTGCTCTGGCAAGCCGGGCGAAGTAAGGGTTTTGGTGGGGTGGATTTAGGTCTACCCTATCTTGTCCGCGAGTTCGCGGAGAGTACTCACCCCCCCCCTCTGTCACTGTCGTGACATCTCCCCCACATGGGGGGAGATTGTTAGCCTGTGGCGCTGCACCGCCCCAAACCAATATCGCATCCGCTGAAACTGTATCTACCGCATTTGTGGAAAGTGCAGCAAACTCCCAACGATCTCCCCCCTCGTGGGGGAGATGTCCCGACAGGGACAGAGGGGGGCGGCCTCTCCGCACCCGCAAGGCCGATGAAAGACTAAAGCCCGATCTCACTTGCCCAAGGCGGATTGGCGCCCGCGCGCGATACCGTGACAGCGGCAGCCTTGGCACCCAGAGCCAGCGCATCCTGCAACGCCTTCTCGTCGAGCGAGGCCACCTGCGCCTTGGTCAGCAGATTGTTCATCTTCAGCGACGCCAGGATGCCGGCATCGAACGTGTCGCCGGCGCCGACGGTATCGACGACCGTGACGCGTTCGCTCGGCACGGAGACCTTCAACGACTTCGTATAGCCCGTCGCGCCCTCGGCGCCTTTGGTGACGACAACGAGCTTCGCACCCTGGCCCAGCCAGTGCGCGGCCAGCTCATCGTGGTTGCCTGCGATGCCGAACCATTCCAGATCCTCGTCGGAGAACTTCAGGATGTCGGACATGGCGACCATGCGGTTGAGGCGAGCCATGTGAGCGGCCTTGTCCTTGATGAAGCCCGGGCGAATGTTCGGATCGAGCGAGATCACGCGGCTCTGGTGCTCGCGCTTCATCAGCGCCTCGTAGGTCGCGCCGCACGGATTGGGGATCAGGCTGATCGCGCCGAAATGCAGGGCTTCGCAATCATCGCCGAGTGTGGGCAAGTCAGCTTCGGTGATCATGCGGCCAGCCGTGCCTTCGTCGTAGAAGGCGTAAGTTGCCTGGCCGTTGACGAGCTTGACGAAAGCGATCGTGCTCGGGCGCGGCGTGATGGCGCAATAGCTGAAATCGACCTTGGAGGCAGACAGCGTTTCGCGCAGGATATCGCCCATCATGTCATCGGCAAGGCCGGTGAAAAAGCCTGTGGGAACGCCGAGACGGCCAAGCGCTATCGCGGTGTTGAAGATCGCGCCGCCGGCATAGGGGGCAAAGCCCTTTTCGCCCTGCGTCGTCTCCCGCGGCAGCATGTCGATCAAAGCTTCGCCACAGCACAATATCATTCCGGCCTCCTAAAGAGCGCGTCTGTCTTATCCAGTCTCATAAATCGATTAGATAAATTCGCGGCAAAAGCAAAGCGTCATTTGGGCAGCTCCGAAATGCCGCCGTTCCAGCCGGACCATGCGAGCGGTGCATTGAGGAAGGCCTCGACTTCCTCGAGCGTCTTCTCATCGAACAGCTTCTGCTCCTTGGCGACGGCGAGCACATCGCGCCAGGTGGCGATGTGATGCAGGCGGACGTTTCTATTGGCAAAACGCTCTTCCGCCTCGGGGAAGATGCCGTAGTAGAACAGCGCCATGCCGTGATCGACGATACCGCCGGCCGCGCGGATGGCGTCGATGAAGGTGAACATGCTGCCGCCGGCCGTCGTCAGGTCCTCGATGACGAGCACGCGGGCGCCGTCCTTCATATCGCCTTCGATCTGGGCGTTGCGGCCATGACCCTTCGGCTGCTTGCGGACATAGATCATCGGCAGGTCGAGGCGCTCGGCCAGGAAGGCGGCGAAAGGAATGCCCGCCGTCTCGCCGCCGGCAACGCAGTCGAACTGCTCGAAGCCCGCATTGCGCACGATGATGCTTGCGGCGAAATCCATGACCGTGGAGCGGATGCGCGGATAGGAGATCAGCTTGCGGCAATCGATATAGACCGGGCTCGCCATGCCGGAGGCGAATTTATAGGGCTTGTCGGCGCTGAAATGGACCGCCTTGATTTCCCAAAGCATCTTTGCCACCAGCTCAGCCATGACGGCGCGATCGGTAAATGTCATCTGGGTCATGCGGGGGGCCTCCTTCGCAGCGCTAATGTTCCAGCGGCAATAGCAGCAAGCGGCCCGAGTTTCCAGACGCATGGGAGGTTTTGCAGGCATCCGTCGCGGGCGCAGCCGGCATTCCGCCGCCCACAGTTGCCTATCGGACCATGGCGAGATCGGCGGGCAGCATGGCCTTGAACAACGCAATCACCTTGTCGCCCTCCTCCCGCTCGATCGAAATCGCATAGCGGACCGCGGCCGCGACCAGCTGCATGGTCAGTCGGGCGATCCGTGCGAGTTCGGATTGGTCGCGCTTCGGCCACAGGCGTTCGAGGACGGTGAGAAAAGCCTGCGAATGCCATTCCATGTCTTCGGCGTCGATCTGCTGCAGCAGCTTGTCGGCGTGGGTGGCGTGCCAGATGTCACGCATGACGGGCTCATCGAGAAACATCGCATAGTAGCCGTCGACGATGCGGCCAAGGGCGGCCTGGAGCTCGTCGGCGCTCTTGATCGCCAGCAGCTCGTCCTCGACGCATTGACGGCCCTGCTCGTTGAAGCGTTCGGCCAGCACGCGGATGATCGCCGTCTTGTCCGGGAAATACTGATAGAGCGAGCCGAAGGACACGCCCGCCTTTTCGACAATCTCGCCCATGCGCAGCGCATCGCTGCCGTTCTTCGCGATCAGCTCGGATGCCACCGAAAGGATTCGTTCCACGCGTTCGCGGCCGCGCTGCTGGCTGGGTATGCGCCGCGGCGTGCCTGCCTCGTCCTTGCTGCGCCTGCGTTTCGCGATGGGTTCCTGCGTCATGTCATTGCCTGCCTGTCATTGTTGACAAGCAATATAAGAGAGTTTATCACATTTCGCAAATGAGAGAATTTATCACATTTTACCGGAGGAGCTTGATATGCAGATCTCGACGATCGCCATAATCGGCGGATTGGGAAAAACCGGCGGCCGGGTTGCCGGACGTCTGACGGAGCGCGGCATCAAGATTCGCGCCGCCTCGCGCTCGACGACGCCTCGTTTCGATTGGCAGGACCGCAGCACATGGCATCAGGCACTCGAAGGCGCTTCCGCCGCCTATGTCACCTTCCAGCCCGATCTCGCCGTCGACTGGGCGGCGGAGGCGATTTCAGCCTTTGCGAAAACGGCCGTGCAAGCCGGCATGGGGCATATCGTCCTGCTTTCCGGCCGAGGCGAGGACGGAGCCGTCCGCAGCGAAGAGAAACTCAAGGCCGCCGGCATGGACTACACCGTGCTGCGCGCCAGCTGGTTCAGCCAGAATTTCAGCGAAGGCGCCTTCGTGGACGGTCTTCTCCAGGGGAAGCTCGCTTTGCCGGCCGGTGACGTGCCGGAGCCCTTTGTCGATGCCGACGACATCGCCGACGCCGCCGTCGAATGCCTCACCGATCCGCGCCATCGCAACCGGACCTACGAACTGACGGGACCGCGCGCTTTGACATTTCGCCAAGCGGTCTCCGAGATCGCAGCGGCCGCCGACAGGGCCATCGGCTACGAAACGGTGTCGATCGATGCCTTCATTGCCGAGATGACCGCTTACGGCCTGCCGCAAGAGACAACCGGCATCCTGCATGAGCTTTTCACGCAGGTTCTCGATGGTCGCAATTCGCCTGTGATGGATGGCGTCCGCCGGATCCTTGGCAGGCCAGCCAAGGACTTTTCCGATTACGCTCGTGAAACCGCCGCAACCGGCCTCTGGAGTATCCGG
Source organism: Rhizobium sp. A37_96 (assembly GCF_053521765.1). Lineage (NCBI taxonomy): Bacteria > Pseudomonadati > Pseudomonadota > Alphaproteobacteria > Hyphomicrobiales > Rhizobiaceae > Rhizobium > Rhizobium sp. A37_96. The sequence continues at coordinate 392,578 of NZ_JBNWDS010000002.1, read as the reverse complement.
TCATGACCTTCCCGATCACGAATATCGCTCTTGTCATGGCGGCGCTCGGCAGCGGCCTTCTGGCCGGCGTCTACTTCGCCTTCTCGACCTTCATCATGCAGGCCTTTGCCCGCCTTCCCGTCGATCAGGGGATCGCGGCCATGCAATCGATCAATACGACGATCGTGCGCTCCCCCTTCATCGTGCTTTTCCTGCTGACGGCAGCCTTGTCGGTCTTCATCGCCGTGATGGCAATTGTCTATTGGCGGGGCGGCATCAGTGTGCTGATGCTGACGGGCGCGGCGCTCTATCTCGTCGCCAGCTTTCTTTCGACGATGGTGTTCAACGTGCCCTTGAACGACGCCCTCGACAAGCTCGACGGCCGTTCCGCGGAGTCGGCGCAGGTATGGTCGACCTATCTTGCCGACTGGACGCGGTGGAACCATGTGCGCACGGTAGCCTCTCTGCTGGGCGCATGCGCTTTCGTGAGAGCGCTGTTCTAAACGCTTGGAAGGACGGCCGTCAGCATGACGGGAAGAACGGGCTAGACGGCGTGCAGATAGGCCGCGACCTCGACACGGTTGCGGCCGTTGCGTTTGGCCTCATAGAGCGCCTTGTCGGCGGCACGAAGGACATCATCGAAGCCAAGGCCCTTGACGGTGCCCGTCGCGACACCGGCGCTGACCGTGCAGACCATGGATTTGTCGTCGACAGTGATCGCCCGCGCCGCAAAGGCATCACGCACCCGCTCGGCGACCTGCTCCGCCCGGCCCGGCAGCGTGTTGTCGAGAACCAGCGCAAACTCTTCGCCGCCGAGGCGGGCGACCGTATCGGAAGACCGCAAGCCAACGGAAAGCTCTTGGCCGAACAGCTTGAGCACGAGATCGCCGGCGGCGTGGCCGTACTGGTCGTTGATCGCCTTGAAGCGATCGATGTCGAAGATGATGACGGCCATCGACGGGCCGAAGGAGCGGTGACCGTAGAGATCGAACAATGCGCGGCGGTTCAGCAATCCCGTCAGGGAATCGGTGATCGCCTCGCGGCGATGCAGCGCGGCCTGGCGCCATTGGTGCAGGGCAAGCGAAAGCGCCCCGATCCCGGTCATTCCGGCAATGCAGATGGCAAGGCTGAGATCCTCGGCCCAATTGTCCGGCGCATGGCCGAGCACAAGCTTGCCATCCGCAATCAGGACGCCAGCGCAAAGCGCAAAGGAAACGGCGGTCAATGTATAAAGCGCGGTAATGCCGTAAAGCGGTGTCGGCGCCTCATGGCGGCTCAGCCAGTATTCGCGCGCCGTCAAAAGCAGAAGCACGCCGATGACGACATTTTCGCCCATGAACGCAAGCCCGTCATAGCCAGCCAGCATCGGCACAGCCGACGCGGCAGTGCCGATCAGGCAGCCAAGCAGGAGACGCCCCTTGGAAAAACGGCGCGTGCGAAACTGATAACCGGCGACCCAGATCGTTGAGAAGCCGATGAAGAACAGCAGGAACGTCAGGATGGCAAAAATGGGCCGCGGCGTATCGACGTAGGAGCCATAGATGAAAATTCCGCCGACGAGGGGGGCAAGACCGGCGGAGCACGTCAGGAGAAAGGTATCGGGCCGGCGAGAAAACCAGTTTCCGACCAAGGTAACCGCAAGGCACGATGCGGAAACGCCGAGGGCCAGAAGAAGGGAGTTGTAATCGACCAGCATCATGCTCTTTCGACGGTTTCATTGCTACCGCGGGGGATCGCCGACACGCTAGGCCTCAAGGGTATCAAATCCGTTACGGCAAATAATAAAGAAAATATATTTCAACAAAATATACGTCCCATATTGCGGCAAAACGCTATTGTTTTGCCGGCCGTTTCTCACCGTTTCTTCAATAGTTTATATAAGTAAATTCGAAATTAGATTTCGACATCCCAATGCAACGGGAACATTGGATCGAAGACGGTAACGGGACCAGCGCCGGTTTCGATCTTGGCCGGGAAGGCCACGGCATCCGGACGGCGAACCAGAGTGATGCTGTCTTCGTTGACCGGCAGCCCATACCAGGCCGGGCCGTTCAGCGACGCGAACGCTTCGAGCCTGCCCAGAGCGTCCTCTTCCTCGAAGACGTGAGCAAGGCAGCTCATGGTGTTGATCGAGGTGTAGATGCCGGCACAGCCGCAGGCGCACTCCTTCAGCGGATCCACATGCGGAGCCGAATCCGTGCCGAGGAAGAACCTGGTGTCGCCGCTCGTGGCAGCCGCGCGCAGTGCGAGGCGATGGCTCTCGCGCTTGGCGACGGGCAGGCAGTAGTAATGCGGGCGAATGCCGCCGACGAGGATGGCATTGCGGTTGATGATGAGGTGATGCGTCGTGATGGAGCCGGCGAGGTTCGCCTTTGCCGACTTGATATAGTTCACGCCGTCGGACGTGGTCACATGTTCCATCGTGACCTTCAGTTCCGGCAGTCGCTGCCGCAACGGGTCGAGCACGGTTTCGATGAACACGGCCTCGCGATCGAAAATATCCACCTCCGGCGTCGTCACCTCGCCATGGACGCAGAGCGGCAGGCCGATCTTCGCCATACGCTCCAGCACGGGCATGGCGTTGTCGAGATTGCGCACGCCGCCATGCGAGTTCGTCGTCGCACCCGCCGGATAGAGCTTCACGGCGGTGATCAGGCCGCTTTTCCTGCCTTCCTCGACATCGTCGGGGCTGGTGTGCTCGGTGAGATAGAGCGTCATCAGCGGCTGGAAGCGGTCGCCGGATGGCAGTGCCTTCAGGATACGCTCGCGATAGGCAGTCGCGTCGGCGGTGGTCACGACCGGCGGCACGAGATTGGGCATGATGATGGCGCGGGCGAAATGCCTGGAGGTGTCGCCGATCACGCCTTCCAGCATGGCTCCGTCGCGCAGATGCAGATGCCAATCGTCGGGACGGCGGATGGTGAGCTTTTGCATGGGCGCGACCTCTGGAAATATGAGCGCGATCTTGCGCGAAAGCCGGCTTAGGCCCTTCGGCATCGTGCTCTTTCGATATCGCGCGTCGATAGCACCAACCGCCCCCGCAAAACAATCCGCGACGGCGGTTAAATCATCAAGATGCTCAGTCTTGAACGATATCGATGGTGACGTCGGCGCGGCGGCGGTTTTCCAGGATCAACCGTCCGTTGGGCAGATCGTTGCCATAGACCTTGGCGCGGGAGGCTTCGTCATCCAGATCGTAGCCCTTCCAGCGTGCCCACAGCCGCTCCTCCAGCACCTCCATCGGCGGGGCGAGCATGACCGAATAATCGAACATGCCTTCCAGCTCCGCCCATTTGCCCTGGCTGAACAGCAGGTAGTTCCCCTCGACCACGATGAAGCGGTGATCGGGCGACACGATGCGGGCGGATGCAATGGCAATCTCGCGCGAGCGGTCGAAGACCGGCACCAGCACCTCCTGGTCGGCGGCACGGACGGCCCTGACGATATCGAGAAAGGCGCGAACGTCGAAACTCTCAGGCACGCCCTTCCGCTTCAGGAGCCCCTTCTCGATCAGGACGGCATTATCCATGTGGAAGCCATCCATCGGCAGGACTTCGGCGCTCTCGCCCCTGGCCTTCAACGCCTTGGCGACATTATCAGCCAGTGTCGACTTGCCGGCGCCGGGTGGCCCGGCGATCGCAACCAGAAACCGCTTCGCATCGCCGGCGCGTGCGACGATCTCGCCGGCAATTTCCTCGAGAGATACGCTCATGCGGCGACGTTCTCCACCGGCGGAGCCTTGGCGCCGGTCATGAAGGCAACGGCATCGGACATCGAATGTTCCTTGGGATTGATGACGGTCAGACGGCGTCCGAGGCGATGGATGTGGATGCGGTCCGCCACCTCGAAGACGTGCGGCATATTGTGCGAAATCAACACGATCGGCAAGCCACGGGCACGCACGTCGAGGATGAGTTCGAGGACCTTGCGGCTTTCCTTGACGCCGAGCGCCGCCGTCGGCTCGTCCATGATGACGACCTTGGAACCGAAGGCTGCCGCGCGCGCCACCGCCACGCCCTGGCGCTGACCGCCGGAGAGCGTTTCCACCGCCTGGTTGATGTTCTGGATCGTCATCAGGCCGAGCTCGGTCAGTTTGTCGCGGGCACGCTTTTCCATCGCCGGCCGGTCGAGCATACGGAACACGGAGCCGAGAATGCCCGGTTTGCGCACCTCGCGGCCGAGGAACATGTTGTCGGCGATCGACAGCGCCGGCGAGAGGGCCAGGTTCTGATAGACCGTCTCGATACCGGCTTCGCGCGCTTCCATCGGCGAGCGGAACTGGACGGTTTTTCCCTCCAGCTTGATCTCGCCCTCATCGGGAATGACTGCGCCGGAAATCGCCTTGATCAGCGAGGATTTTCCGGCGCCGTTGTCGCCGATCACGGCAAGGATCTCGCCGGGATAAAGGTCGAAATCGGCATTGTCGAGCGCGGTGACGCGTCCATAGCGCTTGACGAGGCCGCGGGCGGTGAGAATGGGTTCGCCGGTCGGGGTCATGCCGATACCTTTCTGATCCATTGATCGATCGCGACGGCGCCGATGATGAGAACGCCGGTCAGAAGCACCTTCCACTGCGGATCGGCTCCGAGCATGTTGAGGCCCATGGAGACGACGCCGACGATCATGGCGCCGAAGAGCGTGCCGAGGATCGAGCCGCGGCCGCCAAAGAGCGAGATGCCGCCGATCACCGTCGCGGTGATTGCCTGAAGATTGAAGTCAGTGACTGCGGAGGATGGCGAAACCGAGCCGTTGCGGCCGATGGAGACCCATGCTGCGAGGCCCGCGATCAGTCCCGAAACGCCGTAGACGGCAAGGAGCACTTTCTTGGTCTGGATACCGGCAAGCTTCGCCGCCTCCGGATCGTCGCCCACGGCATAGACATGGCGGCCCCAGGCGGTGTGGTTGAGCACGTACCAGAGGACGATGACCAGAAGCACCATGGCGATGACGCCAAGGGTCAGCACGGCGCCGCCGAGGCGGAAGCTGATAGCGAAGAAATGCAGCAGCGGCGCCTGTTCGTCGACATCGGTATCGCGAATGGTCTCGTTGGCCGAATAGATGAAATTCGTCGCCATGACGATGTTCCAGGTGCCGAGCGTCACGATAAACGGCGGCAGCTTCATATTGGCGACAAGGAAGCCGTTGAGCAGGCCGCAAAGGCCGCCCGCAACCATGCCGGCCAGAATGGCGATCGGCGTCGGCAGCCCGTATGTCACGGCGACATTGCCCATGACGACGGAGGAAATGACCATGATGACACCGATCGACAGATCGATGCCGGCGGTCAGGATGACCAGCGTCTGGGCCGCGCCGAGAATACCGACGATCGCGATCTGCTGCAGGATCAGCGTCAGCGTATAGGCGGAGAAGAACCGGCCGCCGATGGCGATGCCGAAGATCACAATCGCCAGCACCAGCACGATCAGCGGCACAGCCGCCGGGGTCGAATGCAGAAAGTGCTGCACGCGCTTGAGAAGAGAGACATCTTGATGCTCGAACGAGGCGACTTTCTTGTCGCTGCCGTCGAGAACACGTTCGAATTCCTGTGCTCCGGACATATTATTCCTCCGCCACCGCGCCGCATGTACGGGAACCGCCGGCTGTTGGGGGCCAGCCAGGAGATGAACCCGGCCGACGTGACTGTTGCGATTGTCTGCTCCCTATAAGAAGAGCCGCGCCAGCAGGCGCATGACGCGGCTCCTCAAGGGACTATATCACATCCGTGAGGGGCTTAGCCCCAGCACTTGTTGAGGCCTTCCTTGGTGTCGATGGACTTGACGCCGGAAACCGGCTTGTCCGTCACCAGGGAGACGCCCGTGTCGAAGAAGGACTTGCCTTCCGTCGGCTTTGGCTTTTCGCCGGAGTCGGCGAACTTCTTGATGGCCTCGACGCCGAGGGACGCCATCATCAGCGGGTACTGCTGAGCGGTCGCGCCGATCACGCCTTCGGTGACCGACTTCACGCCCGGGCAACCGCCGTCGATGGAGACGATCAGGACCTGCTTTTCGAGGCCGACGGCCTTCAGGGCCTGGTAGGCGCCGACGGCAGCCGGTTCGTTGATGGTGTGGATGACGTTGATGCTGGAGTCCTTCTGCAGAAGGTTTTCCATGGCCTTGCGGCCGCCTTCCTCGTTGCCGTTGGTGACGTCATGGCCGACGATGCGGGAATCGGTTTCGTCGCCGATCTTGTTCGGATCCTTGGTGTCGATGCCGAAGCCCATCATGAAGCCCTGGTCGCGCAGGACGTCGACGGACGGCTGCGACGGCGTCAGGTCGAGGAAGCCGATTTTGGCATCCTTTGCCTTGTCGCCCAGGGTTTCCTTCGCCCACTGGCCGACGAGCTTGCCGGCAAGCAGGTTGTCCGTCGCGAAGGTCGCGTCAGCGGAATCAGCCGGCTCCAGCGGCGTATCGAGCGCGATAACAAGCAGACCGGCATCCCGCGCCTTCTTGACCGTGGGAACGATACCCTTGGTATCGGAAGCGGCGATCAGGATACCCTTGGCGCCATCGGCGATGCAGCTTTCGATTGCGGCAACCTGGCTTTCGCTGTCGCCGTCGATCTTGCCGGCATAGGACTTCAGCGTCACACCGAGTTCCTTGGCCTTGGCGGTCGCGCCTTCCTTCATCTTGACGAAGAAGGGATTGGTATCGGTCTTGGTGATGAGGCAGGCGGATACGTCGGCAGCCTTGGCCGGCGCGGCAAAGGCGACGCCGATGGCCAGCGCGGCGAACGCGGTGGAAATAACAGATTTCTTCATTCAATCCTCCCGATGTTTGAAAGGCCGGACCTTCCGGCAACCCCCGGGCCAAAACCCGGCGTAGAGATACGCAATGCCTCTCGGATTGTTTCCGGCGGACCTCCTCCAAGGCCATATATGCATCCCCGACGGTCCATATCTGAGCCTAAAGATTTCCAGCTGTCAATAAATAAATCGGATTGAATTATTAATTGGATGTGGCATTCTGCCAAAAAATAGGGCATGGCCATGGTGGAAGGAGCAGGCTCATGTCTCTTGTGCACGACCCTGAGGACACACCCACAACGCCAGCGATTCTCGACCCCAGCGGGGGCGCAAATCAGCTCGGCGTGCGCGCCCATAACGAACGGCTCGTCCTGTCGCTCGTGCGCCGTCACAGCGCCCTGTCCAAGGCCGATATCGCCCGGCGCAGCGGCCTTTCGGCGCAAACCGTTTCCGTCATCATGCGGGAGCTGGAAAAGGACGGCCTGCTGTCGCGCGATGCGCCGGTGCGTGGCCGCGTCGGGCAGCCATCCATTCCCATGCGGCTCAACCCGGACGCGGTGCTCTCCTTCGGTGTCAAGATCGGCCGGCGCAGCGCCGATCTCGTGCTGATGGATTTCATCGGCGGCATCAGGATGCAGCTCCATCAGACCTATCCCTACCCGCTGCCGCAGGACATCATCGCCTTCGTCACGGCCGGGATCCGGGAACTGGAGGGCCGCCTCAGCGAAGAGGAGCGCCGCAAGCTCGCCGGCATCGGCGTCGCCGCGCCGTTCGAGCTATGGAACTGGGCCGAGCAGGTGGGCGCGCCGCCCGGAGCGATGGATGTCTGGCGCGGGTTCGACCTTCGCGCCGAGATCGCCTCGCGCGTGGCCTATCCCGTCTTCCTGCAGAACGACGCCACCAGTGCCTGCGGCGCGGAGCTGGTCTTCGGCGTCGGCTCGCACTATCCGGATTTCGTCTATTTCTTCATCGGCTCCTTCCTCGGCGGCGGCATCGTTCTCAATTCGTCGATCTTCGTCGGCCGGACCGGCACGGCCGGCGCTCTCGGTCCCCTGCCCGTGCGCGGCCGCAATGGCGAGAATCGCCAGCTTCTGGAAATCGCCTCGATCTTCGTGCTCGAAAATCTCTTGAGGGATCACGGCTTCGACCCGCGCCCCCTCTGGTACTCGGCCGACAACTGGATCGATTTCGGTGAGCCGCTGGAAATCTGGATCCAGGATACGGCCAAGGCCCTGGCGCAGGCGATCGTCGCCTCTGCCTCGGTCATCGATTTCAGCGCCGCGGTCATCGACGGCGGCTTCCCCGACTGGGTGCGGGAACGGGTGGTGCGCGCCACCATCAAGGCCGCCGCCGAACTGGATCTGCAGGGTGTCGTCATGCCCGAGATCGTCGAAGGCGCCGTGGGACCGCAGGCGCGGGCCATCGGTGGCGCCAGCCTGCCGATCTTCGCGCGCTACCTGATCGACCAGAATGTACTTTTCAAGGAGATAGAGCATGTTGAAGGGCATTGACCCGCTGTTGAGCCCGGAGTTGCTGGCGACGCTGCGCGCCATGGGCCACGGCGACGAAATCGCCCTTGTCGATGGAAATTATCCCGGCCTCGAACATGCACGCCGCCTCATCCGTCTCGACGGCCACGGCGTCATCCCCGTGCTCGATGCCGTGCTGAGCGTGCTGCCGATCGACGATTTCGTGCCGCAGGCGATTTTCCGGGCAACCGTCCGTCAGGACCGCGACGCCGTCGATCCCGTTCATGCCGAAATGATCGAGTGCTGCGCGCGGCACGTTCCGGACATCAGGGTCGTTCCCCTGCTGCCAGCGGAGTTCTATGAGCGGGTGAAGCAAACCCATGCGCTGGTCCAGACCAGCGAGCCGCGGCTCTACGGCAATATCATCCTGCGCAAGGGTGTGATTTATCCCAAGGGATAGGAAAGTGCCCCTCATCCGGCCTTCGGCCACCTTCTCCCCGCTTGCGGGGCGAAGGAGATGGGGGCACCCACAGCCTTCTTTCCAGCCAATTGCTCAGACGATACTGAGAGGTAGTCCCCTCTCCCCGCCTGCGGGGAGAGGGTTAGGGTGAGGGGCTGAACTCTCCGCCCGACCTAGAACAATCGAGCCTTCACCCGCCCTCAAATCTCCCCCGCCGAAGGCCCCCAGACGTCCGTCATCGCGAAGCCTTCCGCCATCGGGTCGAAAGGATCGAGCGCCACCTGACTGAGGCCGAAGGTGAAGCCTCGGCCGGTGATGGTGGGGATGATGGCCGGCTTGCCGGCAACCTCGGTCACCGCCTGCAGACCGACCTCGAACTCCGAACCGATGATCGAGCGTGACTTGAAGACATCGCCGACCTTGGCCTTGCCGCGCGCGTGCAGCGTCGCCAGGTTGGCGGAATTTCCGGTGCCGCAGGGCGAGCGGTCGGCGCGGCCGGGCCACATGGTCGTGCAGGTGCGGATGGCGCCATCGCTATCGATATCGCGGAACATGACGTAGGCGACGCCGGAGATCGCCGGGATTTCCGGGTGAACCACGGACATCGTCCGGTTGATCGCATCCTTGAGAATCATCCCGGCCTGGACGAGCGCTGCCGCATTGCCCTTTTCGATCGTCAGGCCGATCTGGCCGACATCGACGAGCCCATAGAAGATGCCGCCATAGCACAGGTCGAGCTTGATCCTGCCCCATTGCGGCGTGTCGAGCTCGACATCCAGCTCATGCACGAAGGACGGCACCATGGTCAGCCGCACCTTCTCGCAGCGGCCATCGCGGCAGGTCGCCGTGGCGCGGACGAGGCCTGCCGCCGTATCGAGGGTAACGACCGTTTCCGGCTCCTTCATCTCGACGATACCGGATTCGAGCAATGCCGTGGTCACGCAGATGGAATTGGAGCCTGAGCTTGCATGGGCCTGGTCCGGCTGCAGGATGATGAAGCCGGCATCGGCCTCGGGATGTTTGGCCGGCAGCAGCAGGTTGACAGAGCCGATCGGCGCGCCGCGCGGCTCCAGCACGAGGAAGCGGCGCAGCTCCTGGCCCTTCGGATCGGTGTTCAGCCAATGCAGCTGCTCGGCAATGCTGTTGCCGGGGATCTTCGGTACGCCGCCGATGGCGACCTTGCCGATTTCCCCTTCGCAATGAACGTCCAGCAGCTGGATCGTGCGCTTCCATCTCATCTCATGTACTCCAATCAGACGTGTCGCGTAATGCCGCCATCGACGCGGATATTCTGGCCGGTGATGTAGCCGGCGCCATCCGACAACAGGAACGCTGCAGTCTTGGCGATCTCGCTCATCAGGCCGATGCGCTTCATCGGCACCTTCTCGGCGGTTTCCGGCTTGTGGTTCAGGCTATCGATGTAGCCGGGCAGGATGCAGTTCATGCGGATGTTGTCGGCCGCATAGCGATCGGAATAGAGCTTGGTGAAGGCGCCGGCGGCAGCGCGATAGGTGCAGGAGACCGGGAAGACCAGCGACGGCTCGTAGGCGGCAAAGGTGGTGATGTTGACGAAGGCGCCCTTGCCCTGCTTCAGCATGACCGGCGTCACCAGCCGCGCCATGCGCACGAGCGACAGGATCATCATGTCGGAACCAAGCGTCCAGCTTTCGTCCGAGATATCGAGCAGATCGCCCTTCGGCGGATGGCCGGTGTGATTGACCACGGCGTCGATGCGGCCATAGCTCTTCATCGTCAGGTCGAAGATCGCCTGGATATCCTCGGCCTTCTCCGCCACGCCGCGCGAGGCAACACCGCCGAGCTCGGCGGCCAGCGTCTCGCAGCTTTCCGATGGCGACATCAGCGCCAGCCGATAGCCGTTGGCGGCCAGTTCGCGGGCGATCGCTTCGCCCATGCCACGGCCACCACCGGTAATCAGTGCAACGGGCTTTTCGGTATCGGACATGGTTTTCCTCCTGGTAGCGGTTGATGCGAACGGCGTCATGTGAACGGACGCTTCATGCCGGTCATCATATCGGCCGCCAGCCGGGCTGTCGCCGCCGATGTCCGAAGCCATCCGCAAATATGCCACGCGCCGACAGGCGCGATCCTCTGATATATCAGATTGAGCGACATGGCTATGGCGTTTTACAGCGGCGATGAGGGCCGCCGCCGCAAATCAGATCGGGAATGGCTTATTGACCCAGGGCTTCGCCGACATTGCTGCCGGTTGCCTCCACGCTATCGCCAAGCGAACCGACGGTATTGCCGGCGGAAGCACCGACACGGCGCAATTGTTCGCCGTAGTTCTGACGCGTGCGGGGATCGAAGATGGCAATCGGGGCACTGACGGCCGCTCCCGCCACGCTGCCGACCGTCTGGGCGGCGCCGAGCGCCACCGCGCCGACCGCGTCGCCGATGCCGACATCGGAATCGGTGATGGTCTGGCCTTCGATGAGCCGTGCGCCGATCAACCTCACCACTTCCGGGCTCTCGGCGAACTTGCCGTGATTGAGGCCATCGCCGGTCTTGAGCTTGGTGAGATCCAGCACGGTGATGCCCTGCTTTTCCAGCGCGCTGCGATAGGGTTCGGCTGCGGGATCGATCTGGCCAAGGCGGTCGATATTGCCGGAAATGCGCCGCGACAGGGAAAGAGCCCGGTCATCGCGCGAGACGAACAGCGTGAAGTGCGGCTTCTCCTTGCCGAGGGCGGCAAACTGCCGCGCGAAGACATCGACGTCCAGATCGGGCGAGGCCAGGATGACGTTCTTGATCTTCGGCGCGACGCGGCCGTTGCGGATCGCCATTTGCCGGAGCGATTCGACTGCGAGCCAGCTGCCCATCGAATGCGCCATGACGGTGATGTCGCCGACGGAAGGATCCGCCGCGACGCGCCGCAGCAGTTCCTCGAGCGAATCGCGGGAATAGTTGGTGCTTTCCTTGTCGTAGGCGTAGTCGAAAATGCTGGCGCGCGACGGCCAGGTGAACACGATCGGCGCGACATCGGCATGCGAATCGTGAACGATCTGCGCGAAGCGATAGACCGCATCCTCATAGCGATTGTTGAAACCGTGCACGAAGATCAGCACCCGCTTGTTCTTCGGCAATTCCGCATGCAGCCAGCCACGCCCGTCCGCTTCGGTCGGCAACGGCTTGACGGCCAGCGTAACGAAATTCTTCAACGGGTTGCCCGGCAGCCGGCTCGGCCACTGAACCTGGCCAACCTTGCGATTGGCCTCCGGCGGGATGGAGATGCTGACGGCATCTATCTTCAGCCCCGGTCCGCGCTCGCCCGAAAACAGGATCGCCGGATCCTTATCCGGCAGGCGCGTGGTGGCAACGAGGAGATCGACCTTCGACGTGCCGGGAACGTTTTCGTCCACCGGCTGCATGACGCCGACCGGGCGACCGCAGGCCGCAAGCGACAACGTCGCAACCACGGCAACAGTTCGGAAGAATACTCTGCCCCATCGGCCCGAACCCGCCATGCGCTGCATCATGCAACCTTTCCTTACCGTCGGAATGCTGCGCCACTCTACGCATGGGCGCCTGTGACGCAAGCCACTGCAGCGGTCTCCGGCCACATGATGCGCTACTAATTCGCAGCGGCATTGCAAAGGCGCAACGCCTTCGTGTGTCCGGGAAGTGATAGAGGATGGTGGAATAAAAAAGAGCCCGATGCGGGAGGAGGATGCATCGGGCTCTTGATCCGGATTGGCAACTGGGAGGAGGAGTGTTGCCAATCATTGAAGGAGCGCTGGGAGGAGGAGGTGCGCTGCCTTCGAGGGATTAGATATAACGCCGAGGGGTGCATGAACAGACCGGCTTTCGCAATGCAGCAATGCATCAGACGCAATGCTCTCATTGTCATATGCCGAGATTCCCGCATAAAGCCGCCGATCCTGGCTCTTCACCGCCTATTTTGCAGTCGATATCCGCTGAAATCCTGGGATTCACATGATCGTGATCGGCGTTTTTGCATTGGCACTGCCGTTCGCTGACATTCCCGGCCGATGAGCCACCTCACCGGCCGGGAGATTCCGGGCTCAAGCCGCCTTGAACGCCTTCTTGCCCTCGGCATCCAGCGCCGCAAACTCCTCGTCGGAAAGGACGATATCGACCGCCGCTGTGTTTTCCTCGAGATGCTTGACCTTGCTGGTGCCGGGAATCGGCAGCATAACCGGACTGCGCTTCAGCACCCAGGCGAGCGCGATCTGGCTCGGAGCGGCATTGTGCTTCTTCGCGATGCTATCGAGCAACGAGCCTTCCTTGGCGAGATCGCCGGCAGCAAGCGGGAACCAGGGAATGAAGCCGATGCCATGCTTTTCGCAATAGTCGAGCACGTCCTCGCTGGTGCGATCGACCAGATTGTAGCGGTTCTGCACCGTCGCCACCTTGAAATGCTTCGATGCGGCTTCGATGTCGGCAACCGACACCTCGCTCAGGCCGGCATGGCGGGCGATGCCGTCATCCAGCAGCGACTTCACGGCATCGAACTGTTCGGCCGCCGGCACCTTGGGATCGATGCGGTGCAGCTGCCAGAGGTCGATGCGGTCGACGCCGAGATTGCGTAGGCTCTTGTGGGCCTGCTGGATCAGGTATTCAGGGCGACCCACCGGCACCCAGACATTCGGACCGGTCCGGGTAAGCCCGCCCTTGGTTGCGATGACGAGACCGGCGCCATACGGGTGGAGCGCCTCCTTGATCAGACGTTCGGAAACATCCGGGCCATAGGAATCGGCCGTATCGATGAAATTGATGCCGAGCTCCGGCAGGCGCCTCAAGGTGCGGACGGCTTCGTCATGGTCGTCGGGCTCGCCCCATATGCCGGCACCGGTAATGCGCATGGCGCCGAAACCGAGACGATGAACGGGGAGATCGCCGCCGATCTTGAACTGACCGGACTTGGCTGCGTCGAATTCTGACATGGTTGTAGTCCCTTTTTGCTGATCTGAAATCTATCTGTCGTTTTCGGCATCCGGGGAGGAGCCGGGATTTGTCGTGCAAATCGAGCGTTTCGCGAGGAGGGAATTGAAGTCGCGACCCAATACTAGATGGGTTTGCACGACGACATATGCAATGCGCCGATGCTTGACATATCGGGTCGCAGCACTCCCGGCGAAGCTGCTACTATGGCCGCGATCCGTGACGGCTCGTGTCGGCCGAGATCACCGCCCCGGTTTGCCTTGCCCTATCAGCTCGCCAAGATCGGCAAGCGCTGCCCAAAGCTCATCGAACATGGCCCGGGCGAATTCCTCCAGCGAAATATCCCGTGGGGATTCCATCCAGCGCTCGCCGCCGATGCGCAGCATCGTGCCGACGGCGGCGGCAAGCACGCTCAGACGGAACCGTTCGGCATCTCCACCCCCGCTGCGGGCATGCAGCGCATCGGCGAGCTTCCGCTCCAGCTTGGCGTATTTCAACTGATCGCGGGCGCAGAGCGCCGGCGTATTGCGGATCAACGCCGCCAATGCGAGCCGCTGCGGATCGGCGATGGTGGCGCGAAGGGCGACATCGACCGCCGCCTCGATGACCGCGACAAGGCTGGCATCGCGCGGCTGCGCCGCGACAGCGTCGATCAGCTCGCCGGCGAAACCGTCCTGCCAGGCGGCGACCACCTCCTCCTTGCTGGGGAAGTAGTCGAAGAAGCTGCGCTTGGAGACGTCCGCCGCTTCGGTGATATCCTCGATCGTGGTGGCATCGAAGCCGCGCTCAAGGAAAAGCTTCAGGGCGGCGGATTCGATACGCTCGCGGGTCTGGCGGCGCTTGCGCTCGCGCCGGCCTTCCTTCACCGCGATATCGCCATCCGGCTTCTTCTCCATCCGCTATCCCTGCTCGGCACTCGCTTGGGCCGCCCCATATCAGCCTTGCCGCCTCCGGCGCCTATGCGCTGATTCCGGCACTGTCTCCGGTGCTACGATATTTGGCGCCGGTGATCGAGAGTTCCAACGGATTTTGTCGCGATATCCTGTAGACGCCGGCCGGCGGAATATTGCGGACGGTGCTACCGATGCGTGTTCCCTTCAGCCCGAGACTTGCGAGGATCGGCTTCTGCACCGGGCATCGCGGACCGTAGGTGAACTGATAGAAGGCGCCACCCGGTTTCATCGTTTCGAAGGCGCCGCCGACAATGGCTGCAACCTTCGAGGGCGGCATGGACAGCAGCGGCAGGCCGCTGACGACGGCGCCGAAAGGCGCGTCGTCGAAAAGGCCGCACTCGCCGAGCCGCGCCGCATCCATATGCACGACCCGCGCCTCGGGAAAGCGCAGGCGCAGGCGCGCGGCGAATTCCTCGCCGAATTCCACGAGCGTCAGCGCGTGTTCCGGGATACCGCGCGCCAGCAACGCGCGGGTGAACACGCCTGTTCCCGGACCGAGTTCGAGGATCGGTCCATCGAGCGGCTCGATCTCCTGCGTCATCAGCCTGGCCAGCCGCTCGCCCGACGGCGCGACGGCGGCAACCCGCATGGGATCGCTCACCCAGGAGCGGAAAAACTGCATAAAATCAGAGCATGAAGTCTTTGTCGTCATTCCGCGAATCCAATCTTCGGCCATGTGACGCGATGAGGACCGAGCAGCGTGGCAATTCGAAGGCATGTCGCGCCATCAGGCCGTCGAAAATCATTGATACGCAAGGCAAGTCTATCCGAAGGCGTTATTTTCATTTATTGCAAACTTGCATTTAGTGTAAAAATTACCAGATACAATGGGCAACGCCAAACCTCTTCACAGGAGCCCGCAATGCCAGACTGGACAGTGAAAGACATTCCGCCGCAGACAGGTCGCATCGCAGTCATCACCGGCGCCAACAGCGGTATCGGCTACGAAGCCGCCAAGGCTCTGGCCGGCGCAGGCGCAAAAGTCATCATTGCCTCGCGCAACGAGGCGAAAGGCAACGAGGCGCTCGCCAAGATCCGCGCCGCGACGCCCGGGGCGGACGTGACATTCGAGGCGCTCGACCTTGCAAGCCTTGCTTCCGTCGCCCGCGCCGCCGACCGCATCGCCGGTACGCTGCCGCATATCGACCTGCTCATCAACAATGCCGGCGTGATGGCCATCCCTGACCGGCACGAGACCGAAGACGGTTTCGAGATGCAGATGGGCGCCAACTATATCGGCCATTTCGCCTGGACGATGCGGTTGCTGCCGAAGGTCTCGGCGGCGGAAAATCCACGCGTGGTCACGGTCAGCAGCCTCGCGCACCGCAGCGGCAGGATCAATTTCGACGATCTGCAGTGGCGCAGGCGCTATCGGGCCTGGCCTGCCTATTGCCAGTCGAAGCTTGCAACGCTGCTGTTCAGCCTGGAGCTTGACCGGATAGCACGCGCCGAAGGCTGGACGCTGAAGAGCGTTGCCGCCCATCCCGGCTACGCCGTCACCGGATTGCAGACCACAGGCCCTCGCATGGGCCGCGACGCACCGGGCAGCTTCGAGTTTCTGATGAAATTGCTGGAGCCGTTTCTATCGCAATCGGCGGCGGCCGGCGCCCTGCCGACACTCTTTGCCGCCACCTCGCCCACGGCCGAGGGCGGCGCCATGTATGGCCCAAGCGGCTTCTACGAACTCAAAGGCCCGCCGGTGCAGGCGAAAATCGCTGCGCACGCCCGCGATCAAGCCATCTGGCGGCGGCTTTGGGATGTCTCGGAGCAGTTGACGGAATTGTAGACAGCGCTATCCGCAGCGGCTTGAAAAGCAAATCCCTCCCCGCAGACCGGAGAGGGATTTTCAATGCGCTTCACATTACGGACCGACGCACTGGCGGCGCGGACCGTTGGTCGGCTGATAGGTGTTGTCGGAGGCACGATAGGTCTTGTAGCGGCTGGCGCACCAACGAACATGGGCGCTGCCGCGCGGGGGCTGAGCGACGGCACCGCCGATGATCGCGCCGGCGCTGAAGGCCGCCAGCGGATACCACCAGCCATCGTTATAGCGGCGATAGCCGGGGCGAGCGTAGCGATAGCCGCGATGGCCATGCCAGTAGCCCGGCCGGTTATGCGGGCGGTAGTGCGGTCGATAATGCGGCCGGTTGTGGGGGCGATAGTGCCGGTTGTGATGGCGATACTGCACTTCGGTCACGCCGGCCGGCGGGCTACCCGCCTGCTGGATCGCCGGCTGAATCAAAGGCTGGATCGGCGCAGCGGCGGCCGGGTCGAAAGAAGTAACGGCAAGCAGGGCACTCAGGGCGGTCACTGTTACGGTTGTCAGGAAACGTTTCACAGCTCTTCTCCTCCTCGCGAGTCGCAATATCGGTTGATAACGCGCCATGATTGAAAATGTTTCACAATATTATCGCTTGCGCAAGTACATGCGGCACGATACCTATATAGATAGGAAGCCTACCTATCTACTTGCGAGCGAACCCCTGTGAGCAAAGCCGACCACCATCGTTTGACCGAAGATGCCTATGCGCTCGCCGAAGCGCTACGCCCCGCCCTCCACCGCCTGTACCGGCAATTGCGCCGCGAGAGCGACGATGCCGGGCTGTCGCCGCTGCACGGCCTGCTGCTCGCCGCCATCATCCGCCAACCGGGCATCGGCGTCGCTGAGCTGGCGCGGATGGAGAAGCTGCGCGGACCGACGATATCAGGGCATGTGAAGGCGATGGAGCGGGATGGGCTTATCGCCCGCTCGGAGCCAGATCCGAACGATCGCCGGCGCAACGGCCTTGTTGCCACCGAGAAAGGCCAGGAGATCATCAGCGGCCTGAAACAGCGCAGAACCGACTGGCTCGCCGCCGAACTCGTCAAACTGTCACCCCAGCAGCGCGACGCCATCCGCGCCGCGATAGAACCGCTCATGGAGATCGGACAATGAACGCCGAAGGTCCAACTGCCGCTTCTCCATCCGCTCCGGCGGCAGGCGATCCGCCCGATCGACGCGAGATCCGGGCGGTCATACTCGGCCTGATGATCGTTCTTGGCCTCGGCGCCATCGACCAGAGCATCGTCGCGACCGCGCTGCCGCGTATCGTCAGCGATCTCGGCGGCCTGACGCATCTCTCCTGGGTCGTCAGCGCCTATGTGCTCGCCTCGACCAGCACCATGCCGCTCTACGGCAAACTCAGCGACCAGTACGGCCGCAAGCCGATGATCTACGCGGCGATCCTCATCTTCCTTCTGGGCTCGGTGCTGAGCGGCATGGCGCAGACGCTGCTGCAGCTCATCATCTTCCGGGCAATCCAGGGCATCGGCGCCGGCGGATTGCTGCCGCTGGCGCAGATCATCATCGGCGACATCGTGCCGCCGGCCCGGCGCGGCCGCAACCAGGGCTCGATCGCCGCCGTCTTCGCGGTCTGCAGCGTCATCGGGCCGATTGCCGGCGGCATCATCACCGATATGCTGTCCTGGCACTGGATCTTCTACGTCAATCTGCCGATCGGCGCCGTCGCCCTCGTCATGATCGGGCGCGCGCTCAAGCGGCCACACCATGCCCACAGCCGCCGCATCGATTATCTCGGCGCGGTTCTGCTGACGAGCTGCACGACCAGCTTCCTGCTGGTGCTCGCACTCGGGGGCAACGAATGGGCCTGGAACTCGCCGCAGATCTTCGGCCTGTCCGCCGTCGCGCTCGTCCTGTTCGTGCTTTTCATCCTTCACATCCGCCGCGAACCCGAGCCCGTGCTGCCGCCCGATCTCTTCCGCAACCGGCTGTTCGTCGTCGCCTGCATCGTGCTGGCGCTGACCTTCATGGGCATGCTCGGGGCGAGCCTGTTCTTTCCGCTGTTCTTCCAGATGGTCATGGGTGTCAGCGCTTCGCATTCCGGCCTGCTGACCGGCCCTTTGATGATCGGCGTCGTCATTTCGTCCATGGTCAACGGGCGCGTGCTGCTGCACCGTTTCGGGCGCTACAAGCCGGCGCAGCTCTGCGGCCTCGGTCTTGCGACCGCTGCCTTCGCGACGCTCGCCTGGGCTGCCGCCACCAGCCAGGGCTTCTGGATCATCGAGCCGACCGTCTTCGCCCTCGGCCTCGGCCTCGGGCTGGTCATGCCCACCATGACGATCGCCGTGCAGAATGCCCTGCCGCTTGCCCATCGCGGCGTCGGAACGGCCACGCTCGCCTTCTTCCGCTCGCTCGGCGGCCTGATCGGCGTCACAGGCTCGGGCGCAATACTGGCCTATCGCGTGCAGAATGCCGGCGGTTTGCTGGATGGGGTGCATGTGTCGTCACTGACGGAGGCGGGAATGAAGCAGCTTGCCACCTCCTCTCCCGAAGCCCACGCCGCCGCGATAGCGCTCTACCGCCACGCAATCGCCATGACCTTCGCAACGGGAACGGCCATCGTGGCAGTCGCGCTGATCGCGCTGCTCTTCCTGCCGGAATTGCCGCTGGCAGCGGATCATGGGCAGGGAACGACGCGCTCGGGCTGAATGGAAAATCTCAGGTCAGTCGGATCATAGTCTATCGGCCTAGCCCGCGAATGATCAGATCGACCAAACGATCGGCGCGTGCCTCTCCTTGGGAGCCTGCGGGAACACGCCACAGGAAGCCGAGCACGAGAAGAACGTCTTCCGCGTCGGCGCCCGGCAGAAAATCTCCCGACGCTTCGCAGGCGCGCAGCAGACGATTGATCGCGCCCACCATTGGAAGATAGCCTTCCTGCATATCTCCAGCCGTCATCGCAGCGTGCAGGACATCGGCCAGGGCATGTTTCATCCGCCCATAATGGGCAAGCCGATCACACCAAAGGCGGAACGCCTGCATGGGCGGGTGAGCAGCCATCAACTCAGGTGCCAGCGCCACCAGCGCGTCGATCTCCTTGCGGTAGACCGCCGCCACCAACGCCTCCCGCGTGGGGAAATGGCGGTAAAGCGTGCCAGGGCCGACGCCCGCCCTTTTGGCAATCGAATTGAGTGACGCATCCGACGCGGCTGTGAGCGCCTCGCGCGCCACCTCCAATATCTTGTCCCGATTGGCGCGGGCGTCGGCCCGCAGATCAGCTTCTACATTACTCATTGCGACCACCTTGACTAAACGGAGACCTCTCCATATAGCTTTAACCGGAGATATCTCCGGTAAGGTAGTCGAGAGGATAAACCCATGCAATATGTCAAATTGGGCCGCACTGGCCTTGATGTCTCGCCGATCTGCATCGGGGCGATGACCTATGGCGACCCGAAGCGAGGGCACCCGGTATGGTCGCTTGACGAAGAGACCAGCCGCCCATTGATCCGCCACGCGATCGAGGCCGGCATCAATTTCTTCGATACCGCCAACATGTATTCGCAGGGATCGAGCGAAGAGATCCTGGGGCGTGCGCTCAAGGATTTCGGCGATCGCGACGATCTGGTGATCGCGACCAAGCTGCGTCACCCGATGCGCTCAGGCCCCAATGGCGCAGGCCTCTCACGCAAGGCGGTCATGACCGAGATCGACCACAGCCTGCGCCGCCTCGGCACCGATTATGTCGACCTCTACCAAATCCACCGCGCCGACCAGACGACCCCCTGGGAGGAGACGCTGGAAGCGCTCCACGACGTCGTTAAAGCGGGTAAGGCGCGCTACATCGGCGCGTCCTCGATGATGGCCTGGGAGTTCAGCAAGGCGCTGCACTTGCAGAAGGAGAATGGCTGGGCGCGCTTCATCTCGATGCAGGATCACTACAACCTCCTCGCCCGTGAGGAGGAGCGGGAAATGCTGCCGCTCTGCAAGGATGAAGGTGTCGGGACCATGGTCTGGAGCCCGCTCGCGCGGGGTCGTCTTACCCGGCCCTGGGGCGAGGCCACCACGCGCTCCGAATCCGATCCGTTCGCAGGCGTGCTCTATAACGCGACCGAGGACAGCGATCGCGCCATCGTGGAGACCCTGTGCGCGATTGCGGAGGAGCGCGGCGTCGCCCCCGCGCAGATCGCTCTGGCCTGGCTGCGGCGCAATCCGGTTGTCGTGTCCCCTATCGTCGGCGCGAGCAAGACGAGGCATATCGACGACGCCGTCGCTTCGCTGGCCATCAAATTGACTGATGAAGAGGCCGCCCGGCTGGAGGCGCCCTACACGCCCCGCGTCGATTCCCAGGGGGTGTCGGATCCCAAGGAACGGGCCCGCATCTCCGCCTTAATCGGGATGAGGCCAGCCTGAGATCGGCTTAGGGCGCGTCGTCAGTCGAGGCTTATGAAAGGCGACGAACTGAACAGCGGCAAGGAAGATGCTTGCGAGCTTGTCGTATCTGGTGGCGATAGATCTTAATTGATTTGATATTGCTTAATAAAATATCGATCAGACTGCGTTCGCAGCAGAGGGCGAAATCGGTGTGACGCGGCTGGGTGCGATTTGCTTTCAGCGGTATCATAGGTTTGATTTGGCGCTTGTCGCGATAATCAATCAGGGCGTCGCCACCATAAGCTTTGTCAGCCAGAAAGGCTTTGGCAATTACGGTGACAGTGCATTTCTTTCCCGTCGGCAAGCGCCTCGCGGGACGGCTGCATCAGCTGTGCTCGAATGTTTCTTGAGCCCACCCAAAAAACTTCAAATCCTGTTAGGAAAAATGGCGCACCCGAAGAGATTCGAACTCCTGACCCCCAGATTCGTAGTCTGGTGCTCTATCCAGCTGAGCTACGGGTGCCTCGGTCTAGGGCCTTGATTTCCCTGTTGCACATTGATTGAAAAACAGTCCACCCACTGCCAAGGCGCAGCTTGGCTGTGACAGGAGTGTGACCGACGAACGAGGAGATAATAGCTTCGCTGCGCCTGAAAGTCCAAGGAAGGGTACCACCTTATTTCCCTTCTTAAACAGGAGATACTCGCTTAATAGGGCCACGCAAACTCCGGGAGATTTTTTCTCGGAGTACTATTTCACCACTACCAACCTCGTCGCGAGAAGGTTTCATCGACGCCGCTCGCCTACTTCAAAAACTGGTCGTATGTTGGCCTTACGACATTGGGCACGGTGCCGGGATCGATAAGACCCAACGCCTTGATAAAGTGCCTCTTGCAAGAGGCTGACCCTGCCACCCGTCTACCCAAATAGTTACTGTTAGAACTCGCTAGCTGAAGCAGTGTCGCTACCTCGCGAGGCGAGAACCCTTCAATTATCTTGTCGTAGCTTGGGACCGCGGCGTTGGAGACCCCGTATCCATTTCCTATTCTGCAGCAAACCACAACACGGACGAACTCCTCCTGAATGGTGTCGGGAACAGCACCTTGACTCGAGAGTTCCTGCAATCGTTCTGCGAACGGTGGTTCGTTATAAAAATTATTCATCGCAGTATGCACCGACCAAAGACGGTCGATGGCTCTATGGAATATGTTGTGCTGCTCAGATTCATTTAGCAGTTTGATCAGCCCGAGCTTCTCAAAAAATTGAGAAGATGCGGTGTAGCGTGGCTCGTCGCCCTTCGCTGCATATTCCCCATGCTTGTGAACCAGGTCAGAGCGAAGGGACTGTGTGAACCCCCCGGCGAGGGCCTCACAAATTTCAAGCGAATTGAGACGGGCCGGTTCCGAGGTATTTGGATCACAGTAAATGCCGTGAACCATGCCGACTAAAAGTTGCCGCTGAGCAGCGTGAGTCTGCAAAAGGCGATCAACCCACGTACTCAGCTGATTTGCAGTGAATCTTCCACCCTTCAACGCGCTGATAAACGATCCAATATCAACGCCCTTGGGAGACGACGCATCCGCGAGCGCGTACCGGACACATCGATTGAGAAATGTTGTGAACTCACGATCATTGACCGCTCCCATCGTTGGATGGGCTGCGGAAAAGTTATTGCGGATATCTCTACACTGATCCAGGAAAAAGAAGCCGTCCTCGTCCACGAGATTTATCTTCAAACATAAATCCAGCAGCTTGCTATCTTGCATCTCGTTGAGATGCTTTTCTTCGAAGTCTGCCTGAAGAATTTGAGCGACGACGGGCAACCCAAACGTTCGGACTTTTGCCCGGAGATGAATTATGGCGGCATTCCAAATATAGTTCATTGCACCGTCAAACAGTCCGGCGCTTACTGCAACGCACATCCTCGCAACCAGCTCACCACGCAAGTCAACGGGAATTTCCTTCAGTTCACGAGGCAGGTCACGCCATGCGTGCTCGATATCATCGTCGCTAGCGAGGACGTCGCGAGGAACTCCTAATGCGGCAGTGAGGGCTGCAATAGCGGGAAGCACCGTGTCAGGAAGTGCCGGAAGATTCGGCGGTGCTGCTTTTGCGATAGCGAGTCCGGACAATTTCTAATCTCTCCATAGTAAGTCAGCTCGCAAGCTCACTTATTCCGTGAGGGCGGCTTCAGGAAGATAGTGCTGATTTTCAGGCAGCATTCTCTTTTTTCGCAAGCGAAGTCAAAACTGCACGGAAGCTATTCAGGCCTGCCTCCAAGTTCTCGATGATCTCCTCCGCAAGCTCGTCCGGCTCCGGCAAATTGTCGAGGTCAGTGAGGCTTTTGTCTTTCAACCAAGGCACGTCGAGGCTGGTCTTGTCGCGGGCAATAAGCTCTTCATAACTGAATTTTCGCCAGCGGCCTTCCGGATTCCGCTCCGCATCCCAGGTTTCTTTGCGTTCATGTCGGTTCGCCGGATTGTAACAAGTAATGAAGTCTGACAGATCTTCAAACCGCATCGGCTTCTTCTTCAAAGTATGATGTACGTTGGTACGGTAGTCGTAGTACCAGACTTCCTTAGTCCAGGGGCTGGGGCTGGCCTTGCGGTTATCGAAGAAGATGACATTCGCTTTTACGCCGTTTGCGTAAAAGATGCCCGTCGGCAGCCGTAAGATCGTATGGAGGTCAGTATTCTCCAGCAGTTTCTTGCGGATCGTTTCCCCAGCGCCGCCTTCGAAAAGCACGTTGTCAGGCACGACAACGGCGGCGCGACCCGTCGTCTTGAGCATGGTGCGGATATGCTGGACGAAATTGAGCTGCTTGTTCGACGTCGTCGCCCAAAAATCCTGCCTGTTGTAGGTCAGGTCGTCAGTTTCCTGCTCCCCCTCTTCGTTGGTGAAGCTCATGGAGCTCTTCTTGCCGAAGGGCGGATTTGCAAGGACGTAGTCATACACCCGAGCACTCGGCGCTATGAGGGCGTCGTTCGGCGAAACTGCGCCTTCGCCGTCGATCTCGCCGATGTTGTGCAGGAACATATTCATGAGACACATACGGCGTGTATTGGCGACGATCTCGTTTCCGTGAAACGCCTCGTGCTTCAGGAACGCCTTTTGCGCCTTGTCGAGCTGGTAGTTCTTGGGCTCGGTTATGAAGTCATAAGCTGCCAGAAAGAACCCGCCTGTGCCGCAGGCCGGATCAGCTATGGTCTTGCCCGGCTCAGGCTGCACGCATTCTATCATGGCACGAATGAGAGCACGCGGCGTGAAGTATTGCCCTGCGCCAGACTTCGTGTCTTCCGCATTCTTCTCTAGCAAGCCCTCGTAGATATCGCCTTTGACATCGGCGCCCATTGTAACCCACTGCACGTCATCGACCATGTCGATCAGCCGATATAGCTTGGCAGGGTCCTGAATCTTGTTCTGCGCCTTGGTGAATATCTGACCGAGCATCCCCTTATGGGTACCGAGTTCGCGCAAGAGCTCGATGTAGTGGCCCTCCAGCTCAGCGCCGCGCTTTGCTTTCAAGCTCTGCCAGTTGTACTTTTCCGGAATTCCCACAGACCGGCTATATGGCGGCTTTGCGTACTCATCGGCCATCTTGAGGAAGATAAGGTAGGTCAGCTGCTCCAGGTAATCGCCATAGCCAACGCCGTCATCACGAAGCGTCGTGCAAAAACTCCAAACTTTGGAAATGATGGGTGCAGGGCTCATGCGGCCTCCTTCTTGCCATTCTTATTGCTTCGCCGCTTTGTTGTCCGACCTTCCTGTCGTTCGGCACGAATGCGCTCCAACAGAATAGACGCTGGTTCGTCCACCGAGTCTTGCGCGACCAGCTGGCCGGAGAATGCACGCTTCAATATTGCTTGGCGTAGAGCTTCTGCGCGTGCGATCGCGGCCTCAATTTCGGCCTCCATCATATCGACAGATGTTAGCTTTGTTTCGAGAATGCGGACAATCTCAACCTGTTCGGCGAGCGATGGTAAACTGACCTCAACTGGATAAATCTTCGAGCCGGATATAACAGGTTGGCCGGTAGAGCTGCCGAGGATATTTAGGTTTTTGATTTCCAACAGCCATTTAAAAAAGCGCTTCTCGAAACTGTAAATCAGCGGGGTCACGATAAGCGCGTTATCTGTTACCCAACTCTTTGGGCGCGTTATGTGCGTCACCCCGCACTTTGCTCCAACACGACCAATAACAAGTTCAGGCTCTTCGACAAAATACTCGTCATGGTTCCCATTGACTCCATTCCCGCCGTACACAGCAAACGGCCCATCCCGCATTTGCTGAGCAGTTAGCCCGATGCCACTGCTAACAGAGAGAAGATCACCTAGCTCAACAATGGGCCACACGCCGTTCGTCTTCTTGGCGTCGGCAAGCTTTGAAAGCGGGCGAGGCGGCTTTGGTTTCGCTGGCTTTTCACCACCAGAACGCCATTTGTTAAGCGCCACTCGCCATTCATCGAGGGCAGCCTCGTACCGCTCGACGCGTTCAGCTTTGATCAGCTCGATTAGCGCATCGGGGGTGGCAATTTTGTCGGAATTCTTCGTCCGCCAGATTTCGGTCAGTTTGCTCTCGAAGGCGTGTTTGAGGACTGCTTGTCGGTATGCCTTAAGCTGCCGAAGCGCGACAGTCAGGCTCTCGATACTCTGATCGAGCTCGGAGAACAGCTCCTCAATCTTGGCAACGATGCGACGTTGTTCATCGGTGGGCGGCAGTTCTACAGGCCGCGCCCGTACTTGATCGTCTTTTACGGCGGGGTAGCTAACACCGTATTGCTCGCCTGTAAGTGCGGCAACGAAATCATGCGATATTGCCTTGTAGTAGAGATAGCGCGGCTCGACGCCAGCGGCAGGGCGCAGCACGGCGAATCCCGTAGACGCAATCTCATCATCGAGACGGTCGGGTACCTGCGCGATATTGCGAAGGTAGGGTCGAACGGTTGCAAACAAAACGTCACCGGATTTTACGATCTGCCTCGCGCGCGAGGGTGCGGATGAAAGGTTGACGCGCTTCGGGTCTGCGATCTTATTGCGTTGATTATCGATGCTACCGATGTCGATGTATTGGATTTCTCGATCTTGAGAGCTTGTGGCGTCCACCATGCTCACAGGCAATGTGATGTCACCCACGGTCGTAAGTGTCCAACTGTCAGGAATCAGACTCATGCCGCCAACGCCTCATTCAATTCCGCAATCACGTCGTCCATTTTCTCCCCAAACAACTGGTACATTCGCCCCATTCCACCTTTTGAATCGAACGGCGCCATTTCCAGATCGTCACGCTCGACATGGAACGAGTCGATCACATGGTCACGGATCATCCGCAACCACTCCATCTGTTCTTCCGTGAACTTTTCCCCACTGCCGCTGTGGCGCTGCATGATCCAGTTCTGGAAGTTTTTGCGCACGGTTTCCGAGAACGGCGAGACGGTCGCGTCAATGCCGCAGACGCGGCGGACAAGGGCGACCAAGGCCGCAAGCTCAGTTGAGGGATTGCTGCCCTTGTAGTCATCAAGGTGGGCATAGGCCCGCCAGACGCGCAGCGGCGCGAGCTTGGGCCGATCATTCTTCAACCGATCCATGACCTCCTTGATCATGGCGTAGGTCAGTTCCGAGCGGCGCGCAGGCTGGCTGTAGAGGATGGTCAGGGCGTCGATCTCGTCCCGGTTCTGCTCAAGGTAATCGGCAAAGTCTTTCGCCATCGTCTCGGCGTTCTCCTGAGCATCACCGCTCCAGGCCGCCTCAATTAAGGTGTCGAGGTTGTCATGATCGATGGTCTGCTCTTTATCGCGACGGATGCCGTCGATGAGCGCGATCAGCGGCCCGTTAAAGACAGATGCCGCATACCCGACCAACTCGTCTCGCGCCTTGATGCGCTGCTCGTCCGTCGGCTCGCCACCACCTGATGCCTCTCGCGCCTTCTCCTCGATGTGGTCAGCGTCCAGCGCCGCAACCAGCCCGCTTACGATGTCCGAAAGCGCCATTCCGCCAGCGGCCTCCGCGATGCGGGCCTGCTCCTTGTCATCCAGTTGCTTGTTCGGGCGCGCCAGACGCCCGGCGAGCGAACTCACGGTGTCTTCATCGCGCACGCCCATCATGACCCCGGTGGCGAGGTCCTTCAGCGGCACACTCGGTTTCGTGATGAGCGGCTGGCTCGCCGTCTTCAGAGACTTGGTAACGCCGATAGCGTCTACGATTACATAGTGGGTCTTGGCCGTGGTTGCCGACGGCGTGACCTTCTTCAGGCCGTCTGCGTCAAGCGTCCGTGTGCCGCGCCCTTTCATCTGCTCGAAGTAGTTTCTGCTCTTCACATCACGCATGAACAACAGGCATTCAAGCGGCCTCACGTCCGTGCCGGTTGCGATCATATCCACGGTCACGGCGATGCGCGGATAGTAATCATTGCGGAACTGGGCGAGGACGGATTTGGGGTCCTCTGTAGCCTGGTAGGTGATTTTCTTGCAGAACTGATTGCCTTCGCCGAACTCCTCACGAACGATCTGAATGATGTCGTCGGCATGGCTGTCGGTTTTCGCGAAGATGAGGGTCTTGGGAACCTCATTTCGGCCAGGGAATATCTCCGGCAACTTGTCGCGGAAGGTGCGGACTACGGTGCGAATCTGATCGGGGTTTACGAACTCCCGGTCGAGCTGCTTGGCGGAATAGGCCTCGTCTTCGTCCTGCCGCTCCCATCGCTTCGCTCGGGTCAAGCGCTCGCGACGCTCGATCTGCTGGTGCGCTTTGATCTGAGCCCCTTGTTTGGTGCGCTCGGTTTCGATGACAAAAATCTCGTTTCCGACATTCACGCCGTCGGCAACCGCCTGATCGTGGTCATACTCGCTGACGACGTTCTTGCGGAAAAACCCGTAGGTGCGGTTGTCCGGCGTGGCCGTAAGGCCGATGAGGTAGCCGTCAAAATACTCGATCACCTGCCGCCACAAATTATAAATGGAGCGGTGACACTCATCGATGATGATGAAATCGAAAAACTCCGGCGGAATCTTCTTATTGTAGACGACAGGCAGCGGCTGTTTGCCCCGGACCAGCGCCTCGGCAGGATTTTCCTCTTCTGCCGCCTCGTCGAGCGGCTCATCCTTCAACAGCGAATACATACGCTGGATCGTGCTGATGCAGACCTGCGCGTCCTTAGCGACGAAGGAGGATTTCAGGCGCTGGACGTTGTAAAGCTCGGTGAACTTCCTGTTGTCGTCGTTGGGCAGGAATGACATGAACTCCTGCTCTGCCTGCTCGCCTAAGTTCTTGGTATCGACAAGAAAGAGTACGCGCTTGGCGTCGGCATGTTTCAGCAAACGATAGACAGAGGTGATTGCCGTGTAGGTCTTGCCGGAACCGGTCGCCATTTGGACAAGCGCGCGCGGCTTGTCTGCCTTGAATGATTGTTCAAGGTTTTCGATGGCCCTGATCTGGCAATCGCGCAGGCCGTCGTGCGGCAGCGGCGGCATCGATTGAAGACGGGCGCGGAGCGACAAGGGCTTGTTCAGCCATTCTGCCATCGTCTCCGGGCGGTGGAAGGTGAACACCTCCCGCGATCTTGGCTTGGGGTCACGACCATCGGTGAAGCGGGTGATGACACCGGTGCTCTCGTAGACGAACGGTAGCGGCTGCTGGTTGTTGACCCATTTGAGGGTAGCGGCAGCGTAACCGCCGGATTGCTCTTCAACGGTGGTGAGCTTATGCCCCCAATCGCTTGGCTTGGCCTCGATGACGCCGACGGCCTTCTTGTCGACGAAGAGCGCATAGTCGGCCGGGCCTACGTCGGTCTGATACTCGCGAACCGCGATACCTTGGGCCGCGTTAAAATTGATGGCCTTCTTGTCCTGAACGGCCCATCCGGCCTCGATCAGCAGCGCATCGATCTGGTCGCGCGCCAGCTGCTCTGGATTCTTGTTGCTGTCGTTCACGGTGGCTGCATCCCCCTCGCACGCCTCTAGTTCCGCCACTGAGGCCTGCTCAACTTGGCCGAAAACGGTTAAGATTGCCATGCCAAGAAGGGGTCGCTATTGTTGGCGCAACATCCCTTCGAGGCTTAGGCAGACAATGCGTGTACGCGAGAACCATTAAATTGAGTCTGGCTTAACTTGCAACCTATTCGCTACCGATTTTGTTGTTTGAGTTAGAGCATGTCGTCAAGTCCCTCTATCATCCAGGCGGTAGATTCGCGATCCAAACCACCTACAACGTCGAGTTTACGATTGAGGAGCCAATCGCGAGAAAACTCCCAAGGCTCCCTGTCTTCCACGAGCCACGAAAGTACTTTGTCGGGGCGATAAAACATCTTATTACCCCTGCCCCTCCTCGTTGGCTCTGGTTCTGGTCCAGTTTCACGAACCCTCCAGTTGGCAAGCGATTGAAGGGAGACCCCGAGCACCTTGGCGAGTTCCCGACTGCTGATCGGGCGCCATATGGGCGAGCGGTGGACCACAAAGAAATCGATGATTGCAGCTTTATCGAATTCATGTTTCATTGTTTCATTGTTTCAGTGTTTCACTTTTAAATATTTGAATTTTCAGTGGTTCCTGTAGATTTCAGCCTAGACAGGTGAAGAGGAACGCCCTCTCTCCCCCGCCCAGCATGCAACGCGAAACAGTGGAACGGCACCGTCTTGCTACCAACAGAAGTTAGCGTGGTTGCAATTGCCGCATATGGCTACGGACTTCATCCGGCGTGGCATCTTGCCAGCGAGAAGTATCGGTCCATGCCCAAAGCCGCAGCGTGTTCTCTCCGATCCTGACCACATCAAGCTTCACCGCACCCAAGGCCTTAAGTGCTGACTTCACCTCGTTGAGTGATGGCATTTTGCCCAAGCGCTTCTGGAGCTCATTCCGGACGTCGCTCAGGGTGACGAGGTCACGCCAGAAAATGGGTGCGTTCTCTTCAATCAGCGCCTCGACTTCCTGGGTCACCTGCGACCGAGACGAGCCAATAATGTCGGCCTTGGCTTGGGTGAGTGGAGGCGCTTTATTGGGATTGAAGCTGGAGAGGTTGCGACCAAGGAGATAATTCAGGAACGCTCCGGCCTCCCGCTCGATAGAATGCGCCAGTGCCTCGTAATATTCCCTGCCCTGAGGCTCCATCGGGGAATCGCAGATAAGGAAGCGGCGGTCCCCAGCCTCAAGCGTTATGGGGATATCGTGGTTTGATGTTCCCATAATAAAATCAGGTGTCCTAGCTTCGAAGACCGGAATGTTCTTCTCCTCCACGCTCATGGTCCGAGCGGTAATCAAAGTTTTGATAGCGTTGTATGTTTCGCGGCGCTCAAGTGTCCAAAGCTCTTCGCAAATGAGAAGCTGGACATTCGAGATATGCGCGTTGAACCGCGTGCCGAGGCTACTACTTTCGATCGTCCGGCAATTGTGATTGCCGAAGAGCTTTTTTACCAACTCGAACAACAGCCTTTTGCCCGTCCCCTGCCTTCCGGTCAGCACGAATGCATGGGTCACCTTTTCACCAGGCCGCTGCACCATGAAGGCGAGCACATCAAGAAGATGATTCCGCACCTCATCGTCAGGCAGCATTTTCACCAGATGAAGATGAATCGCCTCACACTCACCCCCTGCCGGCTTCAGCCCAGAGGGCTTCCAGAGATTTACAGCTTCCTGCCCATTCTCCAGCGTCTGGAAAAGATCGGCAGACCCAGGCAGATAGGCAGCAACCTGGACTTTGCGGGTGAGCTCGTCCTTCGCAAGCTTGGTGTGCGGCGTCACATCCTTCGTAATGTGACTGTAGCGATCATTGAAGGCACGGGTGGATGAGAAAGCACCCGTGTTAAGATCGAGGTACCTACCTGTCTCTGTCTCGAGAACATGCCGGCTCATGAGATGAACGATTTCCGCCGGCCGGTAACCCAGCCGGATTGGAGAACTGATTTTTCCGGCGAAGACGCATTTTCCGCATCCCGCATAAGCAAGACCATCACGAATGTTTTCACAGGTCCGCGGCTTTGCATCTGCGACTGCACGCTTGAGCTTCGCTGCAGCTTCCTGTTCGTCGTAGCGCCCATCAAGAGCCGAAATGTCTTGGTAGATCTCCTCGCCGTTGCCGCAGTATCCGACAATACCAGCCAAGCCATACCAAGTTGGCTCGTCCATCTTCGAGTTTTCGGCACAACTCCTCACCCAGGAGCATCCAGCACGAACAGCTTCAAAGTCTGCCAAGTTGGCGTCATTCAAGTGGTCAGTTTTTTTCGCTTTGGTTTTCGCCCTCGCTGAAGGCTCGGGCGGCAACGCGCTAGCCATCCATGCTTCAATCTGCTGAGATGTATAGATCGACGTCGCTTCCATCACATCACCTCCACATTCTTCGGCGGATTTGTTTTATGGTTTTTGGTGCCTGGGTAGCGAAGTACCCGAGCGAGATCACCAGTGTTGTCGAAGTCCCATCCCCTACGAGCCTTCGCCAACTTGATGATCGTCTTCTGGAATGATGAAAGCGTCATCTTCGCCTTTACACGACGGTCTTGGTCGCGAAGGTCCAAAGGTTCGGGGAAGAGCCAGTAAGCATGGGCACCATTACCGGAGTTGACCATGAAGGAGGGCTGCGGAATGCTCACTTCGACCATGAAATCACGCAATTCGTCCATGCTCTTCGGCAACGCTGTTTTCGCATGCGCGTTCTGATCGCTAAACAGATCAAAGTCCGCATGTACGCAAGGAAGATAGTTCACGTCATTCGCTGAGCCGCGGCCGCTGGCAGGCGGCTTCCCAAGCAGCCCCACCGTGAAGTAAACATCGTCTTGGTTGGCGATGGCCTTCATGTAGGCGTCAGCTTCCTCCATTTCGGTCGAGTGGAAAAAGCGAATGTTGTTCCGCTTCGTCCACGTTGAAAGGTAGCCCTCCGGCGGCTCGGCCCAAAGGCACTTAAGAAAATTTGACAATATTGTATTCCTCTTCTGCACCGGCACGACGCCGGCGAAAGAGGAGATAAAGTGAGACGGCCTGACGTTGGAGATCCAAACGGCAAGAGTATAGTGTACTCTCACCGTTCAACCAAAGATGGAATTTTAGATTGGGTTAAATCCAAGGGAGAATTGCCACTGTTCTCACCTTAGAGTTTCGCAACTATCTTCTTGGGGTCAAGGTGCGTGTAACGCATCAGCATCTTCGGGTCTCGATGACCTGAGATTAACGCGACTTCTGGCAGCGTCAGACCGGCCTCAAAGAACCTAGATACGGCTTCATGACGCATATCGTGAAACCTGAGGTCGTTAAGACCAGCCTTTACCCTCAGCCTCTGCCAGGACAACCTCACCGCATTTGCCGAAATCGGGAATACTAACTCTTCGGCCTCACTTGCAGTCACACTGAGGTCGGCCACTATCTTCAATGCTCGACGTGACAGCGGAATTATACGAGGATGACCATTCTTGGTCACAGGGATCGTCAGCAAGGCCTGCTTTTGGTCAACGTGCCGCCACTCGACCCGAAGAATTTCGCCTCTACGCATGCCGGTCGCCAGGGCAAACAAGATTACTTGCCGAAGTAGCGGATTCCTGAATGTTCGTAAGGCCGTGGCAATGGCCCGAAGATCGGAAAGATGCACCCGCCTTGTTCTGGCTTTAGCCGGCGGCGGCTTACGTACATCATCGACAGGGTTGGCGGCAATCTTCAAACCCCACTCCCGTCGCGCCACATCCAGGACCTGACGCAGCAAAACAAGGTCTTGTCGCGTTGTCTCACCTGATACCCTTTCCAACCGCTCATCACGATAAGAAGCAACCTGAGCCGGCATCAACTTTGTTGCCTGGGTATTCGCAATCGCGTGGCGCAGAATCTTGTCGATCCGATAACGCTCTACAGATGCGGACTTTTTCTGAGGGGTGATCTTGTCTCGGTATACAACGAGCAGGTCGCCTAGTGTCCTTGCATCCAAGGCCTGTCGAGAAGGCAACGCCTCGCCTTGGTCGAAACGTCTCTCGACATCTCTAGCCCAAGCCTCCGCATCTTTGCGATTGATAAAGCTCTTGGAGACCGGGGAATGTCCCTGACGTCTCACTTGTACCTGCCACTTGCCGTTCCGCTTACGCAGAGTCGCCATTCATGCCTCACTGTGACCACAGCGTGACAAGGAAGCTAGGCGCTAACCGATACCGATTCTAAGTGATTGAAAAGAATGGCGCACCCGAAGAGATTCGAACTCCTGACCCCCAGATTCGTAGTCTGGTGCTCTATCCAGCTGAGCTACGGGTGCGTGCCGAAACGGAAGAAACCGTTGGCGTGGGCGGTTCTCTAAAGGGTCCATGGAGGGAATGCAAGTGGATTTGTGAAAAAGATCGCAATTTTCGTGCATGTCGATGTCAAGCCACTGAAAACAATTAGTTTTCTTGCATGCTTTTGCTGCGATAGTCATCAAGGGATACGGGCCGGTCTGGAATCTCGATGCGGAACTGCGTGCCGGCGGCCGGTTTTTCCACGAGCGCAATGGTGCCCCCATGGGCAAGCACGAGTTCGCGGGCGATCGCCAGGCCAAGGCCGGTGCCGCCGGAGCGGGCCGAACCGCGGAAGGCCATGAAGAGGTTTTCCCGCGCCTTCTGCGGCATGCCGGGCCCGGTATCGTCGACGGTGATGCTGACGACGCTGCCGATTCGATGCGCCGACACCGTGATACGCCGGATGCTGTCCGCCTCCGTCTCGCCGAATGCGATCAATGCCTGATGAGCGTTGCGGCAAAGGTTATGGATGACGCGAAACAGCTGCTCCCCGTCGGCATCGACCTCCAGGTCCGAACTGAGCTGCTCGACGAATCCGATTCCGCTCTCCGGATCGATCGCGAGAATATCGCGAACTTCCTCGATCAGCTCGACCAAGCGAATCTTGCGGCGGCGCGGCGCCGATTCGGATGTCTGTCCATAGGACAGAACCTCCGTCGTATACCCCACGGCACGGTCGATGGTGCGCAGCAGCTTCGGCGCGAAGCGCTTGACCATGGGGTCGTCGACATCGACCAGACGGTCCGACATCAGCTGCGCCGCCGAAAGGATGTTGCGCATGTCGTGGTTGATCTTCGACACGGCAAGGCCAAGAGCTGCCAGGTTCTTTTGCTGCTTCAGCGTTTTCTGCAGCTGCGACTGCATGGTGGCAAGATGCCGGCCGGCCACGGCGAGTTCGTCGCGCCCCTTTTCCGGCTCGAGAACGCGCCCGGGATCCTCCGGATCGTCCGAATAGGCCTGCATGCTGTCGGTGAGGCGGCGGATCGGGCGGATCATCATGCGGTTGATCGCAAAGAAGATCAGCGTTGCCGTAAACAGCGAGATCAGGATGGATACGAAGAAGACGCTGCGGGAATAGGCGAGCATCGCGTTGCGCAGGCGGGTATCCTTGAGCACCACCTCGATGCCGGTGCCGTCGTCGCCGCCGACAGGGCCGAAGACGCGGATGATGCGGTTGCCGCCAAACAGCAGCGTGTCGAGCGCATCCTTGATCGCCGTCAACTGCGAGACAGCGCTGAGATCGTATTTTTCATCGACGGACGCCGGCATCTCGGCCGTCGCCAACAGGCGCGAGGTGCCATCCTTGCGCAGAACGATGGCGCGCGTGCCCGTGGCCATCAAGGTTTCCTTCTGCAGGGCACGGGGCAGCTCGGCCGGCTGCAGGCCATCGATGACGATGGCGGCGGCGGCGGCCGTATTCAGCCGATCCTCCAGCCAGCGCAGCCGCATATTGGCGACGGAGGGCACGAAGATGAGCACTTCCGCCAAGGAGATGAAGACGACGGTGAGGATGAGAAGCTTGCCCGAGAGGCCGCCGAAGATGCCGGTGGGGCGGCAAAACTGGGACAGCCGGCCCTTGTCGGCCTTGCCGTCCTTTGCGGCGTCCTTGTCCTGCCCACTGTCCATTTCAATTGTCCCGATTCGCTGGAAAGCGACCTGATGCGACTTAATCGAAACTAGATAATAGGCGATTGCGGGCCTTTTTCCAATCGGCTCCGCAGTTTGACGATTGTAAAGGCCGGCCACGGCACCCATGCACCGCAGCCGGCCTTAGATCGACGGGTCAGAATTCTTCCCAGCTCTGGGCCGCCGCGGCCGGTGCAAGCGCACCGCCGCCGAATGCCGTCGCGACCCTGTCGATCATCCGGCGTGCCGGCGATGCCGTGGGGCGATGCGTCTCGGCGCGCGCTGCCACCGGCGCGGGGGCGCTGGCGGAATCGACCTTGAAGCGCGAGACGAGATGGACGAGGCCATCCGCTTCGCCGGCCAGACGATGGGTCGCAGCCGATGTCTCCTCGACCATGGCGGCATTGCGCTGCGTGACCTCATCCATCTGGTTGACGGCGTTGTTCACCTCGGACAGGCCCGTTGCCTGTTCGCGCGCCGCCGTTGCGATCGAGTGGATGTGATCGTTGATCTTGAGCACGCGCGCTTCGATGGAGGACAGCGCCTCGCCGGTCGCCTGCACGAGCTTGACGCCAACCTGCACTTCATCGCCGGATTTGCTGATCAGCGCCTTGATGTCCTTGGCCGCGGTGGCGGAGCGCTGGGCGAGCTCCCGCACCTCCTGGGCAACGACGGCGAACCCCTTGCCCGCCTCGCCCGCACGCGCGGCCTCGACGCCGGCGTTCAACGCCAGCAGGTTGGTCTGGAAGGCGATATCGTCGATCACGCCGATGATCTGGCTGATCTCGCCCGACGCCTGCTCGATGCGGCCCATGGCGTCGATCGCATTGCGAACGACGGTGCCGGAGCGGGCCGCATCGTCCTTGGCTTCGCCGACCATGACGCTCGCCTCGCGCGCCCGTTCGGTCGAGTTCTGCACGACGGAGGTGATCTCGTCGAGCGCTGCCGAGGTTTCCTCGAGCGCTGCCGCCTGCTGCTCGGTGCGCTTGGAGAGGTCGTCGCTGGCATGACGCAGTTCGTTGGTGTTGGAGTTGATCGAGCCGGTCGTCTGGCGCACTTCGCGCATGGTGCTCTTCAGCGTCGCGAATGTCGTATTGACGTTCTGCTGCAGCTCGGCGAAGGCGCCCTGGAATTCGCCCTTCATGGCCTGCGTGAGATCGCCTTCGGCCAGGCTCGCAATGACGCGGCGCACTTCGCCGATGCCGGTATCGACGCTGATCAGCAGTTCGTTGACGTTGCGCGCGAAACGATTGAGGTTGACGTCTCCATAGTCCTTGTCGATGCGGCGGCTGAAATCGCCGGCCGCCGCGGCCGAGACCGCCAGGGACATGCTCGACTGAAGCTCGTCGCTTTTGGCGCGCATGGCCGCTTCCTCGGCATTCATGCGGCGCACGGCATTGCCGTTTTCCTTGAAGACGTCCACGGCTGCCGCCATCTCGCCAATCTCGTCGCGACGGCCGGCAAACGGCACCTCGATATCGAAACGCCCTTCGGCGACGCTCTTTATGGCGGCCGTCACCTTGCGGATCGGGGTGCTGAGATGAACGGTGCCGATATAGGCGCCCAGACCGATGCCGGCGCCGATCCCCGCGATCATGATGCCGAGGACGACCCAGAAGACATTGTTGTGGAAGCTTGCAATATCCGCCTCGGCCCTTGCAAGTTCCGCCTTGTCGGTGTGCACGACCGCATCGATTTCAGCCTGGAATGCCTTGCGATTGGCGCGGTTCGCTTCGTTGTTGCCCTGCTTGCTCGCGGCGTCCGGACCATCCGTCACGCCGAGCCTGGCGGTCTCGGTCCGGAAGACCCGAAATTCCTGGGCGCGAGACTGCAATTTGGCGAAGTCAGCCTTCTGTGAATCGGGAACCAGAGGCGCCCAGCTCGCCAATACCTTGTCGATTTCGTCGAGGTCGCCCATCAGCCCATCCGCAAAGGTCTTGGAATCCTTTGCCGATGCCGCGGCATAGATGCCGCGCGCTTCCATGACCGCCGCGGTCACGTAGCGATTCAGGTGCTCACCCATGTAGGCACGGCCGGCCGTCTGCTCGTAGCTCTGCAGTTTCTGGTCGTATTGATGCAACGCATAGAGGGCAGTTGCACCGATCAACAGGGCCGCCCCGGCCATGACCGACACAAGCAGATTAATTTTACCACGAATTTTCACAATATCCCTCCGGCGCCGATCCCATCCCCCAAAAATCGATGGGTTTTCCGGCATTTACTTAGATATCGATGAAAATCATTAATGTTGCATTGAAGTATTTTCCGCCTATATGCGGGTTGATTCTAGTATATATAATAAGTTTCTTATATTGAATCCGGCGATCGCCTCCGCCAATGGCGAGGTGTCGCACGCAAAGCCTGAAGCGGTTGCCGACAGACCGAATTTGCGGCCAATCCAAGGAATCTGCAGCGGTATAATTGACTCTTCGGGCCTCGATCCGTATAAGCCCGCGCACGTCCGGTCATGGAGCCTGCATTTGCGGGACACGTCCGTTCGCCATAATCAACAACGCTCCTTGCTTTTGAAGCAAAGCTCAAGAAGGGCCGCACTCCGCGGTGTTTAAATAAATGAAGCGTACCTATCAACCATCCAAGCTTGTTCGCAAGCGTCGTCACGGCTTCCGTGCTCGCATGGCTACCAAGGGCGGCCGTGCGGTTCTTTCCGCTCGCCGTAACCGCGGCCGCAAGCGTCTTTCGGCCTAAGGGCCGAAGTGCCCGATAATCCAGGATGGCGGGCAAATTGACGAATGAACGACCAAAAAAGACTGTCGGGCGGCTGAAAAGCCGGCCGCAGTTTCTTGCAGTCCGCGAAGGTGAGAAGCGCAGAGGCGCGTTCTTCCTCATAGAGATGCTGGACCGCAAGCTTGCCGACGCCGAGCCCCGCGTTGGTTTTACCGTTACCAAAAAACATGGAAACGCGGTGGAGCGCAACCGCATGCGGCGCAGGCTGAAAGAAGCCGTGCGGCTTCACGCCGGATTTGCAATGCAGCCCGGACACGACTATGTGGTTGTCGCGCGACGCGAGGTGCTGACCGCGCCTTTCGAAAAGCTGGCAAGCGAACTCGTAAGCCGCGTCGAAACCAGGCCGAAACATCGGCGGTCGGAAACGGACCGCTCCAGGAAAGTATGATGGAAAACAACCGCAATTACTTCATAGCAATTGCACTGTCCGTGCTGATCGTTCTCGGCTGGCAGTTTTTCTACATGAACCCCCGCCTCGAAGCGCAGCGCCAGGCCGAGCAGGCCGCCAAGCTGCAGCAGCAGTCCCAGCAGGCTCAGACGACGCAGTCGCCTGCTGCGGGTACGGCGGTAAACGGTTCCTTGCCGGCAAACGGCCAGACGACGCCGACGGTGCTGACCCGTGACCAATCCGTCGCCAAGACCTCCTCTTCGCGCGTTGTCATCGACACGCCCGCGCTTGCCGGTTCCATCAACCTGGAAGGCGCTCGTTTCGACGATTTGAGGCTGAAGAGCTACCACGAGACCGTCGACAAGAGCAGCCCGATCATCACGCTGTTCAGCCCGGCCGACACCAAGGACGGCTACTTTTCCGAACTCGGCTATCTCGGCGGCGATACGACCGGCACGGTTCCCGGCCCCTCGACCTTATGGACGCTGGCAAGCGGCGACAAGCTGACCGACAAGACGCCGGTGACGCTGTCCTACACCAACGACAAGGGCATCACCTTCAGCCGCACCATCTCCGTCGACGATCGCTACATGTTTACGATCAGCGACAAGATCGTCAATGGCGGCCAGGCACCGGTCTCGCTGTCGAGCTATGGCCGGGTCACGCGCTACAACAAGCCGGAAACACCGTCCGCCTACGTTCTGCATGAAGGCTTCATCGGCGTCATCGGCGACGATGGCCTGATCGAGAGCAAGTATGCCGCCGTGGAGAAGGAAGCCGTAAACCCGGCGAAGGCAACCGGCGGATGGCTCGGCATTACCGACAAGTATTGGGCCGCAACGATCGTGCCGCCGCAATCGACGGCCTACGATGCCCATTTCTCGCACTTCACCGACGGTACGCCGCGCTATCAGGCCGACTACAAGGAAGATGCGGTCACGGTCGCTCCAGGCCAGTCGCTTGAGCTGAAGAACCTCATCTTCGCCGGCGCCAAGGAAGTTCCGGTCATCGATCGCTATGAAACGAGCTACTCGATCCCGCGCTTCGACCGCCTGATCGACTGGGGCTGGTTCTATTTCATCACCAAGCCGATGTTCAAGCTGATGGACTTCTTCTTCCGCTTCTTCGGCAATTTCGGCGTCGCCATCCTCTGCACCACCATCGTCGTCAAGGCGCTCTTCTTCCCGCTCGCCAGCCGGCAATATGCCTCGATGGCGAACATGAAGCGCATGCAGCCGAAGATGGAAGAGCTCAAGGCCAAGTTCGGCGACGATCGCATGGGCCTGCAGCAGGCGACCATGCAGCTCTACAAGGAAGAGAAGATCAATCCGATCGCGGGCTGCTGGCCGGTGCTCTTGCAGATCCCGATCTTCTTCTCGCTCTACAAGGTGATCTACATCACCATCGAGATGCGCCACGCGGCGTTCTTCGGCTGGATCCAGGATCTTTCCGCGCCGGACCCGACCTCGATCGTCAATCTCTTCGGCCTGCTGCCGTTCGCAGCCCCGACCTTCCTGCATCTCGGCGTCTGGCCGCTGATCATGGGCATTACCATGTTCTTCCAGATGCGCATGAACCCGACACCGCCGGATCCGACCCAGGCGATGATCTTCAACTGGATGCCGCTGGTATTCATGTTCATGCTGTCGAGCTTCCCGGCCGGCCTCGTGATCTACTGGGCATGGAACAACACACTCTCGGTCATCCAGCAGTCGATCATCATGAAGCGCCATGGCGTGAAGGTGGAGCTCTTCAACAATCTGAAGGGCCTCTTCAAACGAAAACCGGCGCCATCGAAATAAGCAGAAAGCCCCGCTTCGGCGGGGCTTTTCGTTTGCGGCTTATCTGTTTTACGAGATCGGATTGCCGTGCCGTTGCCGCTCAAGGCGCATGGCCTGGACCGAGATGCCGCGTGATCGCCTGCCGATCAAAACTTGACTTTCGCGGACAAAACCCCGAAGCCAGTCAGTCAATCGAACCGGAAGATCTTGGACAGCATGGCAGACCAGACGACAAAAGACGACAAGCCGCTTTTCGGGCGTCCGTGGATCTTCATCCGCGGCGTGCCGGCAATGAAGTTTCTGCCGCCGGAAGGGCCGCCGGAAATTGCTTTTGCCGGGCGCTCCAACGTCGGCAAGTCGTCGCTGATCAATGCGCTGGTCGGACATAAGGGCCTCGCGCGCACCTCTAACACGCCGGGACGCACGCAAGAACTCAATTATTTCGTCCCAGACGGCTTTTCCGGCGAGAACGGCGACCTGCCGCCGATGGCATTGGTCGACATGCCCGGCTATGGCTATGCCGAAGCACCAAAGGATCAGGTCGATGCCTGGACGAAGCTGGTGTTCGACTATCTGCGCGGGCGCACGACGCTGAAGCGCGTCTACGTGCTGATCGACAGCCGCCACGGTATCAAGAAGAACGACGCGGAGGTTCTGGATCTGCTCGACAAGGCAGCCGTTTCCTATCAGATCGTGCTCACCAAGACCGACAAGATCAAGGAAGCCGGCCTGCCGAAGCTGCTCGCCGAGACCGCCGAGAAAATCCGCAAGCGCCCCGCCGCCTATCCCGGCATCCTCGCCACCTCCTCGGAAAAAGGCGCGGGCCTTCAGGAGCTGCGCGAGGCTATTGGCCTGACGGTCGGTATCCAGGTCTGAATACTGCGCATCCGGATTGAGGCCGCCGCTCCTGACCCCGCTTCAGGGAACGGCGGCCGTGTTGCCGCGGAGGATTACATCTTCGGCAACAGCACCTTGTCGACGACGTGGATCACACCGTTCGACTGTTTGACATCGGCGATGGTGACGTGAGCCGTACCGCCGGTCTCGTCGGTCAAGGTCAGCTTGCCGCCCTTGTCCATGGCCTTGATCGTGCAACCACCGACCGTTTTCAGGTCGTATTCACCACCCTTGCTCTTCGCCCACTTGCCGATCGCGGCGGCCATGTCATCGCCGGCCACGACATGGCACGTCAGCACTTTGACCAGCTTCTCCTTGTTTTCCGGTTTCAGCAGCGTCTCCACCGTGCCGGGCGGCAGCTTCTCGAAGGCCTCGTTGGTCGGAGCAAAGACCGTGAAGGGACCCTTGCCTTCGAGCGTATCGACGAGGCCCGCAGCCTTGACGGCCGCGACAAGCGTCGTGTGATCCTTCGAATTCACGGCATTCTGGACGATGTTCTTGCTGGCATACATCGCAGCGCCACCCACCATCGGGTCCTTGGCGTAGGCGAGGCTGGTTGCGGCGGACAGCATTGCAGCGACAGCGGCAACGCGAAACGCGGTCTTGATCATAACGTCTCCTCTTCCTCTCTATTGCCCCGATCACCCGGGGTCGAAAGAAAGTACGGAGCGCGCCGACAAAGAGTTTCAGCCGCGATTGCTTTTCGCGGGACGACGTTCTTCAGGGCAGGTGGATCGTGCCGGAGGCGACCACATCGCCTGTGGGCTTGCCGGTCGGCGAGCCGCCGAAGGGCTCGACGCTGACGGCGATGATGGCGCCCTCGGTCAATTTGCCGTGAAGTTCCGGCGGAAGGACAATTTCACCGTCACCCGTCTGCGGCAGGACTCCCAGCGCCTCGGCCGGATCGCTGCCGCGAATCAGCCAGAGCTCGAGCGATTTCTCCTCGGGCTTGCCGGCAGCGACCGGCGTCACCTTCAGGCGCCCATTGGCGGCATCGTAGTTGGCGAGGAGATTGATGGGGCTGTCGTGGCCGGAAAGCGAGGCGGTCAACTGCTTGCCGGGGGAAGGAGGCAGACTGCCCTCGTTCGTAATGGCAAAGACCAGGACGCCGGCGGCCAGAAACAGCGAACCGAAGGCGACAGAGCGCCAGAGCGTGAGCGAATTCCAGAGATTCGCGCCAAGCGCGGTCTCGCCGAAAATCCGCTTCTCGATCTTCGGAAACACCGCGGCCGCTGGAGTAACCGTTTCGTATTCCTCGTTGAATTCCGAGAGGTTCTGCTCCCAGCGGCTGACGATGGCGGCGAACTGGCGATCGCTGCGCATGCGGCGCTCGACCTTCTGCCGGTCCTCCAATGAAAGCACGCCAAGCACGTATTCTCCGGCCAGGACTTCGTCGCGGGAGCGGCCTCCCTTGCTTTGATCGGGCGTACTCATCGGTCCATGCACTCTCTCAGTCTGATCAGGCTTCGACGCAGCCAGGTGCGCATAGTATTCAATGGCACCGTGTGTTGATCGGCGAGCTCCTGGTAGCTCAAGCCCTCGACATAGGCGCTGCGAACTGCCCGCGCGCGATCAGCTTCCAACTCTTCCATGCACCTGTCAATCCGCCTCCCCTCTCCCTTCACGATTGCTTGCTCTTCGGGGTCGGGTTCCAGGTCGGCAAGATCGTAGGCGGCGTCTATTTCGTCGGCTACCGGCTTGCGGGCACGGATGAAATCGATGGCCCGATTGCGCGCGATGACGACCAGCCATGGCATTGCCGGCCCCTCCGCAACGGCAAACTGCTCGGCCCGCTGCCAGATCTTGATATAGACCTCCTGCAAAATTTCTTCCGCATCCGCCTTGTTGCCAACGATACGCAAGCAAACGCCAAGGAGTTTCGGGCTGGTGCGCTTATAGAGCGCGGCAAAGGCTTTCTGATCGCGCATGGCGACACGACCGATCAGCGCTTCCATCTCCTCGCTCGCCATCCAACTCCCCGGTTGCGACGCCTGCGCCATCTTTAGAAGAAAAGCACCGGGTGACAAGCTCGCAAGTGCGATCAATTTCTGCAACGACGATAGGGCGTGCCGTCAACTAATCCCGACATCATTATTCCCTCTGTCAAAAACTTGAGATAAAAGGCCGCGAACAATTTCGAAGGGTGCACCATGTCCGAAGCCCAAAGCGAACTCCAAGCCAGCCTGCTCGCGCAGGCGCTGCCCTATATGCAGCGCTACGAAAACAAGACCATCGTCGTGAAATACGGTGGCCACGCCATGGGCAATGCCGAACTCGGCAAAGCATTCGCGGCGGATATCGCCCTGCTGAAGCAGTCGGGCGTCAACCCGATCGTCGTCCATGGCGGCGGCCCTCAGATCGGCGCCATGCTGACGAAGATGGGCATCGAATCGAAATTCGAGGGCGGCCTGCGCGTCACCGACCAAAAGACGGTCGAGATCGTCGAAATGGTGCTCGCCGGCTCGATCAACAAGGAAATCGTCGCGCTGATCAACCAGACCGGCGAATGGGCGATCGGCCTTTGCGGCAAGGACGGCAACATGGTCTTCGCCGAAAAGGCGCACAAGACCGTCAAGGATCCGGATTCGAACATCGAGCGCGTGCTCGATCTGGGCTTCGTCGGCGAGGTGGTCGAAGTCGACCGCACGCTGCTCGACCTGCTTGCCAAGTCCGAGATGATCCCGGTCATCGCACCGGTCGCTCCCGGGCGCGACGGCGCGACCTACAACATCAACGCCGACACCTTCGCCGGTGCGATCGCCGGCGCGCTCAGCGCCACGCGCCTGCTGTTTCTGACGGACGTTCCCGGCGTACTCGACAAGCAGGGCCAGCTCATCAAGGAACTTTCCGTGGCCCAGGCCCATGCGCTGATCGCCGACGGCACGATTTCCGGCGGCATGATCCCGAAAGTCGAAACCTGCATCGATGCCATCAAGGCCGGTGTTCAGGGCGTCGTCATCCTCAACGGCAAGACGGCCCATTCGGTCCTGCTCGAAATCTTCACCGAGCACGGCGCCGGCACGCTGATCGTTCCGTAGGGGCGGTGGCGTATTCAAGGCTGACTGAAAAACTGGCTGATTTCAATTGATTGTTATTCCATTGGGCTGCGAAGCCCAATGCACATGTGATGCCTTGGCGTGAAAGAGCACCTGCCGCATGATCGGCGCGGGGCGTTACGAACCCAGCGTAGCGGAGGTTAATCGCGCCTAAACCTGAGCACAGCCCTTCCTATTGGATTTCCCGATACCAACGGATTGGGCATCCAGCCCGTAAAGACCTCGAGCGTGTCTCCATCAAGCTTGTAGAAGCGTTCCTGCTCGCTACCGTTCCAGGCTTCATTCCAGGATGAGTCAATCTTTGTGATGAACCTGTCGCCCTCGATCCGATATCGTCCGGTGTAGGCCATCATGGTACGGAAAAGTCCCAGCAGTTTCTCATCCGCAGTCCCGGGCTCCCGCGCCCCTGCGGTAACCAAGACCATCATTCGCCCATCAGAGCCGAACATAAGGCGCCCATTGGGGTGGTCGCCCCACGGTTGACTGCGCTCCCTTGAATCCTGAAGCTCGGTATCAAAAGAAACCAAGCGCCAGCAACCGTGGAGCCCGGTGTCGCGCTCAGACATTTTCACTCCTGCTGTCGTTTGCCCAAAGGGATCCGCCTGCCGAAGAGGTAGAGGATGCCGGCTTCTATTATGCTCAAGTCGGCCGGTAGATCGCTTCGGCCTCGCTTTTCAACATTCCCATGACCGATCGGTAGGGAGCCGGCCCATAGCTTATGCGGCTGACGCCGAGCTTTGCCATGGTCTCGTTGTCGGGTGTTGCCGGGCGCACCATGATGTTGACCGGCAGGGGCGAGCGTTCGCACAAGGCCCCGATCAGTTCCGGTTCGACAAGGCCGGGCGCGAAGAAACCGCTGGCCCCGGCCTCGGCGAATGCGTCGGCGCGGCGGTATGCGTCATCCAGCAGGATATGATGGT
Source organism: Rhizobium sp. A37_96 (assembly GCF_053521765.1). Lineage (NCBI taxonomy): Bacteria > Pseudomonadati > Pseudomonadota > Alphaproteobacteria > Hyphomicrobiales > Rhizobiaceae > Rhizobium > Rhizobium sp. A37_96. The sequence continues at coordinate 348,259 of NZ_JBNWDS010000002.1, read as the reverse complement.
GGGCCGTATCGCTTTCCTGCAGGAAAAGATCGGTGCGGGCGTTGATGAACAACGGCATTTCCCGGCGATCGGCCATTTCCCGGATGGCGCGGATGCGCGCCGCCTGTATCTCGGCAGGATGAACGCCCTCGCCGCCGATCACCTGATCCTCGAAATTGATGCCGACCGCGCCGTGATCCATGATCTTTTCGACGTTGGCGGCAACTTCCTCCGGTTCGACGGCATAGCCGCCCTCGAAATCGACGGAAAGCGGCAAGGGGCTCGTCACCGAAATCAACCTGGCGGTGACCGCCAGCAGCGATAGCGGGATCGCCTGACCGTCGCCGAAACCATTGGCGGCGGCGACCGACCAGCTTCCCGTCGCCAGCGCCTTCGCGCCGGCTTCCGTTACGGCCTTGGCAGAGCCTGCATCCCAAATATTGAAAAGGATCAGCGGCTCGCCCTTCTTGTGCAGCCGCGCGAACTCCTGCGCCTTTTCCACCTGACTCATCGCATCCCCTCCGAAAAGCCCGGCCGGGGATTCCTCTCCGCGACCCGAAAGAGCGGAAGCCCTTCCCTCCGGTTGAAAATAGAGTAAAAACCCGCAAATCAATAGTAAAATCATAGCCGGCATTGGATTATCCGCCAATGCCCGCGACACAGCGGCATGTCGCATGCATGAATATTTTCCCTCCCCTTTCGCAGGAGGGCATGCGATAAGCTCCCCATGAGCCAGACAAAATCACTCTCCGAGCCGTCAGATTTCTCCAACATCCGCGATTGGGTGTTCGACCTCGACAACACGCTCTATCCGCATCATGTCGATCTCTTCGCGCAGATCGACAAGAACATGACCGCTTATGTCTCGGCGCTGCTGCAGATGGAGCGGGACGAAGCGCGCAAGCTGCAGAAGCAATATTATCTCGACCATGGCACGACGTTGCAGGGATTGATGATCCATCACGGCATCGATCCCGACGACTTCCTGGAAAAGGCCCATGCGATCGACTATTCGGCGCTGACACCGCAGCCGGAGCTGGCTGCCGCCATCAGGGCGCTGCCGGGGCGCAAGTTCATCTTCACCAACGGCAGTGTCAAACACGCCCAGGCGACGGCCGGCGCGCTCGGCATTCTCGACAGCTTCGACGACATTTTCGACATCGTTGCGGCCGACTACGTGCCGAAACCTGCCGGCACGACCTACGACAAATTCACGAGCCTCAACCGGGTGGACACGAAGCGAGCCGCCATGTTCGAGGATCTGCCGCGCAATCTCACGGTGCCCAAGGCGCTCGGCATGAAGACCGTGCTGCTGGTGCCCCGGAACCTCGAGACGACGGTCGTCGAATGGTGGGAGCGCACCACCGGCGAGGACGATCATATCGACTATGTGACCGACGACCTCACGAGCTTTCTCAAGGCCTTAGCTTAACCATTCATTAGGGCGGGGTTACGAAAGTTTCATCCGCCTTACAGAGGTTTAATTGGCCGTTTTGGACCACCCGCCCTATCGTTTGACCATTCCTCGACACGAAAGGAAAAACGATGAACGGGAAAAAAATTCTTCTTGCGGGACTTTCCGCAGCCCTTCTGGTGGGCGCCGCCGCCCAGGCGAGCTTCGCTGCCCAGGATGAAGCAAACGGCGGTCATCATGGCGGACGCTGGCACGGACCGCGCTTTTCACCGGAAATCGTCTATGTGCGCATGCTGAAGCAATTCGGCCAGCCCGGCGACACCAAGATCACCCGTGACGAGGTGAAAGCCGGCGTCGACAAGATCTTCGACCAGATCGACACCAACCACGACGGCGAAATCACGCCCGGCGAGTTGCGCGCCTATCGTCAGGAACGCTTCAAGGAATGGAAAGCCGAGCACGCCAAGGCAAAGGACGATCAGGGCGACAATCAGGCCCAGAACGATCAGAGCAAGGGCGATCAGGCACAAGCCGACCAAAAGGGCAATCATGGCCAACGCCATCACAGGCCGCACGGCCGCTTCATGCATGAAGCAGGTTTGATGCGCGGCATGATGATCTTCCATCGCATCGACAAGGATGAAAATGGCCAGATCAGCAAGCAGGAAGCCGAAGACGCCGCCAACAAGTTCTTCGACCGCATGGACCGCAACCATGACGGCGTGATCTCGCTGGACGACATGCCGAACCGGCCGTTGCTGTAGGCCTCCTCATCAAGCGCGATCCCGCAGGCGAGCTCCCGCGCCGCATGGATCGCGTCTTGAACGGGACTCCCATGACCGAAAGCCCGCCCTCGCCTCCGCGACGGCGGGCTTTTCGTTGTCAGTGGCCGTTGTCGTGCTCGTAGAAATCGCGAACGATCTTCCAGGCATCGTCGGCGGTGTCCACGAAGCTGATCAGGTTGACGTCGTCAGGCGCGATGGTGCCGAATTCGGCGAGCGCTTCGAAATTGATGATGTTGCGCCAGAATTTTTCACCGAAGAGAATGAGCGGCAGGCGCTCCATGCGGCCGGTCTGAATGAGCGTCAGGCATTCGAACAATTCGTCGAGCGTGCCGAAGCCACCCGGAAATACCGCGATCGCCTTGGCCCGCACCATGAAGTGCATCTTGCGGATCGCGAAATAATGGAAATTGAAGCTGAGCTCCGGCGTGACATAGGCGTTCGGCGCCTGCTCGTGCGGCAAGACGATGTTGAGGCCGATCGACGGCGCCCCTTCTTCGGCCGCGCCGCGATTGCCCGCCTCCATCACGCCCGGGCCGCCGCCGGTCACCACGACATATTCGTGGAAGTCGAAGCCGGCGGAATGGCGGGAGCAAAGCCGCGCGAACTTGCGCGCCTCCTCGTAATAGACCGATGCGGCCTCGAGATTGGCGCGCTGCACGTCGTTGCGGGCAGCCCATGCATTGGCGCCCGGTGCCGGAATGCGCGCGCCGCCGAACATCACGACAGTCGACTTGATGCCGCGTTCGGTCAGCGACATTTCGGTCTTCAGCAGTTCGAGCTGCAGGCGGATCGGCCGCAGTTCCTCACGGCACAGGAAGTCCTCGTCGGCATAGGCGAGGCGGTAGGAAGGCGACATCGACTGCGGCGTGCGCGGCACGGATTCGGCCCGCTTCTTGTCCGCCGAGCTCGTCTTCAAGGGGTCCCATACCCCATCCTTGCGCCTCAGCCTGCCGTTCTTCGCCTTGCTCATCTATTCATGCCTTTCGAATCGATCATGACGGGCCGTTCCCGCCCATGGAGAGGGATGGCCAAGCTCTTGCATATGCCCCTACAACGCCTTGAATCCAAGCTCAATCGGCGCTTAAAAGACATTCCATTTTCGACATCCATGCTATAGGACCAATCGACCGCTTCCGGACCATTCCGGAAATCACGATAGGCACTGACGTTTTAAGGAATTCCCATGAGCGCTAACGATCTCGCCTCCCTCGAAAAGTCCATCGAGGCTGCTTTCGACAATCGCGACAATGTGAACACCTCGACGCGCGGCGAAGTCCGCGAGGCCGTCGAGACGGCGCTCAATCTCCTCGACAGCGGCAAAGTGCGCGTGGCCGAACGCGGTGCGGACGGCAACTGGACCGTCAACCAGTGGCTCAAGAAGGCGGTTCTGCTCTCCTTCCGCCTGAACGACATGAAGATCGTCGAAGGCGGTCCGGGCAACGCCACCTGGTGGGACAAGGTTCCCTCGAAGTTCGAAGGCTGGGGTGAGAACCGCTTCCGCGAAGCCGGCTTCCGCGCCGTGCCGAACGCCGTCGTGCGTCATTCCGCCTATATCGCGCCGAACGCCATCCTGATGCCGTCCTTCGTCAATCTCGGCGCCTATGTCGACGAAGGCACCATGGTCGATACCTGGGCCACCGTCGGCTCCTGCGCGCAGATCGGCAAGCATGTTCATCTTTCCGGCGGCGTCGGCATCGGCGGCGTGCTGGAGCCGATGCAGGCCGGCCCGACGATCATCGAGGACAATTGCTTCATCGGCGCCCGCTCGGAAGTGGTCGAAGGCTGCATCATCCGCGAAGGCTCGGTGCTTGGCATGGGCGTCTTCATCGGCAAATCGACCAAGATCGTCGACCGCGCCACCGGCGAGATCACCTATGGCGAAGTTCCGCCCTACTCGGTCGTCGTCGCCGGCGCCCTGCCGAGCGGCAATACCATGGCGAACGGCCAGCCCGCTCCCAGCCTCTATTGCGCCGTCATCGTGAAGCGCGTCGATGAAAAGACCCGCTCGAAGACCGGCATCAACGAGCTGCTGCGCGACTGATCGCGAATTTTCGGAAGCGCGGTTCCATATCGCGCTTCCCTTGTGCTTGCCGGGTTAACATGCCTGTGCGATTGCTGGAATCGCGGCAAAGATTTTCGAGCCATCGCCGATCCTTTGCCATCGCTTTGCCATTTCCCGCCGGATAAGTTGCCTCCGATGACCGTTACCGATCCCGTCACCAACCTGCAGACCCTCATTCGCTGCGCCTCGGTCACACCAGCCGAAGGCGGTGCGCTGACCGCGCTTGCCGACATGCTGCTGCCGCTGGGCTTCAAGGTCGAGCGCATGACGGCGAGCGAGCCGGGAACGCCCGATATCGAGAACCTCTATGCGCGGCTCGGCGCGGATGGACCGCATCTGATGTTTGCCGGGCACACCGACGTAGTGCCGGTCGGCGATGCCGCCTCCTGGAGCCACCCGCCCTTTGCCGCCGAGATCGCCAATGGCGAGCTTTTCGGGCGCGGCGCTGTCGATATGAAGGGTGGCATTGCCTGTTTCGTCGCCGCCGTCGCGCGCCATATCGAGAAGCACGGCAAGCCCGCCGGCTCGATCTCCTTCCTGATTACCGGCGACGAGGAAGGGCCGGCGATCAACGGCACGATCAAGCTGCTGCAATGGGCAGCCGAGCGCGGCGAGACATGGGACGCGTCGCTCGTCGGCGAACCGACCAACCCGGACAGGCTCGGCGACATGATCAAGATCGGCCGCCGCGGCTCGATTTCCGGCTTCATCACCGTCCATGGCGTCCAGGGCCATGCCGCTTATCCGCACCTCGCCGACAACCCCGTGCTCAGCATCATCAAGCTGACGGAAGCGCTGCTCGACCCGCCTTTCGATGCCGGCACGGACAGTTTCCAGCCGTCCAACCTCGAAGTGACGACCATCGATGTCGGCAATGCCGCCACCAACGTCATCCCCGCCAAGGCGACCGCGACCTTCAACATCCGCTTCAACGACACCTGGACCGCCGATACGCTGAAGGCCGAAATCATTGCCCGCCTGGATGCGGCAGCCGCAGACCAGACGCTGCGCCCCGGACGCCCGCCGGCGAAATACGACATCACCTGGTCCGAGCGCCCGAGCCAGGTCTTCCTCACGCGCAACAATGCGCTGATCGCCTCGCTCTCTTCGGCCGTCGAAAACATCACCGGCCAAAGGCCGGCGCTTTCGACCACCGGCGGCACCTCCGACGCCCGCTACATCAAGGACTATTGCCCCGTCGTCGAATTCGGCCTCGTCGGCCAGACCATGCATATGGTCGACGAGCGCGTGGCGCTGTCGGATCTTGAAACGCTGACAGGGATCTACCAGACCTTCATCCAGCGCTGGTTCGAGAATGCCGACATTTAGGGAAGTCCAATATTATCTGTCCGGCCTGTGGCTGCTGATACGCATGGATGCGCGCGGATTCCAGTATCTGGATACAACGGATCGCGGCATGCTGCGCTCCTTCTGGGCCATTGTCTGGAGCCTGCCGCCGATCGGCATTTCCTGGCTATGGCTGCAGCAGGCCTATCTTATGGCCATGCCTCCCGAAACATCGACCGGGATCGCCTTCTTCATGCGCCTCGCGCTGGTCGAGGCGGCCGGCTGGCTCATGCCGCCGATCCTTGCCGGGCTGCTGCTTCTGCTCTTCCGCTTCGGCGACAAGTTTCCGCCGATCGTCGCGACCGTAAATTGGCTCTTCGTGCCAGCCAACTATCTGAATGCATTGCTGTTTGCATTGATCATCTTTGTCCCCGGCGCGAAGGTTCTGGCGGGATTTCTATCGCTGATACTGACCATGGCGACCATCTTCTCGCTGGCACGCATTCTCAGGATGATCTGCGGCACGCATCCGCTTTTCATCGGCGCGCTGACGCTGATGCTGCTCATTCCGAACATGCTGCTGACGGATTTCCTGCAGCGCTTCCTCGGGGTCTACCCGCCGGGCTGAGCTAGCGACCGACGACTCCGCCGTCTTCCTTGGTGAAGGAACCGATATCCGGGTTCAGCTGGGCGGCGTCTTCAGATATTCGATGACGAGGGGCTCTTCTCCCGACTGCCTGATCATAGCCAGCGTGTTGCGCGAGGTGCCGCAAGCGGGATTATGATAGATCGTCACCGTCATCGGTGTTCTCTCCCTCGCCGGAAGCCAAACCGGCATCGTCGCGATAATCCACCTGCATGAAATAGAGCCCATCCGGCGGGGCGACAGGACCGCAGGCCTTGCGATCCTTGGCTTCGAGCGCTGCACGCACGTCGTCCGGCGTCCACTTGCCCTCGCCCGCCAGCTTCAGCGTGCCGGCGAAGGAACGGATCTGATTGTGCAGGAAGCTTTGCGCCGTGGCGCGGATCTCGATCAATTCGCCGCTGCGCGTCACATCCAGCCGGTCCAGCGTGCGCACCGGGCTGTTCGCCTGGCAATGCGCCGAACGGAAGGTGGTGAAATCATGCCGTCCCACAAGGGTTTGCGCTGCGGCGTGCATGACCTCGTGATCCATGTCCTTCGGCACCCACCAGGCACGCCCGGCCTCCAGCGCCAGGGGAGCGCGGCGGGCGATGATGCGATAGAGATAATGGCGGCGAATGGCCGAGAAGCGCGCATCGAAGCTTTGGTCGACCTCGACGATATCGAGAACGGCGACCCGATCTCCGGCGAGCCGCAGATGCGCATTGAGCGCATTGCGCAACGTATAGGTCTTCCATTCCTTGGAAAGGTCGGCATGCATGACCTGACCCATGGCATGCACGCCGGAATCCGTACGCCCCGCGCCGCGGATCGAAACCGTCTCACCCGTCAGCGACAGGATGGCGCTTTCGATCGCCCCCTGCACGGAGGGGCCGTTTTCCTGGCGCTGCCAGCCGACATAGGGGATGCCGTCATATTCGACGGTCATTCTGTAACGCGGCATCAGCCCTGCCCCGAAGCAAGCACGGTGCCCGGCGAGATCGGCGTGCCACGCACGAAATCGGCCGCCGCCAGCGGCTTGCCGCCGGCCTTCTGCAGCCTCGTGAGACGCACGGCGCCGGAGGCGCAGGCAATGACGAGATCGTCCGTCAGGACGTGACCGGCGGCTCCATTGCCCTCGGCCAGCGCCGAGCCGAGCACCTTGATGCGCTCGGGACGGCCGGCGATTTCGGCTTCGAACCAGGCGCCGGGAAAAGGCGACAGTCCGCGAATATGATTATGCACATCCGCCGCCGGCTTGCCGAAATCGATGCGGGTTTCGGCCTTGTCGATCTTGGCGGCATAGAGAACGCCCTCGGCCGGCTGGGCGGTCAACGGCAGCTCGTCATGCTCCAGCTTGTTCATCGCCTCGGCCATGGCCTTGGCGCCCACGAGCATCAGCCTGTCATGCAGCTCGCCCGATGTCATGGTGTCGCCGATCTCGACCTCGCGCGTCAGCGCGACCGGACCGGTATCGAGACCCTTGTCCATCTTCATCACCATCATGCCGGTCTTGGCATCGCCGGCCATGATCGCCCGCTGGATGGGGGCAGCTCCACGCCAGCGCGGCAGCAGCGACGCATGACCGTTGTAGCAGCCAAGGCGCGTACCGGTGAGGATCGCTTCCGGCAGCAGCAGGCCGTATGCCACGACGACGGCGACATCGGCATCCAGATCGCGAAAGCGCTGGCGCTCGTCGGGATCCTTGAAGTTGACCGGCGTGAACACCGGCAGGCCGAGCAATTCGGCCGCCTGATGCACCGGCGATTTCTGCAGGTCGAGCCCGCGCCGGCCGCCGGGACGCGGCGGCTGCGTGTAAACGGCGCGAACCTTGTGCCCGGCATCGATCAGGGACCGCAACGTCGGCACGGAGAATTCGGGCGTTCCCATGAAAATGATGTTGAGCGACATGCGATCCATCCGGCTGAGATTATCAAGTTTCGAATGACCCAAGCGCCACCCGGGTCAAATGTTAGCCGCCTTCAAACGGGTTTATGAGCTTGAGATCAAGCCCCTCGAAGTCTTTTGTGTTGCGCGTCGCCAATGTCGCGCCGTTCGTGAGGCAGATAGCGGCGATCATGGCGTCTTGCACGGAGATCTGATGGCCCGAACGCTCCCGACGAGCACGAATACGACCCGTTTCAATGGCAGAATTTTGATCGAAGCGAAGGATCCTGCCGTGGAGCGACGCGAGCAAAGCATTGAAGATCTTCGTGTAACGATCGGACTGCGTGCGAAGCAAGAAGCGCTCCGCGCCATAGGATTGCTCCATCACCACGACATCGCAAAGATAGAATTCCGTGCTTGACCGAGCCTTCATCCAGACAGTTACATTTTGATCCGGAACAGGTCTTTCCAACTCAGAAATAACATTCGTATCGAGGACGATCATTCAAAGTCCTCGACCGGACGGCCGAAGTCCTTCTTTCGCTCCGCCTCGATTTCTTCCATGATGCGTGCATATTCCGCTGCTGCGGTGTCATTGCCATCATAGAGGATCGGTCTCAGAAGATCCCAAGCCGATGGTCGAGGGGTCTCCATTTCGGCTTTCTCCGCGATCAAGGCCTTCTGTAAGAGTTCTTTCGCCTCCTCCGAAAGGCTGCGTCCGGTTTGCCTTGCCCGTCTTGCGATATCCTGCTTCATGGGCTCGGAAATATCGCGAATCAAAAGATCACCCATCCGCGCCTCCATTTGATATCAAAGATATCATAGGCGCCCGCAGCTGATCTTTCAATGGCGGCCGGTCACAGAGCCTTGGACTTGGCGGCCTTGGTGAACTTCTTGATCACCATCTCGCGCTTGAGACGGGAGATGTGGTCGATAAACAGCACGCCGTTCAGGTGATCGATCTCGTGCTGTACGCAGGTCGCCAACAAACCCTCAGCCTCGGTGAGCAATTCCTTGCCGTTGCGGTCCAGATGCTTAACGGTGACGCGCGCAGGGCGCTCCACTTCGGCATAGTAATCCGGAATGGAAAGACAGCCTTCCTCATAGACCGAACGCTCGTCCGACGACGCGACGATCTCCGGATTGATGAAAACCAGCGGCGTCTTCTCTTCGCCTTCGCGCGCGACGTCGATAACAAGCATGCGGCGGGGAACGCCGATCTGGATCGCCGCGAGGCCGATGCCCGGCGCGTCGTACATGGTTTCCAGCATGTCGTCGGCGAGGCGCTGAATTTCGGTATCGATCTGCTCGATGGGCTTGGAAGCCTGGCGGAGCAGCGGATCGGGCAAAATGATAAGTGGCTTGATCGTCATGACGTTTCCCATAACGCATCTTGTTGTGCGATGGAATCGCCAAGAGGCCGTGAAGCGGTGTTTTTTCAACGGCCGCCGTCAAAGCCAGAGCAAATGGTCCGGAAATTCTGTTCACGTTTTGATCTGGATATTCACAACAATTTTGCTATGGTGCCGATCTAGAACTTCACCAGCGCGCCAGGTTTCATGTCCTTCATCCTCTTCGGCCAAGCCATTTCCACGGTCCAGATCCTGACCGGCCTCGTCATCCTGCTTGTTATCGCGGTGCTCGTCCTTTTCATCCGCAGCAGGGCGCGCGCGGAGGACGACATGCTCGACGCCGAGCATACCATGGCCGCGCTTCTTCGATCGCAGGCGGAGATGCAGGGCCGGCTCGCCGCCATGGCCGAAGTGTTCGGCTCGCGGCAGGCCGAGCTCAACCAGGCGATCGGCCAGCGTCTGGACGGCATGTCGCAACGGGTGACGGCGACGATCGGCGAGCAGACGCGCTCGACGCATGAAAACCTGCGCCGGCTGCAGGAGAGGCTTGCCGTCATCGATGCGGCGCAGACCAATATCCAGTCGCTGGCGAAGGATGTCGTCGGGCTGCAGGCCATCCTTTCCAACAAGCAGACGCGCGGCGCCTTCGGCCAGGCACGCATGGAGACCATCGTCGCCGATGGACTGCCGATGGGCGCCTATGCCTTCCAGCCGACGCTTTCGAACGGCTCGCGGCCGGACTGCACCATTCGCATGCCGAACGGCTCGCCGCCGCTGGTTATCGATGCCAAGTTTCCGCTGGAAGCGTGGAACGCCATTCGCGGCGCCGCCAGCCCGGAACATGGCAAGATCGCAGCCCAACAGTTCCGCCGGGATCTGGAACTGCATATTCGCGACATCTCGGAGAAATATCTCATCCCGAGCGAAACGCAGGACACGGCCTTTCTCTTCGTGCCCTCCGAATCCATCTTCGCCGAGATTCACGAGAACTTCGAGGCGATCGTGCAGAAGGCGCAGCGCGCCCGCATCGTCATCGTCTCGCCTTCGCTGCTGATGCTGTCGATCCAGGTGATCCAGGCAGTGCTGAAGGATCAGCGCATGCGCGAGCAGGCGCATGTCATCCAAAGCGAAGTCGCGCATCTGATGGACGATCTTTCCCGGCTGGATGAGCGGGTGCGCAAGCTCCAGGGCCATTTTGCCATGGCGCAGAAGGATGTCGACATGATCGTCACCTCGGCCGACAAGCTGGCAAGGCGGGGCGAGAGGATCGAGGCGCTGGAGTTCGAGGCCGCGAAAGAGCCTGCGAAGACGCGTGCCGAAGAGAAACCAAAGCCGGTCGATAACCGCACGAGCCAACTCAAGCTGAGGGTGGTTGACGAAGACTGATCGCTTCGGCAGTGTCGCGCCCAATCGATGCATGATCCCAAAAGACATAGAGCAGCCTTCGGGCAGGATCACGCAGGATCAACGCCCAGGGCAGGATATCGCATGATCACTATTTTCGGCTCCATTAACATGGATCTCATCGCCACAACGGATCGCTTGCCGAAGCCGGGAGAAACCGTCGCCGGCAACGGCTTTTCCACCGCCGCGGGCGGCAAGGGCGCCAATCAGGCGCTGGCCGCGCGCCGCGCCGGCGCAACGGTCCGCCTCAGCGGCGCCGTCGGCAATGACGGCTTTGCCGAGCCCGCGCTTGCCCTGCTCGATGCAGCCGGCACCGATCTTTCCGCCGTCAGGCGCGTCTCCGAGCCGACCGGCACGGCCCTCATCCTGGTGGGTGGCGACGGCGAGAACATGATTGCCGTCGTTCCCGGCGCCAACGGCACGAATACGAGCGACGACGCCACCGCCGCCGTTGCCGCGCTGAACCCGGGCGATACGCTGATGCTGCAGTTCGAAATCCCGGTCGCCGCCGTCGAAACGGCACTGAATGCCGCAAAGGCGAAGGGCGTGCGCACGGTGCTCAATCTCGCGCCGCTGATCCCGGAGGCCGCTCGCCTCGGCCGGCTTGCCGAGATCGTCATCGCCAACGAGACCGAATTCGAAAGACTGGCCGGCCAGGACAACATGTCGGCATCCGAGCGAGAGGCCGCCCTCGTCCGCCTGCACGGAGAGACCGGCCAGACGCTGATCGTGACGCTCGGCGGCGACGGCGTCATCGCCATCCGCGACGGCGAGCTTTCGCGCGCCGAGGGTCTCGTCATCGAGCCGGTCGATACGGTCGGCGCCGGCGATACGTTCTGCGGCTACTTCGCCGCAAGTCTCGATCAGGGCCTGGATTTTCACGCCAGCCTGCGCCGGGCCACCGTGGCGGGTTCGCTCGCCTGCCTGAAGCCGGGTGCTCAACCGTCCATTCCGGTTGCGAGCGAAGTCGCCGAGAAGCTTTAAAGATAAAATTTCGTAAGCATTGCGAAGCGCAATTAATTAAATTTTTGCGCTTCCGTATCATTCTCCTCTGGCCTGACGTGCACGGCCTTTCGGCTCCGGCAGGAATTTTCACGGCGGCCCCATGACAGGGCCATCCTGTGCCGACTTTGCATCCGGATAATGTCTATCCGACGCATCGCATTTTCGAGGAAATGATGTTCATCTTTCGTATGAAGTCGCTTGCGGCCAAGCTGATCTTGGTCACCGGGCTGGCGATCGCGCTCGTCTTGCTGGTTTCCAACTTTTTGCTGATTTCACAGACCCGCGACCGTGTCGAAGCGCTGACAATGGATCAGGCCAATACCGAGGCCAAATCCATTTCAAACGAGATCGCCGCCAATCTCGGCGAAATGGCCAGTGCTGCCCGTTCCATGGCTGCCATCATCGGTCGCGGTCACGAAGGGCATACCTTCGATCGCAAGGGTATCATCAACATCCTCAAGGCGAACGTAGAACAGAACGCCTTTGCCTTCGGCAGCTGGTTCTGCGAGCAGCTCGGCGCGCTGGACGGCAAGACGACGGAACTTGCCAACAACAAGGATGAAGGCGTCAACGACAAGGGTGCCTTTTCACCCTACTGGTCCAAGACGAAGGACGGCGGCATCCAGTTCTCGACCTTCGACAACGACTATACGGCCGCCTGGTGGAAGCTTGCCGCCGACAGCGGCAAGGGCGCGATCACGCCGCCCTACCTGGCACAGGGCACCGACGTTCCGACGACCATGAGCTCGATCGCCTATCCGGTCATGTCCGGCGGCAAGATGATCGGTGTTGCAGGCGTCGATATCTCTCTCAACTCGCTCTACACGAAGCTCCAGAAGCTGCATCCATTCGGCTCGGGCCGCGTGCTGCTGGTCTCCCAGGACAACAAGTGGCTGGTCGCCCCGACCGCCGACCTGCTGATGAAGGATTATAACGGCGCGGGCACCGACGTCATCAAGGCGGCGCTGAGTTCCTCCTCCGCAAGCATCCTCAAGAACCTTTCCGAAAACGGCGGCGAAGAATTCGACCGCGTCGTCTACCCCTTCGCCGTTCCCGGCCTCAACGCGACCTGGGTCGTCCTCATCGACGTTCCTCACAGCGCGATCGCCGCACCGGTGCAGGATCAGACCTACACGATGATCATCGCCGGCATCCTCGTGCTGGGCGCCGTCATGCTCGCTCTTTACGTCGCCGTGCGCGGCTTCGTGCAGAAGCCGCTCGCCGGCCTTATCGCGAGCGTCAACCGCCTGAGCGCAGGCAATTATGCCGAGCCGGTCGCCGGTCAGGCGCGTGCCGACGAAGTGGGTTCGGTCGCCAAGGCGCTCGAAGGCTTCCGCTTCGCGCTCGCCGACACCAAGCGTCTGGAAGGCGAAGCCAATGATCAGCGTCTGGCTGCCGAGGGCGAACGCCGCCGCTCGGAAACCGAGCGCAACGAGAGTGTCACGCTGCAACGTCATATCGTCAGCATTCTCGGCCATAGCCTCGCCGAGCTCTCGAAGGGCAACCTCAACCACCGGATAGCCGACGACTTCCCGGGCGAGTACGCCCAGCTCAAGCAGGACTTCAATGCCGCGCTTGCCAGCCTCGAGGAGACCGTCCACACCGTCAATGTCAGCGTCGGCAACATCGGCAGCGGCACCGGCGAAATCAGCACCAGCGCGTCGGACCTCGCCCGCCGCACAGAGCAGCAGGCGGCAAGCCTCGAAGAGACTGCGGCAGCCCTCAACGAGCTTACCGCGCAGGTCAATTCCAGCGCCGAGAATGCCCGCACGGCGGCAAGCAGCGTCAATGCCGCATCCGAGGATGCCGAGCATTCCGGCGAGATCGTCCAGAGGGCCATTGCTTCCATGCATGGCATCGAGCAATCGTCGCAGGAAGTTTCGCGCATCATCAGCGTTATCGACGAGATCGCCTTCCAGACCAACCTGCTTGCATTGAACGCCGGCGTCGAAGCCGCCCGTGCCGGTGAAGCTGGCAAGGGCTTTGCGGTCGTCGCGCAGGAAGTGCGCGAACTGGCCCAGCGCTCGGCCAACGCCGCCAAGGAGATCAAGACCCTGATCAATACCTCGGCGGGTCAGGTCAAGGAAGGCGTGGATCTGGTCGGCCGCGCAGGCGATGCCCTGCACAAGATCGCCCAGCAGGTCATGGAGATCAACGGCCTGATCCGCCAGATCTCCGCTTCCGCAAGCGAGCAGGCAATCGGGCTGAAGGAAATCAACTCGGCCATGAACCAGATGGATCAGGTGACCCAGCAGAACGCCGCGATGGTCGAGGAGACCACCGCTTCCAGCGTGGCGCTCGCCGAGGAAGCCCAGACCCTGAGAACGCTCGTCGCCCGCTTCCGCACCGCGGGCGCCATTCAGGACAATGCCAGCGCATTGCGGGCGACAGCCCAGCAGATGCGGGCTCCGGCAGCTCCCCGCAGGGCTGCAGCGCCCGTGGCCGCGCCGGCACGCAGGGCCATTCCCCAGACCCACGGCGCCAATGCCCTGGCACAGGACGACTGGGAAGAATTCTGAGCCGACCCGGCTTGAGTGAATCAAAAGGCCGCCGGATCGCTCCGGCGGCCTTTTTCTTGGTCCCGATCAGATGCGGGCGAACCGTTCGGTCAATAGCGCGAAGAAGCCATCGGCATCGACATCGCGCATGACCTTGGCGTTCCGCTTGCGGTCGGTGACGTGCCACCAGTCGACCACGGTCATCCCCACGGTCAGCTCCGAGGTCACCTCGATCTCGACGTTGCACTCGCGTCCCTTGAAAAGCTCAGGCTTCAGCAGATAGGCAACCACGGTCGGGTCATGCAGCGGACCGCCGTCGGAGCCATATTTCTCGATATCGAAGCGCTCGAAGAATTCCAGCATCTCGACCATGGCCTTTGCAGGCGGGGTGCCGACGGCGGCGATGCGGGCGACACGATCCTTGCGCGTCAGCAGCTTGTGCGTGACGTCGAGCGGCATCATGACGATCGGCACGCCGGAGCGGAACACGATGTCGGCCGCTTCGGGGTCGACATAGATGTTGAATTCGGCCGCCGGCGTGATGTTGCCGCCCTCGAAGAAGCCGCCGCCCATCATCACCAGCTCGCGCACGCGCGCAACAATGTCGGGCGCCTTCTGAAAGGCCAGCGCCACATTGGTCAGCGGCCCCAGCGTGCAGAGCGTGACCGCGCCTTCCGGCTGGCTGCGCAGCGTGTCGATGATGAAGTCGACGGCGTGGCCCGGCTGCAGTTCCATGGTCGGTTCCGACAGATCGGGACCATCGAGGCCGGTCTTGCCATGCACATGCTCGGCGGTGACCAGCTTGCGCTTGAGCGGCGCATCCGCGCCGGCGAAAACCTTGACGTCGCGCCGATTGCACAGTTCGCAGACAATGCGGGCATTGCGGCTCGTCATTCGCAGCGGCACGTTGCCAGCAACCGTCGTGATGCCGAGCACGTCGATCTCCTCGCGGCTGCCGAAGGCGAGAAAGATCGCCGCGGCATCGTCCTGACCAGGGTCGGTATCGATGATGATTTTTCTGGGTTCGGTCATGTCTGTGATATCCTCCGGTGCAGATCGAGAGGCTTTGTCGCGAGTCCGGTCAGGCTTTGTCAAGCGCCCGGGCGTCATGTCACCAAACGATTCTTCCTTGCACGATTCGATCTCGCAAATGCGAAGACGCAACGCCTTGCACTCAAAGGCGCGTACTCCCATATTAGCGACAACCGGGTGCTGAAAATCAGGTCCGGAACGGTCGCTTGACGCCAAGGACTTGAGACGATGAGCCGGATGACTCCCTTTGCCAGCCCGCTGCTTCTGGGCTTCGACACCATGGAAAAGACACTGGAGCGGATTTCCAAGGCCAGTGACGGTTATCCTCCCTACAATATCGAGCGGATGCGTGCGGACCGCCTGTCCGGCGAGCCGGAACGCCTGCGCATCACGCTGGCCGTGGCCGGTTTTTCAGAAGACGAGCTTGATATCACGACGGAAGAAAACCAGCTCCTGATCCGCGGTCGCCAGGTCGAACAGGCCGAGCGCGACTATCTTTACCGCGGCATTGCCGCCCGCCAGTTCCAGCGCGTCTTCGTTCTTGCCGACGGCATGCAGGTGCTCGGCGCCGTATTGAAGAACGGCTTGCTCTCCGTCGACCTCATTCGGCCGGAACCGGATCGCATAGTAAAGAAAATTAACATTTCGGTCTCACAGTAGGACAACGGCTTACTGCCGTTGGTCCCTCATACTGGAGGTACGAGTATGTTATTGAAAGAAGCCACCGCCCGCCTAACCGAATCCGAGCTTGCCAATATCGGCGCCGGCGAGGTTGCCTATATCAGAAAAATGGATTGGTCCGAAGTATCCCGCTGCTTCCCGGAAGCGCCGAGCATCGACCCCGATGTCGATCTCTGGGCGCTCTTCGGTGCCGACGGCACGCCGATCCTGCTGACCGACAATCGTTCCAGCACCTTCTATCGTGCTGCCGAAGATGAATTGAAGACGGTCAGCCTGCACTGACCACAAGCGTCGCCAAGCGGTGAACGTCACCGCTCGCAAGGACCGCATCGGACCGGCCTCTGCTTCTTCGACGCATGCGCATGATCCAGACCGCCTCGAACGGCGGTCCAGACGGGATGATGCGATCACTGATATCTCAAATTTTCGCCCCAAGAACGAGCGATCAGACCTTCCTGAAGGTCAGATAGGCGGATGAGCGTCCTTCGCGCCGGGCCTTCGCCTCATAGCGCGTGCTCGGCCAGCCCTCGTAGGGCGTCAGCCAATCGGCGGCATTCCGGGCAGTCCACTCGAAGCCGCCATGCGCCTGGCAATGCTGCAGCGTCCAATTGACATAGGTGTCGATATCGGAGGCGAAGCAGAAGAGCGCGCCGGGCTTGAGGACGCGATTGAAGCGGGCCAGATTGACCTGCGAAACGAAGCGGCGCTTCCAGTGTTTCTTCTTCGGCCAGGGATCGGGATAGAGCAGATCGATCTGGTCGAGGCAGCCGTCCGGCAGCCAATCCAGCACCTGCGTCGCGTCGTCGTTATAGACCCGGATATTGTGCGCACCGGCGTCGTCGACGCGCGCAAGCAGCTTCTGCATGGAATTCACGAAGGGTTCCACGCCGATGAAGCCGGTCTTCGGCTGCTCCAGCGCCCTGTGAATCAGATGCTCTCCACCGCCGAAGCCGATCTCCAGGCGCAGACGTTCTGTCGGCACCGGGAAGAGATCGTTCAGCGGCTGCGGCGCCGGGGCGGAAAGATCGACGATATACCGCGGTAGCAATGCTTCCAGCTTTTCAGCCTGCTGGCCGCGCAAGGCCTTACCCTT
The DNA here is from genome assembly GCF_053521765.1 of Rhizobium sp. A37_96. NCBI lineage: Bacteria > Pseudomonadati > Pseudomonadota > Alphaproteobacteria > Hyphomicrobiales > Rhizobiaceae > Rhizobium > Rhizobium sp. A37_96. Next base: position 331,158 of record NZ_JBNWDS010000002.1, on the reverse strand, counting down.
GCGCCGGCCGAAGAATGCTTCCGTCGCCCGCGACCGGCGCTCGGTATCGATCATGCGGCTTCCCGGATCTTCACAGCTTCCTTGAGAGCCTTCACCAGGTCGGTCCGCTCCCAGGAGAAGGAGCCGTCACGACCAGCCTTGCGGCCGAAATGGCCATAGGCCGAGGTCTTGGCATAGATCGGCTTGTTGAGGTCGAGGTGACGACGGATGCCGGTCGGCGAAAGGTCCATGTTCTTGCGGATGGCCGCTTCGACCTGGTCCTCGGTAACACCCTTGCCCGTGCCGTGCAGGTCGACATAGATCGACAGCGGCTGGGCAACGCCGATAGCGTAGGAAAGCTGGATCGTGCAGCGGTCGGAAAGACCCGCGGCAACGACGTTCTTTGCAAGATAGCGGGCCGCATAGGCTGCCGAACGGTCGACCTTGGTCGTGTCCTTGCCGGAGAAGGCACCGCCGCCGTGCGGGGCTGCGCCGCCGTAGGTGTCGACGATGATCTTGCGGCCGGTCAGGCCGGCGTCGCCATCCGGGCCGCCGATGACGAACTTGCCCGTGGGGTTGATGTACCACTTGCAATCGGATGCGATCTTGAGGTCGCCGAGCGCTTCGCGGATGTAGGGTTCGACGACGGCACGAACCTTGTTCGAATCCCAGCTTTCGTCGAGATGCTGGGTGGACAGCACGATCGAGGTCACTTCCGCCGGCTTACCGTCGACGTAGCGCACCGTGACCTGGCTCTTGGCATCCGGGCCGAGCTTGGCGACGTCGCCGTCACCCTTCTTGCGGGCGGCGGCGAGCAGCTGCAGGATCTTATGCGAATAGTAGATCGGCGCCGGCATGAGATCCGGAGTTTCGCGGCAGGCATAACCGAACATGATGCCCTGGTCGCCGGCACCTTCGTCGCCCTGCTGGTCGGCGGCATTGTCGACGCCCTGGGCGATATCGGCAGACTGCGAATGCAGGAGCACGTCGATGCGCGCCTTCTTCCAGTGGAAGCCGTCCTGTTCGTAGCCGATGTCCTTGATCGCGCGACGGGCGGCGGCCTTGAACTTCGAAGGGTTGATGACGTCGTTGCCATCCTTGTCCTTCTTCATCAGGCTCGGCGGCAGGCGAACTTCGCCGGCGATCACGACGCGATTGGTGGTGGCAAGAGTCTCGCAGGCAATGCGCACGCTCCAGGGGTTCACGCCGGTCTTTGTGGCCTCGCGGTAAACCAGATCGACAATTTCATCAGAAATGCGGTCACAAACTTTATCCGGGTGACCTTCGGCAACAGACTCACTCGTAAACAGATAATTCGCGCGCATGCGGGATTCCCCTCAAAGAACAAATCTATGCTTTTGATATTCGCCTCCGCCTCGAAAAACAAGCCGAACAAGGACATAAATATATCTTTATATCCCCGCCAAAGTGATAAAATTTTGCCCTAAATGCAGAAAAGGCGGCCAAAATGACCGCCTCTCGACTTTATCGTTTCATCCTTGCTTCGGAAGGGTTACTCGGCGTCCGCCTCGGCCGCGAGCGCCTTGACCAGCTCGACGACCTTGCGGCGGACCTTACCATCTGAAATCTTCACGAAGGCGCGATTGAGCTGCAGCCCTTCGGAGGAAGACAGAAAGTCGACGACGTAGTTGGAGCTGGAAGCCTCGGCCATGCCGCCGGCCGCCGAGTGTTCACCCGGGGCATCCTCGAAGAAGAAGGAAACCGGGACATTGAGAATGCTGGAGATGTTCTGGAGGCGGCTGGCGCCAACGCGATTGGTGCCTTTTTCGTATTTCTGGATTTGCTGAAACGTAATTCCGAGGCTTTCGCCGAGCTTTTCCTGGCTCATGCCAAGCATCGTGCGGCGGAGGCGTATGCGGCTACCGACATGAATGTCGATGGGGTTCGGCTTCTTTTTGTTTTCAATCATCATATTACCCTAACATAGGTTGAATTCAGGACCTGCCACCCGGTACCCTTCACCACCCCTATAACGCCACGTTGCAGCCGACGCCCCCAAGGCCTCCAGTCTACGTTCGAAAGGCGGACACGAAGCACTATGCAATTTTAGGGTTTTTTGGTCAATTCACCCTTGAAATAAAACCCATGCGTGAAAACAACGCGATCATACCGACCGCACCGACAATCAACCAAAAGTATACTTTTCGGGCATTGTCGTCGATGCGCGATACGGTTGCGCCACCTAAAGTGGTGTCTATGAAACCTTGTTGGTTATAATCGATGCCCGAAAGCACACGCCCATGCGGATCGACGAAAGCCGAAATGCCGGTATTGGCGCTGCGAATCAGCGGCAACCCCTGCTCCACCGCTCTCACCCTTGCCTGCAGGAAATGCTGATAGGGGCCGGGCGTATCGCCGAACCAGCCATCGTTGGTGACGTTGAGGATGGCATCTGCCTGCCGGATCTCGGGCGTCATTTCATTCGGGAAGATGATCTCGTAGCAGATCAGCGGATAGAACTTGATGCCATCGGGCAGGGTCAGCAACTGCCGTTTCGCGGCGGCGGAAAACCCGCCCGGCAGTTCCACGACGTTCTCGATGCCGAGATAGCTGAGAATATGCTCGAAGGGCACATATTCGCCGAAGGGCACCAGATGGGTCTTGTCGGAGGCGCCGATGATCTGGCCCCGGCCGTCGATGACGTAGATCGAGTTGTAGTAGCGCGGCTCGACGCCCGGCCCCATGTCTTCCACGCGGACGGCGCCGGTGATGAGGATCTGGTCATCCTCGAGCTGATCGGCGATGCGGGCGAGCGCATCCCGGTTGTCCGTCAGGATGAAGGGCACCGCCGTTTCAGGCCAGACGATGATGTCAGGCCGCTTGCCGCCGTTTGCCGGCGGCTGGACCGAAAGCGCCAGGTGCTTGTCGAAGATGGCGGCGCGATCGGCCGCCGTGTCCATCTTGGTCTCCTGGTCAATCGACGGCTGGACGATGCGCACCACCGGCGCCGTCGTGCTGCCCGCCCGTGGCGCCTCCGGCAAATTCAGGGCGTAGTAGCCATAGCCGAAATGGGCGGCTGCGATGACGACGGCAAGGCCGATCCCCGGTATCCGGCCCTGACGGGTACCGAGGAGTGCGGGAGCGGCGAAGACGAACACGGCAAGCACGGTGACACCAAGCACGCCGACGACATGCGCCGACTGCATCATCAGCGGAATGGGCATGGCGCCATAGCCGATGGCGTTCCAGGGAAATCCGGTAAAGAGAAAGCTGCGCACCCATTCGAGGATACCGAAGCTGAAGGCAAGCGCTGCGATGCGTCCCATGCCATCGGACCACAGGATGCGGGCAAGCACGGTCGCAATGCCATAGAAGACGGCCAGAAAGGCCGGCAGCCCGAGAATTGCCAAGGGCAAGGCCCAGGCGAACTCGTCGGCATCGATCAGCAGCGCATGGCCAAGCCACCACAGGCCGGCGACAAAATAGCCGAAGCCGAACAGCCAGCCGGTGAAGAAGGCCGGCCACAGCCGCCCAAGCAAGCCGCTATCCGGGCCGGCGGCAACGCCGTCCAGCAGCCAGACGAGCAGCGTGAAGGAAACGAACATCGCCGCGAAAAAGCCGAAAGGCGGCAGCGCCAGCACGCCGATTGCACCCGCCAGTATCGCAAGCAACGCACGTTTAAAACCCCAGACGAGGATCACCCTGCCCGAAAGCCACTCCATGCGCCAGCTCCGTCCACCTGCGAATCAACTGGCCGCAGTCTTTCAAAAAAGCAGCGATTTGTCCTGCCGAAGTGGCACTTAATGGCTGGAGGCGTTGGGTTCGGCCGAAGTTTCCTCAGCAATCGCATCCGGCGCCGGCAGTCCGCGGTCCGACCCGCCCGTCTCGCCCTCGGCCTTGGCCGGACGACGGCGTGCGGCATGACGCTTGCGGGTGATGCGAACCCGCTTGATGCGACGCGGATCGGCATCGAGAATATGGAACTCGAAGCCCGGTAGCGCCTGCACGACCTCGCCACGCACGGGAATGCGGCCGAGCGCGGAGAAGATCAGACCGCCGAGCGTATCCACCTCGTCCACCTGCTCGATGATGTCGAAATCCGGGCCGATCGCCGCGGCGATCTCTTCCAGCTCGACGCGGGCATCGGCAACGAAGACGTCCTCGGAGACGCGCTTGAACATCACTTCTTCGTCATCATGCTCGTCGTCGATATCGCCGACGACCATTTCGACGATGTCCTCATGCGACGCCAGGCCGTCGGTGCCGCCATACTCGTCGATGACAAGCGCCATCTGCGTGCGGTTGACCTGCATGCGGCGCAGAAGATCGGAGGCCAGCATCGAGGGCGGCACGAAGAGGATCTTGCGGATGATGCCGGCCTCGACCAGCGTCTTCTGCAGATCGACGCGCGACAGATCGAAATTCGGCTTGACCGAGCGCGGCGGCTTCTCGGCTGTGGTCGCGCCCGTTGCGGCGGCGGCCTTGACGCCGCTGCCGCGGCGCTTGTTGCGCGCCTGCTTGGCAACATAGGACAGAAGATCGCGGATATGCACCATGCCGCGCGGATCATCCAGCGTGTCGGCATAGACGGGCATGCGCGAGCGGCCGCTTTCCTCGAACAGGATCATCAGCTCGCCGATGGTGATGTTCTGGTCCACGGCTTCGATGTCGGCGCGCGGCACCATGACGTCCTCGACGCGCACCTCGCGGAAGCGCAGGATGTTGTGCAGCATCGCGCGTTCGTCGGGGGAAAAAGCATCGTCATCGGCCGCATTGGTCATCAATGCATCGGCCAGATCCTCGCGCAGCCTGGCTGCACCTTGGGCCGGGCGAAGGATGCGCGCAGCGCGCGACCAGAATGAAGAGTGGGATCGCTTGCCGTTGCTACTACTGCCTACCTCGTCGGAGGAGGCCGCATCGGCTCCGTCTTTGGCCTCGGGGGCCGATCTTGTCGTAAAGTCGCTCATTGTTCCTGGTCAGACAGGGTTCAAATCAAATGGGATCTTGTCCCGCATAGGGATCAGATAGGCCAAGCTCCGCCAAAATGCGAGTCTCCAGCCCCTCCATTCTTTCGGCTTCGCCATTATTCATATGATCGTAGCCGAAGAGATGCAAGAAACCATGCACCATCAAATGGGTCAGATGGTCGTCAAGACTCTTTTCGAGGTCGGTGGCTTCGCGCTCCACCGTTTCCCTGGCGATGATGATATCGCCGAGCATCGGGCCGGGCTTGCCGCCGGGCTGCAGCGGGAAGGCCGGGAAGGACAGCACGTTCGTCGCCTTGTCCTGTGAGCGCCATTCCGCGTTGATCTCGCGGATGGAAGCGTCGTCGGTGAACACCAGAGACAGTTCGGGCGCGATCTTGGGAAACGGCTGCTTTTCCTGCTTCTTCAAATAGGCCGCCGCTGTTCCGAGCACCCGCTCGGCCAGGGCTTGCAACTGTTCTTCGGAGGGCCAATCGCCCTCCTCCACGCTGATCTGTATATCGAGTTCGGCCATGAGCTTTTGGGCCGCAGATCAGATCTGCGGATCGCTTTCCTCGCCCTGGGTGGCATAGGTCGAATCATAGGCCCGAACGATGCGCGCCACCAGCGCGTGACGCACGACGTCGGTGTCCTTGAAACGAACGATGGAGATGCCTTCGACGCCATGCAGGAGCTGCAGCGCTTCCACCAGGCCGGACTTGACGCCGCGCGGCAAGTCGATCTGGCTCGGATCGCCCGTTATGATCATCCGTGAATTCTCGCCGAGACGCGTCAGGAACATCTTCATCTGCATCGACGTCGTGTTCTGCGCTTCGTCGAGGATGACGGCGGCGTTGGCAAGCGTGCGGCCGCGCATGAAGGCGAGCGGCGCGATCTCGATGACGCCCGCGGTGATCGCACGTTCGACCTTGTCGCCCGGCATCATGTCATAGAGCGCGTCATAGAGCGGACGCAGATAGGGATCGACCTTTTCCTTCATGTCGCCCGGCAGGAAGCCAAGGCGCTCGCCGGCCTCGACGGCCGGCCGCGACAGGATGATCTTTTCCACCGCGCCGCGCTCCAGAAGCTGGGCGGCGTGCGCAACGGCCAGATAGGTCTTGCCCGTGCCGGCCGGGCCGACGCCGAACACCATCTCGGAACGCTCCAGCGCGCGGATATAGGCGTCTTGCGTCGGCGTGCGAGCAATGATCGTCTTCTTGCGCGTCGAAATCTGCGCCATCGTCAACTTGGCTTTTCTCTCCATGGTCGGCAGCGTCAATTGATCGTCGGCGGCAACCGCCATGCGGATTGCCCCTTCCACGTCGGAACGCTCTACATTGCCGCCTTTTTGCAGCTTGTCATAGAGATAATCGAGCGTGCGGCGCGCCTGATTGGTGGCAAGCACATCGCCGGTGATTACGACAGAATTGCCGCGGGCCCGCGCATCGATGCCGAGACGCTCTTCAAGCAGCTTCAGGTTCTGATCGAATTGTCCGAAAAGTTCGCTGGCGAACCGATTATTCTCGAACGTCAGGGTGAAGTGATTGGCGTCGCTCGCGGTGCGGGGCTGGCGCGATGAAGAAGAAACCAATTCCTGTCCGTTCAAGCGGTGCGGCTCCTTTAATCCGTCCGGAACCTAAAGCAATTCAGCAAAAAGGCTGTTGGTGCTGGTTCCGGTGATTCGTACGTTGATAATGTCACCGATTTGCGATGCTTTTGCATCAACATTCACAGATTGCAGCCAAGGGGAGCGTCCAATCAACTGGCCCGGCATCCGGCCCGGCTTTTCCAGAAGGATATCCACTGTTTTGCCCACGCAGGCCTCGGCAAAAGCATGCTGCTGCCGCAGCAACAACGCCTGCAACCGCTCCAGCCGCTCCGTCTTGATCTCTTCGGGCACCTGATCCTTCAAATCCGCGCCGGGCGTGCCGGGGCGAGTCGAATATTTGAACGAGAAGGCCTGTGCATAGTTCACCTCCTCGATCAGCTTCAATGTATCCTCAAAATCCCGATCTGTCTCCCCCGGAAAGCCGACGATGAAATCGCCCGACAGGGCGATGTCGGGGCGTGCCGTGCGGATCTTCTCGATGAGCGTAAGATATTCGGCAGCCGTATGCCGTCGGTTCATCGCCTTCAGGATGCGATCCGAACCGGCCTGGACGGGCAGATGCAGATAGGGCATCAGCGTGCGCAGGTCGCGATGCGCGTCGATCAGGCGCTCGTCCATGTCGCGCGGGTGGCTGGTCGTGTAGCGCAGACGCGCGAGGCCGGGAATCTCCGCCAGGCGATAAAGCAGGTCGCCGAGGCTCCAGGCTTCGCCCCTGGGGCCGGCGCCGTGCCAGGCATTGACGTTCTGGCCGAGCAGCGTGATTTCGCGCACGCCGCCATCCACCAGCTTTTCGGCTTCCTCGACGATCTGGGAGACGGGGCGGGATACTTCGGAGCCGCGCGTATAGGGAACGACGCAGAAGGTGCAGAACTTGTCGCAGCCCTCCTGCACCGTCAGGAATGCGGTGACGCCGCGGGCGCGGATCTTCGTCTTTTCGGCGATCGGCAGATGCTCGAACTTGTCTTCGATCGCATATTCCGTATCGACGACGCGCTGGCCTTCCTTGGCGCGGCGAAGCGCATCCGGCAGACGGTGATAGGTCTGCGGACCGATCACCACATCCACGGCAGGCGCACGGCGAAGAATCTCCTCGCCCTCCGCCTGGGCGACGCAGCCGGTGACGCCGATCATCATCTCGCGGCCGTCGGCAGCCTTGCGCTTCTTCATGTCGCGCAGGCGGCCGAGCGCTGAATAGACCTTCTCGGCCGCCTTCTCGCGGATATGACAGGTGTTCAGAAGAACGAGGTCGGCCTCTTCCATGTCCTCGGTCGGCTCGTAGCCGTCGCGGGCGAGCGCATCGCTCATCCGCGTGGAATCATAGACGTTCATCTGGCAACCGTAGGTCTTGATGAAGACCTTGCGGCTGTTGGAGCCGTCGCGGGGGCCGAGCTGCAGGGCATCGGTCGCCGGGGCGTCGAGGGTCAGGCTGTCCTTGGTCATGGCCGCTATGTAGTGGCTTTTGCTTTCGGAGAAAATGAAAAAGTTGAAACCACCTGGAAATCAGGCGATCTCGCGGCCAAGCAGACGGCTGGCGAGCATCGCGCGGATACGCCGCGCAACGGTGGCGCTGACTTCCTTGCGGTTGGTGCCGGCGCGATAGTCGACCGCTTCGCCGAAGCAGACATCGACGTCGATCGCACCACAGGCGACGATATCCTTCAGGTGCGGCACCAGCTCGATGTCACCTGGCCAGGCCGCGATCGGGCGATAATAGCGGCCCATCGCAATACCGTGAATGCGGGTATAGGCGACCGCCACCGGCTGCACATGCACGACGGCATCCGGCGTCTTCGGCAACGCCGCGGCAGCAGCGCCGAAGAGCGAAGACTTGACTTCCAGCAGCCGATTGCCGTCCGAGGTGGTCCCCTCCGGAAACAGCACCATGATTTCGCCGTCGGCCATGCGCTCGGCAATCTCGTTGACCTGATCGCCCGTCTTGCGCTTCTGCTCGCGCTCGATGAATACGCTCTTCTGCCATTGCGCGAACAGGCCGAAGATCGGCCAGTCCTTCACTTCCGACTTGGCGATGAAGGAGACATCGGCGACCGCCGACAGAACGAGAATGTCGAGCCAGGACGAATGGTTCGAAGCCAGCATCAAAGGCCGGCTCGTCTCGAGCTTGCCGATGACATGGATGCGCACGCCAAGCCAGTAGCAGACGATGCGATGCCAGTAGCGCGGCAGGTATCGCCTGAGTTTCCAGTCGAAGCGCAGGCAAAGGATCTGCAGCGGCAGCATCACGGCGCTGACGACACAGATGACCACGGCGGCACAGCCGATGCGCAGCCAGGTCATCAAATCATTCGCTCCTGCATGAAAGCCTTCACGTCAACCTTCGTCCTTCTTCAGCGGGATGCCGTAGAGCTCCAGCCGGTGGTCGACGAGTTTGAAGCCGTGTTCGCGGGCAATGCGCTCCTGCAGCGCCTCGATTTCCGGCGAGTGGAATTCGATCACAACGCCGCTCTTCAGGTCGATCAGGTGATCGTGATGCTCTTCCGGCACTGTCTCGTAGCGGGAGCGGCCATCGCGAAAGTCGTGGCGGGCAAGAAGGCCGGCATCCTCGAACAGCTTGACGGTGCGATAGACCGTAGAAATCGAGATTTTCGCATCCACCTGAACGGAACGGCGGTAGAGCTCCTCGACATCCGGGTGATCGCCGGAATTCTCGATGATGCGCGCGATGATCCGGCGCTGCTCCGTCATTCGCATGCCGCGCTCGGCGCAAAGCTCCTCAAGGGATTTTACGGCATCATCCATCGATTGCTGTCTTCGGTCTATTTGGACTGTGACAACGGACTAGCGAAGAACGCGGCGCATGACAAGCGCCGTCGACTTCGTGCCGTCGTCGCCGAGATAGTAGGCCTTGCGCTCGCCGACCTTTTCGAAGCCGAGCTTGCGGTAGAGGCCGAGCGCGGGCTGATTGCCGCCGTCGACTTCCAGAAACATGGTCTCGCCGCCACGATTGCGGGTTTCGCGCAGTGCTGCCTGCATCAGCCTCCAGCCGAGACCGGAGCGCCCGAGCTTGGCGTTGACGGCAATGGTGAGGATTTCGCCCTCGCCGGCCACATGCCGCGCCAGCACGAAGCCGGGAAGCGCCTTCCTCAGGATGGCATTGGTCTGGCGGGCGACAAACCCGAATGTGGTCTCCTGTGAGAGGAGGCCCTGGAATTCGGTCTCGTCCCAGATCCGCGGAAACCGCTCACCGTGCAGGAGGGCCACTTCGGCGCAATCCTTGATCTCCATCGGGACGATTTCGTATTCGGCTTTCAAGGTAAGGTAGGATTCGAGCATGTCTATTGCCTGGCGACTGCGTATCCGGCCTGCGGTCTGGCATCGGGTCCGCGAAGATAAAGCGGCTTCGGCTTTTCGCCGGCAGGTTTGCCAGCGCCCAGCCGGGCGACGATGGCAATCGGAAATGCGTCTGGCCGCTCCGCCGGCGGCGCGTCGCTCAGCCGGGCGATAGCCGTCCCGGTAACGATACCATCGAAGGCGGCGGCAATCGTCCGCGCTTCGTCGATCGTTACGGCCCGTGCCTCGTCCAGCGGGTCGCCATCGACATCGAAGCTCTGGAGATAAATCTCCTCGCGCTTGGCATCGATGGCAGCCAGAACCGACTTGCCCGGATTCTGCTCTCGCGCGGCCGCCGCCATGACCTCGAGGGTCGTGACGCCAACCGCGGGAACGTTGAGGGAGAGTGCAAAGCCGCGCGCGGCTGCGACGCCGATGCGGATGCCGGTGAAGGAACCGGGGCCGACGGTCACGACGACACGCTCGATCGCCGAGAGCGCGACATTGGCTTTCGCCAGCGCTTCGTCGAAAACGTGCATCAGATGCTCGGCATGCCCCCGTCCAATCGTTTCCGTGACCTCCCCCATCACAGAATCACTGCCGCTATCATACACAGCGGCAGCGCAATCCACACCTGCCGTGTCGAGCGCCAAGACGATCATATCAACTTTTCCGAAACGTCAGAATTAGACGGCTTCGACTTCCTGCACTTCCGGGACGAAATGGCGCAGCAGGTTCTGCACGCCATGCTTCAGCGTCGCCGTCGAGGACGGGCAGCCGGCACAGGATCCCTTCATGTTGAGGTAGACCTTGCCGTCGCGGAAGCCGCGGAAAGTGATGTCGCCGCCATCCTGGGCGACGGCGGGACGCACGCGGGTCTCCAGCAGCTCCTTGATGGTCAGCACGATCGCCTCGTCGCCCTCGTCAAAGAATTCGCCGCCGGCATCCTGCACTTCCGAGGAAACCGAAGAAGACCCCATGACCGGCTTGCCGGACATGAAATGCTCCATGATGGAACCGAGGATGGCGGGCTTCAGATGCTGCCACTCCTGACTTTCCTTGGAGACCGAGATGAAGTCATAGCCGAAATAAACGCCGGTCACGCCCTGGATTTCGAACAGACGGGCAGCGAGCGGCGAAGCATCGGCTTCCTCGGCGCTGCGGAATTCGGCCGTACCGTTTTCCATCACCACTTTGCCCGGCAGGAACTTGAGGGTGGCGGGGTTCGGCGTCGCTTCGGTCTGAATGAACATCTTGATCTCCATGCGGCGGGCAAACGCCCGGTCCCGACTTTAGAATACTTCAAAAGAAAATAGGCCTTTTGGCCATTCTATTCAAGAGAGTGTTTCTCAAGAAATGGCATGTGCCGATCAGCTCAGCGCGTCGATTTCCTCGTTGCTCAGCGTGTCCGGCAGCACCGTCACCGGGATCGGAAAGGCTGCCGCGCGCCCGGCGATGGACGAGACGAGCGGGCCTGGGCCTTCCTTGGCAGAACCGGCGGCAAGGACCAGAAGCGCGATATCGCGATCCTCTTCGATGACGGCATTGATCTGCTCGGCGGCCGACCCTTCGCGAATGACGATTTCCGCATCGATGCCGACATTCTCACGGATGCTCTGCGCCGCTTTTGCCGTCACCGCCTCGGCTTCCTCGCGCGCTTCCGCCCGCATGATCTCCTCGACGCCGAGCCATTGCTGGAAGTCGCCTTCGGGGATCACATAGAGCAGCACAAGGCCGCCATTGGAATTCTTGGCGCGCCGGCCGGCATAATGAACGGCGCGCTGGCATTCCGGCGTACCGTCGATGATCGCCATGAACTTGCGGCGATGACCTTCGAGGCGTGAGAGACGTTTTGATACCATAAGGGGACTCTGACACCCGAAGACCGCGTTTTGCAAGCCCCCGTTTTTCGACGGGAGCCTTGCATCACGACATCATCAATAGAGAAAGCCGATAATGTCGCGAACCTGCTTCATCGTGACGTCGGCACGGGCACGGGCACGGGCGCCACCATCGCGCAGGACGGCGTCGATATGGCCGGGATCGGCCATCAGGCGGCGCATTTCCGTGGTGATCGGCGAGAGCACATGGACTGCGAGATCGACCAGGGCCGGCTTGAAGACGGAGAACTGCTGGCCGCCGAACTCGGAAAGCACATCGGCCTTCGACTTGTCGGCGAGCGCGGCATAGATGCCGACCAGATTGTCCGCTTCAGGGCGGCCCGCGAGACCGGCGATCTCGCTCGGCAAGCCATCCGGATCGGTCTTGGCCTTGCGGATCTTCTTCGAGATGTTTTCCTCGTCGTCGAGCAGGTTGATGCGCGACAGGTCGGAAGCGTCGGACTTCGACATTTTCTTGGTGCCGTCCCGCAGCGACATGACGCGCGGCGCCGGGCCGTCGATCAGCGGCTCGACCATCGGGAAATAGGCATGCACAGGCTCGTCGCCGACGGTGATGTCGATGCCGTAGCCGGTGCGGCGAATATGCTCCATGTAGTCCAGATTGAACTTCATGGCGATGTCGCGGGTCAGCTCCAGATGCTGCTTCTGGTCGTCGCCGACCGGAACATGCGTGGCGCGATAGAGCAGGATGTCGGCGGCCATCAGGCTCGGATAGGCATAGAGGCCGAGCGAGGCCTGCTCGCGGTCCTTGCCGGCCTTGTCCTTGAACTGCGTCATGCGGTTCATCCAGCCGATGCGGGCGACACAGTTGAAGATCCAGGCGAGCTCGGCATGCGCCGGCACGGCAGACTGGTTGAAGACGATATGCTTTTCCGGGTCGATGCCGGCGGCAAGAAACGCCGCGGTGATCGAGCGCGTCTGGTTCGGCATGTCCTCATGCACGAGCTGAGCCGTCAGCGCATGCATGTCGACGACGCAATAGATGCAGTCGTTGTTGGCCTGCAGCGCCACGAACTTGCGGATCGCGCCGAGATAGTTGCCGAGATGGAGATTGCCGGTCGGCTGGACGCCGGAGAATACGAGCGGCTTGAATTCGGTCATGTCGTCCTCAAAAGGCTTGTGGAGGGCCCGGGCGAGCGGCGCTCGACCCTTGGTTTCGAGCGGCTTATGCACGCGGGATCGACGGGGATCAAGAGGCTATGTGACAGACACTCAGGAAGAATGCTGGATCAGATCCCAGGTGTTGCCATAGGGATCGGCAAAGACCGCCACCGTGCCATAGACCTCGTGGCGGGGCTCCTCCATAAACCGCACGCCCTTTGCCTTCATCGCGGTATGATCACGCGCGAAATCGTCCGTCTTCAGGAAGAAGCCGACACGGCCGCCGGTCTGGTTGCCGATCGCGGCGCGCTGGCCTTCGTCGGCAGCCTGGGCCAGCAGCAACGCCGCCCCCTCGCCGCCTTTCGGCTTGATGACGACCCAGCGCTTACCCTCCGGCTGTACCTCGTCCTGCAGGCACTCGAAGCCGAGAGCATCGCAGTAGAAGGCTTTCGCGCGATCGTAGTCATCGACGACGAGGGCGACGAGGAAGAGGGATTGAGACATGAGAAGGCTCCGGGAACAAAACAAACTGCGGGTATGCGGAGAGTGCGCGACAGCCGGCTTCGCTGTCTACTCCCCGTTCACCACTTCGGTATCTCGAGCAGTCGCTGCCCGCTTGCGCTTCAAATTGCGGCGTACCATGCCCAAATCCACGCCGCCGATCAGGAAGGCAACAATGAAATAAACCGCCATCGCAATCAATATGAGCAAGCCGAGGACGCCGGTCTTGGTGAGCAGCGTCGAGCTGGACTCCAGAAGCGGCTCCCACCGATGAGACAAATATACGATGACGCCGCCCATGACGGCGGAGGAGACGAGCAGCATGACGGTGCGGCGCACCAGCGACCACTCCCAGGCGAGGTGTCCGCGGCGATAGAGCGTAACGAAGAGCTGTATAGCGTTTAGCCATCCTGCAACCGCCTCGGCGAGCGCAATGCCGCGCTCGGCCAGCACCGGGAAAAGCAGGATGGACAGCGCCGAATTGACGAAGACGGCGACCGCCGTGTAACGCATCGGCGATTTCGTATCTTCGCGGGCATAAAAGCCGGGCTGCAAGGCCTTGATCAACACGAAAGCCGGCAGTCCCAGGCCGAAGATGGCGAGGATGGAGCCGACCAGCGCAGTATTGTTCGGGTTGAAGGCGCCACGCTCGTAAAGCACGCGGATGATATCGTCGGAGAGCAGCCACAGGGCGACAGCGGCCGGCAGCGTCAGGAACAGCACGAATTCGATCGAGCGGTTCTGGATATTGGCGGCTTCCTTGATATGGCCCGACTTCAGCGCACGCGCCAGTTCCGGCAGAAGCACGATTCCGACGGCGACGCCGACCACGCCGAGCGGCAACTGGTAGATGCGGTCTGCATATTGCAGGGCGGCGATCGCGCCTTCCTTGCCCGAGGCAATCGCCTGGCCGATCACCAGATTGATCTGAGTGACGCCGCCGGTGATGGCCGCCGGGATCGCCAGAAGCAGGAGCCGCTTGACATTGGGCGTGAAGCGCGGAAAGCGCAGGCCGATATTGATGCCGGCATGGCGCACGCCGATATAGACGACGGCCAGCTGCAGCACGCCTGCCACCAGCACCGACCAGGACAGGTACCAGGCGGTGCTCAGCGGATCGGCGCCGTAATAGATCGCGTAGAACAGCGCGCTGATCATCACCAGGTTCAGGAAGATCGGAGCCACGGCGGCGGCGAAGAAATGATGCAGTGAATTCAGCATCCCGCTCATCATCGCCGTCAGCGACATCGACATGAGATAGGGGAACATCACGGCGGCCAACCGGACCGTCAGGTCGAATTTCTCGGCATCGTCGGCGAAACCAGGCGCGATGACCCAACGCACCAGGAGCGGCATGGCCAGTTCCATGACGATGGTAATCAGCAGCAGGACCGAGAAGAGAACGCCGAAGACTTCCTCGGAAAACCGCTTGGCGCCCTCGATGCCGTGTGCCTCGATTTCCTTGGCAAAGAGCGGCACGAAGGCGGCGTTGAACGCGCCTTCGGCAAACAGGCGGCGGAAGAGGTTCGGAAAGCGGAACGCGGCATAGAAAACGTCGGCCATCGGCCCGGTGCCGAGGGCGGCCGCCATCAGCGTTTCGCGCGCGAAGCCGAAGATGCGGCTGCCAAGCGTCGCGCCACCGACGGTGATGAATTTCTTGACTAGGCTCATGCGGCGGAACCGGCTTTCTTCTCTGTGTCTGACTTTTCGACGGCGACGCCGCGCGTGGCGGCGGGCGCAATAATGCCAGAAGGCATGCGCTCGCGCATTTCATCCTCCTCGCCCGCCATGACCGCTTTCAAGCGCGCGGTGATATAGGCCCGCTTGTTCTCGTTGGAAATCTTCTGTCCGACGAGGTCGGTGACGTAGAAGGTGTCGATGACCTTTTCGCCGAAGGTGGTGATGCGTGCCGACTGGATATCGAGCGACAGGTCGGAAAGAACGGCGGTGATTTCCGACAGCAGGCCGGTGCGGTCGAGGCATTCGACCTCGATGACCGTGAACTTGTTGGAGAGGCTGTTGGAGATGATGACCGACGGCGGGATGACGAAAGCCTTGTTCTTGCGGCGGTTCTTCGTCCGCGTCGCAATGACTTCCGGCAGGCGCTTGCGGCCGGCCAGCACGTCCTCGATCATCTTGCCGATAGTCCCGGCACGGCGCAGCTCATCGGCATCGTCGGCGAATTCGCGGCTGACATGGATGGTGTCGAGGGCGCGGCCATCCGATGTCGTGAAGATCTGCGCGTCCGCGATGTTGGCGCCGGCGGCGGCGCAGGCGCCGGCGATCACGGTCAGCAGGCGCGGATGGTCGGGCGAGAGCACGGTGATCTCGGTAATGGCATGGAAACTGTCGGTGCGTACCATGGTCGCGAGCACCTTGCCTGCCTTGTCCGCCTGGCGGATGAACTGCGTATGGCGAATCTGGTCCTCCAGCGGCACGGACAGCAGATAGGGCTGGTAGTGCAGCTTGACGTAGGCCTTGCGGTCCTTCTGGTTCCAGTCGGAAAGCGCGTGCTCCAATGCCTGGGCGGCCGCTTCCGCCCGCTCCTTGCGCGATACTTCGGAGAAACCGCCGGCCAGCAGCAGCTCGGTCTCATAATAGAGCGTGCGCAGCAGCTGACCCTTCCAGCCGTTCCAGACGCCGGGGCCGACGGCGCGGATGTCGCACACCGTCAGGATCAGCAGCATCTTCAACCGGTCGAGCGACTGCACCCGGTCGGCGAAATCGATGATGGTCTTGCGATCGGTCAGGTCGCGCGTCTGGGCAACCATCGACATGGTCAGATGCTCGGCGATCAGCCAGACAACCAGCTCCGTCTGCTTCGGCGACAGGCCGAAACGCGGGCAGAGCTTGCGCGCGACCTTGGCGCCGGCTTCCGAGTGATCCTCCTCGCGGCCCTTGGCGATATCGTGCAGCAGCACCGCGACGTAAAGCGCGTCACGATCCTCGATGCCCGGCATCAGCTTGTTGGTCAGCGGATGAATGTCCTCCGCCTTGCCCTTGTCGATCTCCGACAGCACCTCGACGGCGCGGATCAGGTGCTCGTCCACCGTATAGTGGTGATACATGTTGAACTGCATCATCGAGACGATCTTGCCGAATTCTGGAATGAAGCGGCCAAGCACGCCGGCCTCGTTCATGCGGCGCAGGATCAGCGCCGGATCGCGCTTGGATGTCAGGATCGCGAGGAAGAGGCGGTTTGCCTCCTCGTTTTCGCGCAGATCGTTGTCGATCAGGTTCAAGGAGCGGGTGACGCGCTTCAAGGCATCCGGGTGGAATTCGAGGCCGTTGATATCGGCGACGAAGAACAGCCTGATGAGGCTGACGGGATCGCGCTTGAAGACATCGGGATTGGCGAGCGCGATGCGGCCGCGATCCTCGACGAATTCGACGGTGCCGGGGATCTTGCGCGAACGATTGGCGAAACGGCTGATGACACCGGTAAGCCCCGGCGTGGCCTTTGCCTGCTGGTCCTCAAGGGCTGCGCAGAGGATGCGGGTGAGATCGCCGACATCCTTGGCGACAAGGAAATAGTGCTTCATGAAGCGCTCGACCGCCGAAAGGCCAGGGCGGGCATGATAGCCAAGCGCCTCGGCGATATCGCGCTGAATATCGAAGGAAAGCCGCTCCTCCGCCTTGCCGGTCAGGAAATGCATGTGGCAGCGCACGGCCCACAGGAAATCCTCCGCCTTCTGGAAGAGGCGATATTCCTGCTTCGAAAGCACCCCGAGCTTCACCAGCTCGGCGGGATCGCGGACGTGATAGTAATATTTCGAGATCCAGAACAGCGTGTGCAGGTCGCGCAGGCCGCCCTTGCCTTCCTTGACGTTAGGCTCGACCAGATAGCGGGTATCGCCGGCCTTGCGGTGCCGCTCGTCGCGTTCGGCGAGCTTGGCGGCGATGAATTCCGGGCCGGTATTGGTGACGATTTCCTTGTCGAAGCGAGCCTGCAGCTCACGCGCCAACGGCGCGTTGCCGCAGATATAGCGGGTCTCAAGAACGGCGGTCCGCACCGTCATGTCCGATTTGGCCTGCTGGATGCATTCCTCGACCGTGCGCGTGGCGTGGCCAACCTTGAAGCCCATGTCCCAGAGCATATAGAGGATGAATTCCACTGCCTTGTGCGTATCGCTTGCCGGCTTCGGCTGGAAGAGGAAGAGAAGATCGATGTCGGAGCCCGGAGCCAGCGTATCGCGGCCATAGCCGCCGACAGCGGTAACGGAGAAGGCATCCGCCTGCTTCGGATAGACATGGCGGACGGTGAAATCGTAGAGGACGGTGATGATCTGGTCCTGCAGCCAGGAAATCCGGTGAGCGCAATCGAGGCCGCCGCCGCGCGCGACCAGCAGCCGCCGCGCTTCCTCACGTCCCTCCTGGCTCGCCTTCTTCAACAGCGCAAGCAAGGCGGACCGTTCCTCGTTCTTGTCCAGACCCCGTTTGGCGAGCGCCTCGCACGCCGCTTTCAGCGCGGATACGTCGAGAATGGTCGAGAAATCGATGTGATGCGTTTCCATGCTCTGCCGATCGGCTTTCTGTTCGCTGACCGCGGCCCCTTGCCGGGGCGCCTGTCTTTTCGTCTGCATGCGCTATAGCCTCTTTGACAGGCGATTGACACAGGCATTCTACGCCCGGATCCCTCGACACAAGCCTTACCCGACCCTGTCGAATCGGCAAACCTCAAGATTTTTATCGGGTCAAAGTTGACGAAGCGTGACGCGCAATCAACACAGAAGCTGGCAGTTTTAGGGCATTGCCGGCTCGAGCGACCGCCGGAGCTCGTTCAAGCTATGCAATATGTTTCGCGACTGGGCGCCGATCTGCGTCACCATCTCGCGTTCACATTCCCAATAGCCGGCCTTCGCGATCTTCGAGCAAATGTCGGAAATCCGGCTGCAGGACAGGGTAATGTCGAGCAGGCCGCGATCGGATTCACAGTCCGGGGCTTCGCCTTCGCCGCAGATCTTGCCGCGCGCCGCGATCGGAGAGAAGCGCTCGCCCAGAATACGGACCTCGGCGAGGAGAACTTCGAGATACATCATGTTGTCCTTGGAATATCGCCTATGGTGAGCCGGTCTTGGTGAGGGTTTTCTTCAGTTCGTAGAGCACGTCAAGAGCGGCTCGTGGCGTCAGGTCGTCGAGATCGAGCGTTTTCAGCCGCTCCTCGACCTTCGACGGCTCGCGTCGACCGGTCGCCTCCTCCCGGCGGACCGCCACTTGAAAGAGCGGCAGGTCGTCGATGAGCTGGCTGGCTGGATTTTTGCGGTCGGCGTCTTCAAGCCGCGTCAGAACGTCGCGGGCGCGCGCCACCACCGAGGCCGGCAGGCCGGCAAGACGCGCCACTTGAATGCCATAGGAGCGATCGGCAGCACCCGGCCCGACCTCGTGCAGGAAGATGACGTCGCCATCCCACTCCTTGACGCGCATGGTGGCATTCGAAAGCCGGCCGAGCTTTTCCGAAAGCACGGTCAGTTCATGGAAATGCGTGGCGAAGAGACCGCGGCATCGGTTGGCCTCATGCAGATGCTCGACGGCGGCCCAGGCGATGGAAAGACCGTCGAAGGTCGCGGTGCCGCGGCCGATCTCGTCGAGAATGACGAGCGAACGTTCGGTCGCCTGGTTCAGGATCGCCGCCGTCTCCACCATCTCGACCATGAACGTCGATCGGCCGCGCGCTAGGTCGTCGGAGGCGCCGACGCGCGAGAACAGGCGGTCGACGATGCCGATATGCGCCGATGCGGCGGGCACGAAGGCACCCATCTGCGCGAGGATAGCGATCAATGCGTTCTGGCGCAGAAAGGTCGATTTACCGCCCATGTTCGGGCCGGTCAGAAGCCAGATGGCGCCATCCTTGCCATCGGCCTTCGGGGAGAGATCGCAGTTGTTGGCGACGAACGGCCCGCCGGCCTGGCGACGCAACGCCTGCTCGACCACCGGATGGCGGCCGCCTTCGATGGCGAACATGCGGCTCGCATCGACGACGGGCCGGCAATAGGCCTGCTCTTCGGCCAGCAGCGCAAGCCCTGCCGCGACATCGATGACCGACAGCGCGCGAGCACCGGCCTTGATCCCCTCGGCCGCGGCGACAACGGCCGCGACCATGCGATCGAAAGCCTCAAGCTCGATGGCCAGCGCCTTGTCGGCGGCATTGGCGATGCGGCTTTCGAGGTCGGCAAGCTCGGTCGTGGTGAAACGCATGGCATTCGCCATGGTCTGGCGATGGATGAAGCGCGCCTTGGCTTCGCTCGTATCCGTCATCGGGCCGGCATTGCCGGCGGTGACCTCGATGAAATAGCCGAGCACGTTGTTGTGCTTGATCTTCAGCGACTTGATGCCGGTTTCCTCGGCATATTGCAGCTGAAGGCCGGCGATGACGCGGCGCGACTGGTCGCGCAGCGCGCGCACCTCGTCCAGCTCGGCATTCGCCCCCTCCCGCAGGAAGCCGCCGTCCCGCTTCAGCAAGGGCAATTCGTCGGCAAGCGTCGCGGCGAGCATGGCTTCGAGATCGGCAGGCAGGGCCTGCAGGCCGGCCAGTGCCGCGGCAAGCTCTTCGGGCAGCAAGGCGCTGTCGAGAAAACGGGCGATATCGCCGGCCGCGGCCAGTCCCTGCCGGATTGCCCAGAGATCGCGCGGACCGCCGCGATCGAGCGCCAGCCGCGACAAGGCGCGCGGCATATCCGGCACATGCTTCAGCGCCGAGCGCAGATCGCTCGAGAGCGACGGCTCCTCCGTCAGGAAGCCGATCGAATCCAGGCGCTCGTTGACGCGCGCGGGGTCGGTCAGCGGCGACATCAGCCGTTCGGCCAGAAGACGGGCGCCGCCACCGGTCACGGTCCTGTCGATCGCCTTCAGGAGCGAGCCGTTGCGATCGCCGGAAAGCGTGCGCACCAGCTCGAGATTGGCGCGCGTGGCGGGATCGATGAACAGCGTGGAGGCGCCGCTTTCGCGCTCCGGCAGGCCGAGCGGCGGCCGCTCGGCGATCTGCGTCTTCTCGACATAGGCAACGGCGGCGGCGGCGGCAGCCAGCTCGGCACGGCTGAACGTGCCGAAACCGTCGAGCGTCGAGACGCCGAAATAGCGGGTCATCCGCCCCTCGGCGCTGGCGCTGTCGAACAGCACCGCCGGCTGCGGGACAGCCGTGCGGCCGAGCACGTCGAAGACCGGCTTTAGCTCGGGATCATGGAACATGGTATCCGGCAGGATCAGCTCGCGCGGATCGATGCGCAGGATATCGGCGAGCAACCGCGAGGCCTCCGTTTCGGCAAGGCGGAAGACGCCCGTGGAAATATCGATCCAGGCAAGCGCCAGCTGCGGTTCGGCTCCGCCGCGAATGCGGGTGAGGGCCATGAGATAGTTGGATTCCGAAGGCGAAAGCAGCTTCTCTTCGGTGATCGTGCCGGGCGTGACGAGGCGCACGACATCGCGCCGCACCACCGATTTGCCGCCGCGCTTCTTGGCTTCGGCCGGATCTTCCACCTGCTCGCAGACGGCAACGCGGAAGCCGAGGCCGATCAGCTTCTGCAGATAGTCGTCGGCGGCGTGAACGGGCACACCGCACATCGGGATATCCTGCCCCATGTGCTGGCCGCGCTTCGTCAGCGTGATGCCAAGCGCGCGCGAGGCATCGACAGCGTCTTCGAAGAACAACTCGTAGAAGTCGCCCATGCGATAGAACAGCAGCGAACCGGGATTGTTCGCCTTGATCTCGATATACTGCTCCATCATCGGGGTCGCCGCAGCGCGGCTTTCCTCCGAAGCAAGCTCGGCGGCCGAGAAAGCATCGATACTGGCGATAATACGTTCGTTCACGGAGGTGCAGTTTTTCCAAAAAAATGAGGTGCCACCCTATCCGCGCACCGCTATAGAAGACAACAGCTATCGGGCAAGAGGGACCGGTCGCCCACAGGAGGTTTGGAGGAACAATGGCAGACAGCAAGAGTAAGTCGCGTCCGGGAACGGGGATTACCGATCAGGAGGCATTGGACTTCCACAAGCAGGGCCGCCCCGGCAAGCTTGAGATCAATCCAACCAAGCCGATGGCGACGCAACGCGATCTTTCCCTTGCTTATTCTCCCGGCGTCGCTGTTCCCGTGAAGGCAATCGCGGCCGATCCGGCCACCGCCTACGACTATACCTCGCGCGGCAACATGGTCGCCGTCATCTCCAACGGCACGGCCATTCTCGGCCTGGGCAATCTCGGAGCTCTTGCCTCCAAGCCGGTCATGGAAGGCAAGGCGGTTCTCTTCAAGCGTTTCGCGGACGTCGATTCGATCGACCTCGAGATCGACACCGAGAATGTCGACGAATTCATCAATTGCGTGCGTTACCTCGGCCCCTCCTTCGGCGGCATCAACCTCGAGGACATCAAGGCTCCGGATTGTTTCATCATCGAGCAGCGGCTGCGCGAGCTCATGGACATTCCCGTATTCCATGACGACCAGCACGGCACCGCCATCATCGCCGCCGCAGGCCTCATCAACGCCCTCGAGCTGACGGGCCGGGACCTCAAGACCACCAAGCTCGTCTGCAACGGCGCGGGAGCGGCAGCGATCGCCTGCGTGGAGCTGATCAAGTCGATGGGCTTCAACCCGGAGAACATCATCCTTTGCGACACGAAGGGCGTGATCTACCAGGGCCGCAGCGAAGGCATGAACCAGTGGAAGTCGGCTCATGCCGTCAAGACCGACAAGCGCACGCTGGCTGAGGCGATGCAGGGCGCCGACGTGGTTCTCGGCCTGTCGCAGAAGGGCGCCTTCTCCGAAGACATGATCCGCTCCATGGCGGACAAGCCGATCATCTTCGCCATGGCCAATCCCGACCCGGAAATCACGCCGGAGGAAGTCGCGCGCATCCGCGACGACGCCATCATGGCGACCGGGCGCTCGGACTATCCGAACCAGGTCAACAATGTCCTTGGCTTCCCCTACATCTTCCGCGGCGCGCTCGACGTGCGCGCCACCACCATCAACGACGAGATGAAGATCGCCGCCGTCAACGCGCTGGCAAGCCTTGCACGCGAAGACGTGCCGGATGACGTCGTGGCCGCCTACCAGGGCGCAAGGCCGCGCTTCGGCGCGCAATACATCATCCCCGTGCCCTTCGACCCGCGCCTGATTTCGGCCATTCCGGTGGCCGTCGCCAAGGCGGCGATCGAAAGCGGCGTCGCCCGCCGCGACATGCCCGACATGGAAGCCTATGCCCGCGAGCTTTCCGCCCGGCGCGATCCGATCGCCTCGACGCTGTCGCAACTCTACGAGCGCGTGCGCCGCCACCAGAAGCGCATCGTCTTTGCCGAGGCGGAAGAAGAGCAGGTCATGCGCGCCGCCCTCTCCTATGCCAACCAGGGGCTCGGCACCGCCATCCTCCTCGGCCGCGAAGACCTGATCGAGGCCACCGCCGAGCGCGCCGGCATCGATCTCAACCGCCCCGGCCTCGAAATCGTCAACGCCCGCATCTCCAAGCGGGGCGACACCTATATCGATTATCTCTACGCCCGGCTGCAGCGCCAGGGCTACCTGCACCGCGACGTGACGCGCCTGATCCACAACGACCGCAATCACTTCGCCGCCTGCATGGTGGCGCTGGGCGACGCCGACGGCATGGTGACGGGCGTCACGCGCAACTATTCGACGGCGCTCGGAGACGTGCGCCGTTGTCTCGACGACAAGCCGGGGCACCGGGTCATCGGCATATCGATCGTGCTGGCCCGCGGCCGCACCGTCTTCGTTGCCGATACTGCGGTGCATGACATGCCGACCGCCGTCGAGCTGGCCGATATCGCCGAGGAAGCAGCCGGCTTTGCCCGCCGCATGGGCTATGAGCCGCGCGTCGCCATGCTTGCCTATTCCACCTTCGGCCACCCCTCGGGCGAGCGCTCGGAGCGGGTGCGCGAGGCCGTCGGCATTCTCGACAAGCGCCATGTGAACTTCGAATTCGACGGCGAAATGTCGGCCGACGTCGCGCTGAACCGCAAGACCATGGAAAGTCTCTATCCCTTCTCGCGGCTTTCCGGACCGGCGAATGTGCTCGTCATGCCGGCATTCCACTCGGCGGCGATCTCCACCAAGATGCTGCAGGAACTCGGCGGCTCCACCGTGATCGGGCCGTTGCTCGTCGGGCTCGACAAGCCGGTGCAGATCACCTCGATGGGCGCCAAGGATTCCGACATCGTCAACATGGCCGCCATCGCAGCCTACGGAGCCGGCGCCTAGTTTTTGTCAGCCATGCCGTTGGCCGAACAAAGATGATAGCTGCCCTATGAAATGGGTGTAGAATAAGGACATGAGTGAAGCTCAGTCCCTATTCGGAGTGCTGCGCCATTCAGCGCGGCAGGAAATCGTCGATGCGATCGAGCGGCTGGTCCTTGAGGCACCCGACCGCGCGCTTAACCGCATCAATGTACTTGCCTTCGCTGCGAAGCACAGCTTCGACGAAGAGCAAGCCATCAATGCTTTCCTGCACGCCTCGCGCCTCGGCCTGTTTGAAATGTCATGGAATGTCCTTTGCCCCGGCTGCGGCGGGGTACTGGATGCCAATACCTCGCTGAAAACGGTCCAGAGCGAAACCTATAACTGCACGCTTTGCGCAGCCGGCTACGAGCCGACGCTCGACGAGATGGTCGAAGTCACCTTTACCGTCAGTCCCCGCGTGCGCCACATCGAAGCGCATAATCCGCATGAGCTGCCGCCCCTCGAATATTTCCGGCAGATCTATTGGGGTTCGGGGATCGACCTTCCGGAGGAAGGCTACGAGGAAAAGGTCGATCAATTCGTGCTGGAATCCCTGGAGCTGCCGCCCGGCGAGAAGGCCGTCATATCGCTTCAGTTGCCGGCGGAGTTTACCATCATCTTCGAGCCCGTGACCCATGCCGCGCAGTTCCTCGACATCAAGGGAGAGCCATCGAAAGAGCGGCAAACTCTGTCGCTCGTCTTCGACCGCATGCACCGGCACAGCGAGGCCATCGAACTGCGACCCGGCCCCCTGCGCGTCATGATGGAGAACCACACTGACCTTCGCGTGCTACCTTCGATCTGCGTCGCCAACGACGCTCTTCACAGCCTGCTCGGTCAACGCCGGCCGTTCCTGACCGCCAAGCGCCTGCTCTCCAACCAGACATTCCGGGACATCCATCGCACGGACACCATCGACGTCGACCAGCGGCTCAAGATCACCAGCCTCACCTTTCTCTTCACCGATCTGCGCGGTTCGACGGAGCTCTATGAAAGGGTCGGCGATCTCGCGGCCTTCGATCTGGTCAAGACCCATTTCGGCATCCTGCACGAGATCGTGGCGGCAGAAGCAGGCGCGGTCATCAAGACCATCGGCGATGCCGTCATGGCCACCTTTCCGACACCGGACCGGGCACTGATCGCGGCGATGAGGATGCGTGAGGCCATGCTCAGCCTCAACAAGGAGCGCGGCAGCGACGATCTTCTGCTGAAAATCGGCATTCACGAAGGGCCATGCATCGCCGTGAGCCTGAATGAAAGGCAGGACTATTTCGGGCAAACGGTCAACATCGCGTCCCGCGTCCAGCATCTCGCCACCTCACGCGAAATATTCGCGACCAGCTCGGTGCTCGACAACCCTCGCGCGGTCGAATTGATGACAAGGCGCGGCCTCACGCCGCAATCCCATCACGTCGCGCTTCGAGGCATCACCGATGCGATCGATATTTTTGCGATCCCCTGATACCCGTCAGCTGGCGAAACGACCGGCATCCGCGCCGTAATAGTTCACATAACGGTTGGAGATGCTGGCGATCGGCAAAACGATCAGCACATCGGTCGTGTTGAAGGCATGATCGACGACCGCGGTCGAGCCGACCATGGCACCGAGGCGCAGATAGCCCTTGATCAGCGGCGGCAGCGCCATCAGCGCTTTCTTCGGATTGACGGCCTCGACCGGCATCAGGTCCATGTTGCGGGCAAGCGACGGCAACGCGCTCACGGCCCATTCGTCCTTGGCAACGACATTGTGGTAGAGGAAGGACAGGGCCAGCGCGTGCTGCTCCGGCAAGATGCCCGGGAAGGATGCGCAACCGAACATTGCGCCCATGCCATGCTTCAGTGCATAGGCCCAATTGCCTTGCCACAGCAGTTCCACGGTGCGCTTGTTGCGGTAGTCGGGCAGGACGCAGGAACGCCCGAGCTCCATGAAACGCTTGTCGGGATGGCGGGCGAGCAGAGCGTCGACGTCGAACTCCGACGAGGAGTAGAAGCCGCCATTAGCCATCGCGACTTCCTGACGCAGCAGACGGTAAGTGCCGACGATCTGGTCTTCCGGATCACCCTCGAGCGAACGGTCCAGCACCAGAAGGTGGTCGCAAATAGCGTCCCAGCTGTCGACATCGCGCTGGCGGCGCATGGCGTCAGCCGGCAATTGCGCGTTCATCTCCTCGACGAAAACACGGTAGCGTACGGCCTGAGCCGCATCGATCTCGCGCGCTGTGCGGGCAAGGCGCGTTTCTAGATTTCCGATGCGTCCAAGCACATCGCTGGCAACCGGCTCAACCGTTGCCTTTGAAGACTGAACCATTTCGCCCTGAGCTTCGCGATTCAAGATTTCGATGGACATGGCGATTCTCCCCCTGCGGGCCGATATAGCGCCATAAACCAAATTCATGCGACAGGAAAGTGACACGCAGCCTGGCTAAAAGCAAGAAGCGTGCCCATTGCAAAATTTGCAATGGGCGCACCGTCCCCAATTTAGCGACGGCAATTGCCGCAGGTTGAATTCGAACGCCGGCCGCCATCGGGCATTGATGAGCCGGCTTCCGTTAACTTCGCCGGAAGATGGAAAAGCCCTAGGCGCGTTCGAAAACCGATCTGGACAGGCTCTGCAGCGTCGCCGCCAGCCTTTCAGGGTCGACCGGCTTGACGATGACGGCATCGGCGCCGGCCAGCAGCGCCTGACGGCGGATCGCGTCGCGGCTATCCGCCGTGAGCACGACGATCGGAAGCGTCGGCAAGCCGTGCCGGCGCTCGTGGGCCCGCAATTCCGCGAGCACGGCCGCACCCGTGCCGCCGGGCATGTTGAAATCGGTCACCAGCACTTCGGGCCGCGCTTCGGCATTTTCCGCCCGGGCGCGCAGGGCGTCGAAGTCCTCGACGAGGCGAACGCGGTGGCCTGCCTTGGAGAGCATGGCCCGAACCAGCATCGCGTTGACCGGATCATCCTCGCCAAGCAGGATGTCCAGCGCGCGGTCTTCGGCCTCCGGCGTCGTTATGCCGATCTCGGAGACCGCCTCGATCAAGGCGTCGCGTTTTTCCATGCCGCGCATGCGGCCGCTCAGCACATCGATCAACGACTGCTCGCGCAGCGGCCGGATGAGCCAGGCGTCGAAGAGATCGAGCGGATGAGTGTTGCGTTCCTCGGGATTGACCAGGAAGATCTTGCGCAGCATCGGCACGGCAAGCGCGCTTCCCTCGCGGAAGTACCAGGGCGCCATGCGATGATCGACGATGAGATCCGTCCAGATCCCCTCCTCGCCCATCGGGAAGGACCGCAGCAGGTCGTCCATGTCGCGGGCGCCGATCAGCTTGCAATGACCGCCGAGGGTCTGGATGGTTCGCATGATGGCGGTGCTCGCCGCGCCTTCGGGAGCCAGCAGCAGGACGCGCGATCCCTTGAGCACTGTATCGCGCCGGTCGTATCCATCCTCGGCGACGAGGCCAACCGGAAAGGAAATGATGAACTCGCTGCCTCCGCCGCGCTCGCTGGCGACGCTGAGCCTGCCCCCAAATTCGCGCAGGATGCGGGCGGAAATGGCAAGGCCAAGTCCGGTGCCGGCGCTTCTTTCGACGACGGTGCCAGCCTGTTCGAACTCACCGAAAACACGAGCCTGTTCTTCTTCCGTCATGCCGGGGCCGCTATCCTGCACGGATATCGTCAAATCCCGCGCCCGGAGCTCGACGCGGACGAGAACGCCGCCGGTCTGGGTGAATTTCACGGCGTTGCCGATGACATTGAACAGGATCTGGCGCAGGCGGGCGGGATCGAACTCCATCGTCTCGGGAACATCGGCCGCAACGCTCGCGGCGATTTCGATGCCCTTTTCATGGGCGCGATGGGCAAGCATCTCGATGACGCCTTCCAGAAGGGGACGCAGGGCCTCCTTGCGCGGATGCAACTGGAAGCGGCCCACTTCTATCGTGGAGAAATCGAGCAGGTCTTCGACCAGCTGCACCAGCGCATGACCCGACTGGCGAATGCCGGTCAGGTAATTTGCCTGCTCCAGCGTCAACGGCGTCTGGGCGAGCAGATGGTTCATGCCGAGAATGCCCGACAGCGGCGTGCGGATCTCATGGCTGACGGTGGCGAGCAGCCGCGACTTGGCGGCGCTGTTGTATTCGGCCTTCAGCCGCGCATCTTCGCGCTGGCGGGCAGCTTGCCGCTCCTCCGTCACGTCGCGCGCGACGCTCTGTATGCACAATTGCCCGGTCGCCGGATCGCGGAACATGACATCATACCAGGCAAAGACGTGTCGCCCCTCGGGCGTGGCGATTTCGGCATCCTGATGCTTGGCATCGGTCACGGTGCGAAACACGAGGCCGGCCTCCTCCAGCGTCAGGCCTTCCGGATGCGCCTTGCCGGTCAACTTGCGGAACGTGGCATTGGCGTGCAGAATCCGGCGGTCGATGCTGCGCGTGACGGCAATGTCGCCCAGCGCATCATGGACGGTGGCAAACAGGCCGGCGCTTTCCCTGTGCTCCCAAAGGCGATCGTGCTCGCTCTCGCTGAAATCCGTGACGGCGATGGAGGGCTCGCGTGTCGCTCTCCGGAACCTGAAGATGGCGGTAGCGGCGAATGCGACAGCCAGGAAGCCCAGTGCGGCCGCCAGCGTCAGCGCGCCCCCGGCATAACCGATCGCAAGAAGGACAGCACCCGCCACCAGGCCGCCGCCGGCCAGCCAGTGGTTCTGCAACCACCGTGACGGACCCGATGAAATCTCCTGTCCGGCTGCATCGTGAGAAGGCTCGATAGGCTTTGCGAGCGCCGACTCGTTTTCGGCCGGCGCCTCAATCGGTTCCGTTTGGCTGCGAGCCGCCGCCGCGGCAAGCTTTTCCTGCAGGTCTGCCAGAGTGCTCATGGACTCTGGCTATCATGCACAACCTTCCCGATGCCTTCAGGGATTCGCTAGAATTTTAAGCTTTTGCCTTTTTCGGCATCAGAAGCTCGTCGAGAATGACGCAGCCCGCCCCGATGGTGATAAAGCTGTCGGCAAGGTTGAACACCGCAAACGACCACGTCTGCGTGTGGAAGAGGACATAGTCGATCACATGCCCGTAGAGAAAGCGGTCGAGCAGGTTGCCGAGCGCGCCGGCAATGATCAGGGCAAAGCCCGTATGCGCAAGCCAGCGATGACCGGGCGTGCGTCGCCACAGCCACAGCACGAAAGCGACGATGATGAGCCGCATGCCGACGATGAACCAGCCGTCCATTCCGGACAGCATCGAGAACGCCACGCCGAGATTATAGGTGCGATAGAGCGCCAGCATCGGAACGACCGGCACCATTTCCTGCAGCGGCAGCCAGTGATCCACCATGATCTTGATGGCCTGGTCGAGAATGACGGCGACCACGATGAAGATCAGGATCGGCAGGGGCCGTGAAAACAGGGCCGGCTTTGCAGTCGGCTGGCCGTGGGTCTCGCTTTCGGTCATCGGGTCTCGCTAGGTAAGTGTCAGGATATGGCGGCGGGCCTCGAACAGCATGACTGCCGTCGCCACCGCCAGATTGAGGCTATCGGCGCGGCCGGCCTGCGGAATGCGGGCAAGCGCATCGGCCTCTTTCGCCAGGGCATCCGGCAGGCCGGACTGCTCGTTGCCCATCAGCAGCACGACGGGCTTCTTCTTGTAGTCGATGGTGCGGTAGTCAACGGCGCCGGCGAGGTGGGTGGCGACGACGCTGACACCCGCCGACTTCTTCCAGCCGACAAACTCCTCCTGCGTCGCCTTGACGACAGGCACTGCGAAGACCGAACCCATGGTGGCGCGCACGGTTTCCAGCGAAAACGGATCGGTCGTCTCACCGACGAGGATGACGCCGGAAGCGCCCGCCGCATCGGCGGTGCGGATGATGGTGCCGAGATTGCCTGGATCGCGCACGCGGTCGAGCGCCACCCAGGTCTCGCCCGCCTTCGGCTTGACATCCCTAAGCGGCCGCCAGCGCTGTTCGAAGACGCCGACCACCATCTGCGGATTGTCGCGGCGGGTGATCGAGCCGATCACCTTTTCGCTGACCTCCAGCACCAGCCCACCGGCGGCGACCGTTTTCGCGGCGACCTGCTCGACCAGGGGCTTGCCCTTTGCGGCCTTGGCATAGACCAGCGTGCGGATCGTCCAGCCGAGCTCCAGCGCGTCGATGACCAGCTTCAGCCCTTCGGCCAGGAAAGCGCCGCTTTCCTCGCGGGACTTCTTGACCGTCAGCGCCTTGATGTCCTTGACGATCGGATTGGCAAGCGAGGTGACCTCCTTGACCTGTCCGACCTTGCGCGGGCCGTCGTTACGGAAATCCTGGTTCATTTCGGCACCCAGCGGCTGAAGAGAGAGGTGGAAAGCGCCCTGCCCGGCGTGCGGCCGTCGAGGCCGGCTTCGCGGATAACCAGTTCGCCGGATTCGACGACGCCGCCGGCACCGCGCATGGTCTCGCGCATCAGCTCATGGATCGAATAGAAGCTGGCGCGGATCGAATAGGCCGTCAGCACCAGGCCAAGTGCCTTGGGCGACAGGATCTCGCGGCAGATATCGAGCATCAGCGGCAGGTGTTCGAACAGATGCCAGACCTCGCCATTCGGGCCGCGGCCGAACTTCGGCGGATCGGTCAGGATAATATCGTATTTGCTGCCGCGGCGCTCCTCGCGCAGGATGAACTTCATCGCATCCTCGCAGATCCAGCGGATCGGCAGCTTTTCCATGCGACCCAGGGCCTGGTTTTCGCGCGCCCAGCCGATCGCCTTCTTGGAGGCGTCGACATGGGTCACTTCCGCGCCGGCTGCGGCGGCCACCAGCGAAGCGACGCCGGTATAGCCGAAGAGGTTCAGGACCTTCAGCGGGCGTTTCGCCGCCTCGACCTGTTCCTTCATCCATGCCCAATGCACGATCTGCTCGGGGAAGACGCCGACATGACGGAACGCGGTGAAGCGGCCAAGGAAATCGACGCCGAGCAATTGCAGCGGCCAGGTCTCGCCGAGCGCCTCGCGCGGAAAGCGCCAGCGGCCCATGCCATCCTCGTCCGTATCGCCGGTGAAGATCGCTTCGGCATTGTCCCAGACATGCGAGGGCAGCGTCGGCGGCCACAGCGCCTGCGCTTCCGGCCGGACGATGCGATAGGGTCCATACTGCTCGAGCTTCAGCCCGTTGCCGCTATCGATCAAGTGAAAGTCCCCGGCGCCCAGCGACTCGAGGATGACCGGCACGCGCTCAGCCGGCCGCTCGCCGCTGCGCACGGTCAGCGGGCGCTCGGGTGCGGCAGGTGCAGGCGCGGCCGCACGCGGCTCGGCAACGCGCTCGCTTTGATCGCGCGAAGGCTTGGCTGGCCTTGAGGCATGCGCGGGCTTTGCCGGCGGCTTGCCGGGCATGTCACGCCGGGGTTTTGCCCCGAGACCGCCCGCGGTTTTCTGGCCGGGCCGGCTTTCCCTATGTTTCACCATGCTTGTCTCGAAATTGATATGTGCGTGCAAATAGCATCTGGCCGCCACTTGGCAAAGCGCTTTCCGATCTGCGATGATCCATGCATAAAATGTCACATTGGGAGGATTGCGCATGGACATGACCGGCGAAGAGCGGATCGCGGCACCCAGGGACGCAGTGTGGGCCGCGCTGAACAATCCTGAAATCCTCAAGCAATGCATCCCCGGCTGTCAAAGCCTGGAGAGAGTATCCCCGACGGAGCTGACCGCGACCGTGAAGCTGAAGATCGGGCCGGTCTCGGCCTCCTTCAACGGCGAGGTCACGCTTTCCAACATCAACGCGCCGGAAAGCTATACGATCTCCGGCGAGGGAAAAGGCGGCATCGCCGGCTTTGCCAAGGGCGGCGCCGACGTCGTGCTGAAGGAAGACGGCAACGAGACGATCCTGCAATACGAAGCCAAGGCGCAAGTGGGCGGCAAGATCGCGCAGCTCGGTTCGCGGCTGGTCGATTCCAGCGCCAAGAAGCTCGCGCAACAGTTTTTTGCCGATTTCACCGCCGCGATAAACGGTCAGGCCAGCGCCTGATTGCCGCGGACATGTCGGCACCCATATAATTGGTCATGATAACGAAATCCGAGACCTGGGCCATCCGGCCGGCACGCGAGCAGGACAGACACAATCTTGCGGAGATCTATCTCCGTGTCCGCCGAGAGACATTCCTATGGGTCGATCCCAGCCGCTTCAGCTTTGAAGACTTCGAGGTTCACACCAATGGCGAACGTCTGTTCGTTTGCGAAAACGGGCATGGCGCGGTTGCGGGTTTCGCGGCGATCTGGGAGCCGGACGACTTCATCCATATGCTCTATATCCTGCCAGCCTTCCAGGGGCGCGGTGCCGGCAAAGCCCTGCTTGCCGCCCTGCCGGGTTGGCCAACGCGCCGCTACCGGCTGAAATGCCTGGTCAAGAACACGCGCGCCATGGCGTTCTATCGAACGCTTGGCTTCGAGGTGATCGGCGACGGCGCCTCGCCCGAGGGCGACTACAAGGAAATGCTGCTCAACGCTCAGCGCTCATCGTGACGGAAGCTGCCCGGCAATCTGTTCGGCGCGCGTGCGGTGTTTGTCCGCCTCGGCCTGCCAGCGAACCGCCTCCAGCGACTGGCTGCGGGCGCGCTTGCGATGCTTTCCCTGACTGAACCATGTGACGGCAGCGCCCACCAGCATGCCGAGGATGAGCGCCACGAACAGCAGCACGAACAGAGGCGCATGCAGCGACAGCACCTGGTCGTCCGGCCGGAACGGATTGAGGGCCAGCGTGACGGATTGCCGGTTGGCAACGCAGAATATGATCAGGACGATGCCGATCGGCAGCAATATCAGCAGATTGACGATCTTCTTGGCCATTGCGCAGCTCCTTCATTCGCGGACATGCGTCTTCGCACCCAAGCCGCCTTCAGCCGCAGAATAGAAAAGAGGCGGCTGAATTCAAGTGCCACCGCGTCGCGGCACAATCATGTCCGACGGCATCCCGTCGCGGCATTTTCGGA
This sequence comes from Rhizobium sp. A37_96, assembly GCF_053521765.1. Lineage (NCBI taxonomy): Bacteria > Pseudomonadati > Pseudomonadota > Alphaproteobacteria > Hyphomicrobiales > Rhizobiaceae > Rhizobium > Rhizobium sp. A37_96. Next base: position 298,678 of record NZ_JBNWDS010000002.1, on the reverse strand, counting down.
AAAAGGACGGCTCGATCAGGCCGATCAGTTGTCGTCTTCCTCGTCGCCTGCGCCCGGATTCAGGCGCTCGCGAAGCTCCTTGCCCGTCTTGAAGAAGGGCACCCACTTTTCCTCGACGAAGACCGTATCGCCGGTGCGCGGATTGCGACCGGAGCGCGAAGGCCGGTTCTTGACGGAGAACGCGCCGAAGCCGCGAAGTTCAACCCGGTTTCCGGCGGCAAGCGCATCGGTGATCTCATCGAGGACAGCGTTGACGATATTTTCGACGTCACGGTGATAGAGATGCGGGTTGCGGGCGGCGACAATCTGCACCAATTCCGACTTGATCACGGCTATCCCCTTAAATCATTGATTTATCAATTGGCTGCACCCTGCCAAACAGAAAGCAGGCCGTCAAGAAACAACTTATCGGTCATGATTTTCTGGAGACTCGCTCCTTTTATAAAATCATCATAACCGAAACGATTTAGCAACCAGGAAGCAGCACCCGGCCAAAAGAAGGATGAGGTTTTGTCCTGCGGCTTCCAGTCGACGATCGGCAGATCCTTCTTGACCTTTCGCGTTTCGAGATAGGCGAGAATTTCATCTTCGCCGCCAAGCGTATCGATCAGCTTGTTCTGAAGCGCCTGACGGCCGGTGAAGATGCTGCCGTCGGCGAGCTTCAACACCTCGTCGCGCGGCAGCTTGCGGCGATCCGCCACCAGATCGACAAACCAGGCATAGCTGTCCATGACCATATTGCGGATCATGTTCTTGGCGTCTTCGCTCGCCGGATGAAAGGGCGAGGGTTCGGCCTTCAGCGGCGCCGATTTGATCTCGTCGAGCGAAACGCCGACCTTGTCGAGCAGATCCTTGACCTGCGGATACTGGAAGATGACGCCGATCGACCCCGTGATGGAGGTATCGCCCGCAACGATATTGTCGCCGGCCGCGGCGATCATGTAGCCGGCCGAGGCAGCGACGGTGCGGATGTCCGATACCACGGGCTTCTTGGCCGCGACGGCTCGGATCGCCTTGAAGATGCGCTCGCCACCATAGGTCGTCCCGCCCGTCGACGAGATGGAAACGATCAATGCCTTGACCTGGTCATTGTCGCGGATCTTCTTCAACCGCTCCAGAAGTTCCGGATCATCCTGGATGAGTCCGGAAATCGTGACGCGCGCAATTTGCGGACCTCGCGCATCCGGCAGGTCGGCCGCGATGAAGCGGTAGAGCGCAAAACCGAGCGCCACAAGGAGCAAAACGGCAACAATACGCCAGAAACCAAGCTTTCGGCGCATTTGTCGCCGGTCCGCGATTGCAGAACTGTCCATCACGCCTTATTTCTCCCTGCAACAAACCGAATGCGCAACAAATCGGAAGATGACATCTTGAAACTGGCACAAATCATAGAGAAAAGCTCTTCCCGTTTTCGATGTCCTCGGCGTGACACCGCGCTGCCGGTTCATCAGATAGGACATCGCCAGTCCCGATGAAACCGGCTTATGCCATATTTTTCTGCCAAAATTCCTGAGCCGCAGAAAAAAATCCATATTGGCAAGCCAGTGCAATAATGCGAAACGATCCGACAGGCTTTTTGGCACAGCCTCGCATAGCGTGAATGCGGTTCTCCGGATCATGAAAGACGGACCTGTTGCATGCTGAATACGATCGAGACTCCCGGCGAGGCAATCCGCTCGGTGCCGGAACGGAATATATACAAAGAAGCGACCTTTCATTCAGCCCGCGTGAAGCGGCTGAAGGTGCTGCTGCCGCTTGCCGCCTTCATCGTCTCGCTCATCTTTATCGCTGTCTCGGTCGTGCGTGCCTATCTGCCCGAGGAAATACAGATCGAGGGTGCCAAGATCGAGGACGGCAAGGTGGTCATGGAGCGCCCTGCCATTGCCGGCCGCAACAAGGAAGGCATCAATTACTCCCTTCTCGCCGAAAAGGCGCTGCAGGACATCAAGAACCCGAACATGATCACGCTCAAGACCATCAAGGCATCCATGCCTGTGAATACCGACGTGATCGCCCACGTAACGGCCCAGAGCGCGGATTTCGATCGCCAGGCCGATACGCTCAAGCTCACCGAGCCCTTCACCATCCAGATGGACAACGGCCTGCGCGCCGAGTTCAAGACCGCCTTCCTCGACGTGAAGAAGGGCGACCTTTCCAGCCAGGATCAGGTTGCAATCTATCGAGGTGGCATGTCGGTTGTTGCGCGTTCACTCAAGATGACGGATAAGGGGAGCGTAATCGAATTCGACGGGGAGGTGCGGATGCATATCGAGCCTTCCGCAATCCATAATTCAGCTAGCCAACAAAAGCCGGGCGGTTCATGATAAAGTATTGGTCAAATTCAATTTTCCACTCCGGCGCGCGCAAGGCCGGCCTTCTCTGTGCTTTCAGCGCACTCGCCTTCTTCGCGGCAGCGGATGCAGGCGCGCAATCGACGACCAGCTCCATGCCTGGCCTTGCCCTGTCCAGCGATCAGCCGATCCAGATCGAAAGCGACAAGCTCGAAATCCACGATCAGGAAAGCCAGGCAGTGTTCACCGGCAACGTCAAGGTGGTCCAGGGGACTACGACGATGCAGGCGGGAAAGATGACTGTCTTCTATAAGAAGAAGCAGCCAGCCGACGCAAAGCAGGCCGACAATCCGGTCGCCAAGGCCGCCAAGGAGCAGAACCAGTCGCTGGTGTCGGGCGATGCCAACATCGACCACATTCTGGTCACCGACAAGGTTTATCTGGTGTCCGGCACACAGACGGCGACAGCCGAGGACGGCTCCTTCGACATGGCCAACCAGCTTGCGATCCTCAAGGGCAAGAAGGTCGTTCTGACCGATGGACCGAACGTCTTCACGGGCTGCCAGCTCACCGTGCACATGGCAACGGGCGAAGCGCAGCTGGACTCCTGTGGCGGTCGCGTCCAGATCCAGCTCGATCCGAAGTCGCAGCAAGTGCAGCAACAACAACAAAAGAAGAATTGATACCGGCCCCCTCGTGACGACATCGACCACCTCCACTTTGCCCGGCATGCCCGGGCCGTCTTCCACGGCATCGGGCGCACCGGCCACGGATAAGACACGCTATAAGGGCACCCTGATCGCGCGCGGTCTCACCAAGACCTACGGCAGGCGGCGCGTCGTCAACGGCGTTTCGCTGGTGGTGCGGCGCGGCGAAGCGGTGGGCTTGCTCGGGCCGAACGGCGCGGGCAAGACAACCTGTTTCTACATGATCACCGGGCTGGTGCCCGTCGATGAAGGCACGATCGAGATCGACGGCAACAATGTCACGACGATGCCGATGTACCGCCGCGCGCGGCTCGGCGTCGGCTATCTGCCGCAGGAAGCCTCGATCTTCCGCGGCCTGACGGTGGAAGAAAACATCCGCGCCGTGCTCGAAGTCCATGAAAAGGACAAGACCAAGCGGGAGCGCAAGATCGACGAATTGCTGGAGGAATTCCACATTCGCAATCTGCGCACCGTGCCGGCGATCGCGCTCTCGGGCGGCGAGCGGCGGCGTCTCGAAATCGCCCGCGCGCTGGCGACCGACCCGACCTTCATGCTGCTCGACGAACCCTTCGCGGGCGTCGACCCGATCTCGGTCGCCGACATTCAGAACCTCGTGCATCACCTGACGGCACGCGGCATCGGCGTGCTGATCACGGACCACAATGTTCGCGAGACGCTCGGCCTCATCGACCGCGCCTACATCATCCACGCGGGCGAGGTGCTGACCCACGGGCGGGCGAACGATATCGTCAGCAATCCCGAAGTACGCAAGCTGTATCTGGGCGACAATTTCAGCCTCTGACAGGCTGAAATTCCAGTGCCTTGCCTGCCAATATTACCGGATGCCGGGCCAGGCCCGAATTCTACTTTTGCTTCACAGTTCCGCTTGACCAAATCCGATAAAAAAGCAATTTTTGGGCCAGTTGGAATTTCGCGAAGATTTTATGGATTAGAAGCGCGGATTCCCGAGGTTCAAGGGGAGTCCCGCGTCCGCCATGGCATTATCGGCCAATCTTTTCCTGCGCCAAAGCCAGAGCCTGGTGATGACACCGCAACTGATGCAATCCATCCAGTTGCTGCAGATGACCCATTTTGAACTCACGCAATTCATCGCACAGGAAGTCGAGAAGAACCCGCTGCTGGAATTTGCGTCAAATGACGACGATATAGGCAGCAACGGCGATCGCGACACAAGGGACGAACGCTTCGAAGCCCCGGAAGAGACGCATGGCGACGACGGCTCCGAACGCAATGCCGGAGATCTGGCGAGCGACTGGTACGAAAGCGACAATACCGGCAACGCCAATCGACTGAGCGACGAGCTCGATACCAATTTCAGCGACGTCTTTCCCGATGACGGCAGCCCGCAGCGCGCCGATGCGCCCGAACTGCTGAGCCAGTGGAAATCCATGCCCGGCGGCGAAGCCGGCGAGAGCTACGATCTGGACGATTTCGTCGCCGGCCAGGTATCGCTGCGCGATCATCTCAACGAGCAGATTCCCTTCTCGCTTACCGCGTTGGGCGACCGGCTGATCGGCCAGCACCTCGTCGACCAGCTCGACGATGCCGGCTACCTGCGCTCCGACCTGAACGAGACCGCCGAGCGTCTCGGCACGACTTTGGCGGATGTGGAACGCGTGCTGGATACCTTGCAGCAGCTCGACCCGGCCGGCGTCTTCGCCCGCTCTCTCAGCGAGTGCCTGGCGATCCAGCTCCGGCAGAAAGACCGGTTCGACCCGGCCATGGAGCGACTGATCCAGAACCTGGAGCTGCTCGGGCGGCGCGATTTCGCGACGCTGAAGCGGCTCTGCGGCGTCGACGAAGAGGATCTGCTCGACATGATGGCGGAAATCCGCCAGCTCAATCCCAAGCCGGGCAGCGGCTTCGAGACCGACATATCCGAGGCCATCATGCCCGATATCGTTGTGCGCCCGTCTTCGGACGGGAGCTGGCTTGTGGAGCTCAATCCCGATGCGTTGCCGCGCGTGCTCGTCAGCCAGTCCTATTTCGCGTCCGTTTCCAAGACCAGCCAGGACCATGCCTTCCTGTCGGAGTGCCTGCAGAACGCCAACTGGCTGACCCGCAGCCTGGACCAGCGCGCCAAGACCATCATGAAGGTGGCAAGCGAGATCGTACGCCAGCAGGATGCGTTCCTGGTGCACGGGGTCGATCATCTGCGCCCGCTCAACCTGAAAACCGTGGCGGACGCCATCAAGATGCACGAGTCCACGGTCAGCCGCGTGACCTCCAACAAGTACATGCTGACGCCGCGCGGCCTGTTCGAGCTCAAATATTTCTTCACCGTTTCGATCAGCGCGGTCGAAGGCGGCGACGGCCATTCTGCGGAAGCCGTGCGCCACAGGATCCGCCTGCTGATCTCGAATGAGAGCCCGGATGCGGTGCTCTCCGACGACGATATCGTCGATACGCTGAAGAAGGGCGGCATCGAGCTTGCTCGCCGCACGGTTGCAAAATACCGCGAGGCCATGAACATCCCCTCCTCCGTGCAGCGGCGGCGGGAGAAGCGCGCCCTGGCCAAAGTCTCCGGCTTCTGACGGTCGTCCATTTTCAACCGCAGGCTGCCGAACTCCTAACAGTCCGTTAAGACGCAGTTGACTTTCCCATGTGGCAAGGCTAGAAGCCCGCCGCAATCGCTGCAGGACAGCACGACCATGAAACTTATCCCCACCATCCAAAAGGCGGTCCATATACGCAATTTGCCTTTGACTGCGCGAAGTGCTTGGATGAGCTTGAGGCTTGGCGTAAACTGATACGCGCAATAACCACTACAAGAAGGGAAACTCCATGAGTGTGCGTGTCTCCGGTAAACATATGGAAATTGGTGACTCCTTCCGCCAGCGGATTGAAGACCAGATCGGTATGGCCGTGACGAAATACTTCGACGGGGGGTATTCGGGCCAGGTGATTGTGCAGAAATCCAGCTCGCGTTTCGCGGCCGATTGCAAGCTTCATCTCGACAGTGGCGTGGTGTTGCATGCCGCCGGGGAAGCCATGGACCCGCAGCTTGCTTTCGACGCGGCATCCGAACGCATCGAAAAGCGCCTGCGCCGCTACAAGCGCAAACTCAAGGACCATCAAGCCGGCAATCACACGAATGGCCACGCCGAAGTCGCCTACACCGTCATGGATGGTGTTCCCGATGACGAAGACGAGGTTCCTGCCGATTTCGCACCGGCAATCGTCGCCGAGAGCACGAAGCAATTGAAGACCATGTCGGTTGCGACTGCCGTCATGGCGCTCGACATGACCGACGAGCCGCTGCTGCTCTTCCGCAGCCCGGGCAAAGACCACTTGAACATCGTCTACCGTCGTCAGGACGGTAACATTGGCTGGATCGACGCGGCCAATATCAAAGGCTGAGAATAGAAGATAAGCGGCGGCTGCGCCCAGTGGCGGCCGGCCGCCGCTTGCTCGTCATCGGTTCTCGGCGACACGAAGGATAAAGAGAATGGCATTGGCAGATTTGCTACAGCAAGATGCGATCATCCCCGCCTTGAAGGCAAATTCCAAAAAACAACTGCTTCAGGAGCTGGCCGCCAAAGCCTCCAAACTGACTGGACTGCCGGAGCGAGAAATCTTCGATGTCGTATTGCAGCGCGAGCGCCTGGGCTCGACCGGCGTCGGCAACGGCATAGCCATTCCGCACGGCAAACTCGCCAGCATCAAGTCCATCGCCGGCATTTTCGCGCGCCTTGAAGCGCCTGTCGATTTCGAAGCCCTGGACGATCAGCCTGTCGATCTCGTCTTCTTGCTGCTCGCGCCCGAGGGCGCCGGCGCTGACCACCTGAAGGCGTTGTCGCGTATTGCCCGCGTTCTGCGCGACCAGGATCTGGTCGCCAAACTGCGCGCCACAGATTCCGCCTCCGCCATTTACGCGTTCCTCAATGAGGAACAGGCATCCAACGCCGCCTGACGAATTGGATCGCATCGGACCAAGGCAAAAATAAGAGCCGGATGATCTGACATCATCCGGCTCTTTTCTTTTGCTGCGACAGCGGTTCAGCTCTTCATGGAATTCCCGAACCGCCGCATTTCTTTGTCTTTGCCCATTCCGGACGAAAAGATCATCAGGACGAAAGATCAGGCGTCCTTTTCGTCGAGCGGGCTGTTGACGCCCTGCTCGGCATTTTCGACGATCTTCGGTCCACCCTTGGCAACGCCGACCATGGCCGGCCGCAGGACGCGGTCGCCGATGACGAAACCGGCCTGGACGACCTGGACGACCGTGTTGTTCGGCACATCGGGATTGGGCACTTCGAACATGGCCTGGTGGAAATTGGGATCGAACTTCTGCCCGACCGGCTCGAGCTGGCGCACGCCATGGCGCTCCAGGGCCGAGAGCATGGAACGCTCGGTCATCTCGACGCCTTCGATCAGCGTCTTCAGGCCGGCATCGGCATTGGCGAGCGCGTCGGCCGGAATGGCATCCAGCGTCCGGCGCAGGTTGTCTGCCACCGAGAGCATGTCGCGGGCGAAGCTTGCCACGGAATAGGACTTGGCATCCTTCACATCGCGCTCCGTGCGGCGGCGAAGGTTGTCCATCTCGGCGGCGAGGCGAAGATAGCGATCGCGCAGTTCGCCGTTCTCGGCCTTCAGCAGCTCAACCGGATCAGGCTGAGACGGCTCGGCCGTATCAATGGTTTCCGCTGCGTCCTGTGCGAAATCCGCCGAGATGTCGGCCGCCGTGGCGTCAGGTCCGTTTTTTGTTGTTTCGTCGGTCATGACGGTCTCCGAATTGCTTGGTCTTTGGATGTGCCCGATATCGAGGTTTGGCCGGAAAAAATCAAGGCTTTGTCGACAAGAACGGCCAATTCCCGGCATTTCGCAGCTATCGCCATCATCGTCACGCGAATTTGCCCATGCGCGTCACAGCCCTGGCCGCGACAGGCGCGAAATCAGCTGCGCCGTATAGTCGACCATGGGCACGATGCGCGCATAGTTCAGCCGCGTCGGGCCGATGACGCCGACGGCCCCGACGATGCGATCGTTTTCGTCACGATAGGGCGCAACGATGAGCGAAGACCCGGACAGCGAGAAGAGCTTGTTCTCCGACCCGATGAAGATGCGCACGCCCGGGCCGCTTTCAGCGAGATTGAGGATCTCGATGAGGCTGTCCTTCTTCTCGAGGTCGTCGAAGAGCAGGCGCAGGCGATCCAGATCCTCGGCGCCGGCGATTTCGGCCAGGAGGTTGGAGTGGCCGCGCACGATCAGCTGTGTCGGCTTGCCGTCGTCATTGCCGCCGGACCAGACGGCCACACCGCGCTCGACCAGCTCATGAGAAAGACTATCCAGCTCCTGGCGCACGCTTTCCTTGAGGGTCTGCAGCTGTCGCCGCAGTTCCGGCAGCGTCTGCCCGGTCATGTGGGCGTTGAGAAAGTTGGCGGCCTCCGTCAGCTGCGACGACGTCGTGCCGGCCGGCAACTCGATGATGCGGTTTTCGACCTGATCGTGATCGCCAACGAGCACGGCAAGCGCCTTTGTGGGCTCCAGGCGAATGAATTCCACATGCTTCAGCACCGGGTCGTTCTTGGACGTGATCACCAGGCCCGCGCCGCGCGAAACGCCCGACAGCACGCGGCTCGCCTCCGACATCATCGATTCCATCGGCTGGTCGCGATTGCTGCCGCGCACCTGCCGGTCGATGTTGGCCCGATCCTCGGCGGAGAGATCGCCGACCTGCATGAAGGCATCGACGAAAAAGCGCAGACCCACCTGGGTCGGCAATCGGCCGGCGCTCACATGGGGAGAATAGATCAGCCCAAGCTCCTCGAGATCGCTCATGACATTGCGCACCGAGGCCGGCGACAAGGACATGGGCAGCAGGCGTGAGAGATTGCGCGAACCGAGGGGCTCGCCATTTTCGAGATAGCCTTCGACGATGCGGCGGAAAACTTCCTTGGAGCGCTCGTCCAATGCAGCAATGACATCCGAAACCGACGACGTCGTGAATACCATTTCGCTGTCAAATCCATTCCGTTGAGCCTTGGCGAAAATATAATCATTCAGTTAGCAATGGCAAAAGGGAAAAATGCCGGCATCGCCCCACCGGCGTCCCGCAGCCTGCTTTTCCTTTGCAAAACCGGCCTGTGGGTCGTAGAAGCGGTCAACGAACTTTCAGGAGAGTGGAATGCGGCCTTCAGGCAGAAAAACCGACCAGATGCGCAAGGTGTCGTTCGAGCGTAATTTTTCCAAGCATGCGGAAGGCTCGTGCCTGGTCAAGTTCGGCGATACGCATGTGCTCTGCACGGCAAGCCTGGAAGACAAGACCCCGCCGTGGCTGCGCAACAGCGGCAAGGGCTGGGTCACGGCCGAATACGGCATGTTGCCGCGCGCGACCGGCGAGCGCATGAAGCGCGAAGCAGCCGCCGGCAAGCAGGGCGGCCGCACGCAGGAAATCCAGCGCCTCATCGGCCGGTCGCTGCGCGCCGTCGTCGATCTCAAGGAGCTGGGCGAGCGGCAGATCACCGTCGACTGCGACGTCATCCAGGCCGATGGCGGCACGCGCACGGCCTCGATCACCGGTGGCTGGATTGCGCTCTACGATTGCCTGAAGTGGATGGAAAGCCGCAACATGGTCAAGGTCGACCGCGTGCTGAAGGACCATATCGCCGCCATTTCCTGCGGCATCTTCGCCAGCCAGCCGGTCATCGACCTCGACTATATCGAGGATTCCTCGGCCGAAACCGACGCCAACTTCGTCATGACGGGCAAGGGCGGCATCGTCGAGATTCAGGGGACGGCCGAGGGCGCTCCCTTCAGCGAAGAGGAATTCGCCACGCTCCTGGGCCTCGCCAAGAACGGCATTGCCGAACTGGTGGATTTGCAGAAGCAGGCCATCGCCTGAGGATATCGTGCAATGGCTGATCCGGCCCTCGCAAGCGTACTGGAAACCGCTCTCTATGCGGACGATCTCGATGCGGTCGAGGCCTTTTATGGGGGCATTCTCGGATTGCAGAAGATCTCGCGCGGCGGCAATCGCCACGTTTTCTATCGCTGCGGGCCGGGCGTGCTTTTGATCTTCAATAGCGAGGAAACCGCCAAGCCGCACGAACCGGGCGCCCTGCCGGTGCCTCCCCATGGGACGAAGGGCCACGGTCACGTCTGCTTTCGCATCGATAATAACGACATCGAAGCCATGGCGCAGAAGCTGAAGGCCGCCGGTGTCGATATTGAAGCCGATTTTCATTGGCCGAACGGCGGCCGCTCGATCTATTTTCGCGATCCGGCCGGCAACAGCCTGGAATGCGCCGAACCCCGCATCTGGGGCCTATGACAGGACAGCACATGCGCAAGCTCGATACCAAGACCATCGTCGTCGCCAGCCACAACGCCGGCAAGATCCGTGAAATACAGGATCTGATCGGTCCCCTTGGCTTCGTGGCAAAGTCGGCCGCCGACCTCAATTTCATCGAACCGGACGAGACCGGCACCACCTTCGAGGAAAATGCCACGATCAAGGCGCTGGCCTCCGCACACGCATCCGGCCTGCCGGCGCTTTCGGACGATTCCGGCCTGGTGATCGATGCGCTCGGCGGCGATCCCGGCGTCTATACGGCCAACTGGGCTGAAACGCCCGACGGCACGCGCGACTTCGCTATGGCCATGCAGAAGGTCGAGACCGCCCTGGAAAAGGCCGGCGCCACCTCACCGGAAAGCCGCACGGCACGCTTCGTCAGCGTACTTTGCCTTGCATGGCCGGATGGGCATACGGAACTTTTCCGAGGCGAGGTCGAAGGCGCTGTCGTCTGGCCGCCGCGCGGCGACCAAGGCTTCGGCTACGATCCCGTCTTCCAGCCCAAGGGATACGAGACCACCTTCGGCGAAATGAGCGCCGAGCAGAAGCATGGCTGGAAGCCCGGCGATCAACAGGCGCTCTCGCATCGCGCTCGCGCCTTCAAGATCTTTGTCGAAACCTGCCTGGAGGCATAAGCTAACCCCGTGGAAGTCGTCGATACGCAGGACCTGATGCGCGGGGCGCAATTGCTGCCCGATACCGGAGAACCCGGTTTCGGGGTCTATGTGCATTGGCCTTTCTGCGCGGCCAAGTGTCCCTATTGCGATTTCAACAGCCACGTCCGCCATCAGCCGGTCGATCAGGAGCGTTTCGCCGCCGCCTTTCTGAAAGAAATGGCAACGATGCGGATGATCAGCGGCCCGAAGACGGTAACCAGCGTCTTCCTCGGCGGCGGCACGCCTTCGCTGATGAAGCCGGAAACGGTGGGCGCTGTCCTCGACGGCATTGCCAGGACCTGGCATGTGCCCGACGGCATCGAGATCACCATGGAAGCCAATCCGTCGAGCGTCGAGGCGGAGCGCTTTCGCGGCTATCGCGCCGCCGGCGTCAATCGCGTATCCATGGGCGTGCAGGCGCTGAACGACCGCGACCTGAAATTCCTCGGACGCCTGCACAATGTCGACGATGCGCTGAAGGCGATCAGGCTGGCGCGCGAGATCTTCCCGCGCATGTCCTTCGATCTCATCTATGCCCGCCCGAACCAGACCGTCGAGGAATGGGAGCGCGAGCTGAGGCAAGCGATCTCCTATGCGGTCGATCATCTCTCGCTCTATCAGCTGACGATCGAGGAAGGCACGCCTTTCTACGGCCTTCATAAGGCCGGCAAGCTGATCGTGCCCGATGGAGACCAATCGGCGCTGCTCTACGAAGCCACGCAGGAAATCACCGAGCGCGAGGGCATGCCGGCCTACGAGGTCTCCAACCACGCGCGCCCCGGCGCCGAGAGCCGGCACAACCTCACCTACTGGCGCTATGGCGACTATGCCGGGATCGGCCCCGGCGCCCATGGTCGCTTGACGCGCGGCCCGCAGAAGCTGGCGACGGCCACCGAACGCAAGCCGGAGAGCTGGCTCGAGATAGTCGAGCGCGACGGGCACGGCATGGTCGACCAGGAAATGCTCGGCTTCGACGAGCAGGCGGATGAATTGCTGCTGATGGGCCTGCGGCTGCGGGAGGGCGTGGATCTCGCCCGCTGGCAGCAGCTTTCCGGCCGCGACCCCGATCCGCAACGCGAGGCCTTTTTACTGGAACACGGTTTCATCGAGCGAATCGGCAATTCCCGCCTGCGCTGCACGCCGGCGGGAATGCTGGTTCTCGATTCCGTCGTTGCGGATCTCGCCTGTTGAGCTGACCCGGCGCGCTATTGCGCCGCGACCCGCCGCTTCCCCAAGGCGAGCAACCGGCCGTCGATGGCGGCAAGACCAACTGCAATCAGTGCCATGCCGATGAAATGCTTCGGCTGCAGGCTCTCGCCGAGAACGAGCGCGCCGAGCAGGATCGCGCTGACGGGAATGAGGAACGTCACCAGCATCAGGTTGGTGGCGCCGGCGGTGGCGAGGATGCGGAAGAACAGCACGTAGGCGATGGCGGTCGACAGGATTGCCAGGCCCGCCAGCGCCATCCAGGTCTCGCTCGAGGGCATTGCCAGCGTCCAGGGCCGATCGACAAAGAGCGCGATCGGCAGGAGCAATATGGCCGAGCCAGTTACCTGACCGGCGGCGGGAATGATGGGCGCCAGCCCCATGCGGCGGAAGCGACGGCCAAATATGCCCGCCAGCGAATAGCTGAAGGCGGCGCCCAGCACGGCGAGCTGCGCCAGCACATTGGAGCCGAGGCTTGCCAGCACCGATGGGCCGATCATCAGGGCCACTCCGGCGAAGCCGACGATAACGCCGATCAGGCGATTGCCGGTCATCTTCTCATCCTCGGTCAGGAAATGGGCGACGACGACGGCAAAGAGCGGCGTGGTGGCATTGAGGATGGAGGCAAGACCGCTGGCAATATGGGTCTGGCCCCAGACGATCAGCAGAAACGGAATAACATTGTTGAGAAAGCCCATGCCGAAGAAAGCAAGCCAGGTCTGACGATCTCTCGGCATGGAGTGCCCGGTTGCGCGCACGATGATGTGCAGGGCGACGGCGGCAAGCGCGACGCGCGCGGTGACGATGGTAAAGGGCGGGAGTTCGCGCACCAGTATGCCGTTGAACAGGAAGGAGCCGCCCCACAGAATGGAGAGGCCCACCAACATGCTCCATTCGACTGCGCCCATGGATTTTTGCGACATACGATCATCTCCAGCAGTTTGCCGATTGAGTTTTGCTTATCGAAGGCGTGGCGCAACATCATTGCCAACCATCCGAATTACTGTAATATTCTCGCAATATCGAGGCTTGGACAAACGAGTCTTTCTCGGATCACGCTTTAGATAAACTCAATCATCATGGATCAGCTGCCTTCTCTCTCAGCGCTCCGCGCCTTCGAAGCCTCGGCCCGGCATCTCAGCATGACGCTGGCCGGAAACGAACTGCATGTGACCCCTGGCGCCATCAGCCTGCAGATCCGCGACCTCGAAAGCGCGCTCGGCGTTCGCCTTTTCGAGCGGCGGCCCCGCAGCCTTGCGCTGACTGCCGATGGAGCCGAATATTTTGCGACGATGCGAACGGCTTTCCGGCTCATTCGCGAGGCGACGGCGGCTTTGGTGATGCGCTCGAAAGATACGGTGTTGACCGTGACGTGTACCGCCGGCTTCGCCACGCACTGGCTGGTGCCGCGATTGCGACGCTTCGAGGAGGCGCATCCGGATATCGACCTGCGCATCAGCGCTTCCCATCGCGTAATGGATTTCCAGCGGGATGGAATAGACATCGCCATCCGCCACGGCCTCGGCGGCTACGAGGGGCTGGCGAGCGAAAAGCTGCTCGACGACGAATATGTGCCGATCTGCACGCCGGAAATGGCTGTTTCACTTGGTCCCTCCCCCGCAGTCGACGATCTCGCCGCCCTGACCCTCATCCACGACGTCTATCGGCGGGACTGGGAGCTCTGGCTGCAGGCTGCAGGCGCGACGCGGGTGGATGCCACGCATGGGCCGGTCTTCACCGACGGCATGGGCGCCTATCACGCCATGAAGGCGGGGCTCGGCATTGCCCTGATGCGCCGATCCTTCGTCGAGCAGGAACTGGCGGACCGCACGCTCATCGCACCCTTCCCGATCGGGCTTGCAAGCGCGTTTGCCTATCACCTCGTCTACCCGTCGGGCGCCTTGGAAAGGCCGGCGATCGCGGCCTTGCGCGCCTGGCTGTTAACCGAGGTGTCCCGCACAACGCCGCCCACGTAGATCGGCCCGTACTCTCAGAGAAAACAGCAACGACGGATCGATTGCGGGAAGCTCGCAGCATCCGCCGAAGGAGAACGCACAAAAGAAACGGCCGGCGATTAAGCCGGCCGTGGAACATATGGCTGGTGGCGCGACCTACTCGTTGATGAGGCGCTTCAGCAGCTCGATCTCGTGCGACAGCTTGCTGTCGCCGGAAACCAGTTCCTCGATCTTGCGCACCGCATGCAGGACGGTCGTGTGGTCGCGACCGCCGAAACGACGGCCGATTTCCGGGAAGGAACGCGGCGTCAGGGTCTTCGACAGATACATGGCGATCTGACGCGGCTTGACGATGACGCGGGTGCGGCGGTTCGAGACCAGTTCCTGGCGCGAAACATTGTAGTGGCGCGCCACGATGCGCTGGATGTCTTCGATGCGGACGCGACGCGGCTCGCCGGAGCCGACCAGATGGGCAAGCAATTCATCGACCCGCTCGACCGTCAGGTTCGGCTCGAAGGAGCGACGGAAGATAAGCTGGTTGAAGGCTCCTTCCAGCTCGCGTCCGCTTGCCGTCACGTTGCGAGCGACATGCGAGAGGATCTCGGCCGGAATTTCCAGCGACGGATCGTCCTGGCGGGCAGCGTCCAGACGGCGCTTGAGGATTTCAAGGCGCATTTCATAGTCGGGGGCCTCGACCTCGATCGCCACACCACCCTGCAGGCGCGAACGCACGCGCGGGTCGAGCGATTCCAGCTCCCACGGAGCCCGATCTGCCGCGACGACGACCTGCTTGGCGCTGTCGAGCAGCATGTTCAGCAGATGGCAGAACTCATGCTGGATCATCTTGCCCTGCAGGAACTGCATGTCGTCGATGATGAGCAGGTCGATGTTGCGCAGCGAGTCCTTGAGCGTCAGCGCATCATTGTCGCGGATCGCGGTGGCGAAGCGCCACATGAAATACTCCGCCGTCAGATAGACGACACGCAGGCCGCGCGGGTTCTGCACGGCTGCATTGGCGATCGCCTGCAGAAGGTGGGTCTTGCCGAGACCGACGGTCGCATGGACGAAGAGCGGATTGAAACGCACGGCGCCGGTGCCGGCTTCGGCAATGGTCTTTGCCGCCGCCAGGCCGACACGGTTCGAGCTGCCTTCGACGAAGGTATCGAAGGTGAAGCGGGAATCGAGCGGAGAGCCGAAGAGCGGCGTACCGCCCGTCGACGGACGCGCGGCCGCAGCCGCACTCACGGCCTGGGCGATCGCCTGACCCGCGGGCTGCGCGGCAGGACGGCGGATCGGCGCGACAGCCGCCTGATCCGGCACCACGGGCCGCTCGTCGGTGGATGGCTTCGCGCCCTGCCGGGTCGCGGTGCGCACCAGAATTTCAACTTTCAGAATCTCGGCGTCCTCGGCCTGGAACAGGCCGGTGATCAAATCGAGATAGCGATTGTTGATCCAGGATTTCAGAAAGGTCGTCGGCACCGTGAGACGAACGACGCTCTTGGATACCGAATGAAGCTTGAGCCGTGCAAACCAGCTGGCGTAGACATCGGGGCCAACCTGGGCCTTCAAGCGCGCGCTAACGCGCTCGAAAAGATTATTTTGCGCCACGTCAGCCTTTTCCCCCGCCGCTTCTACGCAAACCGCACTGAACGCCTGCGCATTGTCCCCATTCTCCAACGCACCCGTCGTCCTCGTATGTATCTGCATATAATGCCGCCTTCCGCAGTCTCTTATGGAGCGGGGCAGCATTGCGCCACCGCCCTTAGGTTCTTCGCCATAGCATGACAATCGCGCCCGTTGTCCCAAGCCGCGCCGCATACCGGTTCATCAGCCACGCCCGGCCAACGGGCTTTACAGAAACACTATGGCGAAAACCGCTCTTCAAAGCAGTCTTCGTCCTGGCATCTGCAACTGGAGCAGTAGTCGGCCCTCGTATTCCGACTGGCTGCCCCGATGGCTGTCAATTTTTCTCCCCTCCCCGCAGCCACGCCATTGGCTTAGGCTGCAAAGGACAGACAAGCTTCCTCGCTCCGCAAGCGTTGCCGCTTTCGGGTTTAACTCGTCAACTGTTTGAAAAAACGGAGCTGAACTGCTCCGCCACAAGAGGCAAAACCACCCACGCCGTCTTGAGTGACGGTGTTTTGCCGAAGCCGTTTAAGGTGAGATCCGCGCCCCTTGTTGAAATGCATTTAGGCAGGATCGAGGGCAGATATCAACGATGAATTTTACACAAAATTAAGAGGCGGCCATTGACTCCGGAGGCCGTTTTTGACTGTCACACGGCCTTCAAAAAAGAATCGCTTTTGAATCAAAGAGATTCCCGTCGAACGCGATTCCCACAGCTTTCAAAACAAAAAAAATAAAAAAACCCTTGACTCAGTTGTGAGCCGGCAATGCGTCTCGCAGATAACCAACCGCTGAGATATCCTGTCGTAACCCGTTGTTTTTATACATATATTTCTGTCACTTCATTGACATGATCGATCGGCCATTTTTGGTAATGCGGCAATTTTTTGGCAGAATCCAAAAAGCCCGGCACAAGGCCGGGCTTAAGAGTAACGACTAAATCGTTAATAGAAAATTATGCGGTCGGGGCCGAAAGGGCCTTCACACGCTTGGCAAGGCGCGAAACCTTGCGGGAAGCGGTGTTGGCGTGAAGCACGCCCTTGGTCGCTGCACGGGCCAGTTCCGGCTGTGCGGCGAGGAAAGCTGCCTTTGCAAGATCCGCATTACCCGATGCGATGGCTTCTTCGACCTGACGGACGAAAGTGCGAACGCGCGAGCGACGAGCCTTGTTGACTTCGGTGCGGCGGACGATCTTGCGGGTCGCTTTTTTCGCCGAGGTAGTATTGGCCATGTATGCCTCTCTTAGAATTCGAACATAACTCCGCTTTTGCAGCGCGGGCCCTGCGGCCACTTCATCCAGCAATGCGGGAGCAATTGCGGAAAACCAGAGCGGCTTTCCAAACTGTGGCGGGCATATAACCGGAATGAGCCGCGGCGTCAACGCGGATTCTCTCCAAGCCCGCGTAATTCCGGAATCTTGGCCTTCACCGGTTCTTGAAAGACGGCTTGCGCTTCTCGACGAAGGCGGCCATGCCTTCCTTCTGATCCTCCGTGGCGAACAGGCTATGAAACAGGCGGCGCTCGAAGCGCAGCCCTTCTTCGAGCGTGGTTTCCAGAGCGCGGTGCACCGCCTCCTTCGCCATAAGCACGGAAGGGCGGGAATGGGAGGCAATCTTGGCGGCGGCGGCCAATGCCTCGTCGAGCAGCTTGTCGGCCGGCACGACGCGCGCCACAAGGCCGGAACGTTCCGCCTCCGCCGCATCCATCATCCGGCCGGTCAGCACCAGATCCATCGCCTTAGCCTTGCCGACGGCGCGCGTCAGGCGCTGCGAGCCGCCCATGCCCGGAATGACGCCGAGCGTGATTTCCGGCTGGCCGAACTTCGCCGTCTCCGAAGCTATGATGAAATCGCACATCATCGCCAGCTCGCAGCCACCCCCGAGGGCAAAGCCGCTGACCGCGGCGATGACTGGCTTGCGCGCTTTGGCGATCTCTTCCCAGCCGCCGAAGAAATCATTCTTGTAGGCATCGACGAAATCGAGCGACTGCATTTCCTTGATATCGGCGCCGGCGGCGAAGGCCTTCTCGGAGCCCGTGAGCACGATCGCGCCGATGGCGTCATCGAGGTGAAGGGCGGCATAGGCCTGCTTCAGTTCGGCCAGCACGGTGGAATTCAGGGCGTTCAGCGCCTGAGGCCGGTTGAGCCGCACGAGGGCGACGGCCCCATGTGTTTCGACGATGAGGGTTTCGTAAGCCACTTGTCTCTCTCCCTTCAATCAGTTTTGGCAGGCGGCGCAATAGAAAGAAGAGCGCCCTGCCTGGACGATGCGACCGACCGTACCGCCGCAACCCGGCGTGCCGCAAGGCTGCGCCTCGCGATCGTAGACGGAAAAGGAATGCTGGAAGTAACCGAGCGAGCCATCCGTCTGGATATGGTCGCGGAGCGACGAGCCGCCTGCGGCGATCGCATCGGCAATCACCTCGCGTATGGCGTCGACCAGTCTCAGCAGCGCCTCCGCCGGCTTGCCGCCATCGCTTACCAGCGTGCCGGCGGCGCGCAGCGGCGACAGGTGCGAGCGCCACAGCGCCTCGCAAACATATATGTTGCCGAGACCGGCGATGTTCTTCTGATCCAGCAGAGCGCTCTTCAGCGGCTGCGCCTTGCCGGCAAAGCGCCTGGCCAGATAATCGGCGTCGAGCTCGTTGCCTGTGGGTTCGGGGCCAAGATCCCGAAAGAAGGGATGGCTGACCATATCAGCCCGCCTGACGATATCCATGAAGCCGAAGCGGCGCGGGTCATTGTAGATGACGCGCGCGTCCCCGCCCGCGGCCGCCAGATGAAAGACGACATGATCGTGCTTTTCGTCCTTCGAGCGAGGATAGTGAAAGGCGCCCGGCATTCCCGCCGGCGGACCGGCCTCGACCCGGAACGAACCGGACATGCCGAGATGCGAGACGATCGTCATGCCGTCGTCGAGATCGATCAGCAGGTATTTGGCGCGGCGCGACAGCGACGTGATGCCGCGCCCCGCGGCCATGCGGGCGAAATCGGCCGGGAACGGGAAGCGCAGATCGTTGCGGCGCAGCTCCAGCTCCTTCAGAACAGCGCCCTCCATGGAAGGCGCCAATCCTCGCTTGACGGTTTCGACCTCTGGTAATTCCGGCATGGCTATCCATCTTTATGTTTCAACCGCTTATGATCTGAGCTATAGCCCAAGGCGTTGCGGCTGGTGATCTGGCTGATGAGATAGCGTGGCAAACGTGATTTCGCTATGGTCCGCCGCTGAATACTGCGTAATTCCTGAAATCGGAAACGATCCAAGGAAAAAATTGCGCAGCGGATTTGAAGTGCTACAGCGACCTTTGCGCGTCACATTATGACGCGCGGCGCTGTCGTGTAACGGAGTTGAGCCGATGGCAGACAGCCGCACCTCCGCCGATGGCGGCATGGAAACATCCTATGGCTTCCGCGAAGTGGCCGATGGCGAAAAGCAGGGCCTCGTCAACGAGGTGTTCCACAAGGTCGCCAAGCGCTACGACGTCATGAACGACGTCATGTCGATGGGCATGCATCGCGCCTGGAAGGACGCGATGATATCGGCGCTCAATCCGCGCAAGGATCCGTCTTACAAGACTCTCGATGTCGCCGGCGGCACGGGCGACATCGCCTTCCGCATCGTCGAAGCCTCGAACCGGCTGGCGCATGCGACCGTGCTCGACATCAACGGCTCGATGCTCGCCGTCGGCGCCGAGC
Organism: Rhizobium sp. A37_96; assembly: GCF_053521765.1. Lineage (NCBI taxonomy): Bacteria > Pseudomonadati > Pseudomonadota > Alphaproteobacteria > Hyphomicrobiales > Rhizobiaceae > Rhizobium > Rhizobium sp. A37_96. Next base: position 279,228 of record NZ_JBNWDS010000002.1, on the reverse strand, counting down.
GTGCAGCGAAGAAGAAGCTTTCCGACAATCTGACCTTCGTCGAGGCCAATGCCGAGGAACTGCCCTTCGAGGCCAATTCGTTCGACGCCTATACGATCGCCTTCGGCATACGCAACGTGCCGCATATCGACGTCGCGCTGAAGGAAGCCTATCGGGTTCTCAAGCGGGGTGGCCGGCTGTTGGTGCTCGAATTCTCCGAAGTCGACCTGCCGCTGCTCGACCGCGTCTACGATTCCTGGTCGTTCAACGCTATCCCGAAGTTCGGCAAGGCGATCACAGGCGACGCCGAGCCCTACCAGTATCTGGTGGAATCGATCCGTAAGTTCCCGAACCAGCAGGACTTCGCAACGATGATCCGCGAGGCCGGCTTCTCGCGCGTGAGCTTCACCAACTACACCGGCGGTATCGCTGCGCTTCACTCCGGCTGGAAACTCTGAAGCATGGTATCGAGCCATCCGATGCGGCTGACGGCCTCCGCTCCCCGAGACCTTGAGACGCTATGAGTGCTTTCAGTGCATATTTAGGCCTCGTCCGGGTCGGCTGGGTGCTTGTGCGCGAAGGCGTGGTCACGGCGCTCCCGTCCGAAGGGCTGCCGCCCTCCGTCAGCCTGGCCAAATCCTTCGTCAGCATCTTCGCGCGCAGAAAGGCGAAGAGCCAGGCCCGCAGTGACCGGCTTGCCAAGGCGGTCGAGCGGCTCGGGCCATCCTATGTGAAGATCGGCCAGTTCCTGGCGACACGCCCGGATGTGGTCGGCGTCGACATGGCCAACGACCTGTCGCAGCTTCAGGACCGCATGGCCTTCTTCCCGCACGAGACGGCGACGGCGGCGATCGAAGCCTCGCTCGGCCGGCGGATCGACGATCTCTATGTCAAATTTGGCGAGCCGATCGCCGCGGCTTCCATAGCACAGGTCCATCCGGCCGAAGTCGATACGGCCGAAGGCCGCAAACGCGTCGCCGTCAAGGTGGTCAGGCCGGGCGTGCGCCAGCGCTTCTCCAACGATATCAAGGCGATGTATCTCGTCGCAGGGATGCAGGAGCGCTTCATGCCCTCCAGCCGCCGCCTTCGACCGGTGGAAGTGACGAAGACGCTCGAGCAGACCACGAAGGTCGAGATGGATCTGCGGCTGGAAGCGGCCGCGCTCTCCGAGATCGCCGAAAATACCGAGAAGGATCCGGGCTTCCGCGTTCCAAAGGTCGACTGGGAACGCACGGGCCGCGACGTCATCACCATGGAGTGGATCGACGGCGTGAAGATGTCCGACGTCGAGGGGCTGAAGGCCGCCGGGCACGATCTCAACGCGCTTGCCGACACGCTGATCCAGTCCTTCCTTCGCCACACCCTGCGCGACGGCTTCTTCCATGCCGACATGCATCCCGGCAATCTCTTCGTCGATCCCACAGGCATGATCGTCGCCGTCGACATGGGCATCGTCGGCCGCCTGGGAAACAAGGAACGCCGCTTCCTCGCCGAAATCCTCTACGGCTTCATCACCCGCGACTATATCCGGGTGGCCGAAGTGCATTTCGAAGCCGGCTATGTGCCTGCCCATCACAATACGGAGAGTTTTGCCCAGGCCATCCGGGCGATCGGCGAGCCGATCCACGGACAGCCGGCCGAAACCATCTCCATGGGCAAGCTTTTGACCCTGCTCTTCGAAGTGACCGAACTGTTCGATATGGAAACACGGCCCGAGCTCGTCATGCTGCAGAAGACCATGGTCGTGGTCGAAGGCGTGTCGCGGATGCTCAATCCGCGCTTCAATATGTGGAAGGCCTCGGAGCCGGTCGTCGGCGACTGGATCCGCACCAACCTCGGGCCGAAGCGGATCATGACCGATCTGCGCGATGGCTTGAAAGCGGCCGTGAAGCTTGCCGAGGCAGCGCCAGAGATCGCCGCCAAGACCGAAAAGTTCCATCACGAGCTGCTGCACATGAGCGAAAACGGCCTACGATTCGACCCGCAGACGGCGGAGGCGATCGGCAGGGCCGAAGCCAAACACAGCCGCTCCGGCCGTTTCGCGCTATGGATCATCGCGCTGGCGCTTCTCTACATCGCCTGGCATTTGAGCTGACCCGCAGAGCTTCCCCGCACCCATGCATCCGTGCGTGCCGCCGCCGCGGATGCATGGCGCCTTGCCATGCCTGCCTTTCGCCTCCACGAAGCTATATAACCCGACAAACACAGAGTTGCGCCACGGCCTGACTCGCCCCAGAATTCACGTCACACGCCACCCGTCAAGGTGTTCGCCATTTGGGATATCCCATTGGCGCTAAGGCTCGCATAGCCTTGCGAAAAAGGAGAACAACAGACATGGAGCGTCAGAAAGCCGGCATCGAACTGACCGGGCAACCCCTGGGGTTCAGCGACCTGGTGCGGATCGGCGCGGGCGCCGCGCTGCCATCGGCGTCGGAAAGCGGCATGGCGCGCGTGCGGCTAGCGCGGGGCATTCTCGAAAACACGATCCAGTCCGGCCTGCCGGTCTACGGCTCCACGACGGGCGTCGGCGCCATGAAGGATGTCGAGTGGTCTCCTGAGGATCTCGATGCGTTCAATCTCGGCCTCGTGCGCGCCCATCATTTCGGCACGGGCTCGCCCTTCTCCATGTCTGTCGTGCGCAATGCCATGGCGATTCGCGTCAATACGGCCCTCACCGGTCAGGTCGGTTGCTCGCAGGAATTGATCGAAGCTTATCTGCAGCTGCTTGGCACCGATGTCATTCCCGTCGTAAGGCGCACGGGCTCGATCGGCTGCGCGGATATCGGCCTGATGGGCCAGATCGGCGCGGTCCTGACCGGCGTCGGCGAGGCCGTCTATCGTGGCCGCCGCATGCAGGCTGCCGATGCGTTCGATGCCGCCGGCATCGCCCCGGTGCGGATGCTGCCCCGCGACAGCCTAGCCTCGCTCAGCGTCAACGCCGTCAGCTTCGCCGCCGCCGCCGAGACCACCCGCAACGCCGCCTCCTCGATCCGCGTGCTGCTGGCGACCGGCATGATGGCCGCCGGCGCGCTCGGCGCCTCGCGCGATCCCTGGATTTCCGTGCGCCATGTCGGCACCGCCCGCGAAGCCTTGATCGGCGCCTGGCTCTGCAACGCCTCGGAAGAATGGCCCTGGCCGGTCGCGACCCATGTGCAGGATCCGCTGAGCCTGCGCATGATGGCCCAGGTTTTCGGCGCCGTCATCGAGAACCTCCTGACGGCCGGGCACAAGATTCTCGCCGCCACCGGCCGCTCGGACGACAATCCCGTCATCGTCGACGGTCGCGTTATGACGTCCGGGGGGTCTCTTCCGCTCGATGTCACCGTGCTCCTGGAAGGCGCCGTCATCTGCATGGCCCATGCCGCGCGCAACGCCTTCAATCGCTGCGTCCTGCTCGGCAACGGCCAGCGGCGCGGCCTGCCCGTCAACCTCGTGCCGGAAGGCAAGATCGCCACGGGCTTCGGCCCGATCATCAAGCTTGCCGGCGAGATCTTTTCGCGCGTGCTTTCCATGTCCAACCCGGTCTCGGCGCAGTCTCTGGTCGTCGCGGGGGGAATGGAGGACGAAGCCGCCTTCCTGCCGCTTGTCATCGAGCGCTTCGAGCGGCAGATGCGGGCACTCAAGCGCCTGGCGGCTCTGGAAGCCCTGCTTTCGGCCCAGGCGATCGACATTCTCGGCGACAAGCCGGAGGGCGTGGCGCGCATGCTCTACGACGTCGTGCGCAAACATGCGGATTTCTATGTCGTCGACCGGCCCCTTTCGGCCGAAGTCGAGGCGATCGAAGAGGAACTTGCTTCCGAGGCCTTCGTCTCGGAAATGATCGCCCACAAGCCGATCCTCGCCTATGATGATTTCTTCGCGCTCGGCACGCTGGAGCGGGTCGAAGAGCGGCTCTATCACGACACCATCGCTATCTGAACCAACCGACGAGCGGAGAGACTGTACATGGCCGATTTCGATCTTGTTCTGCAAGGCACCGTGGTTTTGCCTGAACGCATCGTGGAAGCCGGCTACGTCGCCGTGCGTGACGGCAAGATCGCCGAGGTCGGCATCGGCGTGCCACCGGCGGCGCGCGAGAGGCATCTGCTCGGCAAGGCGCTGATCCTGCCCGGCGCCATCGATGCGCAGGTCCATTCCCTCTCCCAGAAGGATCAGGAGGATTTCATCTGGTCAACGCGCTCGGCAGCGGCAGGCGGCGTCACCACCATCGTCGACATGCCCTATGACGAAGGCAATCTCGTCTGCTCGGCAGCGGCGGTTAAGAAGAAGATCGACCATGCAGCCCCGCAGGCGCGCGTCGATTTTGCCCTTTATGGCACCATCGATCCGGAAGAAGGCCCGGCCCGCATCGCCGAAATGGTGGAAGCCGGCGTTTCGGCGTTCAAATTCTCCACCTTCGGCACCGATCCCAAGCGTTTTCCGCGCATTCCGCCCGCCCTGCTCGACGCCTGCTTCGGCGCGATCGCACCAACGGGCCTGACCGCGGGCGTCCACAACGAGGATGACGAAGCGGTCCGCACCTATATGGAGCAGGTCAAGGCCAGCGGCGTCACCGACTACCGCGCTCACGGCCTCTCGCGTCCACCGATCACCGAACTGCTCGCCATGCACACGATCTTCGAGACGGGCGCGGATACCGGCTGCCCGGCGCATGTCGTGCATTGCTCGCTCGGCCGCGGCTACGACATCGCCCGCGCCTATCGCCGCGACGGGTTCGAAGCGACGGTCGAATGCTGCATCCACTATCTGACGCTCGACGAGGAAAACGATGTGCGGCGTCTCGGCGGCAAGGCGAAAATTAATCCGCCGATCCGCCCGCGCGCCGAAGTGGAAACCTTGTGGCGCAAGGTGGCGGAAGGCAATGTCTGGCTGGTTTCGACCGACCACGTCAGCTGGTCGGAAGGCCGCAAGAACAATCCGGACATGCTGGCGAACTCTTCCGGCGTGCCGGGACTGGAGGTCATGGTGCCGCTCTTCGTCAAAGGCGCCCTGGAGCGCGGCGTGCCGCTCACCTGGGCTGCGAAGCTGATGGCGGAAAATCCGGCCAGACACTTCCGCCTCGATCATATCAAGGGCGCGCTGACCCCGGGCAAGGACGCCGACATCGTCGTGCTGGAACCGCGCGAAACGGTCTATGACGCAGCCGCAAGCGGCAACAACGTCGTCGGCTGGAGCCCGTATAACGGCATCCGCCTGCCCTGGACGGTTTCCGCCGCCTACCTTAGAGGCAAGCAGATCACCGAGGGACAGAAGGTGCTGGCCGAACCCGGCTCCGGCAGCTTCGTCCGCCCCTTGCCTCGCCAAGTTCTTGCCGGAGGAGCAGCCTGATGAACGAACCCAAGCGCCACAACCTGCCTGTCAACGCCGACCGCATCGCCGAGGATATCGATGCCCTGGCCGGCATCACCGATCCGGGCCACCCCTGGACACGCCGCGCCTTCTCGCCGCTCTTCCTGGAAGGACGTGCCTACATCGAGGCGCGCATGAAGGCGGCCGGGCTTACCACACGCATGGACGCCGCCGGCAATCTGATCGGCCGGCGCGAGGGCGCAAAGCCCGGCCTCGGCACGATTCTTGTCGGCTCTCATTCCGACACCGTTCCCGATGGCGGTCGTTTCGACGGCATCGCCGGCACGATTGCGGCGCTCGAAGTCGCGCGTTCCCTGAAGGATCGCGGCATCGAGCTTGATCATGATCTGGAGATCGTCGATTTCCTCGCCGAGGAAGTCAGCATCTTCGGCGTGTCCTGCATCGGCAGCCGCGGCATGACCGGGCAGATCCCCGAGGCGTGGCTTACCCGCGTGAGCGGCGACCGCACGCTTGCGCAGGGCATTGCCGAGGTCGGCGGCGACCCCTCCGTGCTGCTCGCTCAGAAACGCCCGGATCTCGTCGGTTTCCTGGAGCTGCATATCGAGCAGGGTCCGGTGCTGGAGGCCGAGAACAAGGATGTCGGCATCGTGACCGCCATCGCCGGCATTACCCGCATCGAAATCACCGTCGAAGGCCGCGCCGACCATGCCGGCACGACGCCGATGGACCGGCGCGCGGATGCGCTGGTGGCAGCGTCGCAGCTGGTGCTCGACATCCGGAGCCGCGCCGCCGAACAGGCAAAGACGCCGGGCCATTTCGCCGCGACCGTCGGCGAATTCCGCATCGAGCCGAATGCCGCCAACGTCGTGCCGTCCAAGGTGGTGCTGCTGATCGACGGCCGCGCCGAAATCCGCAGCGACATGGAGGATTTCCTGGCCTGGATCGACGGCGAGGTGAAGACCATCGCCGCCGATTATGGCGTGACGATCAACCCGCCGGTGCGCGTCTCCGACAACATGCCGACGCCGGGCGCTCCCGTGCTGCTCGAGACGCTCGAGCGCGCCTGCGACACGGTCGGCGCCAAGCATCGCCGCATGGCTTCCGGCGCCGGCCACGACACGGCCTGGATCGCCAAGGTGGCACCCGCCGCCATGATCTTCGTGCCCTGCAAGGAAGGCCGCAGCCATTGCGCCGAGGAATGGGCCGAGAATGACGACATCGCCATGGGTGCGGCCGTTCTTTTCGAAGCGGTGCGCGACATGGACAAGAACCTCAAACAGAACCGGGAGTAGTCAATGGGACGCGTACTCGTTGCCAAGGATGTGGAAGCGGCCGTCAAGGGCGGCTCCGTTTATGCCGCCGGCGGCGGCGGCTGGGCCGATCACGGCCGCATGCTCGGCTATGCGGCCGTCAATGTCGGCAAACCGGAGCTGGTGTCGATCGATGAGCTCAACGACAACGACTGGATCGCCACGGCAGCCGCCATCGGCGCGCCGGCCTCCACCACGCCCTGGGAAATGCAGGGCATCGACTACGTGAAAGCCGCGCAGCTGCTGCAGGACGAGCTCGGCGAGAAGCTTTCCGGCCTCATCATCGGCCAGAACGGCAAGTCCTCGACGCTGAACGGCTGGCTGCCGTCGGCCATCCTCGGAACGAAGGTCGTGGACGCGGTCGGCGATATCCGCGCCCATCCGACCGGCGACATGGGCTCGATCGGCATGGCCGGCTCGCCCGAACAGATGATCCAGACCGCTGTCGGCGGCAATCGCGCCGAGAACCGTTATATCGAGCTGGTCGTGAAGGGTGCGACGGCGAAGATTTCGCCGATCCTGCGCGCGGCATCCGACCAGTCCGGCGGTTTCATCGCTTCCTGCCGCAACCCGCTGCGCGCTTCTTACGTCCGCACGCATGCGGCGCTCGGCGGCATCTCCATGGCGCTCGCCCTCGGCGAAGCGATCATCGAGGCGGAAAAGAAGGGCGGCAGCGCCGTCATCGACGCCATCTGCAAGACGACCGGCGGCCATATCCTCGCCGAAGGCACGATCACCAAAAAGGATGTCGTCTACACGAAGGAAGCCTTCGATATCGGCACCATCACGGTCGGCAGCTGCGACAAGGCCGTCGTCATGCATGTGATGAACGAGTACATGGCCGTGGAAGATACCGGCGGCAAGCGTCTCGCGACCTTCCCCTCCGTCATCACCACGCTCTCGCCGGAAGGCGAGCCCTTGAGCGTCGGCCAGTTGCACGAGGGCATGAAGGTTTTCATCCTGCATGTGCCGATGGACATCATTCCGCTGTCTGCCAGCGTGCTCGACCCCACAGTCTATCCCTCCGTCGAGAAGGCCATGGGGATCGAGATCGCCAAATACGCTCTGGCCGGCAAGAAGAGCTAAGGGGCGCAGGAGGCTTGAATGGGCCGCGACGCCGGTCTCGAGGAATTGCTGCGAGAAGAGCTTGGGGAACGCCCCGGGCTCAGCGAGAAAGCGATGTTCGGCGGCTGGGCCTTTCTGCTCAACGGTCATCTCCTATGCGGCGCCCGTGACGACGGGATGCTGATCCGCCTCGGCAAGGGCAACGATGCCTGGGCGCTGGAACTGCCCGATATCAAACCAATGCTGTCGGGCAGCCGCGAAATACAGGGCTGGGTCCGCGCCGGACCGGGGGCCTATGGCAACGACATGCTGCACAAGCGGCTGCTTCTGGCCGCGCTGGACTTCGTCGAAAGCCTGCCGCCGAAATGAACGAGTATTCCTCTTCTCCCCAGCGGGGAGAAGATGTCCGAAGGACAGATGAGGGGGCCGAGCGACAAAAGAGCTAGCGGCTGAGCGAAAGCGAAGACGGGCATGTGCCGCGCCCCCTCATCCGGCCCCTTGGAACCACCAACAAAGAAAACAGGGAAGGGAATTTCCATGCCGAAAGCCAATCCACGTCATCCGAAATTCCCGATTCCGGGCGGCCCGGAGCTGCGCGCCAAGGGCTGGCGGCAGGAAGCGCTGCTGCGCCTGCTGGAAAACGTACTCTCGGTCGGCGAAGACCCGGATAATCTCGTCGTCTACGCAGCCCTCGGCAAGGCGGCGCGCAACTGGGCGGCGCACAAGGGCATCGTCAAGGCTCTGACCGAGATGGATGAGAACCAGACCCTGCTTATCCAGTCCGGCAAGCCGATCGGCCTCGTCCGCACGCATGACAAGGCGCCGCTCGTCATCATGGCGAACTGCAACATCGTCGGGCAGTGGGCGAAGGCCGAGGTGTTCTACGAGCTGCAGCGCAAAGGCCTGATCTGCTGGGGCGGCCTGACGGCCGGCGCCTGGCAATATATCGGCAGCCAGGGCGTCATTCAGGGCACCTACGAAATCTTCATGCGCATCGCCGAGCGCCGCTTTGGCGGCGATCTTTTCGGCCGTTTCGTGCTGACGGCCGGTCTCGGCGGCATGGGCGGCGCGCAGCCGCTCGCAGGCCGCATGGCCGGTGCGGCGATCCTCTGCGTCGATATCGATGCGGAGCGCGCCAGGAAGCGCCAGGAAATCGGCTATCTGCAGGAAATCGCCCCGGATCTCGATTCCGCGTTGGCAATGATCGATGCGGCTGTCAAGGAGAAGCGGGCGCTTTCCGTCGGCCTCGTCGGCAATGCGGCCGAAATCTATCCCGAGATTGCCCGACGCGGCATCGTGCCCGATATCGTCACAGACCAGACCTCGGCCCACGATCTCGTCTATGGCTATGTGCCGAAGGGCATGAACCTGCAACAGGTCAGAGATCTCCGCGAGGACGGCCAGGGCCAGCTCATGGCCGCCAGCCGCGCCTCGATCGTCGAGCATGTGAAGGCCATGCTGGACTTCCAGAAGAAGGGTTCGGAAGTCTTCGACAACGGCAACCTCATCCGTACCCAGGCGAAGGAAGGCGGCGTCGCCAACGCCTTCGATATCCCGATCTTCACCGAAGCCTATCTGCGGCCGCTCTTCTGCCGCGCCATCGGCCCGTTCCGCTGGATGGCCCTTTCGGGCGAGGAAAGCGATATCGCCCGCATCGACGATCTGCTGCTGGAAATGTTCCCCGACAACAAGATCATCACCAACTGGATCCGCCTCGCCCGCCAGCATGTGCCCTTCGAGGGGCTGCCGGCACGTATCGCATGGCTCGGCCATGGCGAGCGCACGGCGCTGGCCCGCCGCGTCAACGAGCTAGTGGCGGCCGGCGAGCTTAAAGGCCCGATCGCGTTTTCGCGCGACCACCTCGATGCCGGCGCCATGGCGCATCCGAACATCATGACCGAAGGCATGAAGGACGGCTCCGACGCTATCGCCGACTGGCCGCTGATCGACGCCATGATGCTCTGCTCGTCGATGGCCGATCTCGTCGTCGTTCATTCCGGCGGCGGCGGCTATGCCGGCTACATGACGAGCTGCGGCGTCACCGTGGTCGCCGACGGCACGCAAGCCGCCGACGAACGGCTCGACCATGCACTGACCAACGACACGGCGCTCGGCGTCATGCGCTATGCCGACGCCGGCTATGAGGAGGCGCTGGACGAAGTTGCGAAAAAGGACGTGCCCTATATCCGTTTGGGATAGGCGCATCTGTTATTCTCGACATCGAAAGACTATGGTCCCGGGCAATTCGAAACGACCTGTTTTACACGCAATTCCGGACGGAAAACCGCTACACACTTTTCCTGGAATTGCTTTGGAGAATTGCCCGTGATCCCCTGGACCTTGCTCGACACTGCGAAAATCCCCGGTGGCGGCGAGCTGCGCCTGAAACAACGCGGCCAGGAATTTTCCATCATGCTCGGCACCAACGAGCTGATGAACAGCCGGCTGAGCGGCTCGGAGCGCGCGCTTGCGACGCTTTCCTGCGATAAGATCAACGGCCGGAAGGCTCCGCATATCCTGATCGGCGGCCTCGGCATGGGCTTTACCTTGCGTGCGGCGCTCGGCGAACTCGCTACGGACGCCAAGGTGACGGTTGCGGAACTGGTTCCTGCCGTCGTCGCATGGGCGCGCGGGCCGATGGCAACGCTCTTTGATGGCTGCCTCGATGATCCGCGCGTTGCCATCCACGAAGGCGATGTCCGGCCGCTCATCCGTGCGAGCAAGGCGACCTGCGACGCCATCCTGCTCGACGTCGACAACGGTCCCGACGGCATCACGTCGGAGGCCAATGACGGCCTCTACGATTATCAGGGCTTGAAGGCGGCGCGCGATGCACTGCGCCCCGGCGGTGTGCTGGCAGTGTGGTCGTCAGGACCCGACGAGCGTTTCACGAAACGCCTGCGCGACAGTGGCTTTGCCGCCGAGGTGGTCCATACGCGGGCCAATGGCAAGACGGGTGCGCGTCACGTCATCTGGCTCGCCACAAAGTCGGGATCATAACGCCTCGAATTGAAATCGCTGCCCCCTTGCTATATATCAATGTCATATCTCAAGGGAGTCATGGCATGGACACTGCAAAGATTTTCTGGTCCGGCCGCTCGCAGGCCGTGCGCTTACCGAAGGAGTTCCGCCTCGATGGCGAGGAAGTGCGCATCCGCCGGCAGGGGAAGGCAATCATTCTGGAGCCGATCGCCGAGGATTGGGATTGGCTGGAAGCTGTTACAGGGCCGGTCGATCAAGACTTCGTAGAAGCCACCGAGGAGGAACCGGCCGAGCAGCAACACCTTGAGCTGGATATCTTCAAGTGAAGTACCTGCTCGACAGCAATGCCGTTATCGCTTTGATGAAGGGACATACCGGCTTCGTGAACGAGCTTCGCAGACACAAGCCGCAGGATTTCGCGGTTCCCTCTATCGTCATCCACGAATTATTCTATGGGGCCTATAAAGGACAGCGTACTGCCGAAAACCTTGCGCGCGTGGAAGCTCTGCAATTCGAGACGCTGGATTTCGATAGAGAAGATGCCCGCAGGGCTGGCGAGATTCGCGCATCTCTTGCTTCTCTCGGCACGCCGATCGGCGCCTATGACGTTCTGATCGCGGGACAAGCTGTCGCCCGCGATCTGATCCTGATTACGCGGAATGTCAGAGAGTTCGAGCGCGTTCACCAGTTGCGTTTCGAAGACTGGGAGTCGCTGCCGGACGGCTAAAGATACCGTGTTTCCTCCGGCGCGATCGAAGCGGTCGTCGCGGCCGTCGAAATAGCCGATGGGAAGGGTGGCAAGCTCCTCGTCGCTGGCATCGTCCAGGCAGCTGATGCTGATCGCATAGAACTTGCCGCCGAGCGCCGGATTTTCACCCCAGTTGAAGGAACTGATGCCGCAGTTCCTGCAGAAGAGATGATGCAGGATGCGCGGGCCGAACTGATATTCGCCGATGCTGTCTTCACCCGAGGTCAGGCGGAAATCGGCCGGTGTGGCAACTGCCAGCCAGTTGCGCTTCTTCTTGCAGATCGAGCAATTGCATTTGAAGGTGCCGCCCTGCAGGTCGAGATCGGCTTCGTAAGCGACGGCGCCGCAATGACAGCTTCCATGATAGGTCTTCTTCATCTCGCTCATCCTTCCCTTGAGGAGGCTTCCGCATAGGCGGCATATTTGTCGAGGGCCTGTTCCCAGCCGCCGGTCTGCAGCTTCAGTTCGGTATCGTCGGGTAGTTCGGCCTTGCGGAAGACGAGGCGCGTCTTCTCGCCGAGCTCATGGAATTCCACGGTGACCCGCATCGGATGCTCCGGCCTGCCCTCCGGGTTTTCCCAGGCGAAGGAAAAGACGAGGCGCTCGGGCGGGACGATCTCCAGATAGCGTCCGTGGCTCCAATACTCCCTGCCTTCCGGCGTGAGGATGCAGTGCCGCCAGGTGCCGCCTTCGCGCAGATCGACGGAAACGGATGGTGCAGTCATGTCTTGCGGCCCCCACCAGCGCATCAGGTGCTCCGGCTCCGTCCAAAGGCGAAACAGCAAGACGCGTGGCGCGGCAATCTCGCGGGTCAATACGATCTCACGCAGCGGTCCCCCACTGCCGCTGTTATTTGCCGGAGTCATCCGCTCCTCCCTTTTGCAATAGCGCCGCGTAGTCTTCCAGATGATCGAGATTATCGTTCCAGAACTGGCGATAGCTTTCGAGCCAGTCATCCACCTGCCGGAGCGGCTTGGGTTCCAGCCGGCAAGGCCGCCACTGCGCCTCCCTGCCCTTCGAGATCAGGCCAGCCTTTTCAAGCACCTTGAGGTGCTTGGATACAGCGACCAGCGACATGTCGAACGGTTGGGCAAGCTCGGAGACGGACGCCTCGCCGCTCGCCAGCCGCGCCAGGATCGCTCGACGGGTCGGATCGGCCAGGGCCGAGAGGGTCATGCTCAATGCGTCCATACGAATAATAAACCATGAAGTTAATTAACTTACAGGTTAAGTACAGGTCGATGGGCTGCATGTCAAGAAGCCTGTTCGGGGCCAAGCCTTAAAAGGGCGCGATCTGGCAGCGGGACGGTGTGATCTCAGGAGACGATGTTGGAGACTTCGATCAGATTGCTGTCCGGATCGCGGAAATAGACCGAAAGAATGGGGCCGGTCGCGCCGGTGCGGCGGACAGGGCCTTCTTCGATCGCGACACCCTCGGCCCGCAGATGGGCGATGATGCCGTCCAGCGGCGTGTCGCTGATGAAGCAAAGATCGGCCGAGCCCGGCGTCGGCCGCTCGGCCTTGGGCTCGAACTCATGCCCGGCGCGGTGCAGGTTGATCTTCTGATTGCCGAAGGTGAGAGCCTTGCGGCCTTCGCCGAAGGTTTCGATGCCCATGCCGAGAACGCGGGCGTAGAAATCGCAGCTCTCGTCGATGCTCGCAACCGTGAGCACGAGATGATCGAGATGGTCGATGCGGATCATGGCGGCCTCCGGCCTCAACGATGCGCCAGCCTGGCAACGGCAAGGGCGCTGACGAGACACAGTGCCAGCATGACGAGGATGAAGGCAACCACGGCATTCCAGCCATCGGCGAGCCAGAAATAGCCGCCGACCGAGCCGGCAATGCTGGAGCCGAGATAATAGGCGAGCAGATAGAGCGAGGAGGCATGGCCCTTGAAGCCGTGGGCCAGCCGTCCGACCAGCGCGCTGGCGACGGAATGGGTCATGAAGAAGCCGATCGTCACCAGAACGATGCCGAGAATGATGAGCGGCAGGGAGCTGGAAAGCGTCACCGCCGCGCCGAGCGCTGCGATCAGCACGCCCACCGGCAGCACGACGAAATGGCCGATGCGATCGCCGAGGAGACCGGCGGCCCAGGAAGCGACGATACCGAAAAGATAGGCGGTAAAGATCAGGCCAAGCTCGCTCTGGCTGAGGTCATAGGGATCGGCAACGAGACGGAAGCCGGCATAGTTATAGACCGTGACGAAGGAGCCCATGACGAGAAAGCCGATGGCAAACAGCAGAGGCAGCGCCGCATTGCCGAAATGGCCGCCCCAGGCCTTCGCATGGAAGGCGGCATCGAAGCCCTTGCGCGGGGTAAAGTTGCGCGACGGCGGCAGAAGATAGAGGAAGCCGATGGCGGCGATCAGGCCGAGAATGCCGACGGCGGCCAGCGCCGGCCGCCAGCTTAAGGATTCGGCGATTGTGCCCGTCACGACACGCCCGGCCATGCCGCCGAAGGCATTGCCGGCGATATAGAGACCCATGGCGCCGCCAAGGCCGCGCGGCTCGATCTCCTCGGCCAGATAGGTCATGGCGACGGCTGGCACGCCACCCAGAAGGAATCCCTCGAGCGCGCGGACGATAAGCAGCATGTGCCAGCTCGGCGACACCGAGCAGACGAGCGTACAGATGGCCGCGCCCAGCAGCGAGATGAACATCAGGCTGCGGCGGCCGAGACTTTCGGAAACGGCGGCCGCCCCGAAGATCGCAAAAGCCAGGAAGCCGGTCGAAAGCGAGAGCGACAGCGAACTTGCGGCGGGCGTAACACCGAAATCCTCGGCGAAGATCGGCATCAGCGGCTGCACGCAATAGAGCAGCGAGAAGGTGGCAAAGCCCGAGAGGAACAGCGCTATGGTCGCGCGGCGGAAGGCAGGCGTGCCGCGCGTGAGGAACTGGCGAGGCTCGGCCGGCGGCTCGTTCCTGACGAGCGTCAGTTCGGGACGGGAGGGGACTTCGGAAGCAGTGGTTTGCTGCTTGCTGGCGGCGCGGAACATCGGGGCATCCAACCTTTCTTGCCTTGAAATCTAGTCAGGTCAGCCTCATTAGTCCAATATATGGAACAGGCGATCTTGATAGCTTTTGGAGATAGCGATGGAGCTGCGTCATATCCGCTATTTTCTGGCGCTTGCGGAAGAAGGAAATTTCACCCGTGCCGCCGCCAATCTCGGTATCGGCCAGCCGCCGCTCAGCCAACAGATCCGTGATCTGGAAAACGAGGTGGGCGCGCAACTGTTTCACCGCGTACCGCACGGAGCGGAGCTGACAGCGGCCGGCGAGGCCTTTCTCGCCGAGGCAAGAACCGCCGTCGATGCCGCGGAAAAGGCAAAACTGGCCGCCCAGCGCGCCAATCGTGGCGAGATCGGCCGCCTGTCGCTCGGCTTCACCGCGTCCTCCGCCTTCAACACCATCGTCACGGCGACCATCCGCGAGTTTCGCGGTCACTGGCCCGAAGTGCGGCTTTCACTCACCGAGATGAACACCAATGCGCTGATGGAACGGCTGGTGCGCGGCGAGATCGACGCAGCCTTCATCCGGCCCGGCCTGGAAGATCCGCGCGACGTGCGCCTGAAGCGCTTTGCCGACGAGCCGATGCTGATCGCGCTGCCGGCGCATCACGCATTGGCGAAGAAGGAGCGCGTGCCGATCGCGGCATTGGCCGGCGAGCCCTTCATTCTCTTCCCGCGCATGGTCGGGCTCAGCCTCTATGACGATATCGTCGGGGCTTGCCGCGACGCGGGCTTCGAGCTCGTGGTGACGCAGGAGGCGCCGCAGATCCCCTCCGTCGTCAATCTCGTCGCAGCCAATCTCGGCGTTTCCATCGTTCCGGCGTCCATCGCGCAGATCAAGCTCGACGGCGTGGCCTATCGGCCGATCGACGGGCCGCCGGTCGTGGCGCGTCTCGGCCTTGCCAGCCTCAAGGCGCAGCGGTCGCCCGTCATCGCCAATCTGATGAACCTCATTGCGTAGTCGGACAGCTATCCGCTTTCACGCAATTCCGGGCGCAAACCATATCACGCTCTTGCTGGAATTACTCCCGCTCCCAATAGGGCGGGTCGCCGAATGCCTTCTTCAGATGGTCGGCGATGGCCCTGAGCTTTGCGGAGGGATTGCGCCCTTCGGGATGGGCCATGAAGATGAACTCCGGCTCCGGCCGGTAGCCGACATCGATCTCGACAAGCCGCCCTTCCCTCACCGAAGGCCCCGCGATGAAGGCCGGCAGCAATGCGATCCCCAGACCGGCAAGGGCCGCGTCGTGAATGACATCGCCATTGTTGACGCCGAATGCCAGTTTCCCCCTGATGACGGCGGCGCCGTCCGGCCCCTGGAACCGCCAATCCGCCACGCCGCGATTGGTGTAGAAAATACCGCGATGGTTCTCGAGATCGGATAGGGAAGCGGGCATGCCGTGGCGGCTCAGATAATCCGACGATGCCACAAGAAAGCGGCGGCTGCTGGCGAGCTTCCAAGCGACAAGGCGCGAGTCGGCAATCAGGCCATGGCGGATGATCGCATCATAGCCATCCGATGCGGCGTCGACGCGGCGATCGTCGAGATCGAGCGTCAGCTCGATATCCGGATGATCGGCGAGAAACGGATAGAGGGCCGGCCCGAGATGCATCCGGCCGAAGGTGACGGGTGCCGCAATGCGCAGCGGCCCCATCAGCGTGCCGCGCCGCTCGGCGAGATCGGCTGCGGCCTCGCGAACCTCCTGCGCGATGCGGATTGCCCGCTCCAGAAAAGCAGAGCCATCCTCCGTCAGGGTCAACTTGCGGGTGGTGCGATGCAGCAGGATAGCCCCCAGCGTCTTCTCCAGTTCCGACAGCCGCTCGCTGACGACGGATTTCGACAGGCGTAGCCGTCGCGCCGCCTCGCTGATCGATCCCGCCTCGGCGACGGCTACGAAAGCGACAATCCCGTCAATCTTCAACATCGTTCGGAAACTCCGAATTCGAATTCCACCATTCGCAGACTAATCCGAACGATGAATTCAGGCCATATGTTTCTCAACGGAAACAACGGAGGCACCGTCCTCCCAACCTTTGAGGAACAAGATCATGTCACGCCTGCAGAACAAGACCGCACTCATCACCGGCGGCACCAGCGGCATCGGCCTGGAAACGGCCCGCCAATTCATCGCCGAGGGCGCGCGCGTCGCAGTCACCGGCAGCAGCGCCGCCGGCATCGAAGCCGCCCGCAAGGAGCTTGGCGACAAGGCGCTCGTCATCCAGGCCGACGCCGGCAATGCCGAAGGTCAGAAGGCCGTGGCGGAAGCCGTCAAGAAAGCCTTCGGCCATCTCGACATTCTCTTCGTCAATGCCGGCATTGCGGAGTTCGGCCCGCTCGAACAATGGAGTGAGGCCGCGTTCGACAAGTCCATCGCCGTCAACGTGAAAGGCCCGTTCTTCCTGGTTCAGGCCCTGCTGCCCATCCTCTCCAATCCGGCCTCGATCGTTCTCAACACCTCGATCAACGCCCATGTCGGCATGCCGAATTCGAGCGTCTACGCACTGACCAAGGGTGCCTTGCTGACGCTTGCCAAGACGCTTTCGGGTGAGTTGATCGGACGCGGTATTCGCGTCAACGCGGTCAGCCCCGGCCCGATCGCAACGCCGCTCCACAGCAAGTTCGGTCTTTCGGAAGCCGATGCCAAGGCGATGGGCGCCCAGATCCAGAGCCAGATCCCTGCCGGCCGTTTTGGCAATTCGAGCGAGGTCGCCAAGGCGATCGTCTTCCTCGCCTCCGATGAATCCACCTTCACCGTCGGCAGCGAACTGATTATCGACGGCGGCATGAGCACGCTCTAAGCACAAAGCTTGCCCGCAAGCGTGAGCGCCATTGCGGCACGATCTTTCAGGGAGGAGAGGTCCCTCCTCCCTGAAACAATGGGCACTCA
The DNA here is from genome assembly GCF_053521765.1 of Rhizobium sp. A37_96. Classification (NCBI taxonomy): domain Bacteria; kingdom Pseudomonadati; phylum Pseudomonadota; class Alphaproteobacteria; order Hyphomicrobiales; family Rhizobiaceae; genus Rhizobium; species Rhizobium sp. A37_96. The sequence goes on along the minus strand of NZ_JBNWDS010000002.1, from coordinate 261,933 downwards.
GAACATCGTATTGTTGTTCTTCGATGTCTCGGGGATCGGCTGCACCGAGTCCCAATGCTCCTGGATCTTGTTGTCCTCGACGCGGAAGATATCGACGATGGCGCTGCCACGGTCGCCCGGCTGGCGAACGGCATGGACGCGCAGGATCACGTAATCGCCATCGACCATCACGCGCTTGATCTCGCTCTTCGACTGCGGATAATTCTTCTTCAGGTATTCGATGAAGCCGCGCAGCCCTTCGGGGCCATCGGCCGCCATCGGATTGTGCTGGGTGTATTTGCCGAGATATTTGGAAGCCGCGTCGAAATCCTTGTCGTTCAGCGCCTTCTGGTAGAAATCCAGAACGATCTCCTTGTTCTTCTGCTCTTGCGGCGAATAGGCGCGCTCGGCAAAAGCCGGCATGGCGGCGGCCATGATTGGCAGGGCGATCATCGCGACTTTCATCAGTTTCAAGGCGTTACTCCTTCGATTGTTAACGTGTTCACTTTTGTCGAGACCGAAGGTTCCCGCAAATGACAAGTAGTTGATGCCGATGTGATGAGCCTCTGGAAATACCGGCGCGACGGGCCATTTGTGCTGTACTCAGCGACACGCCGGCCTCGAAGGACACATACCGCGATTGCCTATTATCCGCCAAAGGCTTAGGCTTGCAGCCAAAAGAACAGGCGACGGGTTCAGGCATGGTTCTCGCAGGCAAGCGCATCCTTCTCATCATCTCCGGTGGCATCGCGGCCTATAAGAGCCTCGATCTCATCCGCCGGCTGCGCGAGCGCGGCGCGAGCGTGCGGCCCGTCATGACGGCTGGCGCGCAGCAGTTCATCACGCCGCTTGCCGTCGGCGCGCTCGCCGCCGATCATGTGTTCACCGATCTGTTTTCACGGCAGGACGAGCAGGATGTCGGCCATATCCGGCTGGCGCGAGACTGCGACCTGGTTCTGATCGCGCCGGCAACGGCCGATCTGCTCGCCAAGATGGCAAACGGGCTCGCCGACGATCTCGCCTCGACCATACTGCTCGCCACAGATCGGCCCGTTCTGGCCGCACCGGCCATGAACCCGAAAATGTGGGCGCATCCGGCAACCAGGCGGAACATCGAGACGCTGCGCGGCGATGGAATTGCCTTCATAGGACCGATGAAAGGCGAAATGGCCGAAAGTGGCGAGGCCGGCGCGGGCCGCATGGCCGAACCGCTCGACATCGTCGCCGCCGCCGAACTGCGGCTGGATGACGGCGCCAAGCCGCTTGCCGGCAAGAAGGCCATCGTCACCTCGGGGCCGACGCACGAGCCGATCGACCCCGTGCGCTACATCGCCAACCGCTCGTCGGGACGGCAGGGCCATGCCATCGCGGCCGCACTTGCGGCCCTCGGCGCCGACGTCACCCTCGTTTCCGGTCCCGTCACCATACCCGATCCGGCCGGCCTGCATGTCGTCCATGTCGAACGGGCGGACGAAATGCGCGACGCCGTGCTTGCGGCCCTTCCGGCTGATATCGCCGTGATGGTGGCTGCGGTTGCCGACTGGCGCGTCGCATCCGCATCGGACCAGAAGATCAAGAAACATCCGGGCGAGTCGATCCCGACGCTGGCGCTCACGGAAAACCCGGACATATTGAAAACCGTCGGCCATCATACGCAACGGCCGAAGCTCGTCGTCGGCTTTGCCGCCGAAACGCAGGATGTCGAGAGCAATGCCCGCGCGAAGCTGGAGCGCAAGGGCGCCGACTTCATCGTCGCCAACGACGTCTCACCCGCGACCGGCATCATGGGCGGCACGCGAAACCGCGTGAAGATCATCAGCCATCACGGCGTCGAGCGGTGGCCCGACCTCGACAAGGATGAAGTGGCGGTACGGCTCGCCGCCCTCATCGCCGAGCAATTCAAGCAGGGATAGCGGTTGCCGGCTGGCGCTCGACGCGCGCACGCTCCTCCGGCTGGAAGGGCGAGACATGGACGCCGGTGTCGTCGATCATGACGGCGCTGCCATCGGGAATTTCGCGCCAGGCATCGACGTCGTCGTTCAGCGGTTCGGAAACCAGGCAATTGCCTGACCCGACGGGTGAGGCATAAAGCGTCGGCGCCTTGCGGTCTGTCGCGTAGCGTATGGCATAGAGCGACTTGCCGTCGGAAAAGGCGGCGGTGAAGCGCACCAGCACCGATCCGGTCAGATGCAGCGAAAGACCTTCGACGAAGCCGATGGTTTCCGCCATCGCGGCAATCGGATTGGCCGCCATGCCGAATTGCAGAGCGAGCAGGAAAAGAAGTTCCGAATCGGTCGTGCCGCTGCGGGCATGGAAGAGCCCGTCGTCGAGCATGGCTTCCATCGGCCGGCGCAGGCGGTCGAAATCGGAAATCTGGCCATTGTGCTGGAACGACCAGTTCTCGAAGACGAAGGGATGGCAGTTGTCGCGTCGCGTGCCGCCGCCGGTGGCCGCGCGGACATGGGCGAGGAAGAGCGGCGAGCGGATCTGCCGCGCCAGGCTCTTGAGATTGCAGTCGGACCAGGCCGGCAGGATATCGCGATAGCGGCCGGGTTCCGGCCGGTCGCCATACCAGGCGATGCCGAAGCCGTCGCCGTTGGTCGCCGTCTTGGCGCGCGTGGCGCAATGGGATTGCTCGATCAGGGAGTGGGCGGGCGAAGACACGAGCTCCTCCAGATAGAGGGGGTCTCCGCGATAGGCTGCCCAGCGACACATGCGTCTTTCACTCCGATTTCCCGCTGTCTTCCAGTCCCGCGGGAGAATGGCAAATCTTGGACGATTGTTTATGCGGAATGGGTAATAAAGTCTTAATTTTCCATCCCGCAGCGCGCAAAATGACAGATATGCGACGCTTCGTCCGATCACGTTTGACATCGCAGTATTTTCTTCGTGAGCCCGCAAGGACAGGGCCTTGCGCACAGATATGGCAAAGCCGAGCATTTCACTGCGACAAGAAGTGTGAAACTTCCTGACATCGAAGCTCTTGCATCGAGTCGAATTTGAGCTACGTTTATCTTGTCTGAAACGTAACGAAAGGAAGGTGATCCAATGTCTAGTGAGATTTCGGTCTTTGTATACGGCATGGAAATGGTCGTGAACGTTGCGAGGCAGCCCTCGCTCTGATCAACACCTTCCCGAAGCGTTTGCCGCTTCAGGCCAGTTACGGGCCAAAACTCATGGGGGGTCGCTTAAGGCGGCCCCTTTTGCATTCCTAGAGTCCGTGGCCGCCAATATGCCGGCGGTTCCAGAGGAGAGCCGCTCATCCTCTCCATGGCAATTTCGTTTTTTTCCTTGCCGAACGGGAAGAGCGCCTTAACTACCCCTGCATGTCTTCTCAGGAAAAGCCCGAGCAGGGTGACGCCAAACCGCGGCCGCTGAACGAACCGGCACTCACGGCACTCTCCTTGTATCCCCAGGATTGGGCCCTGTTCCTCGATATCGACGGGACCCTGCTCGATCTTGCCGAACGGCCGGAGGCGATCGTCGTACCCGACTATCTGCCCGGCGCGCTTCATGCCCTCTCCCGCCAGCTCGGCGGCGCCCTGGCGCTGGTGACCGGCCGCGCCATCGAGTTCGTCGATCCGCTCTTTGCCCCTTTCCGTTTTCCCGTCGCCGGCCTGCATGGCGCGGAACGGCGCGATGCGGGCGGAAGGCTGCGGCGCGCACATGTTCCCCCCGCCTTCCAGGAGATGAAGCAGGTCATCCGGCGCGAAGCTCTGGCCTGGCCCGGCGCCATCGTCGAGGACAAGGGGGCCGCGGTCGCGGTCCACTTTCGGCATGCGCCCGCAAACGAGGCCGAAATCGGCGAAGCCATGCAGCGCCATCTGGAGGACGCGGGGCCCGACTGGAGCCTTCAGCGCGGCAAGATGGTGATCGAAATCTGCCCTGCCCACGCCAGCAAGGGACATGCCGTCGAGGCATTCCTTGCCGAAGCGCCCTTCGAGGGGCGACGTCCGATCGCAATCGGCGACGACGTGACCGACGAGACGATGTTCGCCGCCGCCAACCGTCTCGGGGGCCAATCCGTGCGCATCGGCGATGCCAATGGAAAAACGCTGGCGCGTGCATCCATTGGCTCGCCTGCGCGTTTAAGAGACGTGCTGGGAACGCTCGTCAAGTAATCCGTCGATCAGTTCAGCGCCCGCCCAGCCTTCTCGAAAGGAAGAATCCGTGAGTCGTCTCATCATTGTTTCCAATCGCGTTTCCGTGCCCGATCACAAGGGCGCTGCAGCCGCCGGCGGCCTTGCCGTGGCGCTGCAAGCCGCCCTTGCCGAGCGTGGCGGCATCTGGATGGGCTGGTCCGGCAAATCCAGCGGCGAGGCCGAACCGGAGCCGCTGGAGATGACGCAGGACGGCAATATTACCTACGCCCTGACCGACCTGACGCAGACCGATGTCGAAGAATACTATCAGGGCTTTGCCAACCGCGTGCTCTGGCCGATCTGCCACTACAGGCTCGACCTTGCCGAATATGCGCGCAAGGAAATGACCGGCTATTTCCGCGTCAACCGCTTTTTTGCCCATCGGCTTGCGCCATTGATCGAGCCGGACGACATCATCTGGGTGCATGACTATCATCTCATTCCGCTGGCGGCGGAACTGCGGCAGATGGGACTGAAGAACCGGATCGGCTTCTTCCTGCACATTCCCTGGCCGCCGGCCGACGTCGTGCGGGCCATGCCGGTGCATGAGGAAATCATGCGCGGCCTTTCCTCCTATGATCTGCTCGGCTTCCAGACCGACCATGACCTTGAGAACTTCGCGGGCTGCCTGAAGCGCGAGGGCATGGGCATCGAGAAAAGCCCCGGGCATTTCAGTGCCCACGGCCACGATTTCCGCGGCGGCGCCTATTCGATCGGCATCGAAACGGCGGCCTTCGCCGCCTTCGCCCGCAAGGCCGCATCGCACAGCATGGTTCACAAGGCGCGGAAGAGCATCGAGGGCCGCGACCTCATTCTCGGCGTCGACCGGCTCGACTACTCCAAGGGCATCACGCAGCGCATCGACGCCTTCGAGCGTTTCATCACCAACAACCCCGCCCACCAGCGCAGCGTCACCTATTTGCAGATCACCCCGAAATCGCGCTCGGAAGTGCCGGAATACGAGGCCATGCAGCACGCCGTCGCCGAGCAGGCCGGCCGAGTCAACGGCGCCATCGGCACGGTCGACTGGGTGCCGATCCGCTATATCAACCGCTCGATCAGCCGGCCGATCCTGGCCGGTCTCTACAGGCTCGCCAAGGTTGGGTTGGTGACGCCGCTGCGCGACGGCATGAACCTCGTCGCCAAGGAATATGTCGTGGCACAGGATCCGGACGATCCCGGCGTGCTGGTGCTGTCGCAGTTTGCCGGCGCGGCGCGCAAGCTGCACGGCGCTCTGCTGGTCAATCCCTATGACGTCGATGGGACCGCCAACGCGTTGGCCCGTGCCGTCAACATGCCGCTGCAGGAACGGCAGGAACGCTGGCGCGGCATGATGGACTATCTGCTGGAGCACGACGTCCTGCACTGGTGCGAGACGTTTCTCGCAGATCTCACGGCGAAGTAGGCGATTGCGGCCGGGCGATGGCCGCTTCCGCCAGCAGCCATTGAGCCAGCCGCTCCGCGTGCGGGCTCGGCGCCGCCGGCGGCAGGAGCCAGTAGCCGCGCTCCGGCGCCTCCAGCATCGGACCTGCCCTCACCAGCGTACGTGCCGTGAGAAGCGAATCGACGAGCCCCATCCAGCCGAGCGCCACGCCTTGCTCGCCGAGCGCTGCCTGCACGACCAGGGAATAGGTGTTGAAGCGCAGGTCGCCACGGCCGGCATAGCTGTCGCGGGCAATGCCGAATGTCCCAAGATAGCTTTCCCAGTCGAACCACGGCGACGACATCTCGGAATCGAGATGGATGAGCGTGGCGCGCGCCAGCTGCGATGGGTCGGTGAACGGGCCATGGCGCTCGGCAAAACCCCTGGTGCAGATCGGCACGACCTTTTCCGGCAACAGCAACGTTGCTCCTGGACCGAATTCGTCTCGCGCCCCGAAGAAAACGGCAATGTCACCGCCCTCCGGCGCGCCACGATCCAGCCGCTGCGTGGCGACGATCTGAATATCCACTTCCGGATGGAGCAGCCGGAACGCATGCATGCGGGGGATCAGCCAGAGAGCGGAGAAGGCATAGTCCGTTCTGAGTCGGACCGAGGGGCGCGCCGCCTCGACGCGGAAGCTGCGCACCAGCGTATCGACGCCCCCGACCGCCTTCTCGACGATCTCGAACAGGCGCCGGCCCTCCGGCGAGAGCTGGACGCCGCGATGCTGGCGGCGAAACAGGGGCACGCCCATCTGCTCTTCGATGCGGCGGATCTGATAACTGACGGCCGGTTGGATCAAGCCGAGCACCGATGCGGCGGCAGACAGGCTGCCGGAGCGGCCCACCTCCTGAAAGATCCGTAGCCAGCCAAGATCGACAACACGTTCAGCCATAAAATTTCCTTTTGGCAGCCATCGAAAAATGCCTGCTTCACAGCGGGAACTCTAGTGATGTTCAATAAAATAATGCAATAGCAAGAGGGGGCTTTCATCATGCGCATGTCTGCAATGGGTCGGCTGGCCGATGGCGACGGCTGCGAGACCATCCGCATGCCGGACGCCTTGACGCCCTGGCCCGCCGGCGTCACCACTATGCACGGCATAGCCGCCATCGGCCTCTGATCTCCAAGGAAAACACTCCCATGTCCCGCCCGAATATCCTCATCCTCATGGTCGATCAGTTCAACGGGACGCTGTTTCCCGACGGCCCGGCCGATTTCCTGCATGCGCCGGTCCTGAAGGCTCTGGCGAAGCGCTCGGTACGCTTTGCCAACAGCTATACGGCAAGCCCGCTCTGCGCGCCGGCGCGGGCCTCCTTCATGTCCGGGCAGCTGCCGAGCCGCACGCGCGTCTACGACAATGCGGCGGAATTCTCCTCCGATATCCCGACCTTCGCCCATCACCTGCGCGCCGCCGGCTACCAGACGGCGCTGTCGGGCAAGATGCATTTCGTCGGCCCGGACCAGTTGCACGGCTTCGAGGAGCGGCTGACGACCGACATCTATCCCGCCGATTTTGGCTGGACGCCCGATTATACGAAGCCTGGCGAGCGCATCGACTGGTGGTATCACAATCTCGGCTCGGTGACCGGGGCCGGCACTGCCGAGATCACCAACCAGATGGAATATGACGACGAGGTCGCCTATCACGCCGTGCGCAAGCTTTACGATCTCTCCCGCGGGCAGGACGAGCGGCCCTGGTGCCTGACGGTCAGCTTCACGCATCCGCACGACCCTTACGTTGCCCGCCGCCGCTTCTGGGATCTCTATGAGGATTGCCCGGCGCTCGACCCGCAGGTTGGCGAAATTCCCTTCGATCAGCAGGACCCACATTCGCAACGGCTGATGAAGGCGTGCGATCACACCGCCTTCGATATCACCCCGGAGCAGATCCGCCGGGCGCGGCGCGGCTATTTCGCCAATATCTCCTATGTCGACGAGAAGATCGGCGAGATTCTCGAAACGCTCGAGCGCGGCCGCATGGCCGACAACACCATCATCCTCTTCGTTTCGGACCATGGCGACATGCTCGGCGAGCGCGGCCTCTGGTTCAAGATGAACTTCTTCGAAGGCTCCGCCCGCGTGCCGCTGATGATATCGGCCCCCGGCTGGCAGCCGAAGCGGATCGACCAGCCGGTCTCGACGCTCGACGTGACGCCGACGCTGGCGGCGCTTGCCGGCATCGACATCGCATCGCTGCGCCGCTGGACCGACGGCGAGGATTTGGGGCCTCTGGCTCTCGGCACCGGAAGCCGCAGCCCGGTGCCGATGGAATACGCCGCGGAAGGCTCCGAAGCGCCGCTCGTGGGCCTGCGCGACGGCCGCTACAAGCTGACCCTTTGCGAGAAGGACCCGCCCATGCTCTTCGACATCGAAAAGGATCCGAAGGAGCTGACCAATCTGGCCGGCGACCCGGCCCACGCCGAAACCCTGCGACGGCTGACGGCGCAGGCCAAGGAGCGCTGGAACCTCGAAAGCTTCGACGCCGCCGTGCGCGAGAGCCAGGCGCGGCGGTGGGTCGTCTACACGGCCCTGCGCAACGGTGCCTACTATCCCTGGGACTATCAGCCGCTGCAGAAAGCCTCGGAGCGGTACATGCGCAACCACATGGACCTCAACGTGCTGGAGGAGAACCAGCGTTTCCCCCGAGGCGAATAGCGGCGAACAGGATTTCGGTAGCCCATCGCCGGTTGAGGCGGTATTGTCGCGCCGGTCACAAGGGAGAAATATCCATGAAAATCAGCGCAAGAAACCGCCTCAAGGGCAAGGTCGTCGAAATTACCAAAGGTGCGACGACCGCGCATGTCCGCATCGACATCGGAAACGGCTCGATCGTCACCTCCTCGATCACCAACGAGGCGGTGGACGAACTCGGCCTGACGGTGGGCGCCTCCGCCTATGCCGTCATCAAGGCATCCGACGTCATGGTCGCGGTCGACTGATCTTCGAGCGGGCATGATCCCTGTCGAGGGAGTGCCCGGAGCAATCCTCGAATTGCCCTATGCCTTCTGGCAATAATGCGCCGTCTCGCCGTCGCCGGTCTGGAAATCCCCGGACTGCGGCGGCGCGATCGGCTTGAAGAGCGTGCGGTCCGGCTTGAGATCGAGCAACGGCGTGCCATCCAGGCAATCGAGGCCTCGGACGAGCAATACATTCCCCTCGACGGCTTCCAGCTTGGCGATGGATGTGCCGATGGGGTTGGGCCGCACCGGCGACCGCAGCGAGAATGTGCCGTGTACCTTGCCGTTGCGAGCCGGGCTCTGCAGCACGAGATCCCGGCGGGAGCGGTCCAGCCAGTAAAGAATCTCCAGCCGCTCGAAAGCCTCGACCCCTGTTAATGCCAGCACCCAGGGCTCAAAAATCTCGATGCGGCAGATCGGGCCGTCATGCCGGCCCTGGCGCGGCGTTTCCATGCGCGAGGTCCAGGGCGTCGAGATACGGCCGATGAAGACAAGGCCGGCATCCGAAGCCGAGGGCGGCTCGACCGCCACTTCGTTTTCGCGAATTTCGTTTTCCCGAACCATGAGTGCCTTCCTTGTCAGCGCGGTTACTTCATGCCCTTCAGCAGTGCCGCCAGCTGATCATCGGTCAGATCGACCTGATAGAACAGCTTGTAGAATTCCTTCACATCCTCGGCGAAATCGCTGCGGAAGAGCTTTGGATAGAGCAGCTTCTCCATCCAGCGCACGGCGAGCAGCCGGTTGACGCCGGGCGGAGAATCGAACCAGCCGAAGGGCAGCGACGGCGGCACGAAGATCTTGCCGTCCTTGACGGCCTTGATGCCTGCCCATTGCGGATCGCTCCTCACCGAGGCGGCGAAAGCGGGGCTATCGGCAATGATGATATCCGGGTTCCAGCCGACGACCTGCTGCGGCGTCACCTTCGTCAGCCCGCCCTTGCCGGCGGCAGCGGCGACGTTCATCGTGCCGACGGCATCGAGGATTTCCAGATTGATCGAGCCGGAAAGGCCCGTTTCCAGCCCGTCGGCGCCACGTCCGTAATAGACGCGCGGACGCGGATCGTTCGGCAGCGTCGCCAGCTTGTCGTTCAGATCCTTGATTGCCGAATCGGCATAATCCGCAAGTTTGTTGGCGCGGTCCTCGACACCGATCAGCGCGCCGACATCGCGAAGCGTATCGGCGGTGCGGGCAAAGCTGCCATCGACAAGAACGTAAGGAATATGCGTTTCGGCCTGAACCTTGTCGGCCAAAGCCTTGTAGGTGGGATCGACCGTGCCGGCATCGAGGATGATATCGGGCTTGGCATCCGTGACCGCCTGTGAACCGATCGTTCCGTCCTTGCCGGTCAGCCGCCCGATGGTCGGCAGCGCCCGCACCGACGGCATCAGATAGGCCTTGGCGGCATCGTCGGGAGCATGAACCCAGCCCACAAGCTTTTCGGGCGCCAGCACATAGACCAGCACGGTGGCGGGTGGGCCGGCGACCAATATGCGGTCGATCTTGTCCGGCACCGACACCGTGCGTCCCGCCGCATCGGTGATGATTCGCGCCTCGGTCGATACCGGCAGAAGCCCGGCGAACGCCAGAGCAAGAACCGCAAGAAATTTCATCATGAAAGCCGCCCGCTATCACCCAATGGATCTCGGGGTGGCACTATGGCATAGCGCTATATTGGATGGAACATCACGAAGGCACTATTCCGAAACGAAACGTAGCCGAAACGATCACGCCGCCTTGACGGCGTGATATTCCTTGATCGCGACCATCTTGATAGCCGGATAACGTTCCGCCTCGTAGCGCAGCGAGAAGCCGTCCTGCGCGAGGAAGACCGGATCGCCGTCAAGGTCGCGGGCGATATCGCCGCGCCGGGCGGTGACGAACTTTTCGAGGTCGGCGGTCTGATCGGCCGAAATCCAGCGGCAAACGGAGAAGCGCGACATTTCGAAGGAAACCGGCAGGCCGTATTCGGCCATCAGCCGCTCCTTCAGCACGTCGAGCTGGAGGGCGCCAACCACGCCGACGATGGCGGGCGAGCCGTCTTCCGGCGAAAACAGCTGCACGACGCCCTCTTCCGCCATCTGCTGCAAAGCTTCCTTGAGCTTCTTCGCCTTCATGGCATCCTCGAGCCGCACGCGGCGGAGAATTTCCGGCGAGAAGTTCGGCACACCCTGGAAGACGAGCGATTCGCCTTCGGTCAGCGTGTCGCCGATACGCAGCGTACCGTGGTTCGGAATGCCGACAACGTCGCCGGCATAGGCGGTATCGGCAAGCTGGCGCTGCGAGGCGAAGAAGAACTGCGGCGCGGTCAGGCCGAGCTGCTTGCCGGTGCGCGACAGCCGCGCCTTCATGCCGCGCTCCAGCTTGCCGGAGCAGATGCGCGCGAAAGCGATGCGGTCGCGATGGTTCGGGTCCATGTTGGCCTGGATCTTGAAGACGAAGGCCGTCATCTTGTCGTCGGTGGCGTGAACAGTCCTGACATCGGCGACCTGGTCGCGCGGCGGCGGCGCGAATTCGCCGAGCGCGTTGATGAGATCGCGTACGCCGAAGTTGCGCAGCGCGGAACCGAAGAAGACCGGCGTCATATGACCTTCAAGGAAGGACTCCCTGTCGAAGGGACGGCAGGCCTCGATCGCAAGCTCCGTCTCGTCGATGAAGGCCTTGCGCTCGTTTTCCGGCAGCCTGTCGGCAACGCTCTGCGGGCCATTCACCGGCGTCGCGTTGACCTCGGTGTCGGAGCCGCGAACGGTATTGGAGGCCAGATGATAGGAACCGCAGAAGGTCTTGGAACGGCCGATCGGCCAGGTGATCGGCGCGGTGTCGAGCGCCAGCTTCTCTTCCACCTCATCGAGGATCTCGAAAGGATCGCGGCTTTCGCGGTCCATCTTGTTGATGAAGGTGATGATCGGGATATCGCGCATGCGGCAGACTTCGAACAGCTTCAGCGTCCGCGGCTCGATGCCCTTGGCGGCGTCGATGACCATGACGGCGGCGTCGACGGCCGTCAGCGTGCGATAGGTGTCGTCGGCGAAGTCTTCGTGGCCGGGCGTGTCGAGAATGTTGAAGACGTTGCCTTCATATTCGAAGGTCATGACCGAAGTCACGACCGAGATGCCGCGCTCGCGCTCGATCTTCATCCAGTCGGAGCGCGTCTGCATGCGATCCTTCTTCGCCTTGACTTCGCCGGCAAGCTGAATGGCGCCGCCGAACAGCAGCAGCTTTTCGGTGAGCGTCGTCTTGCCCGCATCCGGGTGGGCGATAATAGCAAATGTACGGCGGCGGGAAACCGCCTCGGCGAGACTTTCGGCCATGCATGTGAATCCTGTGAATTGCGGCCGTATCTAGCGATTTAAACACTCAATTGCAATTGACTCCGGCGTTCGGGCGCAAACTATTGAAGCATGACCATTCACACCGATCCGCGACCGCCCCTGAATCTCATCCGCCTGCCGCATGGCGAAGGCCTAGAGCTGCCCGCCTACCAGACCAGGGGTGCTGCCGGCATGGACCTATGCGCCGCAGTCGACGACGATGCGCCGCTGACGATCCTTCCCGGCAAGCGGGATCTCGTTCCCACCGGCTTCATCTTCGAGGTTCCGGAGGGTTACGAAGCGCAGATCCGCCCACGCTCCGGCCTCGCCTTCAAGCACGGCGTCACCTGCCTGAATTCGCCCGGCACGATCGACAGCGACTATCGCGGCGAAGTAAAGGTGCTGCTGATCAACCTCGGTGAGGAGCCGTTCGAGATCACCCGCGGCATGCGCATCGCGCAGATGGTCGTCGCCCCTTCAATTCAGGTCCGCATCTTCGAGACGACCGAGGCAAGCGAGACCAAGCGTGGAGCAGGCGGTTTTGGCTCGACCGGCGTGTGATGCCAGGGCTTGTCCAAGCGCATGAGCTGACCCTGCGCCAGGATTATTTCGGCGACTCCGCTGCATGGAAGGGCCTTGTCGACCTGCTGCAGGACACGTTCTCGATCGACGTCGCCATCCAGGATCGATTTGGCGGTCCGGATCCTACCAGCATGCCGTTCGGCTATTTCGATGACGACGGCCGCTGCGTCGCCAATTTAAGCGCCTTTTCAATGCCGCTGATCGTCAACGGCCGCGTCATCAAGGCGGCAGGCTATCAATCCGGCGCTGTGCGGCCGGAGTGGCGCGGACGCGGCCTTTACCGCGACCTCATGCAGCGCGCCTTTGCGCGAACCGCAGCCGAGGGTTACGAGCTCGATATCCTGCTCACCGACAAGCCTGCATTGTATGAGCGCTACGGCTTTCGCAGCCTGCCGCAGCATGTCTTCGTCGCGCGGATGCCAACGCCGCAGAAATCCGGCTCAACCGCCCGGCAGCTCTGCTTGGAGGCGCCGGACGATCTGCGCCTGGTCCGGACACTGCTGCAAAACCGACAGCCGGTCTCCGCCCAGTTTGCCGTTGTCAGGCAGATGGAAATGTTTCTGCTGAACGCCTGCTTCAATTCCGCGATCCGCCTGACCGCACTCTCGGGCAACGCGGTCATTGCGTGGACGTTCGATGGCGAGACCTTGTGGCTTCTCGATATAGCGGGAACGGCCATTCCGCCCCTGGCGACCATCCTGTCCGCGCTCGATGTCGAACCCGATCGTATCGAGATCTGCTTTTCGCCGGATCGACTGGATTGCGACGTATCGCTGCAGCCCTATGAAGGTTACACGGTGCTGATGGTGCGCGGCAAAGCGGCGGACGAGATCGCCGGGCCGCTCATGCTGTCACCGATGGCGGAATTCTAGCGCCGTCTGGCGGCTCATGGATTTTCTTCACGACTGCAGGCCGTTGTTTTCAAGCAATTCCGGACGGAAAACCGCTGTGCATTTTTCCTGAAACTGCGCTAACGCGACAGCGGCGGCAGCCGGCGCTTGACCGGTGTCGCCTTTATCATCGACGTATTCGTCTCGGCGCGCTCGGTGATCTTGTCCAAAATGCCATCGAGTTCGCCCATGGAGCGCACCACCAGGCGGCCGATGAAGCAATCGTCGCCCGTGACCTTATCGCATTCGATGAATTCCGGCGTCTCCTGAATGATCCGCTCGACGACATGAAGCTGGCCGGGCAGAGGGCGGACGCGAACGATCGCCTGCAGGGGATAACCGATCGCCTCGGGCGCAATATCGACCGTAAAGCCGGAGATGATGCCGCGCTCTTCCAGCCGGCGGAGCCGTTCCGCCGCGCTCGGCGACGACAGGCCGGCCGCTTCCGCCAGTTCTTTCAGCGATATTCTGGCATTGCGCGCCAGTGCCTCCAGCATCCTTTGATCGATTTCATCCAGCCCCAGGGGCGCATTAGGGACACCCATATTTCAACCTCATTTAATTAGGCCGCGAAATCATATTGCCTCACTAAACCTATATCACTGCATATGACGCCGCAATATGATTGGCTTCGACGGATGGGAGCCAAGGCAATGAACGAGACAAGACGCGGCACGGTGGAAATGACGGCGGCGATGCTGATTTCAGGCACGATCGGCTGGTTCGTGCTGATGTCGGGGCAGGCCGTGACGGGCGTCGTCTTCTGGCGCTGCTTCTTCGGCGCGCTGACGCTGCTCGTCGTTTGTGCGGCCATGGGCCTGCTGCGCCCCGGCATCCTCAACCTCAGGACATTCTCCATCGCGGTCGGCGGCGGCATTGCCATCGTCCTCAACTGGCTGCTGCTTTTCGCAGCCTATTCGCACGCCTCCATCTCCATCGCCACGACCGTCTACAATACCCAGCCTTTCATGCTGCTGGGGCTCGGCGCGCTGTTCCTCGGCGAACGGATCACCCTCACCAAGCTCTTCTGGCTCGCTCTTGCCTTTGCCGGCATGGCGGTCATCGTGGAAGGCAAACCGGCCGAGGCGGCGGGCGCCGGAAGCTATGCGACCGGCATCCTGCTTTCGCTCGGCGCCGCCTTCTTCTATGCGCTGGCGGCCATCGCCGCGAAGTGGCTGAAGGGCACGCCGCCGCATCTGATCGCGCTCATCCAGGTTTCGACGGGCATCCTGATGCTCGCGCCCTTCACCGATTTCTCGGCGGCCCCGCAGGATGCCGGCGGGTGGTCGATCCTCGTCACCATGGGCGTCGTGCATACGGGCCTGATGTATGTGCTGCTCTACGGCGCCATCCAGAAGCTGCCGACGCATCTGACCGGCGCGCTGTCCTTCATCTATCCGATCGCCGCCATCGTGGTCGATCGCTTGGCCTTCGGCCATGTGCTCGGCATCGCGCAGATCGCCGGCGCCATTATCATCCTGGCGGCCGCGGCTGGGATGAATCTCGGCTGGACGATCTCGCTGCCCCGGCATAAGAACGGCCATCTTTCCAAGGGAACCGCCGAATGATCACCTGCTACCTGCGTTATGTCATCGACCCCTACAAGCTTGCCGAGTTCGAGCACTACGCCAAGCTCTGGATTCCGCTGGTCAACCGGCTGGGCGGCACGCATCACGGCTATTTCCTGCCGCATGAAGGCGCCAACAACATCGCATTGGCGCTCTTCAGCTTTCCAAGCCTTGCCGCCTATGAAGACTATCGAAAAAGAATGGCCGACGATGCGGAATGCCGCGCCGCGTTTGCCTATGGCGAGGAGACGCGCTGCATCGTGAGCTACGAACGCAGCTTCATGCGGCCGGTCTTCTGAAACCTACTTAGCCGGGTTCGGACAGGCCTCGGACCGACCGTCGAGACCTTCGGCCATCCTTTCGAACGTCGCTCCCGACCCGGCTTTGCTACCGCCGATACGCAGCACATAGAGGCTGTCGAAATCCTTGCCATGCCACTTCGGCACCGCCTTGGCATCGCCGCCATTCTCGCTCATCAGCTGGCGGGCGAGATCGACGATCTGCTTGTGCTCCCAGGCGACGAAGATCAACTTGCCGGCATAATCCGGCTTCTTCAGCTCGGCTTTCAGATCATCGATGTCGTCGTAGCCAAAGCTGGTATCGACCGGCAGCCCGAGCGCGATGGCTGTGGGTTCGATGGTCGCAAGCGGGCGGATGTAGTCGTAGGAAACCCCGGAATCCTTCTTTCGCTTCGATGGATCCGGCGCGAAAATCGCCGCCGGGCCGCCGAACAACCGCGTCAGCACCGGCGGCAGGGCCAGAGCGCGATTGAGGCCCTGGCAGCTGAGCTGGCCGAGCCCTGCCTCCGGCTTCTCTCCATGGCGCAGGAAAACGATCGTGCGCGCACCGGTTTCAGCCGCCGAAACGATCGGCGCCGAGCTCGAAAGCGAAGCGAATGCCAGAAGGCTGGCGGCGAGCGCCTGTGAAGCGTTCCGTCTCAACGTTGCGCCTCGAAAGCCATGCGAACGGCAAGCCCGGCCAGCACCGTGCCCATCAGCCAGCGCTGCACCAGCGCGAAGGACGGCCGGCGCACGAAAAACAGCGCGACGGAACCGGCCGTCAGCGCAAAAATCGCATTGAAGGTCAGGCTGACGGCGATATGGACGAAGCCGAAGATGACGGACTGCGTGAAAACGCTGCCGGCGGCAGGATCGATGAACTGCGGCAGCAGCGAGAGATAAAGCACGGCGACCTTCGGATTGAGCAGGCTGGTGACGAGCCCCATGGAGAAAAGCCGGCGCTTGCTGTCCTTCGGCAGCTCGCGCACCTGGAAGGCGGAACGGCCGCCAGGCTTCAGCGCATTCCAGGCCAGCCAGGCCAGATAGGCGGCACCCGCCAGCCGCAAGGCGTCATAGGCGAAGGGCACGGCGAGAACGAAAGCGGTGATGCCGAGGGCAGCCGACAGCATGTAGAAGACGAAGCCGCAGGCGACGCCGCCGAGAGAAATCAGCCCGGCCGCGGGACCCTGCGAGATCGATCGCGACACCAGATAGATCATGTTCGGGCCGGGTGTCAGCACCATGCCGAGTGCGATCAGAGCGAAGGCGATCATGCTGGTCAGATGCGGCATAAAGCCTCCGGCGGCGGGAAGATCAGAACGCAATCTCGCTGGAAGCAGCGATCCTGATTTCATGGGGCCCGGCATCGAAACCGTCAAGCAGCATATTGTGATGGGTGACAATCTCCTCGAAGCTCAGCCTGCCCATATCGGCCGTGGTGTGCCCGTCGGAAATCAGCGTCACGTCGAAACCGAGCGAAACGGCGCGGCGCACGGTCGTATCGACGCAGAATTGCGTCATGCAGCCGCCGACGAAAAGATGAGTGACGCCACGCGCCCGCAACCGCGCCTCCAGATCCGTCTCGAAGAAGGAATCGCAGCTCGTCTTGTGCACCACGACATCGCCGGCCTCGGGCGCGATTTCCCGGCGAAGCTGCCAGCCTTCGCTGCGCTTGACCAGACGGTGCCCCGGATTGCCGTCATGCTGGACGATGAAGGCCGGAACCCCGGCGGCGCGGGCGCTGTGCTTCAGCGCCGCGAGCTTGGCAACGACCGTCTCCAGCGCGGCATCGATCGCCGGCTGGCGATCCGGCGTGCCGAGGCCCGTCAGGATAGAGTTCTGAAGATCGATCAGGAGCAACGCAGAAGTCATGATATCCTTGGGCAAAGCAGTTTCGACGCGCCGTTAACACCTTGGTAATATGTTCCCGGTGCCGGCGCAATCGCTTGAAAACGCAAAGGTGGTGCGATAGAGCAAGCACCATCTGTGGAGGAATTCTTCATGACGCTCGCGACGCTGCTCGCGTATTGCGGCGCCCTCTTCATCGCAGCCGCCATTCCCGGCCCAGGCGTCACGGCGATTGTGGCGCGCGCCCTTGGCTCCGGCTTTCGCGAGACCTTCTTCATGGGCCTCGGCCTCGTGCTCGGCGACACCATCTATCTGACGGCCGTCATCCTCGGCCTTGCCTTCGTGGCGCAGGCTTTTACCGAAGTGTTTATCGTCATCAAGATCGCCGGCGCCCTCTATCTCGGCTATATCGCCTGGAAGCTCTGGACCGCGGGCCTGCTGGCGGCCGATATCGCCGCGAAGAAATCGAAGAGCGCCGGCATGTCCTTTCTCTCCGGCCTGCTGGTAACGCTCGGCAACCCCAAAACCATGCTTTTCTATGTCGCGCTCGTGCCGACGCTGATCGATATCGGCAGCATCGGCCTGCGCGAATATGCGACCCTGGTGGCTGCGACCTTCGTCATTCTCCTGATCGTTCTTGTCCCCTATATGCTGCTCGCCGCCCGGGCTCGAACCTTGCTCAAGAAGCCGAAAGCGCTGCAGATCCTGAACCGGGTCGCGGCCAGCATCCTCGCCGCCACGGCCGCCTTCATCGCGGCGCGCGCGGCCTGAAAAAAACTTCCCCAAAGCAGCCTTTCGAGAGATTCTTTTCTCACGCGCCGCAAGTGGGGAATGTGCGTGCACTCTGGTTTCCGCAAGCATTTGATCCTATTGTCACCGCACAATTCAAATGTAGGGAGAGCTACCCATGTCCGACACCCGCAAACCCGGCCGCGGCCGCGTCTATGCCTCGATCACCGAGACCATCGGCGATACGCCGATCGTCCGCCTCGACAAGCTGGCGAAGGAGAAGGGCGTCAAGGCCAACCTCCTGGCAAAGCTAGAGTTCTTCAATCCGATCGCCTCCGTGAAGGACCGTATCGGCGTCGCCATGATCGAGAG
This sequence comes from Rhizobium sp. A37_96, assembly GCF_053521765.1. Lineage (NCBI taxonomy): Bacteria > Pseudomonadati > Pseudomonadota > Alphaproteobacteria > Hyphomicrobiales > Rhizobiaceae > Rhizobium > Rhizobium sp. A37_96. The sequence continues at coordinate 243,854 of NZ_JBNWDS010000002.1, read as the reverse complement.
CCTTGAATCCCAGGGCAAGATCGCGCCCGGCAGAACCGTGCTGATCGAGCCGACCTCGGGCAATACCGGCATCGCGCTTGCCTTCGCCGCCGCCGCCAAGGGCTACCGGCTGATCCTCACCATGCCGGAGACCATGTCGATCGAGCGCCGCAAGATGCTGGCGCTGCTCGGCGCCGAGCTGGTGCTGACCGAGGGGCCGAAGGGCATGAAGGGCGCTATCGCCAAGGCGGAGGAACTGGCCTCGACGCTGCCGGACGCCATCATTCCGCAGCAGTTCGAAAACCCGGCCAATCCGGAAATCCACCGCAAGACGACGGCGGAGGAAATCTGGAACGACACCAACGGCAAGGTCGATATCTTCGTTGCCGGCATCGGCACGGGCGGCACGATCACCGGCGTCGGCCAGGTGCTGAAGGCCCGCAACCCCGACGTCAAGGTCATCGCCGTCGAGCCGACGGACTCGCCCGTGCTTTCCGGCGGCAATCCCGGCCCGCACAAGATCCAGGGCATCGGCGCCGGCTTCGCACCGAAGATCCTCGACACCCATGTCTATGACGAGGTGGTCACCGTCAGCAATGAAGAGGCATTCCAGCAGGCGCGGCTCGTGGCCAAGCTCGAAGGCGTGCCTGTCGGTATCTCCTCGGGTGCCGCGCTGACGGCGGCGATCAAAGTCGGCCAGCGCCCGGAGAATGAAGGCAAGACCATCGTCGTCATCATCCCGTCCTTCGCCGAACGCTATCTTTCGACGGCGTTGTTCGAGGGTCTGGGCGGCTGAGGCTGCCGATCACCGATTTGACTTGGAAAGGGGTGCTGCGGCGCCCCTTTTTCATTCGGGCGCGGCTCAGGTCTGACGATAGCTCAAACCGTGGCTGGCGCAGAAGCCTTTCGGATCGAACCTGCTCCAGACCGTGCCCCAGGGAAACACAAGTCCGCCGTCCGTCAACTCGGTCTGGAACATGGCGACCAGAATGCGGCGCACGAATTTGATCTCCTGGTTGATCGCCTGCTGCGTCGGCCAGCCCTCCTCGATGGTCGCGCCCGGCAGGGAGACACCCCAATGGGCGCTGACCAGTTTCCGCTCGTAAAGGCACAGCGAAAGCCCGGCGGGCTGTTTTCCGAAGGTCAGGCCACGAAGCTGCAGCCACTCGTAGCCGTTCTGCAGATCGCGCAAGCCGCCCAGCCATTGCGAAGCGAGCGCCTCGATATTTGATTTTTCCTGTAACGCCACGAGTCGAAGCCTGTCGCCGATACATATTGCGCCACTGGCGGGATCGATGGTCAGTTCTGCAGTCATGCGGTGAGCGGCGTTCCGGTTCGATCGACAGCCTCGCAAGCTTGCCGGCTCTGGCGCCGGCAGGCAAGCCGGAGACCTGACGATGGATAGGGTTCAGGCATGCGCAGCCAACCGTTCGCCGGCTACGCGGTAGGAAATGGCTTCGGCAAGATGGATGCGCCCGACCGTCGGCTTGTCGTCCAAATCGGCAAGGGTGCGCGCCACCTTGAGAATGCGGTGATAGCCTCGGGCGGAGAACTTCATCTTCTCGGCCGCGTCCCGCAGCAATTGCAGGCCGGCGGCATCCGGCTCGGCGATGGTTTCGATCATTGCGGTCGAGCAGCGGGCGTTGGTGGCGATGTCCTTCATGCCGGCGCTTTCGAAACGCTCGCGCTGCCTTTCGCGGGCACGGGCGACGCGCAGAGCCACATCGGCGCTCTTTTCCGCCGTGGCTGGCCGGATCAGGTCGGCGGCGGATACGGCCGGCACGTCGATGCGGATATCGATGCGATCCAGCAAGGGACCGGAAATGCGGCCCTGGTAGTCGGAGGCGCAGCGTGGCCCACGGGCGCAGGTATGACCCGGTTCGCCGGCCATGCCGCAGCGGCACGGGTTCATCGCCGCCACGAGCTGGATGCCGGCAGGGTAGGAAACGCGGTGGTTTGCCCTGGCGATGACGCATTCGCCGGTTTCCAGCGGCTGGCGCAGCGCATCGAGCGCCTGCGGCGAAAACTCGGGCAGTTCGTCGAGAAACAGAATACCGTGATGGGCGAGCGAAGCTTCTCCCGGCCTGGCACGCAGGCCGCCGCCGACCAAGGCGGCCATGGTGGCGGAGTGATGCGGTGCGCGATAGGGGCGCCGATCGGAGAGTTTGCCGCCGGAAAGCTGGCCGGCAATCGAATGGATCATCGACACCTCAAGCAGCTCGTTCGTCGACAAAGGCGGCAGGATCGACGGCAGGCGCGAGGCGAGCATCGACTTGCCGGAACCGGGCGGTCCGACGAAAAGCAGATTGTGGCCACCGGCCGCTGCCACTTCCAAGGCCCTCTTGGCGCTTTCCTGCCCCTTGATATCGGCAAGATCCGGCAAATTGGCGGCATTGGCGCGGACTGATGGCTCCGGCCGCGACAGGACCTGCGTGCCACGAAAATGGTTGGCGAGCGCGATCAGGCTGCGCGGCGCCAGAATATCGATCTCCTTGCCGGCCCAGGCGGCTTCCGGCCCGCTTTCGGCGGGGCAGATCAACCCCTTGCCCATGGCATTGGCGGCAATCGCCGCAGGCAGCGCTCCGGCAACGGGCGCGATCGTGCCGTCGAGATTGAGTTCGCCGATAACGGTATAGGACGACAGGGCGTCCGCGGGGATAGCTCCAAGTGCTGCCATCAACCCGAGCGCGATCGCAAGATCGAAGTGGCTACCTTCCTTGGGCAGATCCGCCGGCGCGAGATTGACCGTGACTTTCTTCGGCGGCAAGGCGAGACCGGAGGCATGAAGCGCTGCCTGAACCCGCTCCCGGCTTTCGGCAACAGCCTTGTCCGGCAGGCCGACGATATGCATCAGCACCTTGCCGGGTGCGATCATCACCTGCACTTCGACGGGCACGCCCTCAATGCCTTGAAACGCAACCGTGCTGACGCGCGCTACCATCCCGTACCCTCATCCAACGCGTTTGCCGCTATTAATTCTTCACAGCAGACCATGGGTTGCAACGTGGCAGAAAAAATGAAATGAAACAAGAACAATAAAAGAACAAAGGGGCGATTTTCACATTTGGGGGCAAATTATGAGACTTGCGATATCGCTATCCCTTCTGATGGCCGTCTTTCTCGGCGGCTGCCAGTCGATCGATGGCGCGGATAATCTGGAAAAGGGCATCCCCTATCAATTGAGCGCCAAGGAAACGGCTGCGGTGGAAAAGGGTTTGCGCGAACAGCTTCCTTACGAGGGCCTTCTGCTTTTTGGGCCTATGGCGGCTTCCAAGAACAGCAAGGGCCATGTCAGCGTCTGCGGCACCATCACCGCCATGGGCGGCTATGGCGGCATCGCAAACAAGCGGCCTTACGTGGGTATGATGGTCAACGTGAAGCCGCTTTTCGGCTTCGTGCCGATCGTCATCGCGGACGACAGTGTGACGGGGCAGTCAGCGGTAATCCTGACCTGCCGCCGCATGGGCATAGCGATATGATTCACGTTACGGCGAGAGCAAACGACCCCTCGCCGATCTATAGCGAAGACAGCCTTCAGGCCCGCTTGGACTCGATCGCATCCCACAGCAGGCTGGCGATATCGGCGCCGCCGAAGCGCTTCACTTCGCGAATGCCGGTCGGCGACGTCACGTTGATCTCGGTCATGTAGTCGCCGATGACGTCGATGCCGACGAGAAGGAAGCCGCGCTCCTTCAGGGCCGGACCGATGCGGGCGCAGATTTCCTGCTCGCGCGCCGTCAGCTCGGTGGCTTCCGCACGGCCGCCGACATGCATGTTGGAGCGGGCATCGTGTTCGGCCGGCACGCGATTGATCGCGCCGACGGCCTTGCCATCGACGAGGATGATGCGCTTGTCGCCCTTGCGCACGTCAGGCAGGTATTGCTGGGCAATGAAGGGCTCGCGGAAGAGTTGGCCGAACATTTCGAGCAGGGACGAGAGATTGCGGTCGTCGCGCGTCGAATGGAAGACGCCGGCGCCGCCATTGCCGTAGAGCGGCTTCAGGATGATATCGCCCATCTCCTCGCGGAAGCGGCGGATTTCGCCGGCATCGCGGGTAATCAGCGTCTTCGGCATCAGATCGGCGAATTCGGTGACGAAGATCTTTTCCGGCGAATTGCGCACCCAGGCCGGATCGTTGACGACAAGCGTCTTCGGGTGGATGCGCTCGAGAAGGTGTGTCGAGGTGATGTAGGCCATGTCGAAGGGCGGGTCCTGACGCAGCAGCACCACATCCATGGTCGAGAGATCGACGCGCTCGGGCTCGCCGAGTTCGAAATGGTCGCCCTTGACGTCGCGCAGGATCATCGGCTCGACGGAGGCGTAGACCTTGCCGTCGCGCATGCTCAGCCGCTCGGGCGTGTAGTGGAAGAGCTTGTAGCCGCGGTTCTGGGCCTCGAGGCTCATGGCGAAGGTCGAGTCGCCCGCGATGTTGATGCCCCGGACATGGTCCATCTGGACCGCAACATTCTTGATACCAGCCATAGTCAGCCCTCGCTCGAATTTGCGGACAGATGTAGGTCGGCCCGCCTTCAAACGCAACGGCTATTCAACAGCGTCCGCGGGGCCATGCCGCACTCAGGCGGCGAGACCCTGGCTGCCGCTGCCCTGTCGGACAAGATCGCGCAGGCGATAAGCGATGGTCAGAGGCTTCGGGAACGGCTTGCGGCAGAAGGCGACCTTGCGCAGGTAGCGATCGATGCGCCATGTCGCCCAGGTGCCCCCGGCGAAATAGGCGACGTCGCCGGCGCTGAGCGTGCGTTCGACACCGTCTTCCGTGGTGATATGCACCTCGCCTTCGAGGATCATCACCGTTTCGTCCCAGCCGAAATACCAGCGAAACTCGCCCGCCGTGCAATCCCATAGCGCGGTCATCGCGGCATCGTCCTGCCCGCGCGAATGCTCGGCGATGCGGGCAACAGGATCGCCTGACAGGATCCAGGACGGTTCGATAGGCGAAGGCTTCATTTCCATTTCGTCGCTGGCGCCGGCCACGAAGCTTTTCGACTGCGGCATCGCGACGACGACCGGGACGGCACGCGCGGCAAAGGCCGCCATGCTCGCCAACATTACTTTCAAGACCATGCAATCCCCCAATTCCATGCGCGTCTGCGATCTCATCGCATGGAAGGGGTAACGGCACGGTTCATGAAATCCGGCGCATTTTAACGATTGCAAAAATCAGGCGGAAAAACCGTCGATTGTGCAGATGACCATGTCGTGATCCGACAGCGGCTTGTCCTCTTCATTCAAGGAGGTAACGAGGTGGCTTTCGCCGATCTTCAAGCCGCGGCTCACGAACCAGTCGAGCTTCATGGCACGATCGGGAAAGCGCGTGATCAGGCTCGGGCGCGTGCTCGTCTGATCGAGCGGGCCGCCATGGCATTCGAAGCCGCGGCCCTCGGCCATGGCAAACAGCGTATCGGTCGAGAAATCGCCGCCCGTGTGGTTGCCGGTATTGAGGTCGCCGCCGATCAGGATCGGCAGACCCGGCGCGAAGGCTTCCACAGCGTCGATCAATGCCGACATCTGCCGCTCGCGATAGGCAGCGGTTGCAACGCTCTCGAGGTGAACCGAGACGGCAACGAAAGGACCGGCTTCGGTCTCGACGATGGCGCCGACGGCGCAACGATCGCCGATGCGCGGCTGTTCGTTGCTGTCGTTGAACCAGACAGCGTTGCCCGGCAGACGGAAAAGGAAAGCAGCCCTCAGCGCAACGGAGGCCATGAGCGCATTGCCGTGAAAGCCCTTTTCGTTGAAATCGTCGCGGCAGAAGGAATGCTCGATTTCCGAACCGAGGCTCAGTTCGAGGAACTCGACGCCATAGGCATAGTTCATATCGAGCTCGGCGGCGATGACGGCAGTCGGATCGCGCTGCTCGGTGCGGGCCATGCCTTCATCCATTTCCGACAGCAGAACCAACGGCGCAGCGGTCGCGCGCAGCTTGGCCGCACTTTCCTCGGGGAACAGGCAGCGCTCGAGATTCCAGGCAGCGACCGTGAAGGGGAAGGTCAAGGCCTCGGTCTTGGCTTCGGCCCCGCCGACGCGCACCGTATTCATGCAGGCGAGCGCCGCCAGCGTGTCGGCATGAATGGCCGGGGTCTTTTCAAGCGAAACGAAGCTTCTGCGCTCTTCCTGCGAGGGAATGGCGAAGGCGGAAACGGTATTGCGGATCATGATGCGGCCTGTCGAAACGAGATTATGAGCGCCGGTGGAAAAATCGTAAGCGCGGGTCGCCCGGCAATAGGCTGATTTTGTGACGGCCCTGTAACGCCGCGCTCAAAACGCGTCCGGAAAATGCCGCGGCCAGCGGCCGGGCAGCATGGCGACAATGTCATAGCGTTGCGACAGGCGGGCAAAGTCCGGTTGCCGGGCGAGCCACTGGTCGCTGGCGGCACGGATGCGTTTCTGCGAGGAAAAGGAAACGGCGTCGATCGCCTCCTGCGCATCCCGTCGCGATTTGACTTCCACGAAGACGGCGAGATCGCCCTTGCGGGCGACGATATCGATTTCGCCGAGCTTTGTGCGATGGCGGATCGCCAGGATGCGGTAGCCTTTGAACATCAGGAAGGCCGCGGCGAGATATTCGGCGACATGGCCACGCCGCCATGCCTTTTGCCGCTTCAGCCTTGCGCCTGCGTCAGGCTTCGTATCAGCCATGGCGCTCCTTCATGTCGAGCAGGCGCTGGTAGAGCTCCTTGCGCGGCAAGCCAGTCAGGCGCGCGGCTTCGGCTGCGGCCTTGGCGGTCGGCATCGTCCCCGCAAGATCGGCCAGAACAGCGTCGACATCGGCCTCTGTCGCAACGCTTTCCGCCGGCGGGCCGACGAGCCAGACGATCTCGCCCTTCACATTGTCAACGGCATCATAGAACGCGGCGAGTTCGGAAAGCGTGCCGCGGCGGAACTCCTCGAAGGTCTTCGTCAGCTCGCGGCAGACGGCGCCGGCTCGCTCGCCCCCAAGCACATCGGCGGCGGCGGCAAGCGTGGCGGCGATGCGGTGCGGCGATTCAAAGAAGATGAGAGTTGCAGGAATGCCCGCGAGCTCGGCCAGCCTGTCGCGCCGGCCCTTGTCCTTGGCGGGCAGGAAACCGGCGAAGAAGAAGGCGTCGTTCGGCAGCCCGGAACCGACGAGGGCTGCGAGCGGTGCCGAAGCGCCGGGAATGGGAACAACCTTGTATCCCGCCTCGATCGCCTGCGTCGCCAGCCGGTAGCCGGGATCGGAGACGAGCGGCGTGCCGGCATCCGACACCAGCGCCACCGAACGGCCGGCTTCCAGCGCCTGCAGCAGCCGAGGGCCCGCCTCGTCGGCATTGTGCTCATGATAGGCATAGGGCTTGTTCTGGATGCCGTAGCGATCGAGCAGGACGCGGGTGACGCGGGTGTCCTCGCAGGCGAGAACGTCCGCACCGGCCAGCGTCTCCAGCGCCCTCAAGGTGATGTCGCCGAGATTGCCGATCGGCGTGGCGACGAGGTAGAGAGCCGGTTCGAGGGGACGGGCCGGAATCTGGTTGTTATGCAGACGGAAGCTGCGCGCCCCGCCGCTGGATTGGTCTTCGTTCATGCCGGTCCTGAATTCACTTCGGATTCACCGCCTTTATGGGCGAGGCACGGGCCGACGGCAAGAGCGGCGCAATTCCTGTGGAGCATTGTCACCCAAATGTCGAATTGCCGCTTGGCAAATCGCCTAAGCCTCTTGCATTCGGATGGAGAAGTCTGCCAAGTTGCCCGTCCAATCTTTCGGGCCTCGTCCGAAAACATGTCGCTCGGGCGCCTCGGGCCGCCCGGCAAGTCACGGTCGAAAGCGGTAGCATCCATGCGTATTACAATTGAGCGGTCGAACCTCCTGAAATCGCTGAACCACGTCCACCGCGTGGTCGAGCGTCGCAACACGATCCCGATCCTGTCCAACGTGCTGCTGAAGGCCGATGGCACGAGCCTCGACATGAAGGCGACCGACCTCGACCTCGAAATCACAGAGGCGACGCCCGCCAACGTCGAGCAGGCCGGCGCCACCACCGTACCGGCGCATCTGCTCTACGACATCGTCCGCAAGCTGTCCGACGGATCGGAAGTGCTGCTTGCCACGAACACGGACGGCAGCTCAATGACGGTTGCTTCGGGCCGCTCCAAGTTCTCGCTGCAGTGCCTGCCGGAGTCGGATTTCCCGGACCTCACCGCCGGCAGCTTCAGCCATTCCTTCAAGCTGAAGGCGGCGGATCTGAAGATGCTGATCGACCGCACGCAGTTTGCGATTTCCACCGAGGAAACGCGCTATTATCTCAACGGCATCTTCTTCCACACGATCGAAAGCGATGGCGACCTGAAGCTGCGCGCCGTCGCCACGGACGGGCATCGCCTCGCCCGCGCCGACGTCAGCGCGCCTGCGGGCTCCGAAGGCATGCCTGGCATCATCATCCCGCGCAAGACGGTGGGTGAACTGCAGAAGCTGGTGGATTCGCCGGATACGATCGTGACCGTCGAGGTTTCCGATGCGAAGATTCGCCTGACGATCGGCTCCATCGTCATGACCTCGAAGCTGATCGACGGGACCTTCCCGGACTATCAGCGCGTCATCCCGACCAACAACGACAAGGAAATGCGGGTCGATTGCCAGACCTTCGCACAGGCCGTCGACCGCGTATCGACGATCTCGTCGGAGCGCGGACGCGCCGTGAAGCTGGCTCTGTCGGACGGGCAGTTGCTGCTGACGGTCAACAACCCGGATTCGGGCAGCGCAACGGAAGAAGTCGCCGTCGGCTACGAGATGGATCCGATGGAAATCGGCTTCAACGCCAAGTACCTGCTCGACATCACCGCGCAGCTCTCCGGCGATGCGGCCGTGTTCCTGCTGGCGGATGCCGGCTCGCCGACGCTTATCCGCGACACGGCCGGCGACGATGCCCTTTATGTCCTGATGCCGATGCGCGTCTAAAGCATGATGCCGAAAAGCGTGAGCGGTTTTCGGACGGCATCATGCTCTACTTTCTTGATTTGAGAGCCGGATGATTTCAGGTCGGGCAGACCTGAAATCATCCGGCTCTGGCGAAACCAAAGCGCCCTTTCATGCGTTAATTCAACGCGAGGGCGCTTTTATTTGGTCCTTTGTCGATTGCGACATTTTCTCTTGTTATTGCGTCATCACATTGCAAGATCTTAGAGAAGCGATATGTAAGTCGCGACCGTAACATCTGGTGGGGGAAAGCATGGCGCTGCGTCTCAAGGAACGGCTAGGCAAGAAATTCGACGAAGAGATCCGTTTCTTCAAGGGCATGATGCAGGGACCGAAGACGGTTGGGTCGATCGTTCCCACCTCGTCCATAACGGCCCGCAAGATGGCGAGCGTCATCAACATGCAATCCGGCCTGCCGGTGCTGGAGCTCGGGCCGGGAACGGGAGCGATCACCAAGGCGATCCTGGCGCGCGGCGTCGAACCGCAAAATCTGGTCGCCATCGAATATTCCACCGATTTTTACAATCACCTCGGCAAGCTTTACCCCGGCGTACACTTCATCAACGGCGACGCCTTCGATCTCGACAAGACGCTCGGCGTGCTGCGAGGGCAGACGTTCGATTCCGTCATCTCCGGCATCCCTCTCCTTAATTTCCCGATGAAGGCGCGCGTGGCACTGCTGGAAAGCCTGCTGGACCGTATGCCGCCCGGCCGGCCGGTGGTGCAGATTTCCTACGGCCCGGTTTCGCCGATCATCGCCCGGCCGGATCGCTACCATATCCGCCACTTCGATTTCATTGTCCGCAATATTCCGCCGGCCCAGCTCTGGGTCTACAGCCGCGGCTGAGACAATCCATGTACGCTCTTTATATTACGCACCCGCAGGTGCGCATCGATCCGGACGTCCCCGTGCCGGAATGGGGACTTTCCGAGATCGGCGCCGCAAGGGCGCGCGTGGCCGCCATGACCCCATGGGCGCGCCAGCTTGGCCTGATCGTATCGAGCGGCGAGCGCAAGGCGATAGAGACGGCGGAAATCCTGGCGGCCACGAGCGGCACGCCGATCGACGTCATCGAGGCCATGCACGAAAACGACCGCAGCGCCACGGGCTTCCTGGCCCCGCCGGAATTCGAGAAGGCGGCGGACTGGTTCTTTGCCAACCCGCATGAAAGCTTCAAGGGCTGGGAACGCGCCATCGACGCACAGGCAAGGATCGTTTCCCATGTCGAGGCCGTGCTCTCGCGACACGATCCCGAAACGCCGATCGCCTTCGTCGGCCATGGCGGCGTCGGCACGCTCTTGAAGTGCCATATTGAGGGAAAGCCGATCGCGCGGCAGGGCGATCAACCGCCCGGCGGCGGCAATCTTTTCTGTTTCGATCTTGCGAAGCGTGCCGTCTCATGCGACTGGACACCCATGGAAGACTGGATGGGATGGGCTTGATATGACCGCACGCGACCGCTTGATCGTTGGACTGGATGTTCCAAACCTTCAGGAGGCCGAAAAAGTGGTCGGCGCCCTCGGTGACGATATCCTCTATTACAAGATCGGCTATCAGCTCGCCTTTGCCGGCGGCCTGGAGTTCGCCCGCGATCTCGCCGCCAGCGGCAAGAAGATCTTTCTCGACATGAAGCTGCTCGACATCGACAATACCGTGGCCTCCGGCGTGGAGAACATCGTCAAGATGGGCATGTCGATGCTGACGCTGCACGCCTATCCGAAAGCGATGAAAGCGGCTGTCGAAGCCGCCAGGGGGTCGGACCTCTGCCTGCTCGGCGTCACCGTGCTGACGTCGATGGACGAAGGCGACCTGATTGCCGCCGGCTATGAATACGATCCGCATACGCTGGTGCTGCGCCGGGCCGAACAGGCGCATCTCGCCGGCATGGGCGGCATCGTCTGCTCGGCGGAGGAATCCGCCGCGGTCCGCAAGATCATCGGCCCCGACATGGCGCTGGTGACCCCCGGCATCCGGCCGGCCGGCAGCGACAAGGGCGACCAGAAGCGGGTGATGACGCCTGCCGCCGCCATCAAAGCCGGCTCCAGCCACCTCGTCGTCGCTCGGCCCATCGTCAAGGCAGCCGATCCGAGACAAGCCGCACGCGCCATCCTCGCCGAGATGGACGCCGCACTCTAAAACGACCACAACAGCAGGGAGGCAGATATGGCAAAGGGATATTGGATCGCGCGCGTGGATGTCCGCGACCCGGAGCGCTACAAGGACTACGTTGCCGCCGCCAAGCCGGCCTTCGAGAAATACGGCGCGAACTTCCTCGCCCGGGGCGGTGCGTTCACGCCGCTCGAGGGACAGGCGCGCGGCCGTAACGTCGTCATCGAGTTTCCGTCGCTGCAGCACGCCGTCGATTGCTACAACTCGCCGGAATACCAGATCGCCGCCAAAATCCGCCAGCAGGTGGCCGACGCGGAAATGGTCGTCGTCGAGGGGGTTTGAACCCTTTGAAAACGCGACGCTGCAACGCAGCGCGATAGCACTTCACCTCGGCGCGCGGATCGGCTAAGACGAAACCAGATCAGCCCAATCAAAGCCTTTCGAGGAGCCTGCCATGACCCTGTCCAACCTCCCGCCGCTCGTGACCGTGTTTGGGGGATCAGGTTTCATCGGGCGGCACGTCGTGCGTTCGCTCGCCAAGCGCGGTTATCGCATCCGTGTCGCCGTACGCCGTCCCGATCTTGCCGGTTTTCTGCAACCGCTCGGCAATCTCGGCCAGATTTCGATCGTTCAGGCCAATGTGCGCTACCGCAACTCCATCGACCGCGCCGTCGAAGGGGCGCAGCATGTCGTCAACTGTGTCGGCATCCTGACCGCAAGCGGCCGCAACACCTTCGAAGCCGTGCAGGAATTCGGCGCCAGGGCCATCGCGGAAGCCGCACGCGGCGTCGGCGCGTCGCTGACGCATATTTCGGCGCTCGGCGCCGATGCCAATTCCCCTTCGACCTATGCCCGCACCAAGGCCCGCGCCGAAACGGCGATCCACTCGATCAAGCCGGATGCCATCATCCTGCGCCCCTCGATCGTCTTCGGACCGGAAGACGAGTTCTTCAACAAGTTTGCCGACATGTCCCGCACGGCGCCGTTCCTGCCGCTGATCGGCGGCGGCAACACGAAGTTCCAGCCCGTCTATGTCGAAGACATCGCCGAGACGGTTGCGCGCAGCGTCGATGGCAAGCTGAAGGCCGGCACGACCTATGAGCTCGGCGGCCCGGAAGTGCTGTCCTTCCGCGAATGTCTCGAGACCACGCTTTCGGTCATCAACCGCAAGAAGGCGCTCGTCTCCATTCCTTTCGGCCTTGCCTCGCTGATCGGCTCCATTGCTTCGCTGGTGCCTCTCGTCAAGCCGCCGATCACCGCGGACCAGGTCACCCTGCTGAAGAGCGACAACGTCGTTTCCAAGCAGGCGGAGGCCGAAGGACGCACCCTGAAGGGCATCGGCCTGCTGCCGACACTGCTCGTCTCGGTGCTCCCGTCCTATCTCGTGCGCTATCGCCCGCAGGGTCAGTTCACCGGCTCAGGCAAGGCCGCATAACGATTCGGCCGCTTGCGCAGACCAGACGCCGCCCGGCCCTGCCGAGCGGCGTTTTTTATTGCTTCTCGGGAACGGGAATGGCTCTGCGGGACGCTGGCAAAGCCCCGTCATTCACAGCTCAGCGTTGCTCAAAAGACGCACTGCGGAAATAGTAGCATTAACGTCAAATTTAATATGAACATTTATTGCTATTGCTCATTCCACTGACTAACACAGCCGCGCGTCTCAGGCTTGGACAATGAACCGGTCCGCGGCGCGCTTCACACTTCTGCGGAAAGGCATTCTTCGATGGGCAAGTCTATCGCGCTTTTGTTTGCGTGCGCGGCACTGGTGATTCTCGCTGGCTCTTTTGTAGCCCGCGGCAGCATCGCCTCGGTAAAGGGCGAATGTGCGCCGACCTATGGCGTCGACCCTTGCACGACCGGCTCTATCGACGCTTCCTCCTCGAATTGATCGAGCATGAAAAAGGCCGGTTTTCACCGGCCTTCATTCTATCGGCGATTGCGACGTCAAACACGTCGCATCAGGGCGATCCGCGTCAGCCGAAATAAAGTGCGATCAGGCCGACCGTGCCGACGGCAATGCGCCACCACGCAAAGGGGGCGTAGCCACGACGGGACACGAAGTCGAGCAACGCGCGCACCACCAGCAATGCCGAGATGAAAGCCATGACGAAGCCGATGACGATCAGCAGGCCCTGATCCATGCTGAGGTCGTGACGGCTCTTCCAGAGATCCAGCGCAAAGGCGCCCGCCATCGTCGGCATGGCGAGGAAGAAGGAGAACTCGGCAGCCGAGCGCTTGTCGGCTCCGAGCAGCAGGGCGCCGACGATGGTGGAGCCGGAGCGCGACGTTCCGGGGATCATCGCCAAGCACTGGAAGAAGCCGATCTTGATTGCCATCGGCCAGGAGAATTCATAGGCGCTGGTATATTTCGGCTTGAACTGGATCTTGTCGATGACGAGCAGGACGATGCCGCCGAGGATCAGCGAGACACAGATGACCTTCGGCGAATCGAACAGCACCGTCTTGATGAAATCATGCGCCAGCGCGCCGATCACGGCAGCCGGCAGGAAGCCGAACAGGACAGCCAGAACGAAGTGGCGAGCCTTGACGCTGACGGGGAGCGCCTTGGCGATCTGAACGAGGCGATTGAAATAGACAAGCAGGATGGCGAGAATCGCACCGAGCTGGATCAGAACGTCGAAAGTGGCGGCTTCCTTGAAGCCGAGAAAATGTCCGAGCAATATCAGATGGCCGGTGGAAGAGACGGGAATGAACTCCGTAAGCCCCTCCACAAGGCCCAAAACCAGCGCGATAATAATTTGTTCAGCCATATCGTGTCCTTTGTCAAACGGCAGGGCGGCCCGATTCGCTTGTGCAAACTAGGCCAAGATCCTATAGCTTCAACCGATGACAAATGACTAGGGCCGCAGAATAGCGACCCCAAAAACTCCGTAACACCCATCAGAAACACCCGAGTACCAATGCCGACGCTGTATCACCACCCGATGTCATCTTCCTCACGGTTCGTTCGTCTGATCCTGACCGAGTACGGTTATCAGACGGAACTGATAGAGGAGCAGACCTGGGAGAAGCGCCGCGACTTCCTGGCGCTCAATCCCGCCGGAACCCTGCCTGTCTACGTTGACGACAGCATGCGGGCTCTCTGTGGTGCGACTGTCATCTCCGAATATCTCGACGAAACGCACGGGGTCCTGAAGCGCGACCGCCGGCTTCTGGCCGAAGATCCGTTCCAGCGCGCCGAAATCCGCCGGCTGACGGAATGGTTCATGCAGAAGATGGAACAGGACGTGACGCGGCCTCTGACGCGCGAGCGTGTCTTCAAGCTGCAGATGACCGCCGACCAGGGCGGCGGCGCGCCCGATTCCAAGGTGATGCGCATGGCGCGCAGCAATATCCGCCAGCACATGAAGTATCTCTCCTGGCTGGCGGGCTCGCGGCAGTGGCTTGCCGGCGAGCGGCTGAGCTATGCCGATCTCGCGGCGGCGGCTTCGATTTCCGTGCTCGACTATCTCGGCGAGATCGACTGGACGGAATCGCCGATCGCCAAGGAGTGGTATCAGCGCCTGAAATCGCGCCCCTCCTTCCGGCCGATTCTGGCGGAGCGCGTGCGTGGCGTCACGCCGGTTTCGCACTACGCCGATCTGGATTTCTAGAGCGCGTTCGCTTCTTCGAACAGCGAAAGCGCTCTATCTTTTTTTCACACAATTCCGGACGGAAAACCGCTAACGCACTTTTCCTGGAATTGCTCTGACGAGGGCTCGATATGCCCGATGATCATGAAGCGGAAAAAGCTCTGAAGCGACGACATACGTTGACGGCCTTCCTGCGCGAGGAAGCGCGCGCTCAGGGTTTCGATCTCTGTCGCATCACGAGGCCGGACGCCATTCCCGAGGCCGCCGTCCGGCTCGGCCAGTTTCTCGACCATGACTATCACGGCACCATGAGCTGGATGGAGGAGACGCGTGACCGCAGAGGCGACCCGCGCGTGCTCTGGAGCGAAACCCGCTCCATCGTCGTCTTCGGCCTCAATTACGGTCCTGACGAAGATCCGCGCGGCATCCTGGAGAAGAAGGACAAGGCGGCGATATCCGTCTATGCGCGAAACCGCGACTATCACGACGTCATCAAGGGGCGGCTGAAGGAGATCGCCACCCGTTTCGCCGCGCGCTCGAAGGAAGACGTCAAGGTCTTCGTCGATACGGCGCCGGTCATGGAGAAGCCGCTGGCGGGTGCCGCGGGCCTCGGCTGGCAGGGCAAACATACGAACCTCGTCAGCCGCGCCTTCGGATCCTGGCTCTTTCTCGGCTCGATGTTCACGACGGCCGATCTCGAGCCGGATCAGCCGGAGATCGACCATTGCGGCTCCTGCCGGGCCTGTCTCGACGCCTGCCCGACAGCAGCTTTCCCCGCCCCCTATCAGCTTGATGCGCGCCGCTGCATTTCCTATCTGACCATCGAGCACAAGGGGCCGATCGATCCGCAGCTCCGGCCGCTGATCGGTAACCGCATCTACGGCTGCGACGATTGCCTTGCCGCCTGCCCCTGGAACAAGTTCGCAAGCGCCGCCTCGGAAATGAAGCTGGTCGCGCGGGAGGATCTCAAGGAGCCGTCAATCGCCTTTCTGCTTGATCTCGACGATGCGACGTTCCGCACTTTCTTCAGCGGCTCGCCGGTCAAGCGCATCGGGCGCGACCGCTTCATTCGCAACGTGCTGATCGCGGCCGGCAATTCCGGCGACCGGTCCCTTATAGAAAGAAGCCGCGAACTGGCGGGAGATCCCTCGCCTGTCGTGCGCGGCATGGCCGTCTGGGCGCTGTCGCGGCTCATGACGGCTGGCGAGTTCCGAGCATTTGCGGCACAAAGGCATGAGGAAGCGGACGAAGAGGTTCGCGCGGAATGGACATTGGCGGGAGTTCTATAATGCATGTGATGATTTTCGGCTGCGGCTATTCGGGAACAGCCATCGCCAAGGCTTTCGCCGGCTCCGGCATTCGCATCACGGGAACCACCCGCTCGGCCGACAAGGCGGAATTGCTGAGGAAGGAAGGCATCGAATCCTTCGTCTTCGACGGCGAGACGCTCGATCCGGCTTTGGCCGCGGCGATGACATCGGCAACGCATCTGGTGCAATCGATCGCGCCGGGCAAGTCCGGCGATCCGCTGCTGCGGCTGGCGCAGCTCAATCTGCGGGCGCTGATGCCGAAGCTGGAATGGATCTGCTACCTCTCGACCGTCGGCGTCTATGGCGACCACAAGGGCGCCTGGATCAGCGAGCAGACGTCGCTGCATCCGATCGCCGATCGCTCGGTCGAGCGGGTCGAGGCTGAGGACGGCTGGCTGCGCGTCGGCATCAGGCTCGATCTTCCCGTCGCCGTGCTGCGGCTTTCCGGCATTTACGGCCCGGGCCGAAACGCCTTCTGCAATCTGGAAAAGGGAACGGCCCGCCGGCTCATCAAGGCGAACCAGGTGTTCAACCGCATCCGTGTCGAGGATATCGGCGGCTGCGCCCGTTTCCTGTCCGATCGCAGGCTCGGCGGCATATATAATGTCACCGATGACGAGCCCGCTCCGCCGCAGGATGTCGTCACCGAAGCCGCCCGCCTGATGGACATCGAGCCTCCGCCCGAGCAACCTTTCGAAACCGCGGAGCTCACCCCAATGGCACGCTCCTTCTACGGCGAGAACAAGCGCGTTTCGAACGCGAAATTGCGGGCGCTCGGCTTCCCCTTCCGCTACCCTGAGTACCGGATGTCGCTTGCCGAACTCTGGTCCTCAGGGCGGTGGCGCGGCTGACGAAGCGGCATCCACGCCAAGCGAAATCGCACGAAAATTCCTACTTAACCGGATACCCTAGTTCATTTTACTCCGCATTTAAGGTTAACGACCTCTAAATTTGCACAAATGCGGCAGCAATTATGGCAAAGCTGGAAAATTATTTTCCCGGTTTTTGTGATCCTTCGCGTTGCCTCGTGCCGGTGAGAAAAATCGTTCCATTTTTAACTGATTTTATTAGGTTTTTTCCACAATCAAGCAAACCCGCTGATTAGCGATAGTATTTGCACCGGATCACAAATGTTACAGACCGTAACATTCCGTGATTAAGCGTGGCACTTTTTCGCCATTTTTGGCCCGATTTAAGCCTCCGCCGCCTACCCAAGGCGCAAGTTCAATAGCTTGAGGGAAAAATCGGTTTGAAGAAAATCGCACGTTCTTTGGCGATCGCCGCAACTATATCCGCCTCCTTTGCTGTCGTTTCGACGCCGGCGTCTGCATCCGCTGGCTGCGGAGGTGCTTCATGGTACGGAGGAAGCTCCCGAACTGCTTCAGGGGAACGTATGAGTTCCGGAAATCTTACTGCAGCCCATCGTTCGCTTGCCTTCGGCACGCGTCTGAGGGTCACCAACAAGCATAACGGCCGCAGCGTCGTCGTCCGCATCAACGACCGTGGTCCTTTCATTCGCGGACGCGTTCTCGACCTCTCCCGCGCCGCCGCGCAGAACATCGGCATGGTCGCCTCCGGTACGGCCAGCGTCTGTTACGAGGTCATCGCCTCGAAGTAACGGCCGACCGGCCGGAACGACCGGCAAATCGGCATGACGCTTGCTCTCTCCGTCAATCGCGGCTACCACGCGGTTGAGACGTCTCAACAATCCGCCGCCATGTGCTTTATTCGAGCGGATTGATGAGCTGTCAGCGATTTTTGTAGGGCGCGGACTTCCTGGTACACCGAATGGGTTCGGGGTCATGCGCAAGCGGGAGAGTGGTGAATGCGTCTGGGCGGCCGATTGCAGGGGGCCATCGAAGTTCTTGCCGATATTGAAGCGCGCAAGCGACCGGTGGCCGATGCCCTGAAGGATTGGGGCCTTGCCCATCGCTTCGCCGGTTCCGGCGACAGGGCCGCGATCGGCAACATCGTTTATGACGCCCTGCGCATGCGACTTTCCCATGCATGGCTGATGGGAGACGACAGTCCGTCCGCGCTTGCCCATGCCGTCCTCTTTCGCCAATGGGGCCTGACGCCCGAGGCGTTGGCTGCCGAGCTCGACGGCGATAAATTCGCCCCGGAAGCGCCGAGCGCCGAAGCACTGGCCGCCTTTGCCGCCCGCAAGCTCGAAGACGCGCCGCGTTACGTCCAGGGCGATATCCCCGAATGGGTCGAGCCTTCCTTCCAGCATGCATTCGGCGATGGCTGGCTTTCCGAAGCGCAGGCCCTCTCCGAACGCCCGACGCTCGACCTTCGCGCCAATGCCTTGAAAGCCGACCGCGCCAAAGTCGTAAAGGCGTTGGAGCGCGCGGGCGCGCAGGCCTCTAAAATCGCCCGTTTCGGCATCCGCATCCCCGCCGGAGAAGGCGCATCCCGTCTTCCTAACGTCACCGCCGAACTTTCGTTCCAGAAGGGCTGGTTCGAAGTACAGGACGAGGGCTCGCAGATCGTCGCCGATCTCGTGCTGCCCGAGGAGGGCGATCAGGTTCTCGACTATTGCGCCGGCGGCGGCGGCAAGACGCTCGCCATGTCGGCTGCCATGCACAACAAGGGCCAGGTTCATGCCTATGACAGCGACCGGCGGCGGCTGGCGCCGATCATCGAGCGGCTGAAGCGCGCCGGCACCCGAAATGTCCAGGTCCATGACGAACGCAACGGCCTGCTTCAGCTGCGTGGCAGGTTCGACAAGGTGCTGGTCGATGCGCCCTGCACCGGCACCGGCACCTGGCGGCGCCGGCCCGACACGAAATGGCGGCTGACGCAGAAGAACCTCGACGAGCGCACCAGCCAGCAGCAGGAAGCCTTGGCGCAGGCCGGCGAATTCGTCCGGCCGGGCGGCGCGCTGCTTTACGTCACCTGCTCGGTTCTGCCGGAAGAGAACGAAGTGCAGGTGAACCGCTTTGCCGCGCAAAATCCGGACTTCGAGATCACCGAGACGCTGAGCTCCTGGGAAAAGCTGTTCGGCAAGGACGCGCCGCTGCCTCGTTCCTCGGACGGCAGGACCATTACGCTGACGCCGGCCTCCACCGATACGGATGGCTTCTTCTTCTGCCGCCTGCAGCGCAGAAGATAGGGCGGAATCCATTCGCCCGCCTTTTTGATCTGCATTCCTGCTTTTTCAAGCAAAACCGTTCCGCTCCCAAGGGCAAAGCCAATAACTCTGTGTCTTATAATTATTCTAAACTAGAGCATTTGACACAAGTTTGTTTTTCATACATGACACAAAATGCCAAGTTTTGACGGTGCCCCGGCTGTCATAGGAGAGGAACATGAAACTGAAGATCAATATTGGCGCCGCGCTTGCGGTGGCCGTTGTCACGTCTGCCGCATACAGCCTGCCGGCTCTCGCAGCCGCTCCTGAGCCGGCCGCCGTCATCAAGCATTACGCCGAGCTGGCACACGCCAAATATCAGGACTCGCTGACGACGGCGAAGGCACTCGACAAGGCCATCGACGCTTTGCTCGCCAACCCCAGCGACAAGACGCTGAAGGCGGCGCGCGCAGCCTGGATCAAGGCCCGCGTTCCCTATGCGCAGACGGAAGCCTACCGCTTCGGCAACTCGATCGTCGACGACTGGGAAGGCAAGGTAAACTCCTGGCCGCTGGATGAAGGCCTGATCGACTATGTCGACGCCTCCTACGGCACCGAAAGCGACGAGAACGCGCTCTACGTCGCCAACGTCATCGCCAACAAGACGATCAAGATCAACGGCAAGGATGTCGACGCTTCGCATCTGACTCCGGAATTCCTGTCGGGCACGCTGCATCAGGCGGGCGGTGTCGAAGCCAACGTCGCGACCGGCTATCACGCCATCGAATTCCTGCTGTGGGGCCAGGACCTGCACGGCACCGGACCGGGCGCCGGCGAACGCCCCGCCACGGACTACGATCTGAAGAATTGCACGCACGGCAATTGCGACCGCCGCGCCGAATATCTGAGGTCCGCCTCGACGCTCCTCGTTTCCGACCTGCAGGACATGACCGACAAGTGGGCGCCGGAAGGCGAAGCCACCAAGCATATCGAAGCCGATCCGAAGGCCGGCCTTACCGCCATCCTGACCGGCATGGGCTCGCTCTCCTACGGTGAACTCGCCGGCGAGCGCATGAAGCTCGGCCTGCTGCTGCACGATCCGGAAGAAGAGCAGGATTGCTTCTCCGACAATACCTATAACGAGCACAATGGCGACGCCATCGGCATCGCTGCCTCCTATACCGGCAACTACACCCGCATCGACGGCACGAAGCTGAAGGGTCCGTCGCTGCACGATCTGGTCAAGGCCAAGGATCCGGCGCTCGACAAGGAAATGGAAGGCAAGCTCAACACCACGCTTGCAGCCATGAAGGCCCTGGTGCATCGCGGCGAGACGGTCGAAAAGTACGACCAGATGATCGGCGAAGGCAACAAGGAAGGCAACGCCACCGTGCAGAAGGCCATCGACGGCCTGCTCGACCAGACGAAGAGCATCCAGCGCGTCATCGCTGCGCTCGATCTCGGCACGATCAAGCTCGAAGGTTCGGACAGCCTGGACAATCCGAACGCCGTCTTCACGAAGAAGTAATGAGGGAGAGCGGCAGCGCGACAGAGCGCTGCCGCCCCGATACCCATGATGCATATCCCGGCCAACCGTGCCCTTTTGCCCGCCATCGCTGCGGGTTTTTTGGTTTTTTCCATTACCCTCGCCGTCGCCGGTATCCTCGATTTTCCGACCGTCCGCACCGACCTCTCGCCCGAACAATTGAAGCGGGTCAGCGACGTTACCCGCGCAACGACGAATTTCTCCAAAGCCGAGCCTTATGAGACGATGCAGGGCGGTGCGGCCACCTCGATCGATCCCGTCAATCGCGATATTTTCTCCCGCCCTTCCGCCAATCTGAGCGATGAAGGCGGGCAGGATTTTCATCTCGGCAACGCCCTCTTCCGCAAGCTCTGGGTCTCGGCTCCCTCGTCCACCCAGGCATCCGACGGGCTCGGCCCGTTGTTCAATGCCCGTTCCTGCCAGAGCTGCCATATCCGCGACGGCCGCGGCCACCCGCCGGAGGCTGGCGGGGCGGTTGCGACCTCGATGGTATTGCGTCTGGCTCGGACGGCCGTCACTGCGGACGAGGAACAGGCCATCAAGGATTTTCATGCGCTGAATTTCCCTGATCCGACCTACGGCGTGCAGCTGCAGGATCTTGCCGTGCCCGGCCTTGCCGCCGAAGGCAAGGTGACGGTCGGCTATAGCGAGGAAGCGGTGACGCTTGCCGGTGGAGAGACCGTGACGCTGCGCAGGCCCAGCTACGGCATATCCGATCTTGCCTATGGGCCACTGGATGCGGCCACCACGCTTTCGCCGCGCATCGCGCCGCCCATGATCGGCCTCGGCCTGATCGAAGCCATTCCGGATGCCGATATCCTGGCCAATGCGGACCCGGATGGCAAGAAAGGCACCGGCATCCGTGGCCGCCCCGCCATCGTTCGCGACCATCGCACCGGCCAGATCGCACTCGGCCGCTTCGGCTGGAAAGCGCAGAATGCGACCGTGCGCGACCAGGTGGCCGATGCCTTCTCGGTGGATATCGGCATTTCGACACCCGACCGGCCGAATGCTCACGGCGACTGCACCCCGAACGAAGCACACTGCCTCGCCATGCCGACCGGCGTGCAGAAGCGTCTGGGCGACACGGAAGCACCGGACCCGATCTTGCCTCTCGTCACCTTCTATTCCGAAAACCTCGCCGTACCGGCCCGCCGCAAGGCCAGCCTTCCCCCCGTGCTGCACGGCAAGGAGATGTTCTACCGCTCCGGCTGCGCGGCCTGTCACACCCCGAAATTCGTCACCCGCGACGGCATAAAGGACAAGGACGGCAAGGATTCGCCGCAGGCGTTCCAGCTGATCTGGCCCTATTCCGATTTTCTGCTCCACGACATGGGCGAAGGTCTTTCGGATGGGCAGCAGGTGGGCGTGGCATCCGGTCGCGATTGGCGCACGCCGCCGCTCTGGGGTATAGGCCTGACACAGACCGTCAGCGGCCAGCAGGCCTATCTGCATGACGGCCGCGCCCGCACATTGACCGAAGCCATCCTCTGGCATGGAGGAGAGGCTGAAAAAGCCCGCAACGCATTCGCCGACCTTTCGAAGGACGATCGGCAAGCCCTCATCAACTTTCTGGAGTCACTCTGATGCACCACTGGAAACGCCTTGCTGCCAGCCTTCTCCTCACCGTTGCGGCCTTGCCTGCCCATGCCGAAGACGCGACGACCAACGGCGCCGGCCTGAACGAGGCGGCGGTGCCGGCCACGCTGCAGAAGGCGGTGGACGACGTCATTCGTCCCGGCTATCGTGCCATGCACGATTCCGCCTCGAAGCTGACGGTGGCGATGAAGGCGCTTTGCGCCGATCCCACGGACGCAACCCTTGCCGGCGCCAAATCGGCGTTCGGCGACACGGTGAAGAGCTGGTCGCGCATCGAAATCGTCGATACCGGCCCGATCATCGAAAAGAACCGTTTCGAGCACATCCTGTTCTACCCCGACCGCAAGGGCGTCGGCCTCAAGCAGGTACAGGCGCTGATCGCCAAGGCGGACGGGCAGGACACGACCGTCGAGGCCGTCGCCGGCAAGAGCGTGGCGCTCATGAGCATGACGGCGCTGGAATACGTGCTCTACGGCAACGGTTCGGATGTGCTCGGCAAGGACAAGCAGGGCTTCCGGTGCCGCTATGGCGCGGCCGTCGCCGGCAATATCGAAAACACGGCCAAGGAAATCGCCGACGAATGGGATGCGCCCGACGGCGTGCAGAAATCCTGGAAATTCCCCGGCAAGTCCAGCAACGATTTCATGGACAACAAGGAAGCCGTTACGGCGCTGCTCGGCATCCTCGTGCATGGGGCGGCCAATATCCGCGACCAGCGGCTGGAAACCTTCTACAAGGGCGATCCGGCCGCGGCACGGCCGAAGATGGCGATCTACTGGCGCTCGGCAAACACCTGGACGTCGTTCACCGGCAATGTCGAGGGCCTGAAGACGCTCTGGGAAAAGGCCGATATGGCAAGCCTGCTGCCGGCGGACAAGCGTGCTACCGCCACCAAGATCGATGGATTGCTGAACGAGCTTGCGACAATCGCGCCGACGATCAATCCGGATATCGAGGCTGCCATCGGCGGCGACGCGGAACGCGCCAAGATCGACAAGCTGCTTTCCGTCAGCCGCGACCTCGCCACCAGCTTCAGCGATGAATATGGCGGCGCCATCGGGCTTTCGGCCGGCTTCTCCTTCGCGGACGGAGACTAAGCGCCATGCGCAGCGGCCTCATCGATCGGAGAGCTTTCGTCAAGGCTGCGGGGCTGACCTTCCTTGCGGCCCTGAAGCCCGGCGCATTGATGGCGCTGGAGCGGGCCGATGCGGTCTATGCTTCCGGCATCCGCGCCGCCGACGGCTCGTTTGCCGTGGCGACGGTGACAGAACAGGGCCGCATCGTCGACCAGGTCGCCCTGCCCGCCCGCGCCCATGGCATGGCTTTTTCGAAGGCGACCGGCAAGACCGTTGCCTTCGCCCGCCGGCCCGGCACCTATGCCATGATCTTCGATCCATGGAACAAGGCCGAGCCGATCGTCATCTCTGCCAAAGAGGGGCGGCATTTCTACGGGCATGGCACGTTTTCGCCCGACGGCAGGCTGCTCTACTCCAGTGAGAACGATTTCGACAACAATCGCGGCATTATCGGGCTTTACGATGCCCGCAACCGCTTTGCCCGTATCGGCGAGTACGAGACCTATGGCGTCGGCCCGCACGACATGACGGTCTCGGACGACGGCAGGTTCCTGATCGTCGCCAACGGCGGCATCGAGACGCATCCGGATTTCGGCCGCACCAAGCTCAACCTCGACCATATGCAGCCGTCGCTGACGCTGATCGACGCGGCGAGCGGCCGGCTGATCGAGAAACACACGCTGCCGCCGCAATATGCCCGGGTCTCGACCCGCCATGTCGATATCGATGCAAGCGGCCGGGTCTGGTTTGCCTGCCAGTACGAAGGCCACCGCAACGACCTGCCGCCGCTTGTCGGCCACTTCACGAAGGGCGAGGACCTGACCTTCGTCACCCTGCCCGACGATACGACGCGGGCGCTCGGAAACTATGTGGGCGCCATTGCCGTCAATCGCGCCGAAAACCTTGTCGGCGTCACCTCGCCGATCGAAGGGACGTCGGTGACGCTCGATGCGGCGACGGGCAAGGTACTGAAGGTGGAGAGCATCGCCGATGCGGCAGGCATCGCCTCGGCCCGGAAAGGCTTCGCCGTTTCGTCCTATGACGGTGATTTCCTGGGGGAGCATAGCGACGTCGCCTGGGACCAGCACATCGTCCGCATCGCCCACAGCTGATCCGACTGCGGTCCAAAGCGCATCGCGATCTCAAGGATTCGCTTCCTGCGCTTCGGGTTCTTGATCGTGAGCATGTCGATGCCGCAAAACCGCTGAACGCTTTTGCGCGACCTGCTTCAGGCAAGCTTGCTGGCTTCGATGAAGCGCCGTAGTGCCGTCGCCGCGTTCAGCATGTGTGCCCGCATGCGCCGCGACGCCATCTCGCCGTCACCCTCGGCGATTGCCTGCATGATGGCCTCATGCTCCGCTCGGGATCGATCGAGGCGCTGCTCCTGCTGCAGTTGCGCGCGGCGGAAGGCCGTCAGGCGGCTGCGGATCGCGATTGCCTGTTCGGCCAGAAAACTGTTGTGGGTGGCGTGATAGATCGCCTCGTGGAAAGCGCGGTTGAACGTATCGTAGGCATCGAAATCACCCTTCTTGACGAGTGTTTCTGAAGCATCGTGCAGTTCGATCAGATGGCTGCGCTCGAGCGGCGTCATGCGATAGGTGGCAAGCCTGGCGCACATCGCTTCGATTTCGGCAACCGTTTCGAACATGTCCATGATGCGCTCAGGTGTCATGCGGGCGACGACGACCCCGCGCCGCGCCCGTACCTCGACAAGGCCGCTTGCCGCCAATTGCCGCAACGCCTCGCGGACAGGAGTGCGCGAGGCGCCGAAGCGATCGGCAAGCTGCTGCTCGTCCAGCGCCGCGCCCGCCTCCAGCCTCCCGGTCGCGATCTCGTCCGCCAGGGCGTTGCGGATTCGATCGGAGAGCAAACCGCGATCCTCGATCGTGTCATCCAATCCATCCGTCATCCAAGATCCCCGTTATCCGTTGCCTGCTGTATGCAGCCACAATCTCATTTGCCGATTTTGCATGCAAATCCACCATCACGCAACCGTTACGCATCCAATAATTGACTCTATCCGATATAAAGAATACAAAAACCGTCATTGAGGCTGCTTTTGCATACACAAGGCGGTCTGGATGACAAATCGGAATGCAAAACGGGGCATGTTTGATCCGAGCAAGGTCGGGCAGGTGCCTATCCGAGAAATACGACAACGGCAGGAAGCTCAGCGTCCCGGCATCCGGGCGAACGGTCTCCTGCCGTCTCCTCCCTTTCAAAACAAGGAACACGACGATGATGATAACCAGACGGAATTTCTCGACCGCCATTGTTGCGGGCGCGGCCGCCTCCCTCATGTCCACCCACAGCATGGCAGCCAGCAACCCGGCCGCCGGCTCGGCAGTCTCAGCCCCGCCAAAGGCCCGCAACGTCGTCCTTGCGCATGGTCTTTTCGCAGACGGCTCCTGCTGGACGGACGTCATTGCGCGGCTGCAGGCAAAGGGGATGAATTGCACGGCGGTGCAGAATCCGCTGACGACGCTGCCCGAGGCCGTGGCGGCAACCCAGCGCGTTCTCGACCGGCAGGACGGACCGACCGTCCTCGTCGGCCATTCCTTCTCCGGCATGATCGTCACCGAAGCCGGCGTGCATCCGAAGGTTTCCTCGCTCGTCTATGTCGCGGCCCGCGCACCGGATGCGGGTGAGGATTATACCGCGCTCGCCAAGACATATCCGACGCCGCCGGCATCGGCAGGGATCGTCTTCGACGGCGACGAGGGGCGGTTGACGGAGGAAGCCTTCCTGCGTGACTTCGCCGGCGACCTGCCCAAAGCCAAGGCAGAGGTGCTTTACGCCGTGCAGCAGCCCTTCCAGAAAGCCCTGCTGGCCGGCAAGACGACCCAGGCCGCCTGGCGCAGCAAGCCCAGCTGGTATGCGGTTTCCACCGAGGACAGGACGATCAATCCGGATCTGGAACGCTTCATGGCCAAGCGCATGGGCGCCAGGACCATCGAAGTAAAGGCCAGCCATCTCTCGCTGATCTCGCATCCCGATAGGATCGCCCAACTGATCCTGGAAGCCGCCGGGCATTGACCGATATCCCGCCGGCCTAGCTTTTCCTGGCAAATTCCGCCTGCTCGGCGCTGACCGCGACGGTGGCGGCCTTGGCGGCCGCGCGCAGCCAGTCCGGGCCGCGCGTATCGAGATCGGCAAGAATGCCGGGAACGAGCGAGGCGTCGTTGACATGGCAATTGCCGATTTCGAAACCCATCAGATCCAGCATATCGGGCGACAGGAGCACCTCCGCATCGCCCAGGACCTCGATCTTGCGGCTGTTCGGCGACAGGCGGCGAACCAGCAAGGTCCCATCCACCTTGTAGCGCGGATCGGGCGAACGCGCCCGGCCCGTCGCGATGATCCCCGTGTGGATCGTCTGGTCCGACGGATCATGCTTGAGCGACCAGCCCGACTGCAGGAGCGCCTTCACCTCGCGCAGGACCGGGCCGCCACGCCATTCGACATAGGCGACGAAGCGCGGACGGCCGAGGCTGCCGGTGCCGGCCAGGCGCGGTTTCGGCTCGAACGTCGTCGCCGGATCCGGCAGAGCCTTGTGCAGCGCCTTGAGATAGCGATTGGCCACGGGATCAGTTGCCGGCGGCAAGGTGCGATATTTTTCCCAGAAAGCCTTGCGCTCGGCATTCGGCAGCAGCACGGCATTGCGCAGCCACTTGTAGTCGCGCTCCAGGATGACGGGAGACGGCTGCTGCAAGCCTCGGCGATAACCCGCCAGGATGGCATCGGCAACGGCGCGCGGCGTGGGGCCGCCATCGGCGCGTGCCAGGACGGCGCTGGTCGTGAGACGAACGAGATCGAGCGCGTAGGGCATGACGGCCGCCTCG
The DNA here is from genome assembly GCF_053521765.1 of Rhizobium sp. A37_96. Lineage (NCBI taxonomy): Bacteria > Pseudomonadati > Pseudomonadota > Alphaproteobacteria > Hyphomicrobiales > Rhizobiaceae > Rhizobium > Rhizobium sp. A37_96. The sequence goes on along the minus strand of NZ_JBNWDS010000002.1, from coordinate 216,779 downwards.
TCGAAATCATTGGCGCCCCAGACGAGCCGCCCTTCCTCATCGCGCCAGGTGCCGAAATTTTCGAGATGCGTGTCGCCGATCGCCAATAGCCGCGGGGCGGTCTTGAGGTCGGGGCAGATGTCGAGAATGATTTCAGCCCAGCGCCAGTAGGTTCCGCGCAGAAAAGAGAAGCTGTCGCGCTTCATCAGCTTGTGTTTTTTTATCAGGCCGGCCTCGACCAGATCCGCACCAAGCTGCGCCCGCATCCAGGTCTCGTAGGCCGCTACCGATTGCAGGATCGTCGTCATTCCGGCACCTCGTCGTGGGATCTGTCGTTTCGGATAACATGGCACTGCCATTGAGGAAATTCGATGTCGGCAAACGAGGCCTCGGAGCATCGCCTTTTCCACCGGATAACCCTTGTCCAAAGCGCCTCTCCGTGCCAATTTCGCACCCGCAAAAGGGGATGGCATGACAGGGGCAAGCGAGACGGGGACCAGCGGCGATTTCAGGACCCGCATCAAGACGAGCTTCGACCGGCAGGCGGCGATGGCGACGATCGGCGCGGAGCTGACGCGCGTCGAGCATGGTACGGTCGAGATCGAGCTGCCGTTCGACGTGAAGCTGACGCAGCAGCATGGCATCCTGCACGCAGGCATCATCGCCGCGGCGCTGGATTCGGCCTGCGGGTTTGCCGCCTACAGCGTCATCGATCCCTCCGCATCCATCCTCACCATCGAATTCAAGATCAACCTGATGTCGCCGGGGCGCGGCGAACGCTTCCTGTTTCGCGGCGACGTCACCAAGCCCGGCACGACGATCATCGTCGCCGACGGCCGCGGCTACGCCATCGGCGACGGACCGGCCAAGCTGATTGCCTCGATGACGGGAACTATGATGGTCATCCGGGGCAGAGAGGGAATTAGCGGATGAAATTCGAACTGAAGCGCGTATCGGGCAAATCGATCCTGTTCGTGATGGCGGCCGAGGCCGAATACGGGCCTTTCCTGCGCTCGCGCATCGATCCGCTGATGACGGGCGTCGGCCCCGTGGAAGCATCGATCGCGCTCACCCGCGCCCTGGCCCACCTCGAAGCGCAGGACGACCTGCCCGATCTCGTGGTTTCGCTCGGCTCGGCAGGCTCTTCCAGGCTGGAGCAGACGGAAGTCTATCAGGTCACCTCCGTTTCCTATCGCGACATGGACGCCTCGCCGCTGGGCTTCGAAAGAGGCCGCACGCCCTTCCTCGACCTGCCGGCGACGATCGAGCTGCCACTGCGCATCCCCACCATCGCCGAGGGCAGCCTTTCGACGGGCGCCAACATCGTGTCCGGCTCGGATGCCTACGAGCGCATCGGCACCGACATGGTCGACATGGAAACCTTCGCGGTGCTGCGCGCCTGCCAGATCTACGGCCTGCCGCTCATCGGACTGCGCGGCATTTCCGACGGGCAGGTCGAACTGCAGCGCATTTCCGACTGGACGGAATATCTGCATGTGATCGACCGCAAACTGTCCTACGCCGTCGACGGGCTGTTTACGGCGCTGGAAGACGGCGTATTCTGGTTCTGATCGACCCGGAAGCACGAGAATCGAGGACAATCGGGACAATAAAATCGGCTCCGGCCTGATTTGCCCAATTGCCAGGGAAAGCGCTTTTCATTAAAGGCTCGCCATGACCCAGACAGCACATCCAGACACCGTTCTCATCGTCGATTTTGGCAGCCAGGTGACGCAGCTCATCGCACGCCGCGTGCGCGAAGCCGGCGTCTACTGCGAAATCGTTCCTTTCCAATCCGCCGAAGCCGGTTTCAAGCGGCTGCAGCCGAAGGCCGTGATCCTCTCCGGCAGCCCGGCCTCGACCGTGGACGAAGGCTCGCCGCGCGCGCCGCAGATCGTCTTCGACAGCGGCATCCCGGTGTTCGGCATCTGCTACGGCCAGCAGACGATGTGCATGCAGCTCGGCGGCAAGGTCGAGAGCGGCCATCACCGCGAATTCGGCCGCGCCTTCCTGGAAGTCGACAAGGATTGCGCCCTCTTCGAAGGGCTGTGGTCGAACGGTTCGCGCCATCAGGTGTGGATGAGCCACGGCGACCGCGTGACCGCGCTGCCCGAAGGCTTCGAAGTGGTCGCCACCTCCTCGAACGCGCCCTACGCCTTCATCGCCGACGAGAAGCGCAAATATTACGGCGTGCAGTTCCATCCGGAAGTCGTGCATACGCCCGATGGCGCCAAGCTGATCGGCAACTTCATTCACAACATCGCCGGGATCAAGGGCGACTGGTCGATGTCGGCCTATCGCGCCAAGGCCGTGCAGGCGATCCGCGACCAGGTCGGTGACAAGCGCGTCATCTGCGCGCTCTCCGGCGGCGTCGACTCTTCCGTCGCCGCGCTGCTGATCCACGAGGCCGTCGGCGACCAGCTGACCTGCATCCTCGTCGACCACGGCCTGATGCGCAAGGACGAGGCGGCCAACGTCGTCGCCATGTTCCGCGAGCACTACAACCTGCACCTGCTGCATGTGGACGCCTCGGACCGCTTCATCGGCGAGCTGGAGGGTGTTTCCGACCCCGAGACCAAGCGCAAGATCATCGGCCGGCTCTTCATCGAGACCTTCGAGGAAGAGGCCAAGAAGCTCGGCGGCGCCGACTTCCTCGGCCAGGGCACGCTCTATCCCGACGTGATCGAGAGCGTTTCCTTCACTGGCGGCCCCTCGGTCACCATCAAGTCGCACCACAATGTCGGCGGCCTGCCGGAGCGCATGAAGATGCAGCTCGTCGAGCCGCTGCGCGAACTCTTCAAGGACGAAGTGCGCGCGCTCGGCAAGGAGCTCGGCCTGCCCGACAGCTTCATCGGCCGCCACCCCTTCCCCGGCCCCGGCCTCGCGATCCGCTGCCCCGGCGGCATCACCCGCGAAAAGCTGGAGATCCTGCGCGAAGCCGACGCCATCTATCTCGACGAAATCCGCAAGGCAGGCCTCTACGACGCCATCTGGCAGGCATTCGCCGTATTGCTGCCGGTCCAGACCGTCGGCGTCATGGGCGACGGCCGCACCTACGAATTCGTGTGCGCACTACGCGCCGTCACTTCCGTCGATGGCATGACGGCGGATTTCTATCATTACGACATGGAATTCCTCGGCCGCGCCGCGACCCGCATCATCAACGAAGTCCGCGGCATCAACCGCGTGGTCTACGACGTCACGTCGAAGCCGCCCGGCACGATCGAGTGGGAATAAGGGCGAACCGCCCTTTCCGGACAGGAGAAGGGCCTGATCGCGAATTCCGCAAATCAGGCCCCTCAGGAAATTACGTCGGCGGAATTGCGCCCTTACTTCACCGTGACGCTCAAGCCGCTGATATCGGCATTGACCTGAAGACCGACCTGCTTGCCCGTGAGTTCGAGCTGGGCACCCTTGTCATTGGTCATGACAATCATCTGAGCACCCTTGCCAATCGCGCCGCCACCACCGGCAGCGCCGTATACGCCGCTGACATCCCGGGCGCGGCGAATATTGCGCACGGTACCGTGGAAGTATGTCTTGGAGGCTCCAAAGGCGAGACCGCCCGAGATGCCGCCGATCGAGATGGGATATTTGCGGCCATGGAAGGTCAGCGTGCCCTCGCCTCCGGAGCCGCCAACGAAGAAGGCCGCCTTGTAGACGGAGAAGCGGATCGTGCCGCTATCGGCATGCGCGGCGCCGGCAAAGCCAATTCCCGCGGCGGCGATGGCGGCAACCGCGACTGAACGAAATCCAGACGAAATCTTCATGATGATATATCCCTCAACAGCGCCGCTTCCCCAGCCGGCCGGGCACGACGTCACCGTCGTAACAAAGTCATATATAAACAATCTCGCACGCGATTAGTTCCAAAGCACGACAATAACAAAGTGTTGGAACAGGTCAAAATAATCGAGTGGCTTGAGGGCCCTTATCGGCTAACCTCTGCGCGGACAGCGCTACGCCGCGTCGGCTCTCGCCTCCGCTTCCGCCGGAAGTCTCCATATGCAAGATGATGCCAGAGCCGAAAGTATGGACGCCCAATGCGAAACGGCCGCACCGGCCGGTGGATTGTCCGAGATTCTTGCCCCTCGCCTCTCGGTGGTTTTCTGCGGATTGAATCCCGCGCTCACGGCACATCGGGACGGCCATAACTTCTCGAACCGCAGCAATCGCTTCTGGCGGGTACTGCATCTTGCCGGCTTCACCCCTCGCCTGCTGCGGGCGGAGGAAGAACGGGAGATGCTGCGATACGGCCTTGGCCTGACATCGGCCGTCTCCCGTCCGACGAAAAGTGCCAGCGAGCTGAAAAGGAGCGACTATATTGCCGCCGCCCCCGCGCTCGAAGACAAGATCCGAAGGCTTGCGCCAGGCCACCTGGCGTTTCTGGGCAAGGCGGCCTATGCGGCCATCAGCCTTCGGGCCGATATCGAATGGGGCAGGCAACCGGATGACTTTGCCGGCGCGTCGGTCTGGGTGCTACCGAACCCAAGCGGCCTCAACAGGGCTTTCGACCTGGCGAAACTGACCGAGCATTATCGCGAAATGAAGCTGGCGATCGATCGTGCGGCGGCCTCCACCGGATAGCCGGCATGCACAACGGACAAACTGCCGGTCAGCCGCGGCCCAATTCGCCGAATGCCTGTTCGAGCATCGGCCGTCCCTCGGCGAACTCCGTCTCGGGCTCCACCTCGCCGGCATTCGCCTCGATGCGGGCACGCGACAGGGTGAAGCCGGGCATGGTTTCGACCGGTTTCATCTTCAATCCGGTCAACACCTGATGAAGCTGGGCGGCGCATTTGTTGCCGCCATGGCCGCCATAGGTCACGATCATGGCCGGCTTGCCGGCCCACTCCCGATAGAGATGGTCAAGGGCATTCTTCAGCACGGCCGGATAGCCCCAATTATATTGCGGGCTGACGAAGACAATGGCGTCGCCGCTGGCGATCTTTTCGCTCCAGGCCTTGGTGAGACCGGTGTGATAGTCGCCCGTTGCCGGGATGCTCGGCTCGCCGTCCATCGGCAAGGGCCAGTCGCGGAGATCGACAATCTCGAACTCGGCCGGCAGCATCGCGCGGCCGACCGAGGTCACCCATTCGGCAACAGCGGGGCATATGCGGTTCGGCCTGACACTGCCGACGATGACGAGAATTCTGGATGGTACAGGCATGGCGTACTCTCTATTTGTGTGTATAATACACCTAAATCCAAAAGGCGGGATCTGTAAAGGTGCAAAATACACATATTCTCGATGAGCTGGCCGGAGGCCTGCTCGACATCGTCAATTTCCTGAACGCGCCGCAACGCGACGAAGCTCTTTTGCGCGCGGCGGGCGTGCAGCTCGACCGCGCCCTGTTTCCATTGCTCGCGAGGCTGGGGATGCAAGGACCGCTCGGCGTTGCCGAACTCTCCGAGCAGGTGGGACGCGATTATACGACGGTCAGCCGCCAGCTGGCGCGGCTGGAAAGCCTCGGGCTCGTCACCCGCAACGCCGACATCGAAGATCGGCGCCGATCGATCGCGGAGATTACCGACGAGGGCAGCATACGCTTCAGGGCGGTGCGCGCGGCACGCAGGCGGGCCTTGACCCAGGCGCTTGCCGACTGGACCGATGACGACCGGCAATCGCTCACGCGGCTCGTCCGCCGCTTCGCCGATGCGCTCGGCGAGCTGCCGCTGATGGAGGGCGATAGCGACCCTGGTTCGGCCTGAGGTCGCTTCATCCCGCCCGATCGGCCGATTGCGCGGCAACGCTCATGTAGCGCGACAGCAGATGCAGGTTGCGGCCGAGCGACATGCCAATGAAGCCGGCCCAGATCGCGGCCGCAAGCGGCGGGACGACGGGGGCTGAAAACCAGACGGCATGCATCGCCGCTGCGGCATGCAACAGGAATTCAAAGGCAAAGGATGCAAGGATGATGACCAGCATCATGATATCGCCGGGCAGCGAGAGCGATCTCTTCACCCTGTCGACCTCCAGCTTCCAGGCGCCGACATGCCGCCAGCCGATTGCCGCGCCGATACCGAGCCCGATGAGCGCGAAAAGCAGATCGAGCGAACTTGCCTCCGAGAAGAGCCCGTCAAAGCCGCGTGCGCCCAGAACCGCCATCAGGACCGGCATGACGGCCAGGCGTTCGACGCGGATCGTGCGCGGCCGGCAACGCGACACGCCGATCCATAACAGCAGCAGGAACAACGCATAGACATAGACGGGAATATGGGTCATCGCCGGAGCTCCGTGACGGCAGGATTGCGGGCGGGGAAGAAATAGCCGATAATCTTAACGACGTAAAGATTGGAGACGATCGATTGACCAGCAACGAGGCCGGCCCTCCCTCGCGCTACCATCACGGGGATTTACGCAACGCCTTGCTGGCGGCAGGCCGTGCCCTGCTCGAAGAGGGCGGACCGACGGCACTCAGCATGAGAGAGATCGCGCGCCGCGTCGGCGTTTCCGCGCCGGCCGCCTATCATCATTTTTCCGGGCTGGACGACATTGCCGTAGCACTTGCCGAGCGCGGCTTTGCCGAATTGGCGGAACGCCTCCAGGCCGCGCCCAGCAACGCCAAGGGCCAGCTGGCACCGGCAGGCATGGCCTATGTCGCCTTTGCCCGGGAAAATCCGGGGCTGTACCGCCTGATGTTCGGCGAGGGCTTCCATACCGCCTTCGCCGCCGACGACAGGATACGCTCGCTGCGCTCGGCCGCATACGAGGTTCTCAAAGCTGGACTTTCGAAGCGCCTGCCGCCCGACGAGATCGGCACGGCGGCGCTTTTTCTCTGGTCCTTGACCCATGGGCTGGCGCTGCTGATGATCGATGGCCAATTTGATCCGGGTGCGGACCCCGATGCATTGGTCGCCGCGGTTCTGCGGCTGTCCGGCAAAGGGCTTCCGACCTCCGCGGGTTCGAGGGATCATGCATAGCGGCTCTAGGATCGGCATGCCCCGCATGATAGCTATCCTCGGCCAACCGCACGGAATGGTGGCGCAAGCTTTCCTTTCAACAGAACGCAAAGTCGAAGAGCATGTACACAGTCAAAGATTTCTCCGGCCGAAAGGTCGTCATCGGCGATGACAGCGGCCCGATTCTGGCCAGCGAAAGGGACGTGAACGATTGGATCAGCGCGGCGTGGGATGCGGATGCCAAGCTTGTGGTCGTTCCGACATCGCGGCTGAACGAGGAATTTTTCCAGCTCTCGACCCGCATTGCCGGCGCAGTCATCCAGAAATTCGTCAACTATCGCTCTCAGCTCGTCATCCTCGGCGATATCTCGCAATGGGTCGCGGGCAGCAACGCATTGCGCGATTTCGTCTATGAATCGAACAAGGGGCGCGAGGTCTGGTTTCTGCCGGATATGGATGCTCTGGCTCAGCGCCTTCAGCCGACCGCCCAAAACTAGCTCCGAAGGTTTGACTTCATGGAACCAACGCTCTCGCCGCCGCGACTGGAAACAGAGCGGCTCATCCTGACCGGCCATACGCTTGATGACTTCGTACCGCTTGCCGGCATGTGGAGCGATCCGCTGGTCGTAAAGCATATTTTCGGCAACGTCGTCTCCACCTCCAGGGAATCGTGGATGCGGATGCTGTCCTATCACGGCCTTTGGCCGTTGCTCGGACATGGCTACTGGGCGGTGCGCGAGAAATCTTCCGGCCGATATGCCGGCGATCTCGGCTTTGCCGATTTTCATCGGGTCATGGAACCGCCGATCAAGGGCATTCCGGAAGCCGGCTGGGCGCTGGCGACATGGGCGCACGGCAAGGGCTTTGCCACCGAAGCGCTGGGAGCCGCCGTTGCCTGGCTCGACGATCAGCCGCGATTTGACCGCAGCGTCTGTCTCATCTCGCCCGGCAATACGGCTTCGATCCGCGTCGCCGAAAAGGCCGGCTATCGCGATCCGAAGCCGGTCCGTTTCAACGACAAGGACACGCTGCTGTTCTCGCGCGCCCGTCAGGCGCGGAAAGAATAGGGCGAGCAGCTTAAAACGCCAGCGACTGCTGTACCGGCTTCGGCGGCGCCAGCTGAACGCCTTCCAGCTCCAGCATGCGCGCCTTGGCGTTCGAGCCACCGGGCGCGGAAAAGCCGCCGATCTTGCCGCCGGCCGCCAGCACGCGATGGCAGGGGATAATCAACGCCACCGGATTTTTGGCCATGGCCTGCCCGACATCGCGGGCGGCTTCCGGCCCGGCGCCGAGCTGCTTGGCCAAGCTTCCATAGGTGGTGGTATGGCCCCAGCCGACCTGCCGGGCGGCATCGTAGATCTGCCTGAAGAACGCATCCTGCTCGCCGAGATCGAGCGTGACGCCGGAAAAGTCGATCTCCTCGCCCGCGAAATAACGCTTCACCTGGGCGATCACCTCTGCGACCGCCGGGGTCGGCGTGCCGGGCTGCGCATCCGGCAGCCGGCGCAGAAGCAGGCGCTCGGTCGCTGCCGCATCCTTGGTCGGCAATTGAAAGCGCAGGATGCCGACATCGCTCCAGGCGATGCCGCAGAAACCGCCGGCGGTTTCGAAGATCGAATAATTCTGCCTTGTCTCGTTCATAACGAAAGCTCCCGTGTTTCCACTTGTCATGAAAATCGTCCCGGAGAGCGTCGAATTCAACCCGATTCTTGCGAGGATCGAGTTGCCACCGTCTTTGCCACAACGAAATCCCGCAAAGACGGTGGCGAGCACGTCTATCAATACCCGCCGCCGGACGGAGGAGAACTCTGCGTCATGCCGCTGCCGGAACTGCCGCCACCGGACGTGGAACAAGACGCGACCCCAAGGCCGATAAGAGCGAGAACAACGGCCGAAAAGAAAATTTTGGCACACATGGATGGTCATTCCTTTTTGAGAGAGAACGGCTACGAAACCCCGGCCTAGGATGAACAGATCAGGCCGGACTTTTATTCGGTCGCTCTTTTCAAAATGAGGATTGCCGGTCGCAGCCGCGCTCAGCCGCCATTTGTTCTTGTTTTGTTCTTGATCTGACTGCTGTCTCGTCGTATGATTTCTGGATCGGGAAAATGGAAGGAGGCAGAGCGGGCAAGCTTTGAGCGATCCATGAAGAACAGCGGACAACTTTCACTCAATCTTGGAAACGGATCGCGCAGCCGGACGCCGCCGCCTCCGGGGCAAGAACCCGCCAATGGACTCTATTTTGCCATCCTGCCCGACCAGGAGACTGCCGCGCGCAGTTTTGAACTCGCCGGAACGTTTCACCGCCAATACGGCTTTTCAACGAAGCCGCGGCGCAAGGATCTATTGCATATCACCCTCTATCAAATGCAAATCGATCCGGCGCGCGAATTGCCGGAGGACGTGGCGTTTGCGGCAATGGAAGCAGCGTCGACGATCAGAAAGCGATCGTTTCCAGTCCTGTTCGATCGGGCTGTGAGCTTCGGCAATAGAGACAATCGGCCGCTTGTCTTGTGGAACAAGGATGGAAACGCGGAGCTGAAAGCGCTTCATCGCGAACTGGATGAAGCCGTGGAACTGACAGGCTTCAAGAGAGGGCGCGAAAAGCTGGTCGAGCCGCATATGACGCTGCTTTATCGCGGGCACGTCATTCCGGATATCTTGCTTGAGGAACCCGTTTCTTGGACCGCCAGGGATTTCGTGCTGATCAATAGCCTCTACGGCAAGGCAACTCACGATCACCTTTGCTATTGGACGCTGCACGACTGAACGGGGCGCTCAAACCTTTGGCTGATCGCCCGCCATCACCGCCGCAACGGCGTCATCGACGCTGAAGCTGCAGCGGCCGTTGACGTCGGCAATGCCGGCGACCGTCATGAGATCGCGGACGCGGTCATGCACACGGGCAAACTGGACGCGCAGGCCCGTGCGCTGCATGGCGCCATCGAATTCCGTCAGGGCGTCCATCGCCGTGCTGTCGATGTCGGAGCTTTCTTCCAGGCTGAGGATGACGGCCCGCAGCCCGGCTTCGCTGCGGCTGTCCGAAAGTATCTCGCCGAAGATCGTATCGGCATTGCCGAAGAACAGGGTTTCGCCGGGACGCCAGATGGCGATGCCCGGTATCTCGGAGGCATTGTCGTGTCTGGCGATATCGACGAAGTCATGGCTGTTATCCAGCCGGCCCAGACGGGCGACATGCGGCGAGGCCAGGCGATGCATCATGGCGGCGAGCGAGAGCGCGATTGCCAGCAGCATGCCGTTGAGGACGCCGAAGGCCAGCACGCCGGCAGCGGCGCCCAGCGCCACGTAGAAATCGCGATGCAGGCGGCGCAAACGCAGGATCGGGCTGGGATCGAGCGCATGCGTAAGGGCCGCGATAACAACGGCTGCCAGCACCGGTTCCGGCAGAAGCGCGACGAGCGGCCCGGCGCAGGCAATCAGGATGGCAAGGCCGACAGCGGCAAAGACGGTGGTGGCCCGCGTCTTCGCCCCGGCCGCCTCGCTGGCGAAACCGGCAGAAAAACCCGCGCCGACCGGCATGCCCTGAACGACGGCACTCGCTATATTGGCGGCACCGAGCGCGCCGAGCTCGCGATTGACCTCCAGCGTCTCGCCGTAACGCAGCGCCAGAGCCCGCATCGTTCCCCAGGATTCGGCAAAGAGGATGAGCACGAGCGGCACGGTGAACTGCACGAGCCGCGAATAGGACGTCCAGTCGGCATCCGGCAGCGACGGCCACTGCGGCAGGATCTCGATAGGTCCGACCAGCTTCACCCCATGGCTTTCAAGGCCGAACAGATAGGAGGATAGGATGCCGGCGGCGAGCACGAGGAAGGCGCCGGGAACACCCGGCTGTCGCTTCAGCAGCAGCAATGCCGCCAGCGCGACGACACCAACGGCGACGCTGATCGGATTCCATTGCAGGACGGCACCGAACAGCGCGGCCGCATAGGTCAGGATGTTCGAGCCCTGCACCGGCACGCCGACGAGGATCGGAAGCTGATGCAGGATGATGGTGATCGCCAACCCGAAGGCGAAGCCGCGCAGCACGGGCCGCGAAATGAAGCCGGTGATGCCGCCAAGGCGCAATGCGCCGGCGACGACGAAGAGAATGCCGGCAAGCGCCACGGCTACCGTGGCAAGTCCCGCCTTGACGGTGGCGTCGCCCGGCACCACCGCCAAGGTGGCGGCAAGAATGGCGGCCGACGAGGATGTGGGAGAGACGATGGCGAAGCGGCTGCGCCCGAATATGGCATAGACCAGACATCCGGCGATGCCGGCGAGAATGGCCCGATGCGGCGGCAGACCTGCAATCCCTGCGTAAGCGACCGCTTCCGGCAACATCAGCCCGGCAACCGATATGCCCGCGACAAGATCCGCCTTGTCCACCACGAACCAACTGCCCAGCTTCGTCATCGATCACCGACCGTAAGGATCGCCCATCCGCCTATGGATAGAGATTCGCCGCCTGGCTGCAACAGGAAAATTCTGATCGGAATCTGGCCTTACGCGGCCGCGTCAGCGCCATCGCGCAGCGGGCAGCTTCGCCCGATGACGTCGGTGACGAAGTCCATCACCGCCCGGATGGCCGGCGAGCGGCGCAGATCCGGATAGGTGACGAGCCAGAGGTCGCGCGTGGGCGACGGGATCGCCACGGGCAGGCGCGTCAGACCCGCCTCGCGATTGCCCAGAAAGGCCGGAAGCGCCACGACGCCGAGGCCGGCGCGCGCGGCCTCGAGCTGGCCGAATACGTCGGTGGCGCGAAAGACGATCGGCCGGCCGTCGAGGAGGCTGCGCAGCCAGGTCTGCTGCGTCAGATGCTCCATTGCCGTGTCGTAACCGATGAAAGCCCAATCCTTCTCGGGCATTTGCGCCACGGACGGTATGGCATAGAGGCCAAAGCGCATGACCCCGATGCGCCGTACCAGCAGATCGCTCTCTTCCGGCCGCGTCATGCGCACGGCAATGTCGGCCTCGCCGTAATTGAGCGCGGCCCGGCGGGTGACGCCTGCAATGGTGAGGGTGATATCCGGATGCTCCGCGCGGAACAGGGCGGCTTTCTGGGCGAGAAGATGGGCGGCGATCGAGGGCGGCGCGCTGACCTTGACGGCAGCCGAAAGGCCGGCGACGGCGCTCTTCGAATAGCGCCTGATCGCCTCGACATTCTCCTCCATCCCCGTCACCAGTTCGGCAATGGCGCGGCCGTCCGCCGTCAAAGGCGAGGTGCGCGGCCGCCGGTCGATGAGGCGCAGGTCGAGCGACCGCTCCAGCGCGGCAATGCGCCGGCCGACCGTTGCGTGGTCGACGCCCAGCTCCCGCGCCGCCGCCGAAAGCGAGCCGGTTCGTGCCAGGGTGGCGAAATGAAGAAGGTCCTGCCAATCGATCATCGGTGCATTATTGCACAGATACGGTGAGTTCATACCGAATTTATTCAAATCGGCGTTTATGGTCAAAGGTCTCCTGAAAGGAGACTTCCGCATGCCCCTAGCGATTGCCATTACCGGCCCCGGTGGACCCGAGGCCATGAAAGCCGTCGATCTCCCAGCCACAGAACCAGGCTCCGGCCAAGCCCGGATCCGCCAAAGCATATCCGGCGTCAACTTCGTCGATATCTACGTCCGTTCCGGGCTCTATCCGCTGCCGCCGGGCCAGAGTGTGCTCGGTTTCGAGGGCGCCGGCGTCATCGAGGCGGTCGGCCCCGACGTCGAAGGGCTGAAAGCCGGTGACCGTGTCGCCTATATCGGCCACCCGCTCGGCAGCTACGCCGAGGTGCGCACGATGCCGGCCGCCCGTCTTGTGAAATTACCCGACGACGTCAGCGAGCGGGTTGCCGGCAGCACGATGCTGCGCGGGCTGACAGCCCATATGGTGCTGCAAAAGGTCTATCCCGTAAAAGCCGGCGAATGGGTGCTGGTCCACGCAGGAGCCGGCGGCCTCGGCCAGCTCGTCACGCGCCTTGCCAAGCGGCTCGGCGCGAACGTCATCGCCACGGTCGGTTCCGAAGCCAAGGCCGGTTTTGCCTACGAGGCCGGAGCCGATGTGGTTCTCCTGCATACATCCGAGGATTGGGTGGAGGAAGCGCGCCGCATTGCCGATGGCCGCGGCGTCCATCTCGCCGTCGACGGGATCGGCGGCACGATGCTGTCGCAGACGCTTGCCTCCGTCCGCCCCTTCGGCATGGTGGCAAGCGTCGGCCAGGCCGCCGGTCCTATCCCGCCGATCCAGATCGAGGAGCTGACCGCGCCCCGCGCCATCGGCTTGGCGCGACCGAGCATATTGACCTACGCGAACGATCCTGAACTTTATCGTCAAGGCACGACGGCGCTGATGGCGGCGCTGCAGGCCGGACTGGTCAACCCGATCGGCGCCGAATACGAGCTCAAGGATGCGGCCCGCGCCCACGCCGATCTCGAGGCCGGGCGCACGACGGCCAGTGTCATCCTCACGATGTGAGGCGTTTCGGGCGGGGCCGGCAAACCGGCCCTGCTCCCGCGATGCGGGATTTTCAGAGGCACGCATAATCAATTCATCCCGTCAATGGCTTTTGCTGCAAGGCAGCAATTCGTTGACCATGCCTGCCCTTGCCTGATACCGATTATCCGTGGCGACGCACGGCCGCTGGGCCGCCGCCGTCATGGCTATCCGATACAAACCCCGTCCTTCGTGGCAAACAGCATGGACACCGTTGCCGGTGCCCGCAGGCGATATCCCGTGAACACTGCCTCCCAGACCATCCGCTCCACCTCGACGCTATCCCTCCTGTCGATCGTCGCACTGACATTTTTCGGCTATATCGCCATCGGCCTTCCGCTCGCGGTGCTGCCGACCTATGTCGATAGCGGCCTCGGCTTCGGCGTCATCTGGGCCGGCATCGCCGTCAGCACGCAATATGTCGCGACCATCGTCAGCCGCGCGCAAGTCGGGCGGCTCTGCGATCAATACGGGCCACGCCGCTCGGTCTTGCTCGGGTTCCTTGCCTACGGGCTTTCCGGCGTCCTGACGCTCGCCTCCACGTTCACGGTCCATGTCCCGACGGCGAGCCTTGCGCTGCTGCTTGCCGGCCGGCTGGCGCTCGGCATCGGCGAAAGCTGGGTGAGCACGGCGGCGATCACCTGGGCGATCGGCCTGATGGGATCGCGCGAGACGGTTCGCATCATCTCCTGGAACGGCATCGCCACCTACGGCGGCATCGCGCTCGCCGCACCCTTCGGCGCCTGGCTGCAGGGGCAATACGGCTTCTTCGCCATCGGCGTCGTCACCATCGTCCTTGCCGTCGCCGGCTTCATGCTGGCGCAGACGCGGCCGCCCGTACCCGGCGTCAAGGAAAAGGGCATCGGCACCGGCCAGGTGCTGAGCCGTGTCGCGCCGTTCGGCATCGCGCTCGCGCTTGCCTCCAGCGGCTTCGGCGTGGTCATGGCTTTCGTCGCCCTGTTCTTCCATAGCCGCAACTGGGATGGCGCCTCTTTCGCCCTTAGTGCTTTCGGCCTCGCCTTCATGGGCGTGCGCCTCGGCCTTGCACAGGCAGTCGCCCGCTTCGGCGGCCTGCCGCTGGTGCGAATTTCCCTCGTCGTCGAGATCATCGGGCTGGCGGCTCTTGCCGTCGCGCCCTCCCCGACCGTCGCCATCATCGGCGCGGCGCTTGCCGGCGCCGGCTTTGCGCCTGTCTTCCCGGCGCTCGGCAACGAAGCCATGGAACGCATCCCGCCGCAGAACCGCGGCGTCGCGCTCGGGCTCTATTCAATCTTCCTCGATGTATCGCTCGGCAGCACCGGCCCGATCGCAGGCCTTTTTGCCGATCATCTCGGTTATGCCGCGCCCTTCTCCTTCGGCGTCGGCGCGGTGCTGCTCGGCCTGATCCTGAGCTTCTGCCTGCGCAGGAACCGCAGCCTCTGACAGGCATTTCGACCCACTCTCTCCGACCCAAATCTGGTCGGATCGTGACAAACGGTTGCGGCATGCGGGCAACGCTTGATATGGGTCTGCGATCATTATCGGCAGCAGGAGGCCCGCACATGAACGTCACCGAAATCGTTATAGAGGGCGATACTCCGGGGATTGCCTGGCGGCTGCCAATCCTGCATTTCGCCGGCAACAGGGCCGATGCGCCCAAGGTCTATATTCAGGCCGCCCTGCATGCCGGCGAGCTTCCGGGCACGGCCCTGGTGCATTTCCTTTGCGAGCGGCTTCGCAAAGCGGAAGCTGCCGGGACTATCTCGAGCGATATCGTCGTCGTGCCGCATGCCAATCCGATCGGCGCGGCGCAATCGCACTTTGGCGAGATGCAGGGCCGCTTCGACCTGGGCTCGCGCACCAATTTCAACCGCGATTTCCCGCTGATCTCGTTGCGCGACCGCGATCATCTGATCGAGAATCTCGAACGCTACCCTGCGGTCGACAGGCTGAAGCGGCAGCTGATCCACATGGCGCTCGGCGCCGATCTGGTGATCGATCTCCACTGCGACGACGAATCCCTGCAATATGCCTATATCGACGAGGCCTTCTGGCCCGAGGCATCGGACCTCGCCGCAGCGCTTAAGATGGATGCCGTGCTGTTGTCGGACGGCGAAAGCTCCGCCTTCGAGGAAGCCGTCAGCTTCGCCTGGAAATACGAAGTGCCTGGAGAAAAGAAGGCACAGCTGCCGGGCAAACTTTCGGTGACGGTCGAATTGCGCGGCACCCGCGATGTCTATCCGGAAATGGCAAAGGACGATGCCGAAGGCCTCTGGCGCTTCCTGGCGGCGCGCGGCGCGGTGCAGGACGACAGCGTCGCACTCGGCGCCTTTGCCGGGCCGGCAGTGCCGCTCGACAATGTAGAGATGATCCGCGCTCCGCAGGCCGGAACCGTGCTTTTCCATCGCAATATCGGCGAGCGCGTCGAAGCGGGCGATCTGCTGGCGACCATCATCACAGCCCCAGGCATGCCGGACGGGACCATCGATGTGCGCGCACCGCAGGCGGGCCTGATCGTGACCCGCGTTTCGGACCGGCTGGTGCGCCGTCGGGGCGACCTGATGAAGATCGGCTCGGAAAAGCCAAGCTCGGTCGTTCGCAAGCCGGGCACGCTGGAAGACTAAGCCGCCCTACCGGCCGTCAATCACCTTACATCGTATGGCAAAGGCGATGACGGCCGCTTCCCGCAGGAGCGTACCGAGACGGCGAACAAGATGTTGCGCGCCCATAAGGGCCGCGAGGACGACGTCCGTTAGCCGGGTAATTTTTGAACGATTTTCCATCACGATCATGCCTCCGATCGAATTGATGCAGGCGATGTTCAGATCATCGAAGGAAGCAATCACACGTCCTTCAAAATATATGCATGCATAGTGCATATATTTTGAAGGCCTGTCAAGACCGTGTTCCCGAGGCTATGTCAGGAAGGTGATGGGGCAGCGATCCTGGTCGCAAACGCCCTGATCGCAAACGCGACAGACCACATCCTGATCGTCGCCGAGATCGACCAGGGCCGGCAACAGCTTCTCGACCAGGCGACCTAGCTGCTCCGCCTCTTCAGGCTTCAAGGCTTTGAACGCCCGGCCGATGACGGCGCGGCGGGCGGCAAGGCTACGATCGAAAAGCACACGACCGCTCTCGGTCAATTGCAGCGATCGGGCGCGCTTGTCCCCTTCGACGCCGCCGGCGCGCAACACGAGATCGGACGCCACCAACTGGTCGACAAGGCGCACGGTGGCGGAATGGGAGAGCGCGATCATCCGGCGCAGGGTCTCGATGGTCAGGCCGGGCTCGGTGCCGATTTGAACGATGGCAGCAATGGCGCTCGGCCCAAGGCCGGTTTCGTCGGCAAAAGCCTTTTCCATCTTGTCCACCAGAGCGAGGCTCATGGCGCCAAAGAGATTTTCCAGCCGTAAAGTTTCCCTGTCTGTCGTCATGCTCTGCCCGCCATGAATATGCATGCTGCATATTTACAGGATTGTCGGTGGCAACCGCAATGGATGATGAAGAGAACCGCTTCACCATACCTCCGGCTTTCGCTGGGCTTTGTTCGCATGCTATGCGCTATCAGACAGCAAGAGACGGATTCGACATGACGATCACCATTTACGGCATCAAGAACTGCGACACGATGAAGAAGGCGCGCACCTGGCTCGAAGGTCACGGCATCGCCTATGATTTCCATGACTACAAGGCTGTCGGCATCGACAGGGATCATCTGCAGCGCTGGACGAAGGAAGCGGGCTGGGAAGTCGTCCTCAACCGCGCCGGCACGACCTTCAAGGCCCTGCCGGAAGCGGATCGCACCGATCTGACGCAGGACAAGGCCATTGCCTTGATGCTGGCGCAACCTTCGATGATCAAGCGTCCGGTTCTGGAAGCCGACGGAAAACTGCTTGTTGGATTCAAGCCGGATATTTATGCGGGCTTCTTCGAGGCTTAAATGGCCGCCGCATCTTTGAAAGTGATAGCGTATACGCTATCACTTTCGCATGAAGGTCGTCATTGACACGAACATCCTCGTTTCCGCGATCATGAACGCCGACGGTGCACCACGACAGGTCATCCGCCTCTGTCTTGAAGAGCGCCTGGTTCCACTGGTCAGCAATGCTTTGTTTACCGAATACGAGGACGTTTGCGGAAGGGATGCCCTTTTCGATAGTCGGTTCATCTCGAAAGAAGAGCGCATCGTGCTCCTCGATGCATTTCTTTCAAGCTGCCTGTGGATTCCCATATATTACCTATGGCGCCCAAACTTGCGCGACGAGGGAGACAATCATTTGATCGAACTCGCGGTTGGTGGCGGCGCTTCGGCATTGATAACCGCAAACAAGAAAGATTTCGCCCAAGCGGAATTGCTGTTTCCGCGGCTGGAAATTCAGACAGCAGGTGAGTTCCTTATTCGGAGGAAGATTTGACATGAGCACGCTGACAATTCGCCTTCCAAACGATCAGCACGAACGGCTGAAGGCTCTTGCTGCTTCTCGCGGGACAAGCCTCAACAAGCTTTTCGAAGAGCTGACCACAAAAGCACTCACGGAGTTCGATGCCGAGACACGGTTTCGGCTCAGAGCGGCCAAGGGCGACAAAACTCGTGGCCTGGAAATTCTCGAAAAGCTCGATCGCGCTCATTCCGAGCACCGATAAAGTCGTACGCCTGGAAATATTGCTGCCATGTCAAAAACCACCCGCGCGACGCAAGTGCTGACCCAGGCGAAGGTCGCCTTCACCGTCCATACCTACGACTACGATCCGACCGCCGAGCGTGTCGGCCTGCAGGCGGCGGAAGCGCTGGGCGAGGAGCCGCATCGCGTGCTGAAGACGCTGATGGCGGAAGTGGACGGCAAGCCGGTTTGCGCCGTCGTCCCCTCCAATCACGAGGTCAGCATGAAAAAGCTCGCGGCGGCCTTCGGCGGCAAGTCGGCTGCCATGATGAAACCCGCCGATGCCGAGCGCCTGACGGGCTATCATGTCGGCGGCATCAGCCCCTTCGGCCAGAAAAAGCTGGTGCCGACCGCGATCGAGGCGCAGGCGATGACCGAGGCCTATGTCTACATCAACGGCGGTCAGCGCGGTCTGCAGGTGAGGCTCAGCCCACAGGATGCCTTGACCGCGCTCAAGGCCAAGGCCGCGCCGCTGATTGCCTGACGATCGCTCGACGATCACTTGACGATCTCCGGGATCGGACAAAGCGCCTTCAATTTCGCCGCAAAGCGGTCTAAGTCTTCAAACCATCTTTCGATAGCAAGCACGCAGGTTTCGCCATGACATCAGCCTCCCCCAACCATCACCCCGTCGATCACACCAAGCTGGAGAAGCTCGCGGAAGTGGCCGTAAAGGTCGGGTTGCAGCTTCAGGAAGGCCAGGATCTGCTCGTGACGGCGCCTGTCGCGGCAATGCCGCTGGTGCGGCTGATCACCCGCGAGGCCTATAAGGCCGGCGCCGGGCTCGTCTCCACCTTCTATTCCGACGAAGAGACGACGCTTGCTCGCTATGAATATGGTCAGGATGCAAGCTTCGACCGCGCCGCGAACTGGCTCTACGAGGGTATGGCCAAGGCTTTCTCCAACAATACGGCGCGGCTCGCCATTGCCGGCGACAACCCGATGCTGCTCTCCAATCAGGATCCGGCCAAGGTAGCCCGCGCCAATCGCGCCAATTCGGCCGCCTACAAGCCGGCGCTGGAAAAGATCTCGAATTTCGACACCAATTGGAACATCGTCTCCTATCCGAACCCCTCCTGGGCGAAGCTGGTCTTCCCGAACGACCCGGAAGCCATCGCGGTTGCCAAGCTCGCCAAGGCGATCTTCTCGGCCTCGCGCGTCGATGTCGAAGATCCGATCGCCGCATGGGCGGAACACAATGCCAATCTGCGCAAGCGTTCGGCCTGGATGAACGGCCAGCGCTTTGCCGCCCTGCATTTCCAGGGACCGGGCACCGACCTGACGGTCGGTCTCGCCGATGGCCATGAATGGCACGGCGGCGCCTCGACGGCCAAGAACGGCATCACCTGCAACCCGAATATCCCGACGGAAGAGGTCTTTACCACGCCGCATGCGCTGCGCGTCGAGGGCCATGTCTCTTCCACCAAGCCGCTGTCGCATCAGGGCACGCTGATCGACAATATCCAGGTGCGCTTCGAAGGCGGCCGGATCGTCGAGGCCAAGGCGACGCGCGGCGAGGAAGTGCTGAACAAGGTGCTCGACACCGACGAAGGCGCACGCCGGCTCGGCGAAGTGGCGCTGGTGCCGCATTCCTCGCCGATCTCGGCGAGCGGCATCCTGTTCTACAACACGCTGTTCGATGAAAACGCCTCATGCCACATCGCGCTCGGGCAGTGCTATTCGAAGTGCTTCATCGATGGCGCCAAGCTCAGCCAGGAGCAGATCAAGGCGCAGGGCGGCAATTCCAGCCTGATTCATATCGACTGGATGATCGGCTCCGACAAGGTGGATATCGACGGCATCAATGCCGACGGCTCACGCGTGCCCGTCATGCGCAAGGGCGAATGGGCGTAACCAGGTCCAGACATTCAAATGCGAACGCGCCGCGGCACTCCTGCCGCGGCATCTTTTTTGGCAAGAATCGCAGGATCAGATCGTCGCCAGGGCTTTCCTGACGCGGGCAAGATGCGCCTTGCGGCCGGCTTCGGTGACGCGATCCATGTCATGCAGCGCCAGCATGCGGAAACTCAGCCGCTTGGCGCAAAAGGCGGCGATGCCGCGCTTCAACAGGCGGCGCACAGGATTGCCCATATAGAAGTGCACGATCCACCAGGGCGAGCCGGTCGTCGTCAGCGCCCAGAACAGGCGGATGTTTGTGAGCCGCGGCACGATGCGGCCGCCGGCCGGGTCATGGGTGAAAGCGACCCCGGGCGCGAAGGCGCGATCGAAGAAACCCTTGAGAATGGCCGGAAAATTGAACCACCATTGCGGAAAGACCAGGATCAGGCCTTCGGCCGTGCGCAACCGCGTCACGATGTCGTCGACGCCTGCGGTATCATAAGTCTGGTCGAAGTAACTGCGCCGCTCGGCTTCCGAGAGACTGGGATTGAAACCTTCGCGGTAGAGATCGAGCAGATCGACCTCATGGCCGCCGGCAACAAGCGTCTCCCGCGCAACCTTTGCTACAGAAGCAGCAAAGCTATCCTCCAGCGGATGGGCCAGGACCAGCAGGATGCGCATCAGAAGAGGCTTCCCTGTTTCGGCGGAGCGGCAGGTTCGGCCGGCTTGGTGGCGCGCTTCTTCGAAGGCGGCGCGGTCGGCGACGGCGTTGCCTCGCTCTCGCCGGTGACTGCGCCGATGCGCCCATCCGCGAACTCGATCGAGATGGCGGCGCCGGTTGAAAGCGCTGCCGCCAGCGAAACCGGGCGGTCATCCTCATCCCGCACGACCGCGTATCCGCGCTTCAGAACGTTCTTGTAGGAGAGCGATTGCAGGATGCGCTCCTGCGCCACGAGCTCGCTGCGCGCGCGCGTCAATTGATGGCGGATGGCGGTATCGGTGCGCTGCACGAGATTGCCAAGACGGTCGCGGGCGCGGCCCGTCTGCGCTTCGAGGCGCGACGGCAGCGTGGCGAAGACGGCATCGGCGCGTTCGATGCGGGCGCGCGAACGGTCGAGCATGCGCTCGATGGTCCGCTCGGCGCGGGTCATCCGCTCACCCAGCTGCTGGCGGCGCTCCGCAATGCGGTTCGACAGGATATCCGGCCGCAGCTGCGTGGCCATGCGTTCGAAGGAACGGCGCTTGTTAAGCGTGTTCAGCTCCAGCCCCCGGCCGAGGCCGGCGGCGGCCTCGTCGAAGCGACGGCGCGGCAGGGCCAGAATCTGGTCGAGCGATGGCAGGGCGCGCAACAGTGCGCGCACAGCTTGCCGGCGCTGATCCATCTGCCTGCTCACCCCACCCTGCAGCCGGGCGGCAAGGCTTGCGAGCTGGGCTTCCAACTCGGCCTTGACCGGCACGGCCATTTCTGCCGCCCCGGTTGGGGTCGGCGCGCGTACGTCTGCCGCATAATCGATCAAGGTCCAGTCGGTCTCGTGCCCCACGGCCGAAATCAGCGGGATCCCGCTGGCCGCGGCAGCACGGACGACAGCCTCGTCGTTGAAGCTCCAGAGGTCCTCAAGACTGCCGCCACCGCGCGCCACGATCAGTACATCGGGGCGCGGGATCGGCCCATCGGGCGCAAATTCGTTGAAGCCGCGGATGGCGTTCGCCACCTCGTCGCCGGAGCCCTCTCCCTGCACCTTCACCGGCCAGACCAGAACATGTACGGGGAAACGATCGGAGATGCGGTGCAGGATATCGCGGATGACGGCACCGGTCGGCGACGTGACCACACCGATCACCTTCGGCATGAAGGGAAGCCTGCGCTTGCGCTCGGGATCGAAAAGACCCTCGGCGCCGAGCTTGCGCTTGCGCTCCTCCAGCAGCGCCATCAAGGCACCCGCGCCGGCCGGCTCCAGGGTCTCGATGACGATCTGATATTTCGAGGAGCCCGGGAAGGTCGTCACCTTGCCCGTCGCGATCACTTCCATCCCCTCCTCAGGGCGGAATTTCAGCTTGGAGAAGGTGCCTTTCCAGATCACCGCATCGATGCGGGACCTGTCGTCCTTCAGCGAAAAATAGGCGTGGCCCGAGGAATGCGGTCCGCGATAGCCGGAGATTTCCCCGCGCACGCGCACCTGGTCGAACGCGTTCTCGACCGTGCGCTTGATCGACCCGGACAATTCCGAGACGGAATATTCCGTCAGGTTCGACGGCGAATCACTCTCAAAAAAGCTGCTCATGGCTTCTTTCTAGCCCATGTCGCGGAAAATGCGGAGCCTAGCGCACAACCCCTCAAACCGGAATCGCTCGAAAAAAGGATTGTACGCAGATTTAAAGTGCTGCCGCGTCATTGCCCATAGCGAAGGCCGCGCGGTGCGGCCGCGCTTCATCAAGCGTTAACCCTGTCGGCAAAGCCTTTTTTAGCCATCCACGCGTAAATCTGTGCAAACTGGATTTTGGTAAAGAGGACATGGAGCGATGATATTCGCGACCGCCACGATCATCGGAATTGCCGCCGGCCTGCAGCGCTCGACGATCGGCGCGTTGCTGGGCGTGGCGCTGATGAGCATCGCCTTCATGGCGGCGGTGGCGATATCAATCGTTCCTCCGCCGCTGGTGACGCTCTTCGTCGCCCTCGGCGGCTACAATCTCGGCTTCATCGGCTACCTCATCACGGCCGATATGGTGGGGCATCGCCGCCGCGCCTAGCTCAATCCTGCGGCTTGAAGCGGAAGAACTGAACATCCGAACTGGCCGAGGCTGGAATGGGCTGCAGATAGGCCGGCACATGGCCCGCGCCAAGTTGGGCATAGAGCCCCTTGGGCGCCCGCTCGGCCAGCATTCCCACCTGCGGATCGCCCTTGCAGAAGGCGAGCAGGGTTACCTTCGCCTCGCGCAAGAGCGCTTCCGCCTGTTGCGGCTCCGCAAGAGCAATATGCAGTTCGGCGAGCATCCCGGCCTGATCGCGATGATAAGGCCCGGAAAGAGCGCGATGCGGCGTGAAGCGCAGAAGCGGCGCACCCATGTTGGAAGCTGACACGATCACGCCGGGCTCCAGGCCGGAGATAGGCGCAAGCGCCGCCTTCGAGGCGCAATCAGCAGTCTCCTCGGCCTTGGCGGGCGTCGCGACGGCCAGGCCATTACCAAGTCCCTTGCTGGCAAGCGCGCCGCCGACTGCCCACACGGCCGGAACGGAAACCAGCATCGTCAGCACATAGAGCAAGGCGGAGCGCAGGCTCCCGGTATCGGCCATATAGTTCCGGCGCAATTCAGCGATCAACTGCGCCAATGGCAGGATTGCCAGCAGATTGGCGAATTCCGCGCCACGTACCTGCACGAGCGTAATCGCCCAGTTGATCCCGATCACGGCCATCAGCAGCGCATACAGGCTCGCGCGATCGCGGCGCAGGATGCGAACCGCACAGACGATCAGGGCCAGAAGGCCCGTGGCATAGAAAGCGCCGAGCGTATCGGGCTCGGTGCGGGCGATCGAGAAGATCGGCTGTGCTTCGGTCACCCTGCTCAGCCAGAGGTCCACCAGCATCGGATCCAGATCGGCGAGCGGATTGCGCAGGCATTGCGGCGCGAGCGCCACGATCGTCGCGAAAACGAACGCGCCATTGGCCGCCAGTACGGCAATCCGCCACGGGCGGGACAGGCGGCTGGCAAAGAGCGCCGACAGTAGAAGCCCGATGCAGCCGGCGCTGGTGATGCCGTAGAAGCCGAGCGAAAGATTGTCGCAAGTGACCGTGGAATAGAGACGCGGCGGCACGAGCGAGAAAAAGGCCGCGCTGACGGCAATCGTCAACGTCAGGGCAAAGGCCTTTGCAGCGGGGGCGAAGACCTCGGCTTTCCAGGCCCACAAGCAGGATACCGCCATGCAGGTGACAGCGACGAAGGGCGTCGTCTCCGCACCGATGCCAAGCTGGACGGCAAGCGCGACGGCGGCGATGGCGAAATTGCGCGGCCGATAGGTTTCATCGACCAGCATGGCGGCCGTGAGGGCGACGAGGCCGAGCTGGACATTGTCGTGATCGATGGATCCCGGCACGAAGCGCGACGAGATCAGGATGAAGAGCGCCGTCAGGATCAGCGAAAAATGCATGCCTTCCGTACCGGCGATGCGCCGACCCGCAAGGCCCATGAAGAACAGCAGCGGCAGGATGAGCAAGAGCGGCCAGACGGTGAGCGCCGCCGCTTCGGCCCCTTCGGGTGAGAAGAACATCCGGAAGAAGAGGATGAGGCTCGCAATCGGCAGATCGATGAAGCGCGACCAGTGCATCAGCGTTCCGCCTTCGAGGCCGAGGCGGTATTGCATCATGTCGAACCAGCCCTGACCGGCGAGGAAATCGCGCACCTCGACGAGACGCATCGTATCGTCGTTGTCGGGGCCGACATAGTCCGTAAAGTGGCGATGAATGACGAGCTGCGCGACGATGACGACGACGGCATAGATGAGCGCGACCCAGGCGGGATGTGACCAGCGCAGCGGCGCCTTCCTGTCTGCCGCTCCGGCTGCCTCGGGCGGCATTGCCAAGCTCTGCGCCATGTCGATGAACCCCATGTTGGAAGCATATTCGGGCGATACGCTAGCGGCTGCCCATCAAAAAAAAGTAAAGCGGATGCCCGCTGCCGAAATCATCACGATAATGTTTTTCGCAATGCCGGGATCCCGCCATTTTTATTGCGCAGCCATAGGGTCTTATTAACAGCCAACGGGATAAGCTCTCGTCCGGATTGTCCATCGGGCCTCACCTGGACTTCACACTTAGCAACCGGCCAAGACCATGTGGAATGAGAAGCTGAACATCGCCGTCCTTCTGCCCTGCTACAAC
The DNA here is from genome assembly GCF_053521765.1 of Rhizobium sp. A37_96. Taxonomy (NCBI): domain Bacteria; kingdom Pseudomonadati; phylum Pseudomonadota; class Alphaproteobacteria; order Hyphomicrobiales; family Rhizobiaceae; genus Rhizobium; species Rhizobium sp. A37_96. The sequence goes on along the minus strand of NZ_JBNWDS010000002.1, from coordinate 192,067 downwards.
GAGGCCGCAACGATCGGCGATGTCGTGCGGGGCTTTCGCAAGGCACTGCCACAGGCCTTGATCTACGTCTACGACAACAATTCCACCGACGGCACCGCGCTGCACGCCATGCTCGCCGGCGCGACGGTCGTGCGCGAGCGCCGCCAGGGCAAAGGGCATGTGGTGCGCCGCATGTTCGCCGATATCGATGCCGACATCTATCTGATGGCCGACGGTGACGGCACCTATGCGCCGGAAGATGCCGAAGAGCTGATCCGCACGCTGCTGACGGAAGGCTCCGACATGGTCGTCGGCACGCGGCGCAACGTGCATAACGACGCCGGCCGCCAGGGCCACGCCTTCGGCAACCGCATTTTCAACTGGCTCTACCGCACCATTTTCGGCACCGATTTCACCGATATCTTTTCCGGCTACCGCGCCTTCTCGCGCCGCTTCGTCAAGAGCTTCCCGGCAGTTTCCGGCGGCTTCGAGATCGAGACCGAAATGTCGGTCCACGCCTCACGGCTGAAGCTGCCCGTCAGCGAACTGGAGCTCGACTATGGCCGGCGGCCGGAAGGCTCGCACTCCAAGCTTTCCACCTTCCGCGATGGTTGGAAGATCCTCTGGATGTTCGCGATGCTGATGAAGGAAACGCGGCCTTTCGCCTTCTTCGGCATTCTGAGCGCCATTTCCATGGAGCTCAGCATCGGTTTTTCTATCCCGGTCCTCTTCGAGTATTTCGAAACCGGCCTCGTGACGCGCATGCCGACCTGGGTGCTCTCGATGGCGCTGATGATGATTGCCTTCATGCTGTTTACCGCCGGCCTGATCCTCGATTCCGTGGCGCGTGCGCGTGCGGAGCAATTGCGCATCCACTATATGAGCCTGGCCAAGCCGACCTCGCGCGAGAGCGGCGAAGACCAGACGGTCTACACGACGGAAATTGAGAAGCCGGCAAGCCGGAAGAAAAGGGCCAAGGCCGCATGAAGAAGCTGCTTCGCTTCCTGATCGCCGGCGGCGTCGGCTTCGTGGTCGACGCCGGCGTCCTGCACCTGCTGCTGTGGTTCACGCCGGTCGGCCCCTTCATCGGCCGGGCCGTCTCCATCCCGAGTGCGCTGCTTGCGACGTGGTTCATCAACCGCAACTTCACCTTCGGGCGATCCGACCGGTCGCTGGCGGCCGAGGGCTTTCGCTACGGATCGGTGGGCCTGACCTCCGCGCTTTTGAACTATGCCCTGTTCAGCTCGCTGCTGATGGCCGAGCCGGGGCTCAGGCCGATCATCGCCCTGACGCTCGCTTCGGCGGCGGCGACGGCGTTCAGCTTCTTCGGCTATTCACGCTTCGTCTTCCGCCACCGGCAAAATCCCTGAAACAATTCCAGGAAAAATGCGAAGCGGTCTTCCGTCCGGAACTGCGTAAAAAATAGAGCGGCTCGGCGCTTTCGTGAAAAGCCGGGCCGCTCTAAAAAGGCAGGTCAGACCGGCTCCCAGCCATCCTTTTCGCTGGCGCGATAGATGGCGTCGATGACCTTCTGGTTGAGCTTCGAGCTTTCCAGCGGCACGATTTCCGTACCCTCGCCGAGGGCGGCCGAGGCGAAGGCCTCCGCCTCGCGCTTGTACTGGCGGCTGTCGGGGAAGCGGAAGATCTGCGATTCCGAGTGACCGCGATTGCTCAGCTCCAGCTCTTCCGCGCCATAGCGATCGGCATTGAAGGGCGACTTCACCTCGATGAAACCCTCGGTGCCGTGGAAGACCATGACCTGGCGATTGGCCATCTGCGTCGAGATGTAGAAGGTGAGTTCGAAGTCGCCGAAATCGGCCTTGACGCTGGAATAGATGTCGGTGCCGAATTCCGGGTCGCGCTCCGTCACCGCCTGGATGCGCAGGGGTTCGCGGCCGGTGACGAAACGGGTGCTGATCGTCGGGTAGACGCCGATATCGGGCAGGCCGCCGCCGCCGAGCGCCGGGATATTGCGCATGTTGCCGGCATCGCGGTTGAAATAGGTGAAGGCGCCCTGGATATGGCGAAGGCGGCCGATGGCGCCATCGGCGAGCAGCGAGCGGACCTTCCGCCAGACCGGCGTATAGGTGACCATATAGGCTTCCGTCACCAGCACCTTGTTGCGATCCCGGGCGGCGATCAGGCTATCGATTTCATCCGCCTTGAGCGCGATCGGCTTTTCGCACAGCACATGCTTGCCGGCATCGGCCGCCTTGATCGTCCATTCGACATGCTGCGAGGTCGGCAGGGGGATGTAGACCGCGTCGATGGTGTCGGAGGCAAGCATCTCCTCATAGGAGCCGAAGGCATGCGGCACCGAGAAGCGATCCGCCATCTGCCGGGCGCGATCGAGATCGCGGCTGGCGATCGCGGTAACAACGCAGTTTTCCGCATCCTGAATGGCCGGCACCACCAATTCGCGGCCGATCTTCGCCGTCGATAGAATTCCGAAGCGCAGCATACTCTCTCTCCTGAAACATCGTCCCGAAGCAGACGGCCGCATGGCGATGATCGCAAGACGGCCCTTCCGGCGGGATCCTTTATGAACACGGTGCGTGAAGCGAAACGCGGGTCATTCCGCTCTGGACAAAACCGGCGCAACCTTATTCGGCCCTTGCCGAAGGCGCAACGCCCGAAGCGGTCCGCACGCGCAAACGCGGTGGCGCCACTGTCATGGCGCGATGTCCGTATTTGTCCTCTTTCTGTCCGCCAGATGGCTTTCGCACCCTTCAAGCGCGACCTAGTCTCGGCTATCCTTCAAGCACAGGAGATACCGAAATGTCCCACGCGGATACTGCATTGCTCGTCATCGACGCTCAGGAATCCTTTCGTCAGCGCCCCTATTGGCGAGCCGACGATCTGCCTGTTTTCACCAGCCGCCTGCAGGCGCTGATCGACGGAGCCAAGGCGAAGGGAATTCCCGTCATCCAGATTTTCCATGTCGAGGATGACGACGCGCATTTCAGCCTGAAGAGCGGCTTCGTGCGCAAGCTCGACGAAATCTCGCTGGAGGCCGATGCCGTGTTCCACAAGCGCCGCCATTCGGCGCTCGTCGGTTCCGGCCTCGATGTCTGGCTGGTGGCGAACGGCATCCGCAAGGTGATCGTTTCGGGCATTCGCACGGAGCAATGCTGCGAGACCACCACGCGGCATGCCTCCGATCTCGGTTACGAGGTCGACTACGTCACCGAGGCGACCCTGACCTTTCCGATGACGCACGCCTCGGGCACGGTCTTCAGCGTCGACGATATCAAGAAGCGCAGCGAGCTGGTGCTGTCGGGCCGTTTCGCCCGCATAGCAACCGTCGAGGAAGCGCTTGCCGATGCCCCGATCCGGAGCGCCGCATGAGCCAAAGCGGCCCGCGCCTCCATCGACGGACCATTCCCGTCTACGTCCTTCTGCCGCCCTATACGCTGCTGATGGATGTGGCCGGGCCGGTGGAGGTGCTGCGCCGCGCCAATGTCGAACAGGACGACGTCCTGTTCGACTATCGTTTCATCGCCGCCCAGCCATCGCAGACGACCTCGGTCGGGCTGACGCTTGCCGATCTCAAACCGTTGCCCGATCACATTCCCGATGGCGCCTATGTCATCCTCTCCGGCAGCGTCACGCCGCCCGACGATGCCGAGGATATCGAGCCCGAAACAGCCATGCTTGCCGCCTGGCTGAGAGGCGCGATCCGTCCGGGCATCACCCTCGTCACCATCTGCTCCGGCGCCGTGCTTGCGGCGCGTGCCGGCCTGATGGACGGCTATGCCTGCACCACGCACGCCGCCTGCCTCGACGAGGTCCGAGAACACGCGCCGACGGCGAGGGTCCTCGACAACCGGCTCTATGTCGAAGACCGGGACCGCTATTCGAGCGCCGGCATCACCACAGGCACCGACCTGATGCTGCATCTCGCCTCCAAGCTGACCTCGCCGATGACAGCGCTGACCATTGCCCGGCACATGGTCGTCTACATCAGGCGGACCGGCGCCGAGCCGCAGCTTTCGCCCTGGCTCAGCGGCAGAAACCATGTGCATCCCGCCATCCATCGCGCTCAGGATGCGATCATGGCCGATCCCGCTCACACCTGGTCGCTTTCCGAGCTTGCCGCCATCGGAGCGATGAGCGCCCGGCATATTTCACGGCTGTTTCAGGAGCATGCCGGCCTGTCGGTGACGGCCTATGTCAATCTGATGCGCGTCACGCTGGCGCGGGACGTGCTCGCCAATTCGCGGCTGGACATGGAGAGCGTGGCGGAGAAGTCCGGCTTCGCGTCGCCGCGGCACATGCGGCGCGTCTGGTCGAAATACAACGCCCTGCCGCCAAGCCACTACCGGCGCTCGACGGCGGAATAAAGAAATCGTTAGTGGCGTTCACCGCGAAAGGCCGGTAGCCTGCCTTGTCCCTCCCTGCTGGCGCCTCTGACGCCGGCTTCCTGCTCAAGTGATTTGGAGATGCATCATGGACCTGCGCAAGCTTGGACGAACCGATCTTTTGGTCGCCCCCATCGTTTTCGGCGGCAACGTCTTCGGCTGGACGGCCGATGAGAAGACTTCCTACGCATTGCTCGACGCCTTCTTCGAGGCCGGTTTCAACACCATCGACACGGCCGATGTCTATTCCCGCTGGGTTCCAGGCAACAAGGGCGGAGATTCCGAAGAGATCATCGGCAAATGGCTGAAACAAAGCCGCGTTGCCCGCGACAAGGCCATCATCATCACCAAGGTCGGATCGGACATGGGTCCGGGCAAGAAAGGACTCAAGGCCGATTATATCATCGAGGCAGCCGAAGCCTCGCTGAAGCGGCTGCAGACCGATCATATCGACCTTTATCTGTCGCACTGGCCGGACCCGGAAACGCCGCACGAGGAATCGCTCGCCGCCTATGCGAAGCTGAAGGAACAGGGCAAGATCCGCCATGTCGGCTGCTCCAACCTCGATGCGACGCAGCTTCAGGCCTCGCTCGATGCCGCCGCCAAGGCCGGCCTGCCGCGCTACGACGTGCTGCAGCCCGAATATAACCTCTATGCCCGCGACAGTTTCGAGGGACCGCTGGCGGATCTCTGCGTGAAGGAAGAGATCGGCGTCATCACCTATTTCAGCCTTGCCGCCGGCTTCCTGACCGGCAAATACCGGACAAAGGCGGATACGGAAGGCAGAGCGCGCGAAAACCGGGTTGCCGCCTATCTCGACGACAAGGGCCTGCGCATTCTTGCTGCCCTCGACAAGGTTGCGGCCGAAACCGGCGCGAAGCCGGCCGAGATCGCGCTTGCCTGGCTGCTGCGCAAGCGCGGCGTCACAGCTCCGATCGCCAGCGCCACTAGCCTCGGCCAGCTCGACGCGCTAATCAATTCGGCAAAGCTTTCGCTTTCCGACGAAGCCATGCGCCTGCTCGACGCAGCCGGCGAATAAACAGAAGGCCGGCCGATGACCGTGACGATCCGAGACGCCAGACCCGACGACGAAGCGCGCTGGCGCGCGCTATGGAACGGATATCTGGCTTTCTACGGCGTCACCATCGCACCCGACATCACCGATGCGACCTGGCGCCGGGTCTTCGATCCGGCGTCGGCGATCTTCATGCGCGTGGCGGAAGTCGACAGCGAGGTAAAGGGTTTCACCCTCTGCCTCGTCCATGAGGGAACATGGGTACGCGCGCCGGATTGCTACCTGGAAGACCTGTTCGTCGACGAAAGCGCCCGAGGCCGCGGCGTCGGGCGCGCGCTGCTGGACGATCTGGTCTCGCTCTGCAAGAAGAACGGCTGGGCCCGCCTCTACTGGCATACCGAGGAAAGCAATGCGACCGCCCGCAAGCTCTACGACACCTATGTCGAGAGCGACGGCCACATTCGCTACCGCATCAGCTTCTGAGCTTCGGGAAACCCTCATAAAGAGCGGAATGATCCCCTTCCCAATTGGCCATGCCCGGCTTGGTCAGCATGCCGCGCGGGCTGACATAGCTCTGGATGGTCCGCATCGGCCGCTCGTGCCACTGGATATTGAAGGCCCAAAGCTTCGGAAAGAAGCAGAGCGACGCATAAGGCAAATGGTCGTGGATCCACCAGGCGAGCTTCTGCCAATCGCCTTCATGACTGTGGTGATCGATCAGCCATGGCACGACGATGCTGACGGCCGAGCCCATGCAGCCGTCGAGATCGCGCATATCCCAGATGTGGTGCGCGGCGGTGTGGGCGTTGGTCGAACAATTGAGCCCGTTCCTGTTGCCGAAGGCATTGACCTCGGGCGAGCGGTAACCGGAGCGGATGTGTAGCCGGCCAAAGGTCGCCTCCAACGGCTCCAGCAACTCCTCGCACAGCCTGCGTCCCGTTTCGATCGCGAGATCGGGATCCTCCGGAATATTGGGGATGCGATAGAAATCGGCGATTTCCGAATGCAGGAAATCGCGAAAGAAAAAGTTCTTCGACAGCCTGACGCGGCCCAGATCCTCGAGCCCCTTCATCGATCCCGGTTTTTTCATCGCTCGCAATTCCTCCCTGCCATCGCTGCAACTCAGCCGACTTTGAACCGGATCGCCACCCGAATCCGTCAGCAACGGGAACAATTCGGCCCACACCGACTTGGATAGGGGTCGCTGACTGCGGCGAGCCCTTGAAAATCCGAGCCCCGAACATGGAGAGAAACAATGCCGAAGGACAAGACACTGGAAGATCTTTTCTACGACACGCTGAAGGACATCTACTATGCCGAAAGGCAGATCGTGCGGGCCTTGCCCAAGATGGCGCGCGCGGCGCAAGCTCCGGATCTGAAGGCCGGCTTCGAAAAGCATCTGCAGGAAACCGAGGGCCATGTCGAACGCCTGCAGCAGGTCTTCGACCTGATCGGCAAGCGCGCCCAGGGCAAGACCTGCGAAGCCATTCAGGGGATCCTTGCCGAAGGCGAGGAGATCATCGAGGAATTCAAGGGAACACCGGCTCTCGATGCCGGACTGATATCGGCGGCGCAGGCCGTCGAGCACTACGAGATCGCCCGCTACGGAACGCTGCGGACCTGGGCGAACACGCTCGGCCAGAAGAAGGTCGTCGAGCTGCTCGACCAGACGCTGCAGGAAGAGGGAAATACCGACAAGATCCTCTCGAAGCTGGCGATGTCCGCAGCCAATCAAAAGGCCGCAGCCTGACACCGCTTGCCTGACCGCCACGCATGGGGCGGCGGACCGGCAATGCCGCCGCCCTCACGGTCCCGTATACCTGAAGAAATCGATGAAGGCCCTGAGCGCCGGGCGCATCTGGCGGCGGCTCGGATAGTAGATGCAGAAACCGGGGTAAGGCGGGCACCAATCCTCCAGCACGCGGATGAGTTTGCCTTCCGCCAGTTCCTGCTGCACGCGTATGTCGAACAGATAGGCAAGGCCGGCGCCGTTGACGGCGGCTAGAACCGCGAGCCGGTCCTCGATGACGATCAGCGGCCCGTCGATCGCCACGATCAATTCGCGGCCATCCTTTTCGAACTCCCAGCGATAGAGCGAGCCATCGGTAAACCGCCGCTTGATGCAGCGATGATGGACGAGATCGCGCGGATGCACCGGTTTCGGGTGTTTCTCGAAATAGGCCGGGGAGCCGGCAATGACGGTGCGGATGTCAGGCGAAACCTTCACCGCGATCATGTCGCCCTCTATGCTCTCCTCCAGCCGGATGCCGGCGTCGAAGCCTTCCTTGACGATATCGCTGAAACCGTCCTCGTTGGCGATCTCCAGCGTGATATCCGGATAGGCGTTGAGGAAATCGCCGATGCGCGGCGCCATCAGCAGGTCGGAGGCAAAGCGCGGAGCGGTGATGCGGAGATTGCCGGCCGGCCGGCCACGGGTCGCAAGCGCATCCTCCAGTGCGATATCGATCTCCTCCAAAGCCGGCGACAACCGCTGGAGCAATGCCTGGCCCTCTTCGGTCGGGAGAACGCTTCGGGTGGTGCGGGCCAGCAGCCGCACGCCGAGGCTTTCCTCGAGACTGGAAACGGCATGGCTGACCGCCGAGGGCGCGATCGACAGTTCCTTACCGGCGGCACGAAAGCTGCGATGGGCGGCGACGGCGGCAAAAACCGCGAGCTGGGAGAGCTGTGTCCTGTTCATTGATCTAAATTATAGAACAAGCTGTAAGGATTTGCATGGATTTTCATTCATTGTGCCGGACCCTAACTTGAACCTGTCGGCAACGGGCATCGACCCGCTGCCGCTTTCATAAGCTCAAGAGGAATACACCATGAAAACCCGCAGGCTTGGTAAGGATCTCACTGTTTCCGCCGTCGGACTCGGCTGCATGGGCATGAGCTTTGCCTATGGCGCGACCGACGAGGCCGAATCCGTCAAGACGCTCCACCGCGCCGTCGATCTCGGCGTCACCTTTTTCGATACGGCCGAAACCTATGGGCCGTTCACCAACGAGGAGCTGCTCGGCCGTACGCTGAAGCCCGTTCGCGACCGCGTCGTCATCGCCACCAAATTCGGCTTCAAGCTCGATCACACGAAAACCGGCCCGGCCGCGATGATCGGCGTCGACAGCCGGCCGGAACATGTCAAGGAGGTGGCGGAAGCCTCGCTGAAGCGGCTCGGCACCGATGTCATCGACCTCTTCTACCAGCACCGCGTCGATCCGAACGTCCCGATCGAAGATACGGTCGGCGCCATGGCGGAGCTGGTGAGAGAAGGCAAGGTGCGCGCGCTCGGCCTTTCCGAAGCGGGCGCCGCCACCATCCGCCGCGCCCATGCGGTGCATCCGATCGCCGCCGTGCAGAGCGAGTATTCGCTGTGGAGCCGCGATCCCGAGGAAGACGTGCTCGCCGCCTGCCGCGAGCTCGGCATCGGCTTCGTGCCCTACAGCCCGCTTGGCCGCGGCTTCCTGACCGGCGCGATCCGCCAGACGGACGATCTTGCCAGCGACGATTTCCGCCGCTCGCTGCCGCGCTTCCAGAGCGGGAACTTCGATGCCAACGCGGCCCTGGTCGCAAGACTCCAGGCGCTTGCCGGGGAAAAGGGCGTCACGGCCGCACAACTGGCGCTCGCATGGGTGCTGTATCAGGGCGAGGATATCGTGCCCATCCCCGGAGCACGCAAGCTGCACCATCTGGAACAGAACGCGGCGGCCGCCGATATCGTCCTTTCGGTACAGGAAGTGAAGGAGCTCGGCGAGATCATCACACCGGAGAACGTCGTCGGCAAACGGTATAATGATGCCGCACTTGCCCTGACAAATATATGACGGGTCAGGCGCTCCTCCTGCTCAGGCAAAGACATCGGCCGTCGAGGCCGGTGTCATTTTGGGACTGAAAAGAAAAGTGAAGCGCCATCAAGGGATGAGAGAACATGTGAAACGCCTGAATTGCAGGCTCTTTCAAGCTCCTAGACAGATCGTTATGGGCGTAAATCGTCTCCAGCGTTCGACGCTCGGTTGACAAACGGGTTCGAAATTTGAAGATTGCCGCCATCAAAAACGGGCAGCGTTGGGAGGACTTATGTCTAAGCGCGCGTTTATCGGCTTCTCCGCTTTTCTTCTCGCCACTTTCGCATCCCTGAGCCCTTCGCTCGCCGCCGACGTCAAGCGTCAGGTGGTCACCACCAAGGATGGCGACTACTTCGGCTTCGATCTGCGCACCGAGCAGAACGTGACGCTGGACCAGTGCTCAGCCTCCTGCATCGGCGACAAGTCCTGCAAGGCCTTCACCTACAATCCCAAGGTGAAGTGGTGCTTCCTGAAGTCCGACTTCAACCAGCTCAACAGCTTCCCCGGCGCGATCGCCGGCAAGGTCGTCGAGACGGCGGCCACCAGCGAGCCGGATATCGGCGCGGCCCCCGCCCTTTCCTTCCTCTCCGACAATTTCGTCCAGAGCGCGCGCGACGCGAAGAGCACGCTGACGCTCGGCGACGAGCTGAAGGGCCAGGGCGTCGAAAGCCTGATCGCGCTCGGCCGTATCGAGCTGACCTCGGGCAACGTCAACAATGCCCTGAACGCCTTCCAGGGCGCACTCTCGCTCAGCCCCGACAATGGCGATCTGTGGATCGAGATGGCGCGCGCCGCCAACACGATCACGAACGACACGTCTGTTGCGACCAAGGCAGCCTATGCCGCGCTCAACGGCTACCAGCTCACCCGCACGACGAGCAGCCGCGCGGATGCGCTGGCGGTGCTCGCCGAAGCGCTGAAGAACGCACAGAGCTATCGCCCGGCGCTCAGCGCCTACAAGGCGAGCCTCGATCTCGCCAGCTCCGCCGCAGTCCAGGCAGCCTATGTCGACCTGAGGGAGCGCCAGGGCTTCCGCGTGACGGGCAATACGCTCGACAACGACAATGCCTCGCCGCGCGCCTGCGTGCAGTTCTCCGAAAAGCTGGTGAAGAGCGGCGTCGATTACACGCCTTTCGTCACCGTCAATGGGGCCGCGCCGAAGGGCGTCGACGCCAAGGACAACCAGATCTGCGTCGAGGGCCTGGAATTCGGCCAGCACTACCGCGTTTCGCTGCGTGCCGGCCTACCCTCGTCGGTGGATGAGAATCTCCCCTCGCAGGTCAATGTCGACGTCTACGTCAAGGACCGCACGGCGTCGCTGCGCTTCACCGGCGACAATTTCGTGCTGCCCTCGACCGCGCGCCGCGGCATCCCGATCATTTCCGTCAACGCCAACACGGCCAATCTCAAGCTCTACCGCATCGGCGACCGCAATATCGCGCAGCTTCTGAACAATTCGCAGTTCCTGACGCAGGTGGACAGCTACAGCGCGCAGACCATCCAGGACACCAATGGCGAGCTGGTCTGGCAGGGCTCCATCGAAATCCAACAGGACCTCAACAAGGAAGTGGCAACCAGCTTCCCGGTCGACGAGGTGCTGCCGAAGCGCAAGCCCGGCGTCTACGTGCTGACCGCGGTTGCGCCCAACAGCGGCGGCCAGGAATGGGATCCGCAGGCGACGCAATGGTTCGTCGTCTCCGATATCGGCGTCACCACCTATGCCGGCACCGACGGACTGAGCGTTTTCGCCCGCTCGCTCGGCAGCGCCAAGCCGCTGGCCGGCATTCAGCTGCAATTGCTTGCCAAGAACAATGAGATCCTCGGCACGGCAAAGACCGACGACAACGGCCGCGCCATCTTCAGCGCCGGCCTGATGCGCGGCACGGCGGGCATGACGCCGGCTGTCATCACCGCCCAGAACGGCGATCAGGATTACGTCTTCCTCGACATGACGCGCGCCGGCTTCGATCTTTCCGACCGCGGCGTCGCCGGCAGAACCGCGCCCGGCGCGATCGACCTGCTGACCTGGACGGAACGCGGCATCTATCGTGCCGGCGAGACGGTTCATGCTTCGGCGCTTGCCCGCGACGTCAGCTCGACGGCGGTTGAAAACCTGCCGCTGACCTTCGTCTTCCTGCGCCCGGATGGCGTCGAGGACCGCCGCATCGTCACCGACGGCGGCAAGCTTGGCGGCTACAATGTCGACCTGCCGCTGCAGCAGACCTCGATGCGCGGCACCTGGACGATGAATATCTATACCGACCCGAAGGGCTCCTCCATCGGCTCGCAGACCTTCCTCGTCGACGATTTCGTGCCGGATCGCATCGAATTCGACATGGCGAGCGATGCCAAGGAGATCGAAGTCGGCCAGCCGACGCCGGTCAATGTCGTCGGACGCTACCTTTACGGCGCACCGGCGGCCGGCCTCAATCTGGAAGGCGAAGTGACGCTGAAGCCGACGCGCCAGAGCGACGCCTACAAGGGCTATCAGTTCGGCCTTGCCGACGAAGGCGCGGGCAAGGACGACAATGACGACGACAGCAGCGGCGGCGACAGCAAGGCCGAGAGCACGCAGGTGCCGTTGGAAGACCTGCAGGCGCTGGACGAAGACGGCAAGACCACCTTCGACGTCACCATCAGCGACACGCCTTCGACCACGCAGCTTCTGAACGCCAATATCACGGTTCGCATGCAGGAAGCCGGCGGCCGCGCCGTCGAGCGCTCGCTGACCCTCCCCGTCAAGGCGGACGGACCGCGCATCGGCATCAAGCCGGAATTCGACGGCGATCTCGGCGAAAACTCCGTCGGCAACTTCCACGTCATCGCTGTCGACGCCAACGGCCAGAAGCAGGCCATGCAGGGCCTGACCTGGAAGCTGCTGAGCGTCGAGCGCGATTATCAATGGTATCGCGACGGCAACAGCTGGAAGTACGAGCCGATCATCTCGACCAAGCAGGTGGCCGTCGGCACCGTCAACGCCACGACGGACGGTGCGGCGATTTCCATGCCCGTCACCTGGGGCCGCTACCGGCTCGAAGTCTCCACCGCCGATGCCAACGGCCCGGAATCCAGCGTCGAGTTCAATGCCGGCTGGTATGTCGCCGCCAGCTCGACCGAGACGCCGGATGCGCTGGAGATCGCGCTCGACAAGGCAAGCTACCATGTCGGCGATACCGCCAAGCTCAAGGTGACTTCGCGCTATGCCGGCCAGCTGATGGTGACGGCCGGCTCCGAAACGCTGATTTCGGTCACCAATGCCGATATCGGCGCCACGGGCGGAGAAGTCGACGTTCCCGTAACGGCCGACTGGGGCGCTGGCACCTATCTGACGGCCACGCTCTTCCGTCCCGGCGAGGCCCAGGAAAGCCGCATGCCGATGCGCGCCATCGGCATCAAGTGGGCGCCGGTCGACCCCGGCGAGCGCAAGCTGCAGATCAAGATCGATGCGCCTGAAAAGACGCTGCCGCGTCAGCCGCTCAATATCGGCCTTCAGGTTTCAGGCGCGGGCGCCAATGAGGACGCCTACGTCACGATCGCCGCCGTCGATGTCGGCATCCTCAATCTGACACGCTACCAGCCGCCGGCACCGGACGACTGGTATTACGGCCAGCGCCAGCTCGGCCTCGAAATCCGCGATATTTACGGTCGCCTCATCGACGGCTCGCTCGGCGCGACCGGCAAGCTGCGTACCGGCGGCGATGGTGGGCAGGCAGCCTTGCAGGCAAGCCCGCCGAAGGAAAAGCTGGTTGCCTTCTTCTCCGGCCCGGTCAAGCTGGATGCGGACGGCAAGGCGAATGTCAGCTTCGATATTCCGCAGTTCAACGGCACGGCACGTCTGATGGCGGTTGCCTGGTCCAAGGCCGGCGTCGGTCACGCAACGCAGGACGTCATCATCCGCGATCCCGTCGTCGTCACCGCAAGCCTGCCGAAGTTCCTGGCGCCCGGAGACAAGGCGAACCTGCGCCTCGATGTCGCCAATACCGATGCGCCTGCCGGCGAGTACACGCTCGCGGTCACGGGCAACAATGCGGTCAACGTGGACGCCAGTGCCACGCAGCAGAAGATCAACCTCGAGGCCAACGGCAAATACAACATCACGCTGCCGCTGACCGGCGGACAACCGGGCGACGGCACGGTTTCGATCAAGCTGTCGAATGCTTCGGGACTATCGCTCGATCAATCGATCGATATTCCCGTTCGCCCGTCACAGCTGCCGCTCACCGAACGGCGCGTCATCGCGCTTGCCCCCGGCAAGAGCCTGACCGTCAATGCCGACCTTCTCGCCGACAGCGTCCTGCCCGGCGCCTCGGTCAGCGTCAATGTCAGCCGCTCCAGCGCCTTCGACGTGCCGGCCCTGCTGATGAGCCTCAGCCGCTATCCCTATGGCTGCGCCGAACAGACGGCGAGCAGCGCCTTGCCGCTGCTCTATTTCAGCGACATGGCGATCAAGAACGGCCTTGCGGACGACGCTGAAATCCACAAGCGCGTGCAGGACGCCATCTATCGCGAAATGTCCTACCAGTCCTCGACCGGCAGCTTCGGCCTCTGGGGCCCGGGCTCGGGCGATCTCTGGCTGGACGCCTACGTGACAGACTTCCTGACCCGCGCGCGCGAGCAGAAGTACAACGTGCCGGATCAGGCCATGGTGCAGGCGCTGGAAAACCTCCAGAACGCGCTGAGCGCCAATACCAACGTCAAGGACAACGGCAACGAGATCGCCTATGCGCTCTATGTGCTGGCGCGCAACAAGAAAGCTTCGATCAGCGATCTGCGCTACTATGCGGACACGATGCTGAACGACTTCCCGACGCCGCTCTCCAAGGCGCATCTGGCCGCCGCACTGGCGCTTTACGGAGATGCGCAGCGCTCGCGCAACATCTTCGTGGATTCGCTGCAGATGTCGCAGCAGGGGGCAATCACGAAGGTCAGCTTCGCCCGCTCGGACTATGGTTCGTCGCTGCGCGACGGTGCCGCCGTGCTGGCGCTTGCCGCCGAAAGCCGCCCGGTGCCGCCGATCATTCCGGATCTCGCAAGCGTCGTCGCCAAGGATTGGCAGAGCCGGAAATATACGAGCACCCAGGAGCAGACCTGGATGCTGCTCGCCGCCCGCGCCCTGCAGAACGGCGATGACGGCCTGACGCTCGACGTCAACGGCGCCGCCCATAGCGGCACCTACATGGCGCAGATGTCCGGCGATGCGCTGATGGGCCATCCGCTCACCGTCACCAACACGACGCGCCAGCCATTGTCTGCCGCCGTGACCACGGTCGCGGCTCCGGTTGCGCAGCTGCCGGCAAGCGGCAACGGCTTCAAGATCGAGCGCAAATACTACACGCTCGATGGCGAAGAGGCGAATGTCAGCCAGGCACAGCAGAACGAACGCTATGTCGTCGTGCTGCATGTGACCGAGGACAATGACTGGCCGCAACGCATCCTCGTGACCGATCTCCTGCCGGCAGGCTTTGAGATCGACAATCCGAGCATCGTCAACAGCGCTCAGCTTTCGAATTTCGACTGGCTCAGCGACGTCCAGCCCGCCCATGTCGAATTCCGCAATGACCGTTTCGTTGCCGCCTTCGACCAGGGCTCCGGAGCCGACCGTGACATGACCTTCGCCTATGTCGTGCGCGCCGTGACCCCCGGCGTCTACGATCATCCGGCCGCGAGCGTCGAGGACATGTATCGTCCGCAGTTCTCGGCGCGCACGGCGATGGGCCGCATGGAAGTGCTGGCCGCACAGCAGTAAGAAGCAGCCATGAAGGCGCGATGGAAGATTGCGATAGGCCTTGGAGCCACTGCCCTGACGGCGGTGGCGCTGGTCTTCGGCCTTGAGGCTGCGGACCGCGCCTATCCGCCGCCTCTGGACAATGCCCGCGTGGTCTCGGCGGAAGTGCTCGACGCCAATGGCGATCTGCTGCGCGCCTTTGCCACGCCCGAGGGGCGCTGGCGGCTGAAAACCGACGTTGCCGATGTCGATCCGCAATATCTACGCATGCTGGTCGCCTATGAGGACCGGCGCTTCTACGATCACCACGGCGTCGATCCCATGGCGATCGGCCGCGCCTTCCTGCAGCTCGTCACGCATGGCCGCATCGTCTCGGGCGGCTCGACGCTTTCCATGCAGGTGGCGCGGCTGATCGAGCCGCGCAGCGAGCGCTCGATGACGGCGAAGCTGCTGCAGGTCGTCCGCGCCATCCAGATCGAGCGGCGGCTCAGCAAGGAGCAGATCCTCGACCTTTACCTGACGCATGCACCCTATGGCGGCAATCTGGAAGGCGTTCGGGCCGCAAGCCTTGCCTATTTCGGCAAGGAACCGCGGCATCTGACCGTCGCTCAGGCTGGCCTGCTGGTGGCCCTGCCGCAGCTGCCGGAAAAGCGACGGCCGGACCGCAATCTCGCCGCCGCGCAGGCCGCCCGCCATCGCGTGCTGGAGCGGGCCGCCGTCGCCACCGTCATCGGCGAAGGAGAGGCGGAACGCGCCTCGCTCTCCCCCATTCCGGCGGAGCGGCGGCAATTGCCGGCCTATGCCGCGCATCTCGCCGAACTGGCGCTCCGAAAGCAGCCCGGCATCAGCAAGCATAAGACCACGCTGCGGCGCGACGTCCAGCAAGGACTGGAAGCCGTCGCGGATGCGGCGGCCAAGCGACTGGGTCCGAAAGTCTCGGTCGCCATGATCATGGCCGATGCCAAGACCGGCGAGATCATCGGCGAAGTCGGTTCGGCCAACTATTTCGATTCCTCGCGCGCCGGCTGGGTGGACATGACCCGCGTGCTGCGTTCGCCGGGCTCGACGCTGAAGCCTTTCATCTATGGCCTTGCCTTCGAGCAGGGTTATGTGGCGCAGGAAACGATCATCGAGGATCGCCCCGCCGATTTCTACGGCTACCGGCCGCGCAATTTCGACATGACCTACCAGGGCGACGTGAGCGTGCGCCAGGCGCTGCAGCTCTCGCTCAACGTGCCGGCCGTACGCCTGCTCGATGCCGTCGGGCCGACGCGGCTGCTGGTGCGCTTCCGCCGCGCCGAGGTGAAGCCGAAGCTGCCGCCAAACGAGGCACCCGGCCTCGCCATCGGCCTCGGCGGCGTCGGTGTCACCCTCAAGGACCTCGTGCAGCTCTATGCCGGGCTTGCCAATCGCGGCAAGGCGATGCGGATCGGCGATGGCGTTCAGGACGAGCCGGGTCCGATCGACGGCGAGCCGCTGATGGAGCCGATCGCGGTGTGGAACATCACCGATATCCTTTCCGACATCATCGCGCCGCGCGGCAGCAAGCAACTCGGCATCGCCTACAAGACCGGCACCAGCTACGGCAATCGCGATGCGTGGTCGATCGGCTATGACGGCGCGCATGTGCTCGGTGTCTGGGTCGGCCGCCCGGACAATGGCGCCGTGCCGGGGCTGGCCGGCTATGTCTCGGCCGCTCCCATCCTGTTCGAGGCCTTTGCCAAATCCGGCGTTGCCATAACCCCCTTCCCTCCGGCGCCGATGGGCGCCGTGCGCATCGCTCCGACCGAGCTGCCGATCAGCCAGCGGCGCTTTTCCGTTACCGCCGCCGGGCTGCTGGCCGCTTCCAGCCGCGAACCGGCGCCGCAGATCGTCTATCCGCCGGAAGGTGCCCGCGTCGATCTCGGCGCCAGCAGCGGCGGCAATGAGATCATGCCGCTGGCGCTGAAACTGCAGGGCGGACGGGCGCCGTTCCGCTGGCTCGCCAACGGCAAGCCGCTGCCGGACATGTCGCGCCGCCGCACCAACCAGTGGACTCCCGACGGTGCCGGCTATTCGACGCTGACCGTCATCGATGCCGCCGGGCGGGCGGCAAGCGTGCGCGTATTCGTGGAATAGGTCGATGTTCGCCTCGGGCTTTTGCTCGCCGGCCTCGGCTGTGATAGTTTACCGAATACTCAAACAAGGAATGACGAGATGTCGGAAGAGCAGGCAATCCGTGCGGTTGTTCATCTCTATGTCGATGGCATGGCATTTGCGAATGAGCCAGCGCTGCGCAAGGCGTTTCATCCACGAGCGACGATCATCGGCAATTATCAGGGCGCGCTGGAGTGGATGACGCGCGATGAATTCATCTCCGCCATCGCCGAACAAGGCAGCGCGCCTCCGGACACGATCCCTCTGATGGAGATCGAGCTGATCGACATCGAGGGCGACGCGGCAAGCGTCAAGGTCGTCGACGAATTTGCCGGCATGCGCTTTTCGGATTATCTGTCGCTGGTGAAGATCGACGGGCGATGGAGCGTGGTGAACAAGGTTTATCATCTGCATCGATAGATGGGCTGGCCTCAAAGGTTGGCTTTTTCTATGCCGTGCCTCTGATACCCCCTCTGTCGCTGTCGCGACATCTCCCCCACAAGGGGGGAGATTGTTGGGAGTATGCGGCTCTTTGTCCATAAAACAGCAAGCTGCAGTTTCTGCGGACTCGATGTTTGCTTGAGGCAGATGAGTTCAGCGAATTGCCAATCTCCCCCCTTGTGGGGGAGATGTCGCGAAAGCGACAGAGGGGGGTCGCCGCCCCCTCCGCAAACTCGATGGCGGCCGATTAACCGCGCAACACCCCACCCGTCGACTTCGTCACGTTCGCCACGATCTTCTGTGTCAGCGCCTCGAAATCCTCATCGGTCAGCGTGCGCTCGGCCGGCTGGATCTGAACTTCGATGGCGATGGACTTCTTGCCTTCGCCGAGCGATGCGCCTTCGAAGATGTCGAAGACGTTGACGCCGGTCACCAGCTTGCGGTCGGCACCGACGGCGGCGCGGACGACAGCGCCGGCTTCCACCGACTTGTCGACCACGAAGGCGAAGTCGCGCTTGACGGCCTGGAACGGAGAAAGCTCCAGCGCCGGCTTGGTGCGGGTCGCCTTCTTCTTCGGCTCGGGCATGGCATCGACGTAGACTTCGAAGCCGGCCAGCGCGCCGGATACGTCAAGAGCTTCCAGCGTCTTCGGGTGGAACTCGCCGAAATAGCCAAGCACGACCTTCGGGCCCATCTTGATGGTGCCGGAGCGGCCGGGATGATACCAGGCCGGGCCGCCCTGCTCGATCTGGATATTGCCCATCGGCAGGCCGCAGGCCTCGATCACGGCAAGAGCATCGGCCTTGGCGTCGAAGACGTCGACCGGCTTGCCGCCGCCCTTGGCAGCGTTCGACCACATGCGGCCGGCGCCGGCGAGCGTTGCCGTGCCGCGGCGAATACCGCCGGCGACGCGACGCTGACCTGCGGGCGTGTCGTTTTCATAGGTGCCGGAGACTTCGAAGATCGCGACGTCGCCATAGCCCTTGTCGGCATTGCGCTGCGCTGCCGACAGCAGGCCCGGCAGCAGCGAGGGGCGCATGTCCGACATGTCTGCGGCGATCGGGTTGGCAAGCTTCAGGGCATTGGAGCCACCGCCGAACAGCTTGGCCTGATCTTCGGAAATGAAGGACCAGGTGACGGCTTCGAGCATGCCGCGCGAAGCCAGCGCCCGCTTGGCCGTACGGGTACGGATCTGCAGCGTCGTCAGGATCTTGCCGTTGACGGCGGCATGGCTGCTAAGCGGCTGCGGCTTGATGTTGTCGACGCCGTGGATACGCATGATCTCTTCGACCAGATCGGCCTTGCCGTCGACATCGGGACGCCAGGACGGAACGGCGACCGAGACGCGCTCGCCCGAACCGGAGACCGAGAAGCCGAGCTTCGTCAGGATGGACTTGCTCTCGTCGGCCGAGACCTCGAGGCCGGTCAGGCGCTTGACTTCCGACAGCGGGAAATCGACCACCTTGGCTTCATAACCCTTGTAGCCTTCGACCCGCGCCTTGGCGGCCGTGCCGCCGCAGCAGGCAAGCACCAGCTCCGTGGTGCGCTCGAGGCCCGGAACCATATACTCCGGATCGACGCCACGCTCGAAGCGATAGCGCGCGTCGGTGATGATGCCGAGGCTGCGGCCACTCTTGGCGATGTTCATCGGATCCCAGAGGGCCGACTCGATCAGAACGTCGGTGGTGTTTTCGTCGCAGCCGGAATGTTCGCCGCCCATGATGCCGCCGATCGACTCGACGCCATTGTCATCGGAGATGACGACATTGCTCGGATTGAGCTTGTATTCGCGCTCGTCCAGCGCCAGTACGGTCTCGCCGTCCCTGGCGCGGCGCACGACCAGATTGCCCTTGACCTTGGCGGCGTCGAAGACGTGCATCGGCCGGCCCTGGTCGAAGGTCATGTAGTTGGTGATATCGACCAGCGCGCTGATCGGGCGCAGGCCGATGGCGAGCAGACGCTGCTGCATCCACTTCGGGCTCGGGCCGTTCTTCACGCCGCGCACGAGGCGAAGCGCAAAGCCGGGGCAAAGGCGGGCGTCGTCCAGATCGATCGTGAGCTCGGTCGTCGTTTCGCCTTCGACGACGAAGGACGGGGCCGCAGGTGACTTCAGCGTGCCGAGACCGGACGCGGCAAGATCGCGGGCGATGCCGTAGACGCTGGTGCAATCCGGGCGGTTCGGCGTCAGGTTGATCTCGATGACCGGATCGTCGAGACCGGCATAAGAGGCAAAGCTCGTGCCGACGGGCGCATCCTCGGGCAGGTCGATGATGCCGTCGTGGCTGTCGGAGATTTCCAGTTCCTTTTCCGAGCACATCATGCCGCGGCTTTCGACGCCGCGAATGTTGCCGATGGCAAGCGTCACGTCGATGCCGGGAACATAGATGCCGGGCGCCGCGAAGGCGCCGACGAGGCCGGCGCGCGCATTGGGTGCGCCGCAGACGACCTGAACGGGCGCGCCGCTGCCGGTATCGACCATCAGCACCTTCAGGCGGTCGGCCTGCGGGTGTTTTTCAGCCGAGAGAACCTTGGCGATGACGAAGGGCTTGAACGCGGCCTTGTCGTCGACGTCTTCGACTTCCAGCCCGATCATCGTCAGGCGGGCGCAGATCTCGTCGAGCGTGGCGTCGGTTTCCAGGTGCTCTTTCAGCCAGGAGAGTGTGAATTTCATGTGCTCTATCCCTTCCTTACGCGCTCAAACCGCCGAACAGCGTCGGCATGTCGAGCGGGCGGAAGCCGTAGTGGTTCATCCAGCGGACATCGGCATTGAAGAAGTCACGCAGGTCCGGCATGCCGTATTTCAGCATGGCGATGCGGTCGAGGCCCATGCCCCAGGCGAAGCCCTGGTACTCGTCCGGATCGAGGCCGCCATAGCGCAGCACGTTCGGGTGCACCATGCCGCAGCCGAGGATTTCCATCCAGTCGGTGCCTTCGCCGAACTTGACGATCGGGCCGGAGCGGTCGCACTGGATATCGACCTCGAAGGAGGGCTCCGTGAATGGGAAGAACGACGGGCGGAAGCGCATCGTCACATTGTCGACCTCGAAGAAGGTCTTGCAGAACTCTTCCAGCACCCAGCGGATATTGCCGACATTCGCCGTCTTGTCGATGACGAGGCCTTCCACCTGATGAAACATCGGCGAATGCGTGGCGTCGCTATCCTGGCGGTAGGTCTTGCCGGGGATGATGATGCGGATCGGCGGCTTCTGCGCTTCCATGGTGCGCACCTGCACCGGCGAGGTGTGCGTGCGCAGCACCTTGCGCTCACCCTTTTCGTCCGGCTGGAAGAAGAAGGTGTCGTGCATCTCGCGGGCCGGATGCCCTTCGGGGAAGTTCAGCGCCGTGAAGTTATAGTAGTCGGTCTCGACATCGGGACCTTCCGCGATCGAGAAACCCATGTCGCCGAAGATCGCGGTGATCTCGTCCACGATCTGGCTGATCGGATGGATGCGGCCACGCTCGGCTGGCGACGAGCGCACCGGCAGGCTGACATCGACGGTCTCGGCCTTCAGCTTGGCTTCGATCGCCGCGTCGCGCAGCGCACCCTTGCGCTCGTTGATCGCATCGGTCACGGAATTCTTCAGCGCGTTGATTGCCGCGCCGCGCGTCTGCCGTTCTTCCGGCGACATCGAGCCCAGCGTCTTCAGCAGTTCCGAAACCGAGCCCTTCTTGCCGAGCGCGGCAACCCTGACTGCCTCGATCGACTGTTCGTCGGTCGCCGCGGCCACTTCGGCCATGAGTTGGGTTTCAAGTGATACGAGTTCCGTCATCTGGTCCTGCCTTGCGGACCACGGGCCATCCGGCTCTCAGTCCACGGAATAAGTGGTGAACGCATGCATCAGAAAGCTTGTCGCAACGATGAAGCGCTGCAGATCACTACCCATGTGCACGCGGCCAATCAACCGGGCAAGGAACAAAAAACCGCCGAGAAAGCGAATCATGCGCTGAAGCTCGCCACGCGCGGCTGCCGGCGCCTGTTCGAACCAGGCTTCATAGGCCCTGTTCTGCGTCGCAAGACCGAGGCGGGCGCCGGTTGCGATCTGCAGGAACAGCAGCCAGACATCGCGAGCCTGAGCGACCGCGAGTGGCATGACCGTCTGCGGGTCCTCCTCGAAATCCATGAAGCCGAGCCGGTTGCCGGCAAAGAACATATCGCGGGGATACGGCCGGCCGTGGCACAGCCCCTTGGCATGCAGCCGGCCGAGTTCGGCCGCGCAGGCGACCATGAGATCGTCATGGGCGGCTGGGTCGCTATCCTTCAGCTGCCCGAGGCGCCGCTGCACCGTTATTCCCGCATCGGCCAGGACGATTGCGCCGTTCGATGCATAGAGGATTTCCGGAACGGCGATCCCGTGCTCCCTGAACATGCCTATGCGCCGGGTTTCACGTTCCGCCATTTGTTGCGGCGCGAGATAGGCGCAGGGACGCAGGAAAGTGACAGGGAGAATACGTGAGCAAAGGGTCTGCAGATGGCGCCAGACCGATGGCTTTTCCGTGCCGTATCGCTTGATCCATACCTGACCTGAGGAAAGGGGGACGCGCTCGATACGCTTGGATCCGCTCACCAGCACCGTCAGCAAGGCCTCGATATCCTTGCCGCTGAGATTGGGTATGGAATTTAATTCTCTGGTCTTGCCATTCAACAATTTCACCTATCCCCGACAGCGGGAATCCCCGAGGTGATCATCGTAAATTGATTGTATCCCGGAAAATACAAAACCCGCGCTGGTTTCACAAGCGCGGGTTTCACAAATATGACAAAAACCGTCTAGAAGGCGTTCTTAGCCAACGGTGGCTTCGAACTCGTTCTTCGTGCCAGCTTCCTTCAGGTACTCGAGTGCCTTCTTGGAGGCAGCAACGAGGGCGCCGAAAGCTTCCGGCTCATGGATCGCCATGTCGGAGAGAACCTTGCGGTCCACTTCGATGCCAGCCTTGTTCAGACCGTCGATGAAACGGCCGTAGGTCAGGCCGAATTCGCGGACGGCAGCGTTGATGCGCTGGATCCAGAGGGCGCGGAAGTTGCGCTTGTTGACCTTGCGGTCGCGGTAAGCGTACTGCTTGGAACGGTCGACGGCGGCCTTGGCTGTACGGATGGTGTTCTTGCGGCGGCCGTAGAAGCCCTTGGCTGCCTTCAGAACCTTCTTGTGCTTGGCGTGGGCGGTAACGCCTCTTTTTACGCGTGCCATTTCATGATCTCCTTAGTCTATAGCGTTACGAATAGTCTTAGAGACCGTTCGGCAAGTAGTTCTTGATAACCTTACGGCCATCCGGTTCTGCGAGAACCATGGTGCCGCGGGCATCGCGAATGAACTTGTTGCTACGCTTGATCATGCCGTGGCGCTTGCCAGCAGCTGCGGCCTTGACCTTGCCGGTTGCGGTGATCTTGAACCGCTTCTTGGCAGAGGACTTCGTCTTCATCTTGGGCATTTTGCTACTCCTTCGATGCTTCCTGGCGCGCTTTGCTAAAAGCCCTTCCCACAGAACCGGACAAGCCGGGCTGCAACAAGGTGCCGGAGCGTTTGTTGTTAAACGGCGGATCCGGTGACGAACCGCTCCGCCAGCATTCTGAACTGCCACGGCATGCCCTGCCGGTCAGTTCGGACGCGCGCTTATAACCGCAGTTGCCCACAAGTGCAACGGGCCAGACGCCGGAATCTTTGCAGATCGATGACAACGATCGATCCGGCGCACAAAAGGAAAAAGCCGCCCAATGGGACGGCTCCGACCTCTTGCTTCGCCTTGCGCCTCACTTCGGCGCAAGCACCATCATCATCTGGCGGCCTTCGAGCTTCGGCTCGGCTTCCACCTTGGCGATCTCGAGCGTATCTTCCTTGACCTGCTGAAGAAGCTTCATACCGAGTTCCTGGTGGGCCATTTCGCGGCCACGGAACTTCAAGGTCACCTTCACCTTGTCACCTTCCTCGAAGAAACGGCCGATCGCCTTCATCTTCACCTCATAGTCATGGGTGTCGATGTTGGGGCGCATCTTGATTTCTTTGACTTCGACGATCTTCTGCTTCTTGCGCGCCTCGGCGGCCTTCTTCTGGTTGGCGTATTTCAGCTTGCCCAGGTCGAGGATCTTGCACACAGGCGGTTCAGCATTGGGGGAAATCTCTACCAGATCGAGACCGGCCTCCTCCGCCATTCTCAATGCCTGGTCGGTCGGGACGATGCCCATATTCGCGCCGTCAGCTGCGATAAGCTGAACTTTGGGAATGCGAATTTCCCTGTTGGAACGTGGCCCGTCCTTTACGGGCGCATCGGTTTTAAAGGGTCTGCGAATGGTCGTATTCTCCACGAATTGTTTCGGATAGCTGCAGCCTCTCGCTCCCCATCGGCGCAACTGACGGAAATGTCGTAAAAGCTGTGTTGAAGTCAATAGCATGACAGCAGGAAAAAAGCACCTCCCGCGTGTCAATAGAATGTCATGGAAGCGCGAGATGCGCCAAGGACACAGTATCGTTCGCGGATTATATAGTGACCCTTGCGTAAAGATCGAGGTTTTTTCGGGTCACGCCGGCGCGAATCTGCTTTATAGGGCGAAAAATCCGGGAGTTTTCGATGTCCGAAACAGCCACAGCAATCCAGCCGACCTTCCTTTCCGTCGGCACGGGCGAGAACGAACGCCAGATCGCAATCATTCAACGCGCCGCCGGCAAGGGCGCCGGGAACATCAGCTTCGTCTGGTTGTCCGGCTATCGATCCGACATGACCGGCACCAAGGCCGTGGAACTCGATGCGCTGGCCGCGCGGCTCGGCGTGGGCTGCATCCGCTTCGACTATTCCGGCCATGGCCAGTCCGGCGGCAAGTTCACCGACGGCACGATCTCGCGCTGGCTGGAAGAGGCGCTCGATGTCATCGATCATACCAAGCCGAAGAAGATCGTCCTCGTCGGCTCCTCGATGGGCGGCTGGATCGCGCTCAGGGTCATCCAGGAGCTGCGCAAGCGCAAGAAGGCACCCGTCGTCGCGGGCCTCGTGCTGATCGCGCCGGCACCCGATTTCACCGTCGATCTCATCGAGCCCAATCTCTCCGACGTCGAGCGGCGCTCGCTGGCGGAACGCGGTTATTTCGAAGAGCCATCGGATTACAGCCCGGAGCCGAACATCTTCACCCGTGCCCTCATCGAGGACGGCCGCGCCAACCGCGTGCTCACGGGGATCATCGAGACCGGCTGCCCGGTACACATATTGCAGGGCATGCAGGATGCCGACGTGCCCTTCGCGCATTCGTTAAAGCTGGTCGAGCACCTGCCGGCCGACGATGTGGTGTTAACACTTGTGCGCGATGGCGACCATCGCCTGTCGCGCCCGCAGGATCTCGAGCGCATGCTCGCTGTTTCCGAGACGCTGGCGCTGCATAATACACTGTAGAAACAAGTAGATACGTTCCGATCGAACTCAACATGCGTCCGTTTCCGGGCGCTGTCCCGCCATGCCTGTGTAATCACAGGAGGCATGAAATTGTGGCGACTAGCCTCTGGATTGTGCCGAAATTAACCATAAGGCCCGGTTCCGGCGTTAACACTTAAGTAACGATTGACTTCCCACGCCCCCCTACATTAACAATTTGTTAACAAATGCAGGGACGATACAAGGATAGTGGGCGTGCGTATTAAGGGCGTATTGATTGCCTTCGCTGCTATAGTTGCGATGTCGTCGTCGGCGGTGCCGGCGTCCGAACAGACCGCGTCGATGACCGTCGGCAACGTCACTTCCCAGCCGATCGGGCACTATGATTTCTGCCAGAGGCACACCGACGAATGCGGCCCGACCCGCAATGTCGGCCCCATCGACATGAACGCCGCCGCCTGGGCACTGGTCAACCAGATCAACCTGCGCGTCAACAAGACCATCCGGCCGGCGACCGACGTGGAAGTCTACGGCCAGGAAGAATATTGGGAATACCCGAAGACTGCCGGCGATTGCGAGGATTTTGCGCTGCTGAAGCGCAAGCTGCTGATGCAGAGCGGCATTTCCGCCTCTGACCTGCTGATGACGGTCGTGCGCAAGCCGGACGGCGAGGGCCATGCCGTGCTGACGCTGCGCACCAAGCAGGGTGACTACATCCTCGACAACCTCGAAGACGATGTGAAGGTCTGGTACAGGACCCCCTATTCCTACCTGAAGCGTCAGGCGAGCTTCAATGCGGGCCGCTGGGTTACCATCGAAAATGGCAACGACATTCTGGTCGGCGCCGTCAAGTAAACGGAAAAGCAATTCGTTGCATACAGGAAGGCCGGCCCCATCGGGCCGGCCTTTTGCGTTTCCTCATGTGGTAAGAGCAGTCCGCAGGCGCGGACGAATTGATTGTCGCGATGAACCCTAATGGTTCTTGTGGCTCTGCTGCCCCGCCTTGACATGCTGCTCGTGGGTGCCGCCACGGGAGCCGCCGGAGTGCTGCTCGTGCGAGCCGGAGGAAGAGGCATTCCTGGTGTTGTCCTCCATGTTCTTGTGACTCTGCTGGCCTGCCTTGACGTGCTGGTCGTGGGTTCCACCTTGGTTTGCCATTGGATATCTCCTTTGGGTTAGCATGCGAGGCCAAGAGCGGCCTCGTGGTGCTAACCGACGGCGGCGGCGGGCGTTCCGAACTTTAACATTTCGTGAATAGCGGAGCGACCCGACAGGGCCTCACCCGTTTCCGATGAGAATGCCGGCGCCGAGGACCAGCGAGCCGCCGAGAACGACCTGGAAGGCCGCGCGCAGGAACGGTGTCTCCATGTATTTGTTCTGAATGAAGGCGATGGCCCAGAGCTCGAAGAAAACCACGACGGCCGCCGTGATCGTCGCTGTCCAGAAATGCGGAATGAGGTAAGGCAGCGCATGGCCGAGGCCGCCAAGCGCGGTCATGATGCCGCAGGCAAGGCCGCGCTTGATCGGCGAGCCACGGCCGGAGATTTTTCCGTCGTCGTGTGCCGCTTCCGTGAAGCCCATGGAAATACCGGCGCCCACGGAGGCCGACAGGCCGACAAGGAACGTCTGCCAGGTCTGCTGGGTGGCGAAGGCGGCGGCGAAGATCGGCGCCAGGGTGGAAACGGACCCGTCCATGAGGCCCGCAAGGCCCGGCTGCACATAGGTCAGCACGAACTGGCGGCGCGCTTGCGCATCCTCTTCCTGCCTGACCGTATCCGGCGTATGCTTGTCTTCCAGCAGGTGCGCAATATCCTCGTGCCCCTGCTCCGCGAGCGCGAGATCGCCGAGAAGCTGGCGCGTCGAGGCATCGGAAACCTGCTTGGCCGCTTCGACATAGAAATTATAGGCCTGCCGCTCCATTGCCTCGGCCTCCTCGCGAATGGCATCGAGGGAGAGGTTCTTGCGCAGCCAATCCGGCTTGCGCTCGTAGAAGCCACGCACATGCTCGCGCCGGATCAGCGGGATCCGTTCGCCGAAGCGGCGGCGATGCATGTCGATCAATGTCTTGCGGTGGGTATCCTCGACTTCGGCCATATCCTCGAAAACCTTGGCGGAATCGGGGTAGTTCTGACGCAGGATATCGGCATAGGCGAGATAGATGCGCGAATCGTCCTCCTCCGCCGCGATGGCGATCGCCAGGATCTCCTGTTCGGAAAGGGAGGTGAAGTGACGTTTCGAGGGACGGAACAGACCTAGCAGCATGGGGGCAACCTCATAACTTTAGAATTATTCTAATTCTAAAGTGGGTCGTTATGCGGGTCAAGCGCGGAGGTGCTTTCGTCAGGGGAAATCGTGCTGGAAAATATGCTGGCCGTCATAAAGGCGGCGTGGCCATCGCCATGCGGTTTTGACAGATTGCCGCAACATCACCATGACGTCTTGGTTATGCTGGCGAATTGCATACATAGGGAAACGGAAGCTGGCCGCGGCGATATCTCGCCCGAGCGCCCGGAGAAGACCATGGAACATGACCTGCAGGCTCGCGCGGCTCATCTTGCCGGCATTCGCGAAAAGGCCGAGGCCGAGATGGCGAGGATCGGCATCGATGCCGCTTTCATCGACAGGCTGGTCGACACATTCTATGGGCGCGTCCAGGCGCACCCCCGGCTCGGACCGGTGTTCGATGGACGTCTTGCCGGGCGCTGGCCCGATCACATGGAAAAGATGAAACGCTTCTGGTCGTCGGTCGCTTTCAAGAACGGCGCCTATGGCGGCAAGCCGGTGCAGGCGCATCTCGGCGTCGAGGGCATGGCGGCCGACCTCTTTCCGGAATGGCTGTCGCTTTTCTCCGCGACGCTTGCCGATATCGCGCCTTCCGAGGCGGCGAAGGACTGGTTCATGGCGACAGCGGAACGCATCGCCAAAAGCCTGACATTGTCGCTGTTCTATAATCCGGCGCTCGACGATCCCGCGCGGAAAACCGTCTAAGGCATCTCGCGCGGCAAAGTCGAATTCGGCGGCAGATGCCACCAGACATCGGTGACATTCACTGCGATTTTACGCCGATAGCGATCGTTACGGATATCAATGCCGGCAGGCGAACGGATTGACGAAATGTCATCGCCAACAGCGGTGGCGATGAATGAGCGATCCAGCTCTCTCGACGGCGGCAAATGACTTCAAACTTGCCGCCGCAGTGTCAGGTACTGCCTATGCATGTACTTTGCGGTAGGATGCGACGGCGAGCCAGATTGCGGAAAGCAGGAAGTAGAAGGCGCCGAACGCTACATAGGGGACAATATCCAGAATCGACGGCGCAGCGGCGCCAAAGGCTCGGCTGATCATGAAGCCGCCGGCAAGGGCCGACTGCGCGCCGCTCAGGATCATCACCCATTGGGCGCCATAAGCACGCCAGCGCCTGACTCCCGTATAGAGTTGCAGCAGACCCGAGAGGATCGCCCAGACTCCGAACACCGCCAGAACGGCGTAGGTGCTGTTGCTGACCGCCACGACAACGGCGAGCGTCGTGATCGTGCTGACCACAACATTCAATGACTGGGACGGATTTGCCTTGAGGCCGCCGTTTACGCGGGCGTCGATGAGATTGGCGACGGCATCCCATAGAGGATAGATCACCAGCAGAAATGCTGCGGGCAGCGGTTGTCCGCGCAAGAGAATGGCGGCGGAGATCCAGGCCACAGAGAACAGGGCACGCGTGAAATAGTAGGATCGCAGCCAGTTGGGCTGGGTTGAAGTATGGCTTTGCATCGGCAAGCTCCTTGTTGTTGCCTACCTACTAGTAGGAAGTTAAATCCTGAGAGTCAACATGACGTTCGAACACCGTTTTGTGAGAGCCGGAAGTGTTGCCGCAGCCTTGACAATAAGCCTACCAGAAGGTAGGCAGCGACATGAAATCAACGACTTCGACCTCAGAAAAAATCCTCGACATCGCGCAGTCCCTCGTCGTGGCGGGAGGCTATAACGGCTTCAGCTATGCCGATATCTCGGCTGCGATCGGCATCAGGAAGGCGAGCATCCACCATCATTTTCCGACGAAGGCCGAGCTGGTTTCGGCGCTGGTGGATCGCTACAGGCAGCAGACGGGAGCAGGTTTGAAGTCTCTGCGCGAGGGGATCTCAGACCCCTCCGAACAGCTGCAGGCCTATGTGAACTTCTGGCATTCCTGCATTGGCGACGCCTCGCTGCCCTTCTGCATCTGCGCGATGCTTGCCAGCGAGATGCAGATGCTGCCGGGAGAGGTCGCATCGCAGGTCCGCGCCCATTTCCATGGGCTTGCGGAATGGCTCGCGTCGGTGCTGCAATCCGGAGCGGAGGCTGGCCGGTTCCGGTTGGACAACCGGCCGGAAGAAGAGGCCCAAATACTGATGGCCTCGGTGCATGGAGCAATGCTCTCCGCGAGGGCTTTCGGCGACCCCGGACTGTTCATCGTAATCGTCGCCCCGCAGATCGCCAGGCTGCAGGCGCCCGATCGGCAAGGAAATGCCGGACCGGAATCGCCGACGCACGGCTGATGGCGCCGCTCAGCTTTTCGCCGCGAAGATCGTTGCCCCGATGCTGGCGGCGACGACGAGCGCCGTGCCGAACATTTGCGACGGCGTCATCGGCTGCGACAGGATGACGAAGCCGGCAAAGGCGCCGATGGCGGGCTCGAGGCTCATGAGAATGCCGAAGGATGAGGTCGGCATGCGCCGCAGCGCCGTCATTTCCAAGGCATAGGGAAGCAGCGGGACAAGCACGGCCAGCCCGGCCATTTCGAGAAGACCGGAGGCCGTGATGTGCGGAACGGCGGAGGCGAAGCCGAAGGGTGTGGCGACCACGGCGGCAACCAGCAGCGACATGGAAAGACCTTCGAGACCCTTGAAGGCATCGCCAACCCTTTTCGTCAGCAGAATATAGCACGCCCAGCCCGCACCCGCGCCGCAGGCGTAGAGGATGCCCGGCAGATTGCCCACCCACTCCTCACCATCATAAGCGAGCAGCAACACGCCGATGGCGGCGACGACGGGCCAGAGAAGCTGGCGGCTGAGGCCGAAGCCGAGAGTTGCGACCAGCAGAGGCCCGAGGAAGTCGATCGCAACGGCAAGACCCAGCGGAATGCGCGCGATCGCCGAGAAGAAGGAAATCGTCATCAGCGCCGACACGGTGCCGAGCACCAGCACGGCAATCCATTGCGCGCGGCTATAACGCGTCACCTTCGGCCTGACGATAACAGCCAATATAACGGATGCGAAGGCGAGCCGGAGCCATGTTGCGCCCGTCGGGCCGAATGTTGCGATGGCGGAGGCCGACAGCGCCGAACCGAATTGGATCGACGACATGGACATCACGCACATCAGCACGCCGGCGGCAATGCCGCCGGTCGACGGTGCGACATCCGGATGCGGCATCAGCGCAGCGCCGCCGTCCGTGCCACTTTCGACAAGCTTCTGGTCCATGGCCTCTCTCCTTGCCGGTGGTTTGTAGAGACCGGGCCTGACGCTGACAAATTCAAACTTTTCATCCTGCGATCAGGCGCTTTGATCCAAGACCTCTCGGACTTCACGGCCCTGCAGCACATTGGCGAGGTTCAGGCAGCGATGCGCTTGTAGAAGAATGTCGTGTCGCACAGGCCGCCTTCAGGCCACATGGCATAGTCCGGCACGATGCCGACGCGCTGCCAGCCCAGGCGCGGATAGATCGCCTCGGCATCGCTGCCGGTCGCGGTATCGAGCACGAGCAAGGTCTTGCCGATGCGGGCCGCTTCACGCTCTGCTGCTTCCATCAGGAGACGTGCCAGCCCCTTTCCGCGCGCCGACCGATGCACCAGCAGCTTCTTGAGATCGCCGCGATGCGGCTGGTTCGGCATCTGCGCGGCACCCACCTGCACCGTTCCGGCAACCCTGCCCTCGATCACGGCGACAAGCAGCAGCGTCGCGCCGCTTTCGACGCTATCGGCGACGCCCTGCCAGTAGGGCACGGCATCGGCCGGCCCGTAAGGCTGCATGAAGCCGACCGATGCGCCACCATTGACGCAATCGGCAAGCACGTCGCAGAGATCGGTGAGGAGGGCGCGGGCGTCGCCGGCGGAAAGAAGAAGAATGTCGGGCATGAAACGATCCTTGGTAGTTATGAGCGCCCACGGTCGAGGATGACGCCGTAGCGCGCCGGCACCTCGCCGGGATTATGGAAGGCGTGACCGTCACCCACGCCCATGAAGAGACAATCGCCAGGCATCAGGCGGTGGACGACATCGCGATGCGTCACCTCCATCTCGCCCTCGAACAGCCAGACATGCTGGGTCATGCCGAGGCTTGCGGTGTTCGGCGGGAAGATGACCCGCGCGCCGGCGGGGAAGGCGACTTCGACGACATCGACCTTCGAGCCCGTTCCCGGCGGCGAGACGGCACGCCTGACATAGCCGGTTCCAGGGTCGCGCCAGATCGCCTGCTGATCGCGGCGGGCAAGCGGCGACACTTCCTCGTCCTCCTCGGCAAAGAAAGCCGAAAGCGAAAGGCCGAGCGCCGCGCAAAGCCGCGACAGCAGCGAAGCCGTCGGGCTCGCCTCCGCCCGCTCGATGCGCGAGATCATCGCGCGGCTGACGGATGAGGCATCGGCAAGTTCGTCCAGCGTCAGACCGCGGGCGATGCGCAACTCCTTGATGCGCGCGCCGATCGCCAATTCCAGATCATCATCCGCCATTACCGATGTCTCGCACTTCATAATTCCACTATATGAGAAATACGCGATCTCATGATGGAATCAAGAGCGCTCCGACATTCATCGACGGCGGGTCGGAAAAGGCTAACATAGCGTGAAGATAGCCGCCAAAGCCCCGCTTTTCCGCTTTGCGGCGCGGGGCGGCGCTGCTATATGGCGCGCATGAGCACCAATTCCACCACTCCGCTTTCGCATATCCGCAACTTCTCGATCGTGGCCCATATCGACCACGGCAAATCGACGCTGGCCGACCGCCTGATCCAGACGACGGGCGGCCTTGCCGAACGCGAGATGTCGGAGCAGGTGCTGGACAACATGGAGATCGAGCGCGAGCGCGGCATCACCATCAAGGCCCAGACGGTGCGCCTGCACTACAAGGCCAACAATGGCGAGACCTATATCCTCAACCTGATCGACACGCCCGGACACGTCGACTTCGCCTATGAAGTCTCGCGCTCGCTCTCGGCCTGCGAGGGTTCGCTGCTCGTCGTTGACGCATCGCAGGGCGTGGAAGCGCAGACGCTCGCCAACGTCTATCAGGCGATCGACAACAATCACGAGCTCGTCACCGTCCTCAACAAGATCGACCTGCCGGCGGCCGAACCCGACCGCATCAAGGACCAGATCGAGGAAGTGATCGGCATCGACGCTTCCGACGCCGTGCTGATTTCGGCCAAGACCGGCCTCGGCATTCCCGACGTTCTCGAAGCCATCGTCCACAAGCTGCCGGCGCCGAAGAGCCCGGGCGGCGAAAAGGCGCCCTTGAAGGCGCTGCTGGTCGACAGCTGGTACGACACCTATCTCGGCGTCATGGTTCTGGTGCGCATCATCGACGGCACGCTGACCAAGGGCCAGACCATCCGCATGATGGGCACGGACGCAAAATACCAGATCGAGCGCGTCGGCGTTCTCACCCCGAAGATGGTTGCGGTCGACAGCCTCGGCCCGGGCGAGATCGGCTTCATCACCGCCTCGATCAAGGAAGTGGCCGACACCCGCGTCGGCGACACTATCACCGAGGACAAGCGCCCGACGGCCGCGGCCCTGCCGGGCTTCAAGCCGGCGCAGCCTGTCGTGTTCTGCGGCCTCTTCCCGGTCGATGCCGCCGATTTCGAAGACCTGCGCTCCGCCATGGGCAAGCTGCGCCTCAACGACGCCAGCTTCTCCTTCGAGATGGAATCATCGGCCGCTCTCGGCTTCGGCTTCCGCTGCGGATTCCTCGGCCTGCTGCATCTGGAAATCATCCAGGAGCGCCTGGAGCGCGAATTCAATCTCGACCTGATCGCGACGGCTCCGTCCGTCGTCTATCAGCTCACCATGACCGACGGCACCGAGATCGAGCTGCACAATCCGGCCGACATGCCCGACGTCGTCAAGATCTCCGAATTCCGCGAGCCGTGGATCAAGGCGACGATCCTGACGCCGGACGATTATCTCGGCTCGATCCTGAAGCTCTGCCAGGACCGCCGCGGCATCCAGACCGAGCTGACCTATGTCGGCAACCGCGCCATGATCACCTACGACCTGCCGCTCAACGAAGTCGTCTTCGACTTCTACGACCGCCTGAAGTCGATCTCCAAGGGCTATGCCTCCTTCGACTACAGCCTGACCGACTATCGCGAAAGCGATCTCGTCAAGATGTCGATCCTCGTCAATGCCGAGCCGGTGGACGCGCTCTCCATGCTCGTACACCGCTCCGCCGCCGAAAAGCGTGGCCGCGTGATGTGCGAGAAGCTGAAGGACCTGATCCCGCAGCACATGTTCCAGATCCCGATCCAGGCCGCCATCGGCGGGCGCATCATCGCCCGCGAGACGGTGAAGGCGCTGCGCAAGGACGTGACCGCCAAGTGCTACGGCGGCGACGCCACCCGCAAGCGCAAGCTGCTCGACAAGCAGAAGGAAGGCAAGAAGCGCATGCGGCAGTTCGGCAAGGTCGAAATCCCGCAGGAGGCCTTCATCGCCGCGCTGAAGATGGGGGACGAGTGAGGCTCTTACCAAAGGCAAATTATGCGCATATAGTTTGCGCATAATTTGAGAAGCGCCTCATGATCCAGACAACCCGAAAGGCTGCAAACTTATCCCTCGACGAGAGGTTGGTTTCAGACGCACGCGAGTTGAAAATCAATATTTCGCGTGCCGCCGAAGAGGGCATAGCAAGCGCCATCAAGGCTGAGCGCGAGCGCCTATGGCTTTTGGAAAATGCAGAGGCTATCGAACAAGCCAATGCCTATGTTGAAAAACACGGCCTGCCGTTTGGAAAATATCGGCAGTTCTGATGGCAAGGTTCATGTCTATGGCCTTAAGCAGAGCCGAGCGCTCACTCTGGATCTTCAGTCAGACCTGTTAGCAGGGCTAAGCACGCGGATGATGGCGCCACTGCTTCGCGCAGAGAATATCTCAATGCCAATGGCAAGGCTCAATCCGCAATTTACAATCAACGGCAAGCCATACGTCATGGCGACACAATTGATGGCGGCAATCCCCCTTATCGAGATCGGGGAGTTCATCATCGATCTGAGCTCGCACGGCGATCAGATTACCGCCGCAACAGACTTTCTTTTCCAGGGCTTCTGACCTTAGTTCCCGGCCATATACTCCTTGATCAAGCCTTCATAGTCTTCCATGGCCGGCAGCGCGGCATAGCTGTGCCTGGCGGGCGTCGTCACCCAGGGGAGCTTTTCGCTCGTCCAGGTCTCGATGAAGGGTGCGTACCAGCTGACGTCGTTGAGCATGGTGGCGCGGACGTTGACGAACGAGTCGACGCCCTCGAGCCGCGTGAACAGCCAGCTCATGCAATGCGGGCAGAAATAGTGATGGATGATATCCCCATGCAGGCCGCCGATGACAGGCTCGCCCTCCGTTACCTCGAAACCCTCCGTGGGGATGGCGGCGCTCAGCGAATAAGGGCCGCCCGTCATGCGCTGGCAGCCTGTGCAATGGCAGGCCATGGTGACCATTGGTTTGGCGCTGATCTTCAAACGCACCTGCCCGCAACGGCAGCGGCCTTCGCTGGGTAGTTCCATCGTGCTCATAATGTCCTTCTCTCCCGTCTTCCAAGGCTGGCGACGCGACACAGGACGCCACCGGATCGCTGAGCCTTGCCTGATCATTGAAAGCCTTTACCAGTCCTCAGGCCTCTGCCGCCTGAGGACGTTCCACTTGCGCTTCTATCGTCCGCACCCAAGCCCGTGCGATGGCGAGACCGGCCGTCTCCGCCGCCGCGGCGTGCTTGGCGACAAGCTCCGGATATTTCTCCAGCCAGCCCGGTTCCTTGCGCTCGATCGTTTCCTGGAATTCGCTCCGCCAGCGATCGACCACGGCGGCGTTGGCTTCGAAGTGGAACTGGGTGCCATAGGTGGCGCGGCCGATGCGGAAGGCCTGGTTCCGTGTCACCCCATTGGTTGCCAGGTGCACGGCGCCCGCCGGCAAGGCAAAGGTATCGGAATGCCATTCGAAGATGGTGAATTCGTCGCCGACATCGGCCAGCAACGCATCCGCCCTGCCTTCCTCGGTGAGGCCGACGGTCTTCCAGCCGAATTCGTGAGCGGTGCCGAGAAGGTTTTCCGCCTCGTAGGCGCGCGCCAGGAGCTGGCTGCCGAGGCAGATGCCGAGCACCGCCTTGTCGTCGCGCTCGAAACGGCGCATCAGGCGCGCCAGTTCGGGCAGGTATGGGTGGGTTTCATCGTCGCGCGCGCTCTGTTCACCGCCGAGCACGACCAGCGCGTCGTAGGATAGCGTGTCGTTGGGCAGCGCCTCGCCATCCCACGGACGAAACAATCTTATCTCTGCCCCCGCCTCCTCGAGCGCGATGCCGAGGGCACCGAGCGGCGTGTTGTTCATGTTCTCGACAATGGCGACGCGCATTCCGATAATCCCCAAACGATAGTCCGGCCAGACATGAGCATGTGGAGACGCGTCAGGCAAGAGCCCGGAGCTGGTTCCGCGTTTCACTGCGCCGCCAAATCGCTCTGTCTGCTTGTCTTTCCGCAATTCCGGGCGGGAAAACCCCCTTGCACTTTTCTCGAAACCGCCCTGACTTGCAGCCGATTAAAGTTGAGCATAAATGTCAGCAAACAGCGAGGATCATACGATGAGCGACAAGCCCCGGATCACCATTCTCTACTGCACGCAATGCAACTGGCTTCTGCGTTCCGGCTGGATGGCGCAGGAGCTGCTGCAGACCTTTACCGACAGCCTCGGCGAGGTGGCGCTGATCCCCGGCACCGGCGGCGTCTTCGAAATCCGCATCGATGGCGAGCTCCTGTGGGAACGCAAGCGCGACGGCGGCTTCCCGGGGCCGAAGGAATTGAAGCAACGGGTGCGGGATATCATCGACCCCGACCGCGATCTTGGCCACACGGATCGCGCGTCGCTGGAAAGCTGAGCCGCCCTCCCCCTGCCGAACCTTCAGTCGAAAGGCGAGTGGCAGGTCCGGAAGCCATTATGGATCGTGGAATAAAGGTTGGTGCCCGGATTGTAAGTGCGGTAGCGTTCGGAGCACCACATCTGATGCCGCGTGCGCTGCTGGGCCGGCGAAGGATAGACCGCTCTGGGCGGCGTGTAGGTTTCGCGCGGCGGAATTTGAATCCGCGGCGCGTCGTAGCGATTGACGCCTCCATTGTAAGGCGGCGTAATCGGAAGCGGCTGGCCGGGCCGGGTGTAGAACTGCCGCTCCCCGAACCCGAAGCAGCCCCGCGAATCGCAGATGACGGAATTCGTGCTGCGCGGCTGTATGACGATCTTCGGAGGATTCGAGGCCGCCGCGGCGAAATCCGCCTGCAACAACAAGGCCAGTACGAGAGCGCATCCAGATGCGATCCTGCCGAAAACAGCCATGACGAACTCCTGTCCTGCCTGCGGTGAAACGGTATCTTTTCACGGCAGCTCCCATCTATCTAAGGTCGCAGAGACCGCAAAACCAGTGTTACCAATGCGGGCAGACCGCTCTTCTCGATGAGTTGATCGACAACGCACCTTACTTCATAACATCAGGAGCATTCCAAGGGAGATCGCCTGTGAGCAGCTTGAAATTCGGCACCAGCGGCCTTCGCGGCCTGTCAGCAGACCTGGTAGGACGGGCGTCCGCTCTCTATGCGACGGCCTTTGCCCACTACCTGCTGAAGAGCGGCCACGCCAACCCCGGCGATCTCGTTCTGGTCGGCCGCGATTTTCGCGAATCGAGCCCGGCGATCTCCGCCACCTGCATCGGCGCGCTGCGGCGCGCCGGCCTGACGCCGATCGACTGCGGCACGTTGCCGACGCCGGCGCTGGCGCTTTACGGGCTGCAGCTGAAAGCGGCCTCGCTGATGATCACCGGCTCGCATATCCCCGCCGACCGCAACGGCATCAAATTCTACCGGCCGGACGGCGAAATCGACAAGCGCGACGAAGTGGCGATCGGCGAGGAAGCGCTGGCGATCGGCGATTCCGTGCTCGACGAAACGCCGGCCGAGGCGGAAAACCGTACGGCACAGACGGAAGCGCTGTTCCTGGACCGCAACAAGAGCCTGCTGCCATCAGGCAGCCTTGCCGGCCTCACCATCGGCGTCTATCAGCACAGCACGGTGGCGCGCGATCTCTTCGGCCAGGTGCTTGCGCATTACGGCGCCCGCGTGGTGCCGCTCGGCCGCTCAGAAAGCTTCATTCCGGTGGATACCGAAGCGGTCTCTTCCGACACGATCCGCCTCATGAAGGGCTGGGCGCCGGAGCACGGACTGGACGCCATCGTCTCCGCCGATGGCGACGGCGACCGGCCGCTGGTGGCAGACGAAGCCGGCGAGCCGCTGCGTGGCGATCTGCTCGGCCTCATCGCCGCCAACTTCCTCGGCGCCGACGTGGTGGTCACCCCGGTCACCTCCAATTCCGGTATCGAAGCAGCCGGCCCCTATGCCGTCACCCGCACCCGCGTCGGCTCTCCTTACGTGATCGCGGGCATGGACGAGGCCGTTGCCGCCGGAAAGGCCAATGTCATGGGCTTCGAGGCCAATGGCGGCACGCTGACGGCCAGCCGCTTCAGCGTCGAAGGCAAACCCTTCGACCCGCTGCCGACCCGCGACAGCTTTCTGCCGATCCTGGCGACGCTCCATGCCGCCGCAAAGGCAGGCAAGCCGCTTTCGGCCGTTGCCGGCAGCTACCGCCTGCCCTTTGCCGCCGCCGACCGCCTCGAGAATTTTCCGGTCGAAACCAGCGCGGCGCTGATGGCCTATCTGCGCGCCTCCGACGCCAATCTCGCGGATTTTCTCAAGCCCGTCGCAGCCGTCGCCTCGACGAGCGATATCGACGGACTGCGGGTTGCGCTTGTGGATAACCGAATCATCCATTTCCGTCCTTCCGGAAATGCACCGGAAATGCGCTGCTATGTCGAATCGAGCAGCGAAAGCGAGGCAAAGGCCTTGCTGGAACAGGGACTTGGCTTGATTCAAGCATGGGCGGCAGCCCGGCTCTGACCCATGCTTGAACGGCTTTTTTCACGATTGACACGAAAACTTCAAAAACCCTGTTGACACCGGACGGCCACCCCCTTACATGCGTGTCCGTCGCCCAGATGGCGGAATTGGTAGACGCGCCAGCTTCAGGTGCTGGTACCCGAAAGGGTGTGGAGGTTCGAGTCCTCTTCTGGGCACCATTCCATTTTTGAGAAACGTGGATTTCTCAATTATTTCAAAACATAGCAGTGTTCGTGATACGCACTCCGGTTCGCCGGAGGCGCGGTGGACACTGGTTTTGAAAGATGCGATCAGCCTGCGTAATCGGCAAACGATTTGAGAAATTCGGGGCGACCGAACCCGGCGCCGGCCTGTCAGGAACCGCATCCTCGCCTTCTGTTTCTCAACCCCTATAAATCATTGACTGTCGAGATAACCGGGACCCTAATGGGAGGGAACTCGAGGGACCTTCGATGAGTGAAAAGCGCGACTGGTATGAGCTGATCGTCGGCGACGGCAACGTCAACGAAGGGCTTGGGCGGATGATGGGTTTCATCCTCGCGGTGATCGTGATCCTCGGCCTGATCTTCTGGATAATCTGAGCATCTTCGATGGGAGCGATTTCGGCCCGGCAGTTGGGGCCGGACACACCGCGACTGATGCGACCGACCTAATGAAGGCTTTCGGAGTCCGGCCTGACGCTAAGCCCGGCTTCGCGCACTGCTTCCAGAAAAGCTTCCCGCGCCTCCTCGGCGGAAGCCTTGCCGAGAACGGCATCGAGGCACACCAGCACAGCCTCGTCTACCGCAGGCCCGCTATTCAGCGGCCACTCCTCGCTCATGCAGTTCGCCGCATCGAGCGCGTTGGTGATGATCGCGAAATGACCGGCGCGGCCGAGTTCGAGTATGACGGGATTGTTCCAATCACCATGTTCCATGGCAAGGCTCCTCATCCGTAGAGCGCTACAAGCGCTGCGATCAGAAAGGAACCGGTGCCGGCGCACGCGGCCATCGTCGTATAATAGTCCATGATTTCAACTCCTCGCCTCACACCGTGATGCAATAACGAAGAGCGGTGCCGAGATGTTCCCGGGTTGTCGGCATGGCGTTAAGATTTTCTTAGCGTTTCGGCGAATCCGCCGCGATACGACGCGCTGTCGCGAAAGCCGCCAGGCCATTTGACGGATCCGTCTGCGCTTCCCGTTTTGCGCAGACCTCCATCCCGCTACCGCGCTACCTCCCGCATCTCCATGCGGTTAACCTTTCAGGCAGGGAGGGTAAGGCGAATAAGGGGAACAACAAAATGAACCACGTCTGCAATCTGCTCTGGCTTGCCTTCAGCGTTGCTCTTCTCTTTGCCGCCTTGAACCGGCGGCTGGTCGGGGATTACGTCAGCATGTGGTATCTGCTCGTCATCACGGCCATGGCGGTGATGGCCTGGGCAGGTTTCTTCCCGACCGACATGGGAACCGTCTGAGCCCAGCTAATTCGACAAGGCGGCAACGATGCAGTCTTCCGGCCGTCGCTTTCCCCCTATCGGCATAGGAAAGCCGCCGAAAGAAACTTTCGGCGGCCTCGGGCGTAATCGGATGCCGGCGGCCGATACCAGCCTCCGGCGATAACCCTAAAGCTTCGGGCTGAGCGGCACGATGGCGGCAAAGCGCAGCCAATCCTTCTGTGCCTTCGGCGTCCAGGCAGCTTCGGCAATGGCCGGCAGACGCGGGAAGACGAGACGGTTGAAATAGTCGCGGGAGACAAAGTTCTCCTGCCAGATGCAGGCCTGCACGCCCTTCATCAGGTGCTTCAGCTCATCCGGAAAATCTCCCTCGGCCTCGTAGGCATAGGTGTGGGCCGGCGGCACGGTGCCTGCCCAGCTCGCGCCCGGCTCCTGCCAGGCGTCGGCCTGCACCATGTCGAGATAGTAGGCCTGGCCCGGCGTCATGACGACTTCATAGCCCTCGCGCGCCAGCTCGATGCCGACCTCCGGCTTTTCCCAGGCCATCAGCAGCGTACTTTCGGGATCGACGCCGCCGCCATGGGCGACTTCGTTCCAGCCGGCAAGCTTGCGGCCGCGCTCGGTGAGCATGGCCTTGATACGCTTCAGGAAATAGGACTGCAGCGCAAATGTCCCCGAAAGGCCCTCCTTCTCCATCAGCTTGCGCGCCAGCGGCGATGCGAGCCAGGAGCCGTTGGCGACCTCGTCGCCGCCGATATGGATATATTCGGACGGGAAGAGCTCGACCATTTCATCGAAGACCTTGGCCAGGAATTCATAGGTGAGCTCGATCGCCGGGTTCAGCGCATTATTCGGATACCCCTGGACCGAGTGATAGCTGTCGGGCGCCTCCTGCCCATCCGTCAGGTCAGGCAGGGCGACAAGCGTCGCGGTGCTGTGGCCGGGGATATCGATCTCCGGGATCACCTCGATGCCGAGCGCGGTGGCGTGGGCGACGATTTCCCTGACATCGGCCTGCGAATAGAAGCCGCCAACCGGCTCG
Organism: Rhizobium sp. A37_96; assembly: GCF_053521765.1. NCBI lineage: Bacteria > Pseudomonadati > Pseudomonadota > Alphaproteobacteria > Hyphomicrobiales > Rhizobiaceae > Rhizobium > Rhizobium sp. A37_96. The sequence continues at coordinate 151,573 of NZ_JBNWDS010000002.1, read as the reverse complement.
GCGGCATTGCCGAGCTGCGGCAGTAGCGGCTCGTCCGGTCCGCGCAGCACGCCCGTGGTGGTCAGCTGCGGATAGGCGCGGATCTCGAGCCGCCAGGCCTCGTCGTCTGTCAGGTGCCAATGGAAGATATTGAGCTTCAGCCAGGCGAGAATGTCGAGCAGGCGCAGGACATCCGCCTTGGGAGTGAATTGCCTGGATACGTCGAGATGGCAGCCGCGCCAGCCGTAGCGCGGCTGGTCGGCGATCACGCCCGCAACCGGAAAGCGGAACTTGCCCGGCTCGCGTCGCGCGCCATCCAGAAGCTGCGCCAGCGTCGTCAAGCCATATAGGCGGCCTGAAGCGGCGGAGAAGGAAAGCACGACCTCATTGCCGGAGAAGGAAAGCTCATAGGCTTCGCTGGAGAGCGCCGGCCGCTCGACGAAACGCAGCGCCCTGCCCTGTGGGGCGGCTATGAGGCTGAAGGGAATGTGATTGGAAGGAAACAGGCGGCGGAAGAGCGCCTGCGCCGAGGCCAGCGCCTTTACGCTTGCGGCGTCCGAGCCCTTGGCCGGATAGAGCGCGACCGGAAAGTCCTCGCCGGGCTTGACGTCGATCGCCGCCGGCCAAGGCTGGATGGCGTAGGGAAGCTCCAGCCTGCCTTCCGGCAGCAGCACGGGCGGCGGCTCGCTGGCGCGATCGGCAAGCAGCAGGTCCGAGGTGAAGACCGTGACATGCGTGCCATCCGCCAGCGTCACGTAGGCGGACTTGGCGCCATCGGTGCAATGCCGCGCAATCCGGTGAAGAGCGGAAACCGTGAACGTCCAGCTCTCCCCGGGCGCGATGGACACGCCGGCCGGCGGTGCGAACTCATGGAAATTGGCGTTGCGGCGCACGAAGACGGCGTTGTCGCAGGCTTGCGGATCGATGAAGCGGGTCAGCGTCGTATAGGCGAGACGAAAGTCGGCAAGCGGCGCATCCGAGAAATTGAAAAGCGTCAGGGTCAGTCGACCATGCTTTCCGCCCTCGGGAGACCAGGTGTTTTCGAGATGATAGGAGGACGGCTGCATCATGTTCCTCTTTGGCAACGAGCGTCAGTAGTGATCGGATTGGGAGAAGGTGCGGGCGAGTTCCGCCTGCCCTGCCGTCAGGCCGCAATCGACGGGCAGGCAGACGCCTGTTATGGCCGAAGCGAGCGGGCTTGCGAGGAAGGACACGGCATTGGCGACATCGACCGGGTCGACGACGCGCTGCAGCGCATACCAGCGCTTCGCCTCCTCGAAGACATTCGGGTTTGCAGCGGCACGCACTTCCCAGGCCTGGGTGCGCACGGTGCCGGGCGCCACCGCATTCGAGCGAATGCCGAACTTGCCGTATTCGACGGCGACCAACCGGGTGAAATGCAGGAGGCCGGCCTTGGCGGCGCTGTAGGCCGGATGGCCGAAGACGGCCATGCCGTTGACCGACGCAATATTGATGACCGACCCCTTCGACGCCTTCAGCAGATCCTCGACGGCGCGGAAGCACAGGAATGCCGCCTCGAGATTGAGGGCATTGTCGGCCCGCCATATTGCGGGCGTGGTATCGTGAAGGCTGACGGCACGGGCAGCGCCGGCATTGTTGACCAGCGTCTTCACCCCGCCCAAATCCGCTGCGGCCCCGGCCATGCCGGCGACATCGACGTCGCTGGTGATATCCGCCTTGAGTGCCACGAAACGCTCCGCCGGGCCGAGCGCCTCCGCCGCCTTCCGCGCGGCCGCCTCGTCGATATCGACGAGCAGGATGGCGTCATGGTCATCCGACAGGCGCTTTGCGATGGCACGGCCGATATCGCCGGCCGCCCCCGTGACGATGGCAACGGATTTGCTCATATGGTGTTCCTTCGATTAAGTCCCCGAACGGCGAAGGCCCGCCGCCCTGTCGTTGTTTTTGCGTGCCCGCCGCGGAAACGGCCTCAGTCCCCGAGCAGCTGGCGGTCGTCGCCGTCGCGATGGGTGACGAGCTGCTGCTTGATGCGGCGCAACGTCACCGTGGCTTGCGGCTGGATGCGGTAGGCGATCAGGCTGGCGAGAATGTCCACCACGGCGAGATAGGCAATGCGGGTCGATGTCGGCCGATAGATATTGTCTCCTTCCGGCAGATCGACGGGCAGCGTGATCTCGGCCGCATTCGCCACCGGGCTTCCGCTCTGCGTCAGCGCGATAGTCGGCACCTTGGCCTCGCGCGCCAGCATGAAGGCGCGCACCAGCTCGGCGTTGCGGCCGGAGAAGGAGGAGCCGATCAGCACGTCCGTCGGTTTGGCCGCCGCCGCCATCATCAGCTGCATGCTGTGGTCGGAGCTCGCGGTGATGCGAAGGCCAAGCCGGAACAGGCGGTTCTGCAGCTCGTTGGCGATCATCGAGGAATTGCCGCCGGAGCCGAAGGCATAGATCATCTCCGCGCCGGCAAGCCGGTTGGCCGCCCGCTCGATAGCATCGACATCCAGGCCGCGATGCAGCAGGAAGAGTGCGTTCTGCGCCTTGGTAATAATGTCCTGGGCGACGTCGGCCGGCGCGATGCTCTTCGGTTCCGGCTTGAGATAGCGCATGCCGACATAGGCCGTGCGTGCAAGCTGCACCTTGAAATCGGAAAAGCTTTCGCAGCCCAGGCGCCGGCAGAAGCGCGTCACCGTCGGCGGCGAGACATCCGCCTTGCCCGCAAGCTCGATGATGGAAGCATTGACCGCGAATTCGAAATCATTGAGGACGATATCGGCGATGCGGATTTCCGATTGCGAAAGCCGGCCCCTCTCGTCCTGCATGGTCGTGAAGATATCCATCAGCCCCCCTTTGTCGCTGCTTTGCAAACGTATGATACGTAGGCAGCGACGCGATCCATCTCAATCTCACCATTTCCGCCAGCACCCGTGGACAGGCTTGCGGGCGGATGCGGCGCGTCATTCGTTCCCATTCGGCGGGAACCTTGACATGTGATGGCCACCATGCGGTTCCTGCAAATTATTTTCTTGATACGTTGACAAATGACCATAGAAAGCAGAATTTGACCAGTGAAAATCGTAAATTATGAAAAGAATTTAAATGGCGGCTGTTACCATGCGTGATCCTTTCAAGAATCCCTTCCCTGCCAGCGATACGCCCCGGCATTCGATCTGGGAGATGCTCGTTCCGCGCGACATCGACGCTTTTCTTGCCGCCGACTGGTCGATGGTCGCGGGCGATTTCGTCGAAGAGGGCTTCATCGGCATCGACGGCAAGCGTGACGTCAGCCCGGACAAGTGGCGCCTCGCTTTCCCGACGCTATCAGCCTATCGCGACGAGTGGCTGCGCCAGGCCCGCGACTTCGCCACCCAGTCCTTCGCCGAGGATCCGCGCACGGCCATCTTCACCACGACGACGCTCGAAGACATCGAGATCGAAGGCGACATGGCCCTGGTGCGCAAGAAGTTCGATGGCAGCCTGAAGAAGTCGGACGGCAGCACCGACGTTATGAAATGGCAGACTCTTTATTACTGCCGCCTGCATGAAGGGCGCTGGAAAATCTGCGGCTTCACCGGTTACCTGCCGAACCCCATGGAATAGAGGCGACAGCATTGCGCATTTTCACCGCAGCCCTCGCGACCGAGACGAACACCTTCTCTCCCATCTGCATCGACCGGCGTGCTTTCGAAGCCTCTCTCTATGCACCCCCCGGCATGCATCCTGAAACGCCGACGCTGTGTTCCGCCCCGATTACCGTCGGCAGGCGCATTGCCGCTCAAAAGGGCTGGGAAGTGATCGAGGGCACGGCCACCTGGGCCGATCCGGCCGGCCTGGTGAACCGCCGGACCTATGAGGACCTGCGGGACGAAATTCTCGACCAGTTGCGGGCCGCCATGCCGGTCGACGCCGTCGTTCTCGGGCTGCACGGCGCCATGGTCGCGGATGGCTACGAGGATACGGAAGGCGATTTCCTGTCGCGCGTCCGCGAGATCGTGGGGCCGGATATCCTGGTCTGCGCCGAACTCGATCCGCACAGCCACCTGACAGGGAAGCGCCTCGCCGCCGCGAATTTCTTCGTCTACTTCAAGGAATTCCCGCATACGGATTTCGTCGATCGCGCCGAAGATCTCTGGCGTATTGCCATCGATACGCTGGAAGGCCGCGTCGAGCCGGTCATGTCCGTCTTCGACTGCCGCATGATCGATGTCTTTCCGACGTCGCGCGAGCCCATGCGCTCCTTCGTCGACAAGATCATGGCGCTGGAAAAGAGCGATGCCGACGTCCTGTCGATTTCTGTCATTCACGGCTTCATGGCCGGCGACGTGCCGGAAATGGGGACGAAACTGCTCGTCGTCACCAACAACAAGCCAGATAAGGGCTCCGCTATCGGCCGGGAGCTCGGTCTCGAGCTTTTTTCGAAACGCGGCACCTTCATCATGCCGCAGATCGACGAGAAGCAGGCGGTGAGCGAGGCGATGGCCGCAACCTCCGGCCCGGTTGTCATTGCCGACCTATGGGACAATCCCGGCGGCGGCACGGCGGGGGATGCGACGGTCGTCCTGCAGGAATTGCTCGATCGCGGCGCCACCGACACGGCGATCGGCACGATCTGGGATCCCATGGCCGTGCAGATCTGCATGGCGGCCGGCGAAGGTGCGGAAATCCCGCTGCGCTTCGGTGCGAAATCCGCGCCGGGCACGGGCAATCCCATCGACGGTCATGTCAAGATCGTCCGTCTCGTCACCAACGCCGAGATGCGCTTCGGCGAGAGCTTTGCGCCGTTCGGCGATGCCGCGCATATCCAGCTCGACGGTATCGACATCATACTGAATTCGACGCGCGCCCAGAGCTTCGATCCGAGCCTGTTCTCCGTCATGGGCATCGAGCCGGCGACCAAGAAGATCCTGGTGATCAAATCGACCAATCACTTCTACGCGTCCTTCTCCAAGATCGCGGCGCAGATCCTTTACTGCTCCGCGGGAACGCCTTATCCCAACAATCCGGCGCGCACGCCCTATCGCCGCGCGCGGAAGGATATCTGGCCGATGGTGGCGGATCCCTTTGCAGAAGAACGGAAAGACGCCTGAGATGGCACATGACATCGCCTCGGAAATCAGCCCCAAGCCTGGCGACCGGATCGAAGGACTATCGACCCCGCGCCCGATCATCGACGAGGACCGACTGGCCGGAAACATTGCGCGCGTGCAGTCCTACATGGATCAGCACGGCCTGAACTTCCGCCCGCACATCAAGACGCACAAGATTCCCGCGCTCGCACGCGCTCAGGTCGCCGCCGGTGCCAAGGGCATCAACTGCCAGAAGATCACCGAAGCGGAAGCCTTCGCCGACGCGGGCTTCGAAGATATCCTGATTACCTTCAATATTCTCGGCCCGGAGAAGCTCGTTCGCCTCTCGGCGCTCAACGATCGCATTTCCGGCCTTAAGGTCGTGGCCGACAGCGCCGTCACCGTCGACGGGCTCTCCAGCTACTTTGCGGCGCGCAAGCCGCTGACGGTGCTGGTGGAATGCGATACCGGCGGCGCGCGCTGCGGCGTGCAATCGCCGGCGGAAGCCGCAAGGCTCGGCACATACATCGCCGGCAAGCCGGGGCTCGCCTTTGCCGGCCTCATGACCTACCCAAAGCCGGACAATGCCGCCGCGACGCAGGAATTCCTGTCGGAAGCGGTAAAGCTCCTGAAGGCGGATGGCGTGGAGTGCCCGATCGTCAGCAATGGCGGCACGCCCAGCCTCTTCGACGCGCATCTTGTGACCGCAGCGACGGAACATCGCGCCGGAACCTACATCTACAACGACCGCTCGATGGTGCGCGCGGGCCACTGCCGGGAAGAGGATTGCGCGATGCATATCCTCGCCACCGTCGTCTCGAGGCCGACCGAGGACCGCGCTGTCATCGATGCCGGCTCGAAGGCTCTGACCTCGGATCTTCTCGGCTTTGCCGACTATGGTCAGGTGGTCGGCTATCCCGACGCCGTCATCAAGGGGCTTTCGGAAGAGCATGGCGTCATCGACCTGTCGAAGTGCGCCGGCCCTCGCCCACGGATCGGCGACAAGATCCGCATCATCCCCAACCACACCTGCGTCGTTTCCAACCTCTTCGACCAGATGGTCTTTCATCGTGATGGCGTGGTGACGCGCGTCGAAGACGTGGCAGCTCGCGGCCTGGTCTGGTAGCTGCTTCGGGCAATCCGCCCTCGTGGTTCGAGACGGCCCTTCGGGCCTCCTCGCCATGGGGGCTGATCCTCTATGCCGTAGCCAAAAAGCGGTAAGGCGTATCGAGGACCAGATTCGCTCCATCCCCACCCTGAACGTGTCGAAGGGCGAGGATGGCCCGGCAACCGCCTCCCGTCAGGAGGCGGCCTGGTTCAGCAATTCCATGTCGATTTCGGTCAGTTCCACCCGCCGCTCGAAAGCCTCGCCGCTTTCGTCGAAGAGGTGGCAATCGCCAATGCGGATACCTGTCTTGATCGGCGCATCCATGCGGATGGCAGCGCTGCCGGGCAAAGTCGCGCAGAAATTCTCGTCGATGCCATCCGCCGTGGCATAGGCAACGGTTTGAGCACCGAGACGTTCGACAACCGTCGGCACGATGGTCAAGCTGAGATCGCCATCGCCGAGCTGGACATGTTCCGGCCGGATACCGAGCGTCAGCGCCTTGCCGACCGCGCCTGCGCGCGGGGTCACCGGCAACACGACCTTCTGGCCCTTGTAATCGATCTCCACGCCCGCATCGCTGACGTTCGTGCAGGTCACAGGCAGGAAGTTCATCTTGGGATTGCCGATGAAGCGGGCGACGAAGGTATTCGCCGGCTTGTGATAAAGCTCCAGCGGGGCGCCGACCTGCGATATCTCGCCGGCGTTCAGTACGACGATGCGATCGGCCATGGTCATGGCCTCGACCTGATCGTGCGTCACATAGATCATGGTCGCCTGCAGCTGGCGGTGCAGCTTCGCCAGCTCGATGCGCATGTCGGCGCGCAGCGCGGCATCGAGGTTCGACAGCGGCTCGTCGAAGAGAAAGATCTTCGGCTCGCGCACGATGGCACGGCCGATGGCGACACGCTGGCGCTGGCCGCCGGAAAGCTGACCCGGCTTCTGCTGCAAGCGTTGATCGAGATGGAGGATGCGGGCGGCGTGCTCGACCTTGGCCTTGAGCTTGTCTTCCGGCATCTTTTCCACCCGCAGGGGGAAGGCGATGTTTTCGAACACCGACATGTGCGGATAGAGGGCATAGGACTGGAAGACCATGGCGATACCGCGCTTGACGGGCGCCAGATCGTTGACGCGGACACCATCGATCATGATGTCGCCGGTGGTCACTTCATCGAGGCCTGCGATCATGCGCAGCAGGGTCGACTTGCCGCAGCCGGACGGACCGACGAAGACGATGAATTCACCGTCCGTTACGTCGAGTTCGACGCCCTTGATGACCTCGAAATGACCGTAGAATTTTTTGACCTGATTAAGGTGCAGCTTTCCCAAACTCTGTCTCCGCGCGGCGCCGCCGGTTGGCGGGCAGGGCTCCAAAGGCCGCGCGCATTGCGCGCGGCCCGGTGATTTGCAGGCTTATTTGTACTGCTCGAGGTCGGCGGCAGCCTTCTTCAGCGCGTCGGCCGGCTGGGCCTGGCCGGTCACGACCGACTGGACCATCTCGATCATGACGTTCTGGAAGCCCTTGTAGTCCTTGAACAGCGGCTCGGGACCACCATAGGCGATGCCATCGATGAACGGCTTCCAGGAAGCGTCCTTCTTGACGAACTCGTCAACCAGCGCCGACGGGCGCAGCGGCGTAAGGCCGGCGCCGCCCTGCAGTTCGTATTCCGCCTGCGGGCCGGGAGACGTGATGAACTTGGCGAAGTCGATCGCCTTGTCCTCGACGCCGCTGCCCTTGAAGACAGCAAGGCTGTCGGTGATGAGCAGCGTGCCCTGGCCCTTGGCCGAAGGACCGAGCGGCAGCGGCGCCACGCCCCAGTTGATCTTCGTTTCCTTCAAGCGAGCGGCGGCGCCGGAGCCGGCCTGGATCATGCCGACCTTGCCATCGAGGAAGATGGCGCGCATTTCGTTCTGCTCGTAGGCCGTCGGTCCTTCGACCGAGTAAGGCGTGATGTCCTTGTAGGCCTGGAGAGCTGCCAGAACTTCGGGGCTGTCGAGGACGATCTTGTCGCCGTCGATGACCTTGCCATTGTTGGTGTAAACCCAATGCAGGAACTGGTGCATGGTGTTGTCGAAGGTCTTGGCCGAGAGGCCGTAGCCGGGGATGCCGGTCTTTTCCTTGATCGTCTTGGCGTCGGCGATTTCCTCGGCCCAGGTGGTCGGCGGCTTCTCGGGATCGAGGCCGGCCTGCTTGAAGAGATCCTTGTTCCAGTACAGCGCCTTGGTCGAGAAGGCGATCGGCGTGCCCCACTGCTGACCATCGATAGTAACAGTATCGACGATGCCGGGATAATAGGCCTTCTTTTCGTCATCCGTCATCGGGATCTGAACGATCAGATCGTTGTCAGCGAACTGCTTGAGCGTACGCGAACCAACATAGGCCATGGCGACTGGCGTCCCGGCAGCGGCAAGCGTCGTTGCCTTATCCTGGCACAATTCCCAGCCGACGAGTTCTGGCTTGACTGCCCAGCCCGGATTCTTGTCTTCCCACTGCTTGATATATTTCACATGGATCGGATCGATGGTGTCGCCGCAATAGATCCAGCTGATTTCCTTGTCGGCGGCCTGGGCGTTCACGACGCCAAGCGCGGTGGAGCCGAGCAAAGCAAGGGCAAGCAGCCCCGTCTTGAAATGGAATGTCACGTTTAAGCTCCCGTTCTCTCTGGTGGTTGATTGGTTTTATTGCTTCACCGCGCCGGCGGTCAGACCGCTGACGAGATACCGTTGCAGGAAGAAGATCAGGATCAGCGCCGGCGTGATACCGACGAAACTTGCGGCCATGAGCTCATTCCAGACGACCTCCTGCCGGCCGAAATAGGCAAACAGGCCTACCGGCAGTGGCATGTATTCAGTCTTCGAGTTGAAGGTAAGAGCATAGATGAACTGCTGCGCATATGCCTCGATAAACGAGGAAATCGCGACGACGACGATACCAGGCATGGCAATCGGCAGGATAACGCGACGCAGGGTATAGAGCTGGCTTGCGCCATCGACATAAGCGGCTTCGTCGAGCTCCCGCGGGATACGCCTGATATAGGTGTGCAGCAGCCAGATCCCCGTGGGGATGATGAAGGCGACACCCGGCACGATCATGGCGAAATAGGTGTTCAGCACGCCGAAGGACCGCATGAGTCGGAACAGCGGGATGAGCAGCACAGCGCCCGAAAACATCTTCACCGCCAGAAAACCACCCAGCAACAAGCCCGAACCCTTGAACTCAAAGCGGGCGAAGGCGTAGGCCGCCGGCACCACGAGAATGAGCACGATGATGGTGATCGAACCGGAAACTAGGAACGAGTTGAAAATGTACCAGCCGAAGCCCGGCACGCTGGTCCACATCGTCCGGTAGGCTGCAAAAGAGCCATTTTCGGGAATGAACCGGTAGGGCGAAGAGAAAAGCTGGCTGAGCGGCTTCAGCGAGACCAGGAACCCTTCGACGAAGGGCGCCAGCACGAAGGTGAGGAACAGCAGGATCCCGGCATAGATGCCGATGAGCTCGTACCACTTGTAGCGATGGATCATCGAAGGCTGGCTCATCGCTGCTTGGCTCCCGTGGAAAAGCGGCTGGTCAGGCGGAAATAAGCTAGGCAGAAGAGCGACAGGAAGATGCAGATCAACACCGCGCGGGCCGCGCCTTCACCATATTTGTAGGATCCGATCGCGGTGCGATAGGTGTCGATAATCATCGTCGTCGTCTCGCCGTTCGGGCCGCCGCGAGTCAAAATCCAGATGATGTCGAAGGAATTGAACGTCGAAATCAACGAGAGCATCGACATGGTGACCAGGGAAGGCACGAGCAGCGGCAGCGTGATGCGGCGGAAGCGATAGAAGCGGCCGGCGCCATCCGTCCAGGCGGCCTCATACAGATCGTGCGGGACCGCCTGCATGGCCGCCAGCATGTAAAGGGTGACCATCGGCACGCCGATCCAGACGTCGGTAACGATCGTTGCCCAGAAAGCCGAGCTGCCATAGGCCAGGAATGCGACCGGACTGCCGACGATGCCAAAACGCTGCAGCAGGCCCGATATCATGCCGAACTGGCCGTTATACATCCAGCCCCACATGAAGATGCCGATCGCCATGGGCACGATCCAGGGCGGCATGGTCAGCACCCTGAAAAGCGACCGGCCCGGCACCGCGGAATTCAGCAGCGCCGCGCCCAAGGTGCCGATAACCATCTTGAACGACACGGAAAAGAAGGTCCAGATGAAGGTTCGGACAATGACGCCGGCGAAGGTGTCGTTGAAGATCTTGGCGTAGTTCTCCAGACCGACCCAATTCGTCACCTTCTTCAACGACGCGTCGGTGAAGGACAGGATTATCGTGTCCACCAGCGGATAGGCGACGATGACGGTGACGTAAAGAAGAGCCGGAAAAAGCAGGACCCAGGCGAAGATGACCGTGCTGCGTTGAACACCCATCCTGCGCCCCTCCCTAGGCGGCTCTTGAATGAAGCGCCTCGTCGAACTCGTCCCATATCGGTCGGAGATCGACGACGGTCTTCTTCATGCGCGCCTCGTCCATCGACAAGGCGAGAATTCCCGCTTCCAGCGCATTCTGGGTCGAAACCGGCAGGTGCAGGCCCGTTTTGACATGCGCGATAATGTCGGCGGCCATCTGCTCATCGGCGCCGTAGTGCTGCGACAACGTCGTGCGCGTCGCATAGGTCTTCTCGATCACCTTCTTGCCGGTGAGCATCTCATGCACGTTGAAATAACCGCGAATGAAATCGCCTTCGGCCATGCCGCGCGAGCCCATGATGGCGAAACGGCGGAACTGGTCCGGCACGTTCAGGTTGGTGTGGAAGTTCATGCCGACGCCATTGGCATATTCGACGATCGCGACCTGATAGTCGATGATGTCGCCATCGCTGTCGAACACCTTGTCCGATCCCATCCAGCCGCTCGGCTTGCGATGGAAAAGTTCGAGATCGTTGATCCCCTCCCGTGCCGGGTCGTTTTCCGGGATGAAGCTCTTGCGTCCGCCGAAGCTTGCGACCCTTTCCGGACGCGCGCCGACCACGCCATTATAAAGATCGAGGTCGTGGCAGCATTTCTCCAGCATGAAGCTGCCGGAATAATGTTCGTAGCGGCGCCAATCACGCATGAAGAACGCGCCGTGATAGGGCTCGATATGCTCGGATGCCTCGATGGAAACGACCTTGCCGAGCTTTCCCTCGGCCTGCGCGACCAAAAGATCGCGATACATGGGCGAATAGCGCAGGACGAGCCCGACATTCAGTCGCTCATGGCCGAATTTCGCCATCAGCTTTGCGAGTTCGATGCTGTCCTTGATCGTCGTGACGATCGGCTTTTCACAGAAGATCTTGAGGCCGGCCTCAAGGCCGATGCGGATATGATCGAGATGCATGTGGTTCGGCGAACCAATCATCAGGAGGTCGATCTTTTCGTTGGCAATCAGCTCTTGAGGCGTCGCATAGGCTTTTCCGGCAGAAATGCCCTGCTCGATCAAACCAGGCAGGCCCGCAGGTTCCGGATCGACATATCCGGCAATCTCGAAGCTCTCGTCGATCGCCTTGAAGACATAGCCCAGATATCCCAGGCGGAATCCCAGCCCAATGATTCCAACTCGCATGCTTTTGAGTTCCCATTACGTAATTTATTTTCGTAATCTTGGGGCAAATTTTCGCATTCGTCAACGACGTTCGCGCATTTTACCAAAAACATGAAATTTATTTTCAGACCATCATCAAAACTTGCGCGACGTCAGCCTGACGCCGCGCAAGTTTTGATTGCGCTGCCGTTTATTTCGGCAGGCTGCCCGCGGCATCATCTGCCCGGGCCGTTATATTGCCAATATTTATAGTTCGGCTTGCGGGTGCTGCTGGAAATGACGCCATCCTGCTCGCAAACGTAACCGAGGCGCGGCAGGCTCCGATAGAACAGTCCCTCGCGGAAATAGTCCGCATAAAGGGTCGTCGTGCGGCACTCAAACTTCTCGTCGGCCGCCATTTTCGGCGCCGTCACGCCCGGCAGGTTCTTGTAAGGATAGACGGGAGCGACATATGGCTTGGGGAGAAGCGGATTGTCGGCGAACGCCGCTGCAGGCGCAAGGCTCGCGAGGAGAACAGCTGCAATGGCGATTTTCGATTTGATCCACATGGCCTGCGACGATCCTTTACCTGCGAAGGCGACACCATGGTGCCGCATACCATAAATATAATAACGCAGCCGATGCGCGCCAACGCCCAATCACCAAAAACGCGCCTAAATGGCTGCCTGCGCGAGGCTGCCGGCCCGATCACGTTGCGTTACACCAATGGAAATGCTTTTATCTGCAAATACAACATAAACGTGCAGTACCCATTTGCGACAAGTCACGAATATGTTATATACTATAGAAATATCATATTAGTTGGTGTCCACGCGATTTCTGTTTGCAGGAGTAACGGTCATTCTCGAACAGATTAATCGCATTCCGAGTCCCGGCGGCTCTGAGATCGCGGGCGATGCCGCCCAGAAAATCCGTATCTATGTCATCAATCTCGATCGTTCGCGTGATCGCTGGAAGCGCCTTTGCAACCAGGCCGTGGAATACGACCTGCACATTACACGCGTTCCCGCCATCGATGGGCGCGTGATCGCAGACGAAGATCGCGTCGACTTCCATCCGCATTCGTTCATCTATCATAACGGCCGCAAGCTTTTGCCGGGCGAATACGGATGCTATCGCAGCCACCTGCTCGCGCTCGAGCAATTTGTCGCCAGCGGCGACAAGATGGCGATCATCATGGAAGACGACATCGAGCTCAACGAAAGGCTGATCCCCCGCGCGATCGCCGCGATGGAAAGCGTTCAGGGCACCCGCCTGGTCAAGCTCGTCAACCATCGTCTCGTCGGCTTCAAGCAGATCTGTCGGACCACCGAAAACGATATCATCGGTCGCTGTATGCACGGCCCGCAGGGGTCGGCAGCCTGTTATATCGTCAACCGCAAGGCAGCCCAAAAGCTGCTGACGACGCTGAAACCGATGATCCTTCCCTATGACGTCGCTCTGGAGCGGGGGTGGTCGACGGGCGTCGAGACGTTCACGACACTCGAAGGTCTGGTCGATTTCAGTCCACACCGCGCAGACACCACGATCGGCAAACGCGTCCACTACCGGGCCGTCAAGCGGCATTCGCTGTTGCGGCTGACGGCGCACTGGTTCCGCACATGCGATCAGCTGCGGCGCTGGCACTATGCCATCAAGGCCAAGCAGGGAATGACGGCAAAGGCCGTCGAGCGCTAAGTCCGGCAGGCCGGAGAACGGCGGACCGATTTTCCGGGACTACATCCTATAGCTGCGCGACATTGTCGAGGCTCGGCTGATCGACCGTCAGGTCGTGCTCGCGCTCGCGATAGACAAGGTCGACTACTTCGCTGCTCGGCTCATAGCCGGAGACCAGCTTCTGCAGCAGGATCCTGGCCTCGGGGATATCGTTCTCGTCCAGCGCCGCATCCAGCGCGGCAAGCCGGTTCGACAGCTCCGGCCAGGGCAGGAAATCCTCCTTGGCCTGCATGATGCGCGGATGGCCCGTCGTCTGCGGATTGTCGCCGATCAGCAACTCCTCGTAGAGCTTTTCGCCGGGCCTCAGGCCGGTGATTTCCAGCTCGATATCGCCATCCGGCTCGTCCTCGTCGCGCACCGTCAGTCCGGACAGTTCCACCATGCGGCGGGCGAGATCGGCGATGAGCACCGGCTCGCCCATATCGAGCAGGAAGACATCGCCGCCACCGGACATGGCACCGGCCTGGATCACGAGCTGCGATGCCTCGGGGATGGTCATGAAATAGCGGGTAATGTCGGGATGCGTCAGCGTGATCGGCCCGCCGTCGCGAATCTGCTGGCGGAACAGCGGCACGACGGAGCCGGAAGAGCCAAGCACGTTGCCGAAACGGACCATGGCGAAATTGGTGCTGTCGGCACCCGATCTGCGGTCGGCATCCATGGCCTGCAGCACCATTTCCGCCAGCCGCTTGCTCGCCCCCATGATGTTGGTCGGCCGCACGGCTTTGTCCGTGCTGATGAGGACGAAATTCTCGACGCCGCAATCGCGGGCGGCTTCAGCCGTTATCAGCGTTCCCAGCACATTGTTGCGGATGCCTTCGACGGGATTGTACTCGACGAGCGGCACATGCTTGTAGGCGGCGGCGTGATAGACGGTCTTCGGCCGCCATGCCTCCATGATCTGCCTGATGCGCTGCCCATCCCTGACGGAGGCGAGGAAGGGGATGATGCGCACTTCGGCATAGCCTGCGGACGCTGCCAGTTTCTCCAGCTCGCCATGAATGGCATAGAGAGCGAATTCGCTCTGCTCGACCAACAGGAGCGAAGACGGACCGTTCTTCAGGATCTGGCGGCAGAGCTCGCCGCCGATCGAGCCACCGGCGCCGGTGACCATGACCACCTTGCCGCGAATGTTCTTCTCGATCAGGTCACGGTCGGGCGCGATCACATTGCGGCCGAGCAGATCTTCGATATCCAGTTCGCGCAGATCCGAGACCGCGACGCGCCCCTGGGCGAGCGCCGTCAGATCCGGCATGGTGCGCACGGTGACGCGGGCCTTGCGCATGTTTTCGAGGATTTCGTTGCGTCTCTGTCGCGTGGCATTCGGCAAGGCCAGCAGCACGTCCCTGATATCGCCCGAGACGGCGAGCGCGGGCAGATCGGTCGGGTCGTAGATCGGCAGGCCGCCCATGATGCTGCCATGCAGGTTGCGGTCATCATCGAGATAGCCGACGACATTCAGCTCGGCGCTGTTGGCAAGCGCACCCGCAAGCTGCCGCCCGGACGCCCCGGCGCCGTAGATCAGAACCTTGGCGAGCTGATTGCGGTTCAGGAGCCGTTGATAGGCATTGCCGAGCCAGTACCGCGTCCACATGCGCGACAGGCCGATGGCGATCAGCAACAGCAATGGCTGCAATATGCCGACCGTGCGCGGCACGCCCGGCACGCTGATCGCGGTGAAGATCGTCATGAAGGCGAGAGCGTAGATCGCCACCGCCTTGACAACGGTCACGAACGCCGAAAGGCCCGCATACCGGAAAATGGCGCGGTAAAGACCAAGGACGATGAAGATCGGTATGGCAAGCAGAAGAGAAACGATGGCCGGCAGCCATTCGACGCCTTCGAGAATGACCCAGTCATCGAGGCGCAGGCAATAGGCGAACCAGACCGTGAGCACGCACAGGCTGGCATCGACCAGGAGCGCCAGCACGCGCTTGGTCGGCCGCGGCAGCGCCAGGAACGGCAGAACGAGTTTATCCGCAGGCACCATCGCTCAATTCCCTCCGGCGTCGGAGCGCGCGACAGCACAGCGCTTCTTTCGCATAGAATGTCTCACGATGCACCACCGGCGTATGATGACCGCATTGCGCTTTCATTAGCATGTTTCAATTATTCCCAGCGCCGATTTACATCTAGAACAGTCGGCGCACAATTGCATCTGCATCATCGATGCTAAGAAGCCGACGGCGCGAAAAATGGAAAAGGGATCACCTGCCGAAATAGCTGCGGATGACAGGGTGCCGAAACAGGCCGAAAAGAATGGCGAAGGCCATGCCGAGACCGGCGCCGAAGATCGCGCCGGCAATCAGGCCGGCCACCATCATCACCTTCCGGCTCGGCCCATCCGCCTTCAGCGGGGGTTCCGCCTCGGAAATCACGCGAATATTGCTCTGCGACAGATCCTGCGCATCGCTGGCCTGTCCGGATCGCTTCAGCAGCGATTCGTAGATATCGCGGGTGGCAGTCGCCTGGCGCTGCAGCTCGTTCAGACCGACAAGCTTGCCTGAGGTGTTGACCTGCGAGGCCTTCTGCACCGACAGCTCCTTGGCGATATCCTGCTCGGCCCGCTGCGCCTGCTCATAGTCGGCGCGGGCCGAGGTCATCTGCCGCTGCAACTCGGCGCGGATTTCCGCGGCAAGGCTTTCCAATGAGGATTTGGCCGCAAGCAGGCGCGGATGGCGGGCGCCGAGCTGGCTTTGAAGGCTGCCGACATTGGCTGCCAGCGTCGCATATTGCTGCCGCAGGCTGCTCAATGCCGTCGACGTCGTTCCGGACGAGGAGGTGTTGGACACCACATCCTCGAAACTGAGTTTGCCGGCCGCCTCGGCCCGGGCTCTCGCCTCGATCGTCTTCTGTTGGGCGGTGACCAGCAAGTCGTTCAACGCAGTCAGGCGCTTGTCGGAGATCAGATTGCCTTCGACAGCCACCATGTCGTTATCGGCGCGGTAGGTCTCGACGGCCTTTTCGGCGGCAAGCACCTGCTGGCGCAGATCTTCGAGGCGGGAGTCCAGCGCTGTGTTGCTGCTTCTATAGCTGTTTGCAGCCGCCTTGCTTTCCTCTTCGATGAAAGAGGTTACGATCTGATTGGCGATCCGAGCAGATTTCTGCGGGTCGCCGGTCGTCACCTTCGCCGTCACGACATAGGTGCTGGACTCGCGCGCGATCAGCACGGCTTTTGCCAAGGCAGCCGTCGCGATGTATTTCGCCGCCTCGCCGCTGGCGCCGCCGTCAAACTGCGGATCCTGATCGAGCTTCAACGCATCGACGACACGGCCCAGCACCTTGCCGGAAGACAGGATCTGCGTCTGGCTGTCGATCATCGTGGTGATCAACTCCGGCGCCGTTGGAGCCTGCTGGGAAGAATCGGGGCCGCCGATGGGACGGGGGTCGAAATAAAGGCTCGTTTCGGCCGTGAATTTCTGCGGTATCAGCGGGATGACCGCGCCACCCAGCGCGGCGCCGATGCCGGCCAATACGATAACCACGAGCTTCTTTGCCCAAATCGAGCGAATGGCGGAGCGAACATCGAGCAGCGGCATGTTCGCAGCCGGCATCGGTGCCGATTGCGCCGCGGCATTCGTCGCGGCAACAGCCGCCGGCTGCACGGCCGGGGCAGCGGCGATCACGACCGGCTCGGCTGCGGTTTGCGCGATTGCGGCGTCTTCAGGCTCGGCTCTGCCTGCGGCGTCTTCAGGTCCCGGAAGGTCAGGGGCGGGCGTCTTGGGCTGCTCGGCGGCGGCTGTGACTGGCTCGGCTGCGTCGACGAAATCGCGCGGACGCAAGATCGGACTGCGCGGGCGCATGCCGTCGCGCCGCGCGTCAGACGGCTCGGCACCGTGCCAACTCGCAAGTTGGTCCGATCTCTTGCTTCGTTCCATTGAGCTCATGTCAGACTTTCAATGCTTCGTAGGCGGATTCCACGCAGCAGATACCTTGAGTTTAGAAATTTTTGGCTAACGGAACATTAAGGACGCTCCAAGGAAATCGCGATATGGCGGCCGGCACGACCTGCCTCTTCATCATTGCTCAACACCATGATCCCTATGAGAAGCGGATATCCGCACGGAACACGGGAAGCAGCGATGACAGCACAGAGGAAGACGGTGTTACGGCGCCTGCTGGCCGCAGCAGCCATGCTTGCTTTCACGGCGCAGGCGGAAAGCGGCCTTGCAGCGCCGCAGCTGTGCTACCGCGGCGTCAATCTCTCCGGTGCGGAATATGGCGAGCGCGACGGCGCGGTCAACGTGAACTACACCTACCCCTCGGAAGCGACGGTGCGTTATTTTGCCGAAAAGGGCATGAACGTCATCCGCCTGCCTTTCCGCTGGGAGCGGCTGCAACCCACGCTCGGCCAGCCCCTGAACGGCGACGAACTGCAGCGGCTGAAGGATGCCGTCGATCTCATCCAGAAGCATGGGATGGCCGTCGTCCTCGATCCCCACAATTACGGCTATTACGACAAGATCCAGCTCAAGCAGGCTCCGGCGACGGATCTGGCCTTCGGTGATTTCTGGGCGCGGCTCGCGGTCGAGTTCTCCAATCGCAAGGGCGTTGCCTTCGGCCTGATGAACGAGCCGCACGATATCAAGGCCCCCGATTGGCTGGAGCTCGCCAATACCGCCATTCGCAGCATCCGGACCGTCGGCGCGCGCAATCTCATTCTCGTGCCCGGCACGAACTGGACGGGCGCGCATAGCTGGTCCGCCGACGCTCTTGGCGGCGGCGCGAACGGAACGGTCATGCTCGGCGTCAAGGATCCGATCGATTTCTACGCCTTCGAGTTCCACCAGTACCTCGATGCGGACAGCTCGGGCACCCATCCAGTCTGCGATGGCACCGACAGCGCAAAGAAGGGCCTGAACGACGTCACGGACTGGCTGCGCAAGAACGGGAAGCGCGGATTTCTGGGCGAGTTCGGCGTCGCCGCCAATGACGGCTGCCTTGATGGGCTGAAGCAGGTTCTCGGCATCATGAACGCCAACAGCGACGTCTGGCTCGGCTGGAGCTACTGGGCGGCCGGCGACTGGTGGCCGCCGGAGGAGCCGCTCAACGTCCAGCCGCACAACGGCCGCGACAAACCCCAGATGAAGGTCCTGGCCGAGGGCCTGAGCCGAAAAGTGGCGCTGGCGCCATCGTGCGCGCTGGTCAAGTCCGCGAAATGACTAGTGACGGCCAGCCGGCTCTTTGTCGCGAATCATCGGGCTGATATGCTGGCGCGGCCAGAGAAGACGCCACGACCCCGGATATCCAATGCAAAGTTCAGGCGAAAAGCAGCCGATCAATTTCGTCATTCTCACGATTTCGCTGCTGGCGGTCTGCTATAACTGCATCCTTGCTTTCATCAACCACAATATCACGCCGCTGACGCCCAACGCCGTCGTGCTGTGCGAAGTGGTGCTCCAGATCGCAAGTTTCAGCTATCTCCTGACGAAGGGGATCTACGAGGAGGATATCGCGCCTCTCTTTTACCTGCTGCTGACGATCGTGCTGACGATCTTCGTCATTGCCATCAACAAGCAGGCCTATATCGACCATCTCCGCAACGTCATGATCATCTTCGCCTTTTCGATCATGGGGCGGCTATCCAACGAGCGCACGGTCAAGCTCACCTTCAAGATTTCCTGCATTATCGTGCTTGCCGTGCTCATCTGCGAAATCGTGTCGGTGAAGGAATATGTCGCGCTGTTCCATCCGGCCGAGTATTTCCAGAACACGCGCGGCGTGCCGCCGGCCACGTATAGCGATCTCGGGCTGTTCCGCGGCGCGCTCGGCTTCGAGGGGCGGTTTTCCTTTGGCTTGATCGACCACCGGTCGTCCTCGATCTTCCTGGAACAGGTGTCTCTCGCCAATTTCTGCGGCGTGATGGTGCTGTATCTGATCAGTTTTTCCAATCGGCTGGGATTGTTGGACCGGTTGCTGTTCTTCTCGACGGTCGTGCTGATCCTGCTCACGAACGACACCCGCACGATGCTGATCTTCAGCCTCATCTGCGTCGCGGGCTATTTCATCTATCCCTGGCTTCCGAAGGCGCTGGACCTTCTGACCATGCCCGTGATCATCGTCGTCGGCTTCGTCATTCATGCCCTCAAGCCGACCGTCACCGGCGATAATTTCGTCGGGCGCATCAACGGCACGGTGAAGGCTTTCCTCGGCATGGACCTGCAAAGCACCATCGGCCTGCAGCTCGACCAGGTCGGCATTTTCTTCGACAGCGGATACGTCTACATCATCTATGGCGCCACCATCTTCGGGCTGATCCTGTTCTGGCTTTACGCCTCCCTCTATCCGGGCGGCGAGACGGTCAACCAGCGGCGTCTCGGCCATGCGCTTTCCCTCTTCCTGTTCCTGAACCTGATGATCGGCTCCACCGCCATCTTCTCCATGAAGACCGCCGGGCTGGTCTGGCTTCTGGTCGGCTTCCTGAAATTCCACGAGGGCACGCAGGCGAAGCAACCGCAAAAGCTCGCCCTGGCCACCAGCAGCTGAGGCGGGGATGCGCCGTCCGAAGGCGCAATGGGAACGGCTTTTTCCTCGCCATCCTGCCTAAATATCCGTCGAAACATGGCTGGGGGGAGGGTATTTCCCAGACCTCGGATTTCATCTAAGCAGGCGGCGTCCTCGGTATAAGAAAGAAGAGACATGACGAGCTATGTATTGACAGTGACGTGCCAGTCGACGCGCGGGATCGTTGCGGCGATATCGAACTATCTGGCGGATCAGGGCTGCAACATCGTCGATTCCAGCCAGTTCGACGATCTCGACACCGGCAAGTTCTTCATGCGCGTCTCCTTCATCTCCGAGGAAGGGGTTGGCGAGGCGGCGCTGGTGGAAGGCTTCAAGCCGATCGCCGAGAAGTTTGCCATGGATGCGGAGATCCACGATGCCAAGAAGCGCATGAAGGTGCTGCTGATGGTCTCGCGCTTCGGCCACTGCCTCAACGACCTGCTCTACCGCTGGAAGATCGGCGCGCTGCCGATCGACATCGTCGGCGTCGTCTCCAACCATTTCGAATACCAGAAGGTGGTCGTCAACCACGACATCCCCTTCCACCACATCAAGGTGACGAAGGACAACAAGCCGCAGGCCGAAGCGCAGCTGCTCGACATCGTCGACCAGACCGGCACCGAGCTCGTCGTGCTGGCGCGCTACATGCAGGTGCTGTCGGATGCGCTGTGCCGGAAGATGTCGGGCCGCATCATCAACATCCACCATTCCTTCCTGCCGTCCTTCAAGGGGGCCAACCCCTACAAGCAGGCCTATGAGCGCGGGGTGAAGCTGATCGGGGCGACGGCGCACTACGTCACCGCCGATCTGGACGAGGGTCCGATCATCGAGCAGGACACGGCGCGCATCACGCATGCGCAGTCTGCCGACGACTATGTCTCGATCGGCCGCGATGTGGAGAGCCAGGTGCTGGCGCGCGCCATCCATGCGCATATCCACTTCCGCACCTTCCTCAACGGCAACCGCACCGTCGTCTTCCCGGCTAGCCCCGGATCATACGCATCCGAACGCATGGGCTGAGACGTCGTCGCGCTATTGCGGCCGGCTCTCTTTTCTTTTCGCTCCGAAGCGCGATTTGATACTGAAGCTATCGAATCGCGCGGAGCTGAAGGAGAGATTATGTCATTCTATCGCCACGGAACGCTGGCGCTGGCGGCGTTCCTGCTGTCTGCGCCGGCATCTTTTGCCACGACCGCGGAACAGGACCCCTCTCGGATCGATCTCGCCAAGCTGATCGAATGCACGACCTACGACGTGCCGAGCTACAACGATTTCGCCATGTGGCTGACGGGGCCGGAGAGTGTTACCGCCATGAAGCGGTTCGGCATCAGCGAGCTGCCGTCAAACAATCCCTTCCTGCGGGAATTCCAGCTTTCAGCGCCGGTCACGGTCTTCGGACGGCAGACGAGCAGGATCGTCTTTGCCTCCACCGGGCCGCTCGCCGTGCTCGATGAGCCCGATCCGCATCCGCTTGCCAAGCAGCTCGGCGTGACGGCTTCGGTCGATCTGCCGAACAAGTTCCTCGGCGAAAAGGAAATCCTGTCGATCAAGGACCAGCAGGAAAATTCCGACACCGTGCTGCACACGCGCATCTCGCTCAACGTCTCGACCGTTGACGACCACCCGGGCAAGACCCTCGCCGGTTGCAGTTATTCGATCGAGGTCGAATAAGAGATCACGCCTAGCCGGCTGCATTCTGTGGCCTATCTTCCTCCTCATCGCTCGATCACCCTATCTGTTTTGGGTAATTTTCTTTAGGATGGAATGGTTTAGTGTCGATGCAAATGAACCATCCGGGGGATGCCATGGCCGACGCCACGCTTGCAAATCGTATGCAACTGCCGAGACCGGACGTGACGCCGGAGGAGGCGGCCGAAATCCTGCAGACGCATTACGGCCTGAGCGGAACGTTGACAGAGCTCGGCAGCCAGCAGGATCGCAACTACCGCGTCGACGCCGGCGACAATGCCTATGTGCTGAAGATTTGCCATGCCGAATACGAGCTGGTGGAGCTCGAGGCGCAGAACGCCGCCATTCGCCATCTGCAGGACAAACCCGATGCCCCGCGCGTGCCCGAGGTGGTGCCGGCGCTGAACGGCCGCGACATCCTCAGCGTCACTCTCCGCGAGCGGGACTATCTCGTGCGGCTGCTCGGCTTCCTTCCTGGCCAGACGCTGACGCGCTGCAAGCATCTGCCGCCGGCTTCAGTCGCCGGGCTCGGCGCGCTTTCGGCCAGGCTTGCCCGCGACCTTGCCGATTTCGACCATCCCGGCCTCCACCGGAACCTGCAATGGGACCTGCGCCGGGCAGGACCGGTCGCCGTGCAGCTCCTGTCGGCCATAACGGACCACGAAGCGCGCGACCGCATCGCCAAGGCAATGGTCGCGGCCGTCAAGCGCATCCAGCCGCTCGCGGCCGATTTGCGCGTGCAGCCGGTGCATCACGACGTTACCGACGACAATGTCGTCAGCCATCCCGACGCCCATGGCCAGCTCGTGCCGGACGGCGTCATCGATTTCGGCGACATCATCCAGGGGTGGCTCGTCGGCGACCTTGCCGTGACCTGCGCCTCGCTGCTGCACCACGCGGAGGGCAACCCCTTCTACATTCTTCCCGCCATCAAGGCCTATCATGCGGTCTATCCGCTGCAGGAGGTGGAGGCCAAGGCGCTGTGGCCGCTGATCGTCGCGCGCGCGGTCATCCTTGCCGCCAGCGGCGAGCAGCAGCTCGCCATCGATCCGGACAACGACTATGTGCGCGGCAATCTCGAGTTCGAGCGCGAGATTTTCGATGTCGCGACCGGCGCGCAGCCGGACGTGATGGACGCGGCGATCCTGCGGACGATCGGCTTCGACGTCGCGCCGATCACGCCCGAAGGCTGGTCGCCGCTGCTGCCTGACCTCGACCCCTCGCAGATCGCGGCCGTCGATCTCTCGGTCACCGGACACGACTTCATCGACGGCAACTGGCAGAAGCCCGACATGGACTGGCGGCTGCTTGCCCAGACGGCAATGACGTCAGGCGCCGCGGCAACCCGTTACGGCGAATTCCGCCTGTCCCTCGCCGCCCCGCTCACCATGGCGCCGCCACAGAATTTCGCCCTTCATTGCGATGTCTGCCTGCCGGCCGGAGCCACCGTCGCCGCGCCCTTCGCCGGCCTGCTGCAAAGGGAGGGCCAGCATTTCGTGCTGGCCGGCGAGGACGTAAGCCTTCATCTGGACGGTATCGAAAGCGCGCTCGAGGACGGAGCAGCCATCGAGCAAGGTGCGACAATAGGCACGATCGGCAGCGAAGGCTCGGCGATCGGAGGATTGCGCGTGCAGCTTTGCCGCGTGCCAAACCTCGTGCCGCCGCTCTTTGCGACGGCAGATCAGGCGGACGGCTGGTCGGTTGTCTCGCCCTCGCCCGCCTCTCTCCTCAATCCGGCATGCGAGGCGCCGAGACCGGATGCGTCAGCGCTTCTTTCCCTGCGCAATGCCCGCTTCGCCAAACCGCAGAAGCACTATTATGAGCTGCCGCCGCAGATCGAGCGCGGCTGGCGCGAATTCCTGTTCGACATGCAGGGCCGCTGCTACCTCGACATGGTCAACAACGTCACCACGCTCGGCCATGCCCATCCGCGGCTGACGGCGGCGATCGCGCAGCAATGGTCGAGGCTCAACACCAATTCCCGCTTCCACTACGCCGCCGTCGCTGAATTTTCCGAACGGCTGGCGATGCTGGCGCCGGAAGGGCTGGACAGCGTCTTCCTCGTCAACAGCGGCTCGGAGGCCAATGATCTCGCCATCCGCCTTGCCTGGGCCCATAGCGGCAAAAGGAACATGCTGTGCCTGCTGGAGGCCTATCACGGCTGGACTGTCGCGAGCGATGCCGTCTCCACGTCGATTGCCGACAACCCGCAGGCGCTGACGACACGGCCGGACTGGGTGCATCCGGTCCTCTCGCCCAATACCTATCGCGGCCCGTTCCGAGGTCCGGATTCGGGGCCTGACTATCTCAACGACGTCACCGCCAAATTGCAAGCCATCGACGAGAAAGGCGGCGGGCTTGCCGGCTTCATCGCCGAACCGGTCTACGGCAATGCCGGCGGCATCGCGCTGCCGCATGGCTATCTTGCCGGCGTTTACGATGCCGTCCATCAGCGCGGCGGCCTTTGCATCGCCGACGAAGTGCAGGTTGGCTACGGACGGCTGGGCGAACACTTCTGGGGCTTCGAAACGCAAGGGGTGATGCCCGACATCATCACCATTGCCAAGGGCATGGGCAATGGCCATCCGCTCGGCGCCGTCATCACCCGCCGCGAGATCGCCGAGTCGCTGGAAAAGGAAGGCTATTTCTTCTCGTCGGCCGGCGGCAGCCCGGTCAGCTGCGTCGTCGGCCTGACCGTTCTCGATATCCTCAAGGACGAGAATCTGCAGGAAAACGCCCGGGCCGTCGGCGACCAGCTGAAGGCAGGGCTGATCGCCCTGATGGATCGCTTCGCGCTGATCGGCGCCGTGCACGGCACGGGACTTTATCTCGGCGTGGAATTCGTTCGCGACCGCGAGGCGCTGACGCCGGCGACCGAAGAAACGGCCGCGATCTGCGAACGCCTGCTCGATCTCGGGGTCATCATGCAGCCGACCGGCGATCACCTGAATGTGTTGAAGATCAAGCCGCCGCTGTGCCTTGCGCCCGAAAGCGCCGATTTCTTCGTGAAAGCCCTGGAAAGAGCGCTTGAGGACGGATTTTGATGCCCTCGCTGCGCCGTTAACCATTGAGGTGATTTAGCGGCGAGGGAATTTAAATGCCGTTGCGGGATTGTCGAATCTCGCGCCAGTTCCTATCTGTCTGTCGGTGATCGGCGAGCCGTTCCGACACGGATAGCAACGTGAAGGCATTTAACACAGCCTTCCCCGCAACCCGCCAGGCTCGGAATTTTATTTTCCCGATCGTCGACATTTTGACATCTTTCGGAATATGTTTCTGAAGATGCAATTGCTATTATCTACTAAAGTAGTGGATAATAGTGCACCGGATCGCGGTGCTCCGTTGTTGGAGCCCCGTCAAGTACAACGCCAGATGAGGAAGTGACATGCTGAATACTGAAGTCATCGCTTCGATCCTTGGGCGGTCCGTGCTTGGCAATGACCGTTCGGGCGCGCTCTCCCGCCCGTGCTGTCGAATGTGACGTTCGTCCTCCCTACCGGAATCAAACAGTCAATTCGCCATGTCTGCGCCGTGCGTGCGCAGAGGGAGTCTATTTATGAAGAAGCAAGTTATCGAGTACGCCGGCGTTCCCGTCGGCATCGTCGTTCCGGATCAGGATCGGCTCAAGTTCATCGCTGTCAAATATCACGTCCATGATCTGGACGAGCAGCATTTCAGAAACGCGGACGAAGTAAGGCTTGCGATCCGCGATCTCCTCTCCCGCCAGCAGGCAAAGCCGATCCATGTTTGATGGATCGGCTCGCCTCTACGCCTGCCCGACAAAATCACCCGCCCTCCTGGTTCGAAACGCCCTACAGGCCTCTTGACCACGAGGGCTGGTCTCTCGCATCAAGCCGGTGCATAGACTTTTCGCTGTTTCTCGCTGCATTCTCTCCTCCCCCAAGGTGAGGCACGCGGGCTGAAAGCCGGAGCCTCGAACCACAAGTGCCGGTCCGCACAGCACTCCTCCCGAACACACCCACCTTGTCTTTTGATCCTCTTTACGGTCCTATCGCCATGACGACCTCGCGTTGCAAACGGCGAAGGATTTTTCATTGGCTGATTATCTCAATCTCCTGACCGATGTCGAAGGCGTCGCCGTCGGGCACTCCACCGATCTTGCGCTCGGCTCCGGCGTCACCGCCATCATTTTCGATGAACCGGCGGTCGCATCCTGCACCGTTCTCGGCGGCGCACCGGGCGGGCGCGATACGGCGCTGCTCGATCCAGCAATGACGGTCGGCGTGGTGGATGGCCTCGTTCTCTCGGGTGGCTCAGCCTTCGGGCTAGACGCCGCAGGAGGAGTGCAGGCCGGCTTGAGGGAAATCGGCCGAGGCCTCAAGGTCGGCAATGCGCTGGTGCCGATCGTGCCGCAAGCAATCCTCTTCGACCTCATCAATGGCGGCAACAAGGACTGGGGCTTGCATTCGCCCTATCGCGATCTCGGCTATGCCGCCTTCAAGGCGACCGGCAAGGGCCCATTCGCGCTCGGCTCGGTCGGCGCCGGAACGGGCGCCACCACGGCGACGGTCAAGGGCGGACTTGGCTCGGCCAGCGCTACCAGCAGCAAGGGATACAAGATCGCCGCCATCGTCGCCGTCAATGCCCTCGGCTCCGCCACCATCGGCGACGGCCCGCATTTCTGGGCGGCGCCGTTCGAGAAGGGTGGCGAATTCGGCGGTCTCGGCATGCCTGAGACCATCGATTCACGCCTGCGGCTGAAGGGCACCAACATCACCGCCACGACCATCGGCGCCATCGTCACCGATGCCCGGCTGACAAAGGCGGAAGCGCATCGCCTGTCCATCTCAGCCCATGACGGCTTTGCCCGCGCCCTGCTGCCGACGCATCTGCCGCTCGACGGCGATACCGTGTTTGCCGCCTCCACCGGCAGGCGCGCTCGCGACGATATGCCTGGTTTCATGGAGCTCTGCCACCTCGCCGCCATCGTCATGGCGCGGGCGATCGCCCGCGGCGTCTTTGAGGCGGCGGCGTTGCCGGTCGAAGGCGCGCAGCCTGCATGGCGGGACCGTTTCGCCGGGCCTCCGGGCATCCGACCGCACTAGCACAAATTTTCAGAATTGTGTGTGCGCCTGCGAGATGACACTATCCATCGAAAGACCGCAAGCCGGAGGGAAACCGGGCTTCCGGGCAAAAGCAAGGGAACTGAGATGACCAAGTTTTCACGCCAGAGCCTTAGCGATGTCGCGCGCCGGCTTGCCTGTGGCGCCGCACTTTCCGCCGGGCTGCTGATGATGGGCCTGACACAGGCCGAGGCAGCAAAGACGACACTCAACCTCGGCATGAGCGTCGAGCCGACGGGCCTCGATCCGACGATCGCCGCTCCCGTCGCGATCGGACAAGTTACCTGGCAGAACATCTTCGAAGGGCTAGTTGCCATCGACGAAAGCGGCAAGATCGTGCCGCAGCTCGCAAAGAGCTGGGAGATTTCGCCTGACGGCCTGACCTATACGTTCAAGCTGCAAAGCGGCGTGAAATTCCACGATGGCGAGACTTTCGATTCGGCTGCCGCCAAGTTCGCGCTCGATCGCGCCCGAGGCAGCGATTCCGTCAATCCGCAGAAGCGCTTCTTTTCGACCATCGCTTCGATAGACACGCCGGATCCCGAAACGCTGATCCTGCATCTGTCCTCGCCGACCGGCAGCCTGCTCTACTGGCTCGGCTGGCCCTCTTCCGTCATGGTCGGACCAAAATCCTCCGCCAATGACAAGACGACGCCCGTTGGCACCGGTCCCTTCAAATTCTCCGCCTGGGCCAAGGGCGACCATGTCGATCTGGTCAAGAACCCGGACTACTGGAACAAGTCGGTCGACGTGAAGCTCGACAAGGTGACATTCCGCTTCATTTCCGACCCGCAGGCCGAGGCCGCGGCGCTCAAGGCCGGCGATGTCGATGCCTTTCCGGAGTTTGCCGCGCCCGAGCTGATGAGCTCCTTCGACGGCGACCCCAGGCTGATGACCAAGGTCGGCAATACCGAGCTGAAGGTCGTGGCCGGCATGAACAACACCCGCAAGCCCTTCGACGACAAGCGCGTGCGCCAGGCGCTGATGATGGCGCTCGACCGCAAGACGATCATCGACGGCGCGTGGTCCGGTTTCGGCACCGCGATCGGCAGCCACTACACCCCGAACGACCCCGGCTACAAGGACCTGACCAGCACGCTGCCCTACGATCCTGCCAAGGCCAAGGCGCTGCTTTCCGAAGCCGGCTATCCAAATGGCTTCAGCTTCACCATCAAGACGCCGCAGATGGCCTATGCCCCGCGCAGCGCGCAGGTGATGCAGGCGATGTTTGCCGATATCGGCGTGACGATGAACATCGAGCCGACGGAATTCCCGGCGAAATGGGTGCAGGACGTCTTCAGCGGCCGCAACTACGACATGACCATCGTTGCCCATGCCGAGCCGCTGGATATCGATATCTATTCGCGCGACCCCTATTACTTCAACTATAAGAACCCGGCCTTCGACGAGCTGATGAAGAAGATCCAGCTCACCGCCGATCCCGCCGAGCAAAACAAGCTCTATGGAGAGGCGCAGACCATTCTTGCCGAGGATGTGCCGGCCCTCTTCCTCTTCGTCATGCCGAAGCTCGGCGTCTGGGACAAGAAGCTGAAGGGTCTTTGGGAGAACGAGCCCATCCCCTCGAACGTGCTGACCAACGTATCCTGGGAAGACTGAGCGCTTCCGTGCGACGATGCCGACGGGCGGATCGCGCTGCCCGCCGTCAAACATCTCGATGCCGGCGTGATCGGCCATGGACATGCTATGATCGTACTGCTCACCCGCCGGATTTTCGGACTTGTCCTGACGCTGATTGCCGTCTCGCTCCTGGTCTTCGTGGTCATGGCGCTGCTGCCGGGCGATCCGGCCGCCATTACGCTCGGCACCTCGGCGACGCCGGAAACGCTTGCGGCGCTGAGGCACGATATGGGTCTCGACCAGCCGCTGATCGTCCGCTACGGGCAGTGGCTTGCCGGCGCGCTGACGGGGGATCTCGGCAAATCCTATACTTACGGCGTGCCGGTCGCCGGTCTGATCGCCGAGCGGCTGGCCGTGACCTTGCCGCTCGCCGCCCTCGCCGTCGTGCTGTCCGTCCTCATTGCCGTGCCGCTCGGCGTGGCGGCCGCGGCAAGGCGCGGCGGCTTCTTCGATATCCTTGCCGCGCTGTTTTCGCAGATGGGCATCGCCGTGCCGGGCTTCTGGGTCGGCCTGCTATTGGTGCTGCTGTTTGCCACATCGCTCGGCTGGATGCCGGCCGGCGGCTTTCCTGGCTGGAGCAACGGATTGTGGCCGGCCCTGAAATCCCTCGTGCTGCCGGCCGTGGCGCTTGCGCTGCCGCAGGCGGCGGTGCTGACCCGAGTGACGCGCTCGGCCGTGCTCGACACGCTGCATGAGGATTTTGCCCGCACGGCGGTCGCCAAGGGCCTGTCGCGCAGCCGCGTGCTCTGGGGGCATGTGGTGCCGAACGCGCTCGTGCCGGTGCTGACCATTCTCGGGCTGCAATTCACCTTTCTGGTCGCCGGCGCCGTGCTGATCGAAAACGTCTTCACCCTGCCCGGTCTCGGCCGCCTCGCCTATCAGGCGCTCAGCCAGCGCGATGTCATCGTGCTTCAGGATGTCGTGCTGTTCTTTGCCGGCCTCGTCATCGTCGTCAACTTTCTGGTGGATCTCTCCTATCTCGCCGTCGATCCCCGCCTGCGCGCCGGAGGGACACGATGACGATAGCCGAAGCCAGAGCTGCCGCCGGGCCCCATCGCCGCAGTTTTCGGGCGCTGCGCCGCCCCAACCTGATTGTCGGCGCCCTCATCATCCTCTCGCTCGCCTGCGTCGCCGTCGTTTCGCTGTTCTGGACGCCGGTTCCGCCGGCAAAGATGCAGATCGTCCACAAGCTGCAGCCACCCTTCGGCTTCGGGCTTCTCGGCACCGATCAGCTCGGCCACGACGTCCTGTCGATGCTGATGGCCGGCTGCTGGAATTCGCTGTCGATCTCCGTTTCCGCCGTCGCGATCGGCGGGACGATCGGGACGATCATCGGCGTTTCCGCCGCCGCTCAGCGCGGCCTCTTCGAAACGCTGGTCATGCGCGCCTGCGACGTGATCTTCGCGCTGCCGCCGATCCTTTCGGCCATGATCCTTGGCGCATTTCTCGGGACGGGGCGCATGACCGCCATTATCGCCATCGCGGTGTTCATGGTGCCGGTCTTTGCCCGCGTATCGCTCGGCTCGGCGCTGCAGGCGTGGAGCCGCGACTATGTGCTGGCGGCACGCGCCATCGGCAACACGCAGCTTGCCATCACGCTCCGCCATGTCCTGCCGAACATCATGGGCAGCATCATCGTCCAGGCGACGATCCAGCTCGGCCTTGCGATCCTGACCGAGGCCGGGCTTGCCTTCCTGGGCTTGAGCGTGCCGCCGCCGGCGCCGACCTGGGGACGGATGCTAGCCGACGCGCAGACCTATTTCCACGTCGCGCCGTGGCTGGCTCTCCTGCCGGGGCTAGCCATCGCGCTCTCCGTCCTCGGCTTCAACCTGCTCGGCGACGGGCTGCGCGATCTCCTTGACCCCCGCGAGGCGACGCGCTGATTGAGACAGAAAAGTAGAGACCATGACCGAACCGACCGATCTTTCCATCCGAGACCTCAGACGCAAATTCACCGACAAGAGCCTCTCACCCAGCGAATACTGGCTGGCGCTCGAACAGCATGTCGAGGCGTGGGAGCCGACGATAGCGGCGCTCTATGCCTATGATCCCGAGGATGCGCGCAGACAGGCGGCCGCGTCCACCGAACGCTGGGCGAAGGGTGCGCCGCTTGGCCCCCTCGACGGCATTCCGGTGACACTGAAGGAACTGATCGCCACCAAGGGACAGCCGGTGCCGCTCGGCACGGCGGCCGTCGAGCTTGTTCCCGCCGCCGAGGACGCGCCAATCGCCGCCCGCCTGCGCGAGGACGGCGCGGTGATTTTCGCCAAGACCACCTGCCCCGACTACGGCATGCTGTCATCAGGCCTTTCCAGCTTCCACAAGCTCAGCCGCAATCCGTGGGACCCCAGCCAGAATCCGGGCGGCTCCAGCGCCGGCGCGTCGGCCGCGGCCGCAGCCGGCTACGGGCCGCTGCATATCGGCACGGATATCGGCGGCTCGGTGCGCCTTCCAGCCGGATGGACCGGCATTTTCGGCTTCAAGCCGAGCCATGGCCGCATTCCGGTCGATCCCTATTATGTCGGGCGATGCGCCGGGCCGATGACCCGCGCGGTCGAGGATGCGGCCTTCTCGATGGCGACGCTGTCTCGTTCTGACTGGCGCGACGGCACCAGCCTGCCGCCGAACGAGATCGACTGGATGAATCTCGACATCGACGTCAGCGGCATGAAGATCGGCCTGATGCTCGACGCAGGCTGCGGCCTGGCTGTCGATGACGAGGTGCGCGATGCGGTCGCAGCCGCCGCCAGACGCTTCGAGGAAGCGGGCGCGATCATCATCGACGTCGCGCCGGTGCTGACGCGGCAGATGCTGGATGGGCTCGATGCCTTCTGGCGCGCGCGTTTCTGGGGCGACATCATGGGCTTGAGCGAGGAACGCCGCAATTCGATCCTGCCCTACATCCACAGCTGGGCGAAGCGCGGCGCCGAAGTCAGCGGTGTCGATGCCGTTCGCGGCTTCAACCAGACCATCGAGATGCGCAGGAGCTGCGGCAGGCTTTTCACGCAGGTGGACGCCGTGCTTTCGCCGACCAACCCGATCGTTTCCTATCCCGCCGAATGGGCCTCCCCCACCAACGACCCCGCCCTGCCGTTCGAACACATTGCCTTCACCGTTCCCTGGAACATGTCGGAGCAGCCGGCGGCGTCGATCAATTGCGGCTTCTCCCGTTCGGGCATGCCGATCGGCCTGCAGATCGTCGGCCCGCGCTTCGACGACATGCTGGTACTTCGCCTGTCCAAGGCCTTCGAGGACTGGACCGGCGGCGTTGCGGACTGGCCCAAGCGGCCGGCATGACCGCGCCATACGAATAGCCGGCTACTCCCGCGTCAATGGCAGGGAAAGACCGACCTTCACCCGATCCATGGTGACGAGCGATTTGAACTTCGTCACATTCGGATTGTCGTGGAAAAGGCGGCGGCTAAGCGCCTGATAATCGGACATGCTGGCCACCACGACGACCAGAACGAAATCCGCCTCGCCGGTCACCTGATAACATTGCTGAACCTCGGAGGCCTCGAGGAAGCTGCGCTTTATCGCATTGAGAAGATCGTAGCGTTCGTCGGCGATCTGGACTTCGACGATGATTGTGATCGGCAAAGCGACGGCTGCCGGATCGACGACCGCGATATTCGCCTGGATGACGCCGCTCGCTTCCATACGCTTGATGCGCCGCTGTATGGCCGGTGCCGACAGGTTGATCTGCTCGCCGATTTCGCGCTGCGGGACGGTGCTGTCCTTTTGGAGAATCTCGAGAATCGCCAGGTCGAATGCATCGAGATCGGCGGATTTGCGCATTTGAAAACATCCTTACCGCAAAGAGGAAACAAAATTGCATGAAAACTCTCAAAATGGAGCCAAATACTCTTTCCGTCTGTAATAGGTTTGCGCCACAACTCAGCTGACTTGCAAAGGCAAAAGAATGTCACAGCCGGACACCGAATACGATACACGCAGCCGCAGCCTCGGCGAAAACGCCGATACGAATGGCTTTCTCCTCGGTGTTGTGGCGATGCTTCTTGCAGCGCTGGCCATGAGCATCTCGCCAAGCCTTGTGCGCCTCGCCGATGTCGGGCCGTTCGCCAGCGCGTTCTGGCGCGTCTTCCTGGCGCTGCCGGTTCTGTGGATCTGGATGCGATATGCGGAGGCTGCCGAACCCGATGCGCCTCGCGCCAGCTTTACGCTGCCGACCATCCTTGCCGGCATTGCCTTTACGGGCGACCTGTTCTTCTGGCACCTTTCCATCATGCGGACAACCATTGCCAACGCCACGTTCTTCGCGACGATGGCGCCGCTCTGGGTCGTCATCTTCGGCTGGCTTCTGTTGCGGCAGAGGGTCGATCGCGCCACGCTCATCGGGCTTCTGATCTGCCTTGCGGGCGGCACGGCGCTGGTGGTGCAAAGCCTGGCGTTCAATCCGAGCCGCGCTGTCGGCGACGGGTTGGCAATCGTCACCGGCGCCTTCTTCGGCCTTTATTTCCTGGCAGTCGGCGCGGCGCGCCCAAGGACGAATGCCGCCCGCGTCACTTTCGAGCTCAGCATCATAACCTCGGCCATCCTGTTTCTCATCGCCTTCTTCTTCGAGCCGCGGATCCTGCCGCAGTCGATCTCGGGATGGTGCGTGCTTCTGGCACTCGGCCTCGTCAGCCATGCCGGCGGACAGGGCCTGCTATCGGTGGCGCTCGGACGGCTGCCGACCGTTTTCTCCTCACTCGTCATTTTCCTGGAATCGATCGCGGCCGCCCTTTTTGCCTGGATCCTGTTCGGCGAAAACGTCACGCTGCTTCAGGCCCTCGGCGGCATCGTCATCGTTGCCGGGATCTGGATTGCGCGGCCACGTACGGCCTAACGCAATTCACCGCAATCCCAGGAAGGCGAGACCGCTCGAATGGGCGGGCTGAACGAAGGCGCAGCGACTATAAGGTCGCGGCGCCTTTTTCCATGACATCGGCATCGAGATCATGCAGCGCCTTTTCAATCACGCGCAGATCGTCCTGAAGGCCGTCATCCGCGCTCATCGCGCTTTCGCTGCCGGCGCGCTGGATACCACGCGCCTCATTGCGCAACTCACGGAGCCTGTCGATCTTGCCGTTCCTGCGCATGCGGTTGTCGAACAGAATATCCCGGACCGTCTTTTCCATGGCCGTGATGGGCATCTCTCTTCTCCTCTCGATAGGATATCTCGATCAAAGAGATAACGAACGAGCGAAAAGACGGTTCCGATGCGGGATCACTCGACGAAGCGGCGATAGCCTGTCGGGCGTTCGTAGAGCCAGCCGATGCGCTCGATGGCGGCGGCGAAATTCTCCCGCGCGACAGTCATGGTATGGCCGTTGGCATGAACGATGGTTTCCGGGTCTTCCATGATTGCGACATGGCCCTTCCAGAAGACAAAGTCGCCGCGCTTCAACTCGTCGCGGTCGATCGGCTGGCCGAGACCGGCGGCCTGCATGTCGGTGTCGCGCGGCGCTGTGCGGCCGGTCATCGACAGCGCCAGCTGCACGAGGCCGGAGCAATCGATGCCCAGCCCCGAGCGGCCTCCCCAGAGATAGGGCGTCTCGAGGAAGCGCAAGGCGACATCGACAAAGTCGCCGCCCTCATTGTCGCCGATCGGCTGCACATGCTTGGCGAAGATGGCGGTGCCGTCCTCAAGGGTGACATAGTGATTGCCGCGCGCCTCCGCCGTACCGGCAACATGGACGCGGCTGCCCATGGAAAGGACGGCGACATGCGGCTTGCGCAATTCCGGCTCGGGATAGAGGAAGGTGCGCTGCGGACCGACGATATGCGTCGGCGCTGCCGTTCCTTCCCTGATCGCGGTTTCGGGAAGATAGCCGACATAACCGTCCGCCAGCGCCTTGACCCAGCACCAGCCGTCGCGGCGCTCGAACACCGCCACCTCTTCACCCATCAGCAGCTCGGTATCGATGCCCGAGGCGAGATCCGGCCTGGGCCGGAGCGCGATAACCGGAATGGCGACACGGGCGCTGCTGCCTTCGACGAAGCGCTCGGCCTCCACCTTGCCCTTGAGAGAAGCCTCCGCGAGATCGGGCCTGAAAGCATTGAGACGGCGGTCGAGCGTCATGACGAAATTCCCAGATTACAGTTTGCGGCCGTGCTCGATGACGAGATCGCCGAGTTTTTCCAGATAAAGCGCGCCGGTGACCGTGCGCTTGATGATGACATTGCGGCGATCACGCTCGTCGCGCACGCGATCGACCAAGCCCATCTCGCCCATGGTGTCAAGCGCCCGGGTGATGACCGGCTTGGTGACGCCGAGCGTCGCGGCGAGACCGCGCACGGTATGCGGCGGCGGCACGAGATAGATCTGCAGCAGGATCGCCGTCTGCCGTAGCGTCAAATCATGGTCCTCGCGGCGCACCTGAGCGAGCGTCACGCCATGCCAGAGGCCTAGAGCCTGCGAGGCAGAGAGTTCAAGCGGCAAGGGCAACCCCGAGATTCGTTACGCTACCGTTCCAGTTTGCTGGAGGATTATGGTGGTTTCAAGGGATGTATTTCTTCCTGAGCGTAAAACGACGCTTGAGGGCGTTGGGTTCCCGGTAAACGCGAGCCATCCATCAACAAGGCAACGAAGAGCGGTAGGCCTGCCCTTCCGAGGGGCACGGACGAATTCGATCCGATGAGCCTGTTGCGAGCTGCTATCCCTCGGAGCGGCTGGAGGGATCCCGATCACGGTCATAGTGCTTGGCGACCGGAAACGGCGGCAGCCAGGACTCGCGGCGGACGGTCCAGAGCTCGTAGGTCGGCGTCAGCTGGTCGGGCGCATCCAGCGATCCCAGATTCACTTCGATTTCGTCTGCCGTGCGCGCGAAAACGGAGGAACCGCAGCGGGGGCAGAAGAAACGCCCGGCGTAGTCGCGGGTCTGTCCCTCAATCGTCACCGCATCCTGCGGGAATATGGCGGACGCGTGAAAAAGCGCTCCATGATGCTTGCGGCAATCCAGACAATGGCAAAGACCGACCCGGTACGGCAGTCCCGATGCCACGATCCGGACGCTGCCGCACAGGCAACCGCCCGTGAAACGATCCATGCTCCGTCTCCTCCAAAACAAGAACGGGCAGAATATTTACAACGAGCGGCCCTCTCCTTGCAATCGGCCGCCAGGGGCGGCCGCTGCCGACGAGCCTGCAGCCGGATGATTTTCACCCGGCGGCCGCCGGCGTCAGCGCACGCTTTGGCGGATGTGGTGATACAGCGCCCGGATCGCCTGCGCCTCGCCACCGCCGGGCGAATGCGGCCGCTCGCTCTGAGCCCAGCCGTAAATATCGAAATGCGCCCAGCTCGGCGTTTTCGTCACGAAGCGCTTGAGGAACAAGGCGGCGGTGATGGAACCGGCCATGCCGCCGGCCGGAGCGTTGGTGATATCGGCGAATTTCGTGCGGATATCCTTGTCGTAGCCCATGTAGAGCGGCATGCGCCACAGCGGATCGTCAGTCTCCAGGCTGGCCTCGGTCAGATCGCGGGCAAGGTCGTTGTCGTCGGTGAAGAAGGGCGGCAGGTCCGGGCCGAGCGCGACGCGGGCAGCGCCCGTCAGCGTCGCCATGTCGATCATCAGGTCCGGCGCGTCTTCGTCGGCGTAGGCGAGCGCGTCGGCGAGAATCAGCCGCCCCTCGGCATCGGTGTTGTCGATCTGTACCGTCAGCCCCTTGCGGCTCCTGTAGATATCGCCGGGCCGAAAAGCGTTGGAGGAAATCGAGTTCTCGACGACCGGCACGATGACGCGCAGGTCGACCTTGAGCTTGGCATCCATGATCATCAGCGCCAGGCCCATGACGTTGGCGGCGCCGCCCATGTCCTTCTTCATCAGCAGCATCGAGGATGCCGGCTTGATGTCGAGGCCGCCGGTATCGAAGCACACGCCCTTGCCGACGAGCGTGATGCGGCGATGGCCCTTCTTGCCCCAGCGCATTTCCAGGAGGCGTGGTGCATCGGCACTGGCGCGTCCCACGGTATGCACGAGCGGGAAATTCTCCTTCAGGAGATCATCGCCGATGATGACCGACATTTCCGCCTTGTAGTGTTCGGCCAATGCCCGAAAAGCGGCTTCGAGCTGTTCCGGCCCCATGTCGTTGGTCGGGGTGTTGATGAGATCGCGCGCCAGGAAGACACCGGCAAGCTGACGCTTGATATCGGCGGCATCGGCATCGCGCGGAATCATCAGCGTCGGCACAGTCGCTTTCTCGGACTTGTAGCGCTCGAAGCGATAGCTGCCGAGACCGAAGCCGAGCGAGAGCCGGTTTGCCGTCAGCGGCGCCGTCTCGATATGCCAATCGCCCGCCGGCAGGCTGCGTGCGAGCCTGCCCGTCAGGAAGGGCTGCTCGGAGGGATTGGCGCCGAGGCCGAACAGGGCCCCGCCGAGATGTCCGTCCGCCGTCGGGATCAGCAGGAGCGAGCCGCTTTCCGCCTTGTAGCCGGCCTTGCGGGCCCAATCGAGCGCGATGGGATCGATGGTGCCCGTTTCGATGTGCGCCGGGGTGACGGCAAAGATCGGCAGCGTCGAGCCACCCTTCGAATTGAAAGGCGTCGCGCGCTCGATGAATTGATAGGGGGCCATGACCATCCTTTGACACTGACTTCAGGGAATCGAGAGTTAACCGTCTGTTAGGGTTAACAGATTATTGCTGGAGCGAACATTGCGTCGAACCTTTCCCTGTTCCGATTCTAGGCCGGGCGCAAGATCCAAGGAATTCAGGGATAAGCGAGATGCCCGCGGTCTCAACCACATCTTCATTCAGAACCTTCCTTTTTCGGGGTGCTTCCGCAGCGCTTCTGGCGCTCGCGCTCGCAAGCTGCTCGACGACCGGAAAAGACAAGATGACGACCGGCTCGATCCCCACGGCCTCGAAGCCTCTCGACACGATGAACAGCACCGATCTGGCGCAGGCAACCGCGACATACGGCAAGGCCTACGACGCCAATCCGAAGGACCGCGACGCCGGCGTCAACTACGCCAATGCCCTGCGCATGAGCGGCCGCAACGATCAGGCGCTCGCCGTCATGCAGCAGGTGGCAATCGCCAATCCGGGCGATCGTGGCGTGCTCGCCGCCTACGGCAAGGCGCAGGCCGCGGCCGGCCAGCTTGCCGAAGCGCTATCGACCATCGACCGCGCCCAGCTTCCGGATCGGCCCGACTGGCGCCTCGTCTCCGCGCAAGGCGCGATCCTCGATCAGCTCGGGCGCTCCGTCGATGCACGCGCCAAATATCGCGACGCGCTGCTGCTGGCGCCCAACGAGCCGACGATCCTATCCAATCTCGGCATGTCCTACGTGCTCACGGGCGATCTCAAGAATGCCGAAAGCTATCTTCGCTCCGCCGTTGCCCAGCCGGAGGCGGACAGCCGCGTGCGGCAGAATCTGGCGCTGGTCGTCGGGTTACAGGGCCGTTTCGCCGAGGCCGAACAGATTGCCCGCCAGGAGCTGACGCCGGAGCAGGCAAACGCCAATGTCGCCTATCTGCGCGGCATGCTGGCGCAGCGCAATTCCTGGCAGAAGCTTGCCACCAACAGCGATGCCAAGCAGACAGTCCAATAACGATCCGCCGCGCTCAACAGGGTTTTCCGCGCGACGAGCCTGAAGGCGGACGCTCGGATCATCGAGCGTTTCCGTGACTGCCCGATGGCTTGGCGCTCAGCGCCAGATGTGGCGCGGCAGGCCCTCTGCCACCAGCCGGGCTCCAAGCACGCCCATCACGGCGCCGGCAACCCTGTCGATCCAGAGCTTTGCGCCCAGATAGAGGGCGCGCGGGCGGTTCGATGAGAAGGCGATGGTCACCACCGTGTACCAGCCGACTTCGACCAGAAAGACCGCGGGCGGAACCGCAAACAGCAGCCAGGGAACCGGCGCCGCCGGCAGAAGTGCTGCAAAGATACTGCCATAGAAAATCGCCGTCTTCGGATTGCTGAGCTGCGTGCCGAGAGCGAAGAGGAAATTGCGCGCAACACCTCCCGCAGCCGGCGTGGCGGGCATATCGATGGGCAGATCCTGTGCGGCGCTACGCCAGATGCGGATGCCGACATAGATCAGATAGAGCCCACCGCCGACCTTCAGCGCGAGATACAGCCACTCCACCTTCATCAGCAATGCGCTAAGGCCGAACAGGGCCAGGGTGGCGAAAATGACGCTGCCGGTTCCCATGCCGAAGGCTGCGGCGAGACCTGCCTTGCGCGACCGGGAAACGGCGATGCGGGAGACGAGCACGAAGCTTGGACCGGGGCTGACAGCCCCGATGAAGACTGCGGCGATGACACTGAAAAATACGGCCATGGACGACATGCGGCACCTCCCGAGACGGCTGAAGTTCAGCCTTGCCGGCCGGACAGGAACCTCCGCTTGCATCCGGGAGATCGTACGCTCTGCGCGGCGACATTGCCGCGCGAGATTAGCCACACCCGCATGCCGCGGCAAGCGGGCAGATCAGAACTTGTCCATGGCCTGGATGATCGCGGGACCGAGAATGACGGCCATCAGGACCGGCAGGAAGAAGACGATCATCGGCACGGTCAGCTTCGGCGGGAGGGCAGCCGCTTTCTTCTCCGCCTCGTTCATGCGCTCGTCGCGGCCTTCCTGCGCCATGACGCGCAAGGCCTGCGAGAGCGGCGTGCCGTAGCGCTCGGCCTGAATAAGGGCTTGCGTTACCGATTTCACCAGCTCGATCTGCGTGCGGGCGGCGAGATTGTCGAAGGCGGTGCGGCGCTCCTGCAGGAAGGAGAGTTCCGCCGTGGTCAGCACCATTTCCTCGGCCAGCGCCGGCGACTGCTCCGCCATCTCCTCGGACACGCGATGCATGCCGGCTTCGATCGATATGCCCGACTCCACGCAGATCAGCATCAGGTCGAGAGCGTCGGGCCAGGCGCGCTTGATCGACTTCTGTCGCTTGGACATCCGGTTGGAAACGTAGATATTCGGCGAATAGAAGCCCAGATAGGCGGTGCCGATGACGCCGAGCAGGCGGATCGGCAGAGGCTTTGCGGCAAACCAGCCGAGAACGAAAACGAGGACGATCGCAATCGCCAGGAACAGGAACGGCAGCAGAAAACGCGCTACGAGGAACATGTTGAGGGCATTTTCCGAGCGCAGGCCGGCAGCGCGCAGACGATTGACGGTGTTGGCATCGACGAGCGCGTTTCGCAGATTGAAGCGCTCGACGATCTGCCGGACGTTCCGGTTGTTGTGGTTGCGCAGCGATGCCTTGCCGCCCTCGGCGGTCAACCGCGCCCGCTCCCGCGCGCGAATCTGCTCGCGCTCCGTCGACACGGCCTTCATGCGCTTGCTGAGATCGCCGCGCTCCAGCAAGGGGATGGCGATCGTGTAGAAGGTGGCAAAGACGGCGATCGCGACGACGACGGCGAGCAGCGTGCTCGGATCGGTCAGTTTGGCAGCCAGATCGGACATGGGCTATGCGGCTCCCTTCCGCTCAGATCTCGAAATTGACCATGTTGCGCATGATGTAGATGCCGATCGACATCCAGAGGCCGGCGCCGATCAGGATCAGATGGCCCCGCGGATCGGTGAACAGGATCATCATGTATTGCGGCGACGTCAGGTAGACGAGCAGCATGACGATGAAGGGCAGAGCGCCGATGATGACGGCGGATGCCTTTGCCTCCATCGACAGCGCCTTGACCTTCGCCTTCATTTTCTTGCGCTCGCGCAGCACCTTCGCGAGGTTGCCCAGAGCTTCCGACAGGTTGCCGCCCGCCTGGGCCTGAATGGTGATGACGATCGCGAAGAAGCTCACTTCCTGCAGCGGCATGTGGTTCGTCATGCGCGTGCAGGCATCCGACATGCTGAGGCCGACCTGCTGGGCCTCTACCACACGCCGGAACTCCGCCTTGACCGGTTCACGGGCCTCGGCGGCCACCAGCCGCACGGCATCGTTGAGCGGAAGGCCGGAGCGTATCGAACGGGTAATGAGATCGAGCGCATTGGGAAATTCGTCGAGAAACTTGGCCTGGCGGCGCTTGATCAGGAAGCCGATGACCCAGAGCGGCAGGCCGAACATCACCGCAAAGGGCAGCCCCAGGATGACAAGAGGCGGCGCGTGGAGGATGAAAAGGATCAGCATGACGAAGAGGCCGAAGAGCATGCTGAAGAGATAAAAGCGCGACGGCGTCAGCGATAGGCCGGCCTGCGCCAGCCGCGCCTTGAGCGACTGCCTCTTCTTGCTGTTTTCGGACTGGCGCCGCTCCAGATCCTTGAGCGTGTCCTGCACCGACTTGCGCCGCTTGGACATTTCCTGGACGCGGTCACGCGCTGCCTTGACCTTCACGCGGTCGGTTTCAGCCTGCTTGACCCTGTTGACGCGGCTATCGGCCTTCTTCTGGTTTTCGATCCGCGAGTAGAGAATGCCGTAGCAGACGGCAGCAGCAGAGACCGCCGTCAGCAAAACAATCAACAGCACTGTTGGATCGGCACCGAACATCGTAAATCCTATTGCGCCTTCTGTTCCATCTCGTCGAGGGCGGCGGCCAGGCGCCGTTCCTCGTTATAGTAGCGGGCTCGATCCCAGAAATGCGGCTTGCCGATGCCGGTGGAAACGTGCCGGCCGATAATCTTGCCGTTCGCATCCTCGCCTTCGATCTCGTAGCGCATCAGGTCCTGGGTGATGATCACATCGCCTTCCATGCCGATCACCTCGGTAATCTGCGTGATGCGGCGCGAACCGTCGCGCAGGCGCGCGGCCTGGATGATGACATCGATCGATGTGGAAACGATCTCGCGCACGGTCTTGGCGGGCAGGCTGAAGCCGCCCATGGCGATCATCGATTCGATACGGCTCAGGCATTCGCGCGGCGTATTGGCGTGGATCGTGCCCATGGAGCCATCGTGACCCGTGTTCATCGCCTGCAACAGGTCGAAAACCTCGGGTCCGCGCACTTCGCCGACGATGATACGTTCGGGACGCATACGCAGGCAGTTCTTAACCAGATCGCGCATGGTGATCTCGCCCTCGCCCTCGATGTTCGGCGGGCGGGTTTCGAGACGGACGACATGCGGCTGCTGCAGCTGAAGCTCGGCCGTGTCCTCGCAGGTGATGACGCGCTCGTCGCGGTCTATGTAGTTGGTCAGGCAGTTCAGAAGCGTCGTCTTGCCCGAGCCCGTACCGCCGGAAATGACGACGTTGCAGCGCACGCGCCCGATGACCTGCAGCAGCGTCGCGCCTTCGGGCGTGATGGCGCCGAAGCGAACGAGCTGATCGAGCGTCAGCTTGTCCTTCTTGAACTTACGAATGGTGAGCGCCGGACCGTCGATCGCCAGAGGCGGGGCAATGACGTTGACGCGCGAGCCGTCAGGCAGGCGGGCATCGCAGATGGGGCTTGATTCATCGACGCGCCGGCCGACCTGGCTGACGATGCGCTGGCAGATGGAGAGAAGCTGCGCGTTGTCGCGGAAGCGGATTTCCGATTCGACGGTCTTGCCGCCGACTTCGATAAAGGTCTGACCCGATCCGTTGACCATGATGTCGGCGATGTCGTCGCGGGCCAGCAACGGCTCCAGCGGACCATAGCCAAGCACGTCGTTGCAGATGTCCTCGAGCAGTTCCTCCTGCTCGGAAATCGACATCGCGAAATTCTTGATCGTGATGATATCGTTGACGATATCACGGATTTCCTCGCGCGCGGCCTCGTTGCCGAGCTTGGAGAGCTGCGACAGGTCGATCGTGTCTATGAGCGCGGAAAAGACCTGCGACTTGGTGTCGTAATATTCTTCGGTGCGGACGGGGCGGCGACGGCTGGGCGTCTGCATCGGCGGCGGCGCAACCTGCTGGCGCGGCTGTGCCGTGTCGCGCGACGGCTCGATCAGAACGGCCGGTGCCGTGGGCGCACCCGCGGCGGGCGCACGCGCCGGTGCCGGCGGAGGCATCGTGCCGCCGCTCCTTGCAGGACCTTCACTTCCGCGCTTGCCAAACATGCTTTCGATCCAATTCTACTGCTGCTGCATGATTTTCACGAAGGGTTCGCCTTTGCGAAGTTCACGCAAAATCAAACGACTATTTCCGCTTCAGGAGGCCGAGCAGACCGCCCTTTCTCGCCTTCTTCAAAGCGACGCGTCCGGTGACGATGTGCGATATCTGCGAAAAGGTCTCTGCAATCGGCGACTTCGGATCCGTCTCCGAAATCATCTGCCCGCTGTTCGCCGCATTGCCGAACAGGTTGATGTCGAAGGGAATGATGGCGATCGGGTCCGTTTCCAGCGGCGCGCAGAATTCCGAAGGATTGATCTCCGGACGCTTCGGCATGCCGACCTGATTGAGGATGAGATGCGGCGCCTTGTCATTGGGCCGCAGCTTGCGCAGAGCGTCGATCAGGTTCTTGGCATTGCGCAGGTTGGCGAGATCCGGTGCCGCGCAAATGACGACTTCGTCGACGGCGGCAAGCACCGAGCGCGTCCATTCCGTCCAGACATGGGGGACGTCGAGGACGGCCACCGGGGCGCTGCGCTGAAGAACGTCGAGCACCGGCAGGAAAGCCTGCCCTTCAAAATCATAGGCGCGATCCAGCATGGAAGGCGCCGCCAGCAGCGAGAGATGCTGCGAGCATTTGGTCAGCAATCGATCGAGAAAGACTTCATCCAGACGCTCCGGCGAATAGACGGCTTCGGCGATCCCTTGGGCGGGATCCTGATCGAAGTCGATATTCGCCGTACCGTAAGGCAGGTCGAGATCGGCAAGGATGGTTTCGGTGGAGAAAAGGCTCGAAATTCCGAAGGCGCAATTGTGGGCAATGGTGGATGCACCCACTCCCCCCTTGGCGCCGATGAAGGCAATGCTGCGGCCGAGCGGCTCGGCATCCGGATCGATGAAGATCGCCGTCATCGCCGTCATCAGATCGACCATATCGGTCGGCTGCACGATGTATTCGGAGATGCCGTTGCGGATGAGCTCGCGATACAGGCCGATATCGTTGTGATAGCCGACGATGATGACCTTGGTGCTCGGATCGCAGACGGCGGCGAGCGGCTCGAGTTCGGTCAGCACGTTGCGCGGATTGGCGCGCGTCTCGAGGATGATCAGATTCGGCGTCGGCGCCGAGGCGAACATGTTCGCCGCCGCCGCAACGCCGCCGCTGGTGATCCGCAGGCTGACCTTCGACATGCGGCGATCATTGGCACACTGGTCCATCACCCGCTGCAGCTGTTCGCTTTCGCAGAAGGCGTGCACGGAAATACGCGGCAGCGGCCGCAGATTTTCAAGATTGCCAGAGCGCGAACCTTCCTCGGTCTCCTCGGCAGACGAACCAATATCGTATTCGATGGCGTTCATGATCTCATCCGGTTCCGCCGGCCCCTCGTTCTCAATTTCCGCTGCCGAAGCCGCCGACCGTTGCCGAGCTGACCGGGGACGAGCCGTTGCGATAGCTGTCGATAACCTTGCTGCGCTGATCGGCGTCGATCGGCGTCATCGCGCGCGGCGAGACCAGATCCGTCGGATTGGCGACCTGCGCCGCCAGATTCTGCTGGGTCGCGCAGCCGAAATTGTAATAATTCTGGTTGTCGAAAGCGTTGTCGGCAAGGTCGTCGGGCCATTGGCCGCAGCTGTTGGTGGCTGCCGTGGTCGCCGTGAAGCGCAGGCGGATCGGTGCGGCATCGCCGGGACCGCCGGCCGCATAATAGCTGGTGACGACGCGCCCGGACGGAACGCCGTTTGCGACCAGTTCCCGGCGGATCTGCTGG
The DNA here is from genome assembly GCF_053521765.1 of Rhizobium sp. A37_96. Lineage (NCBI taxonomy): Bacteria > Pseudomonadati > Pseudomonadota > Alphaproteobacteria > Hyphomicrobiales > Rhizobiaceae > Rhizobium > Rhizobium sp. A37_96. The sequence continues at coordinate 107,549 of NZ_JBNWDS010000002.1, read as the reverse complement.
CTCAACGCCGATGCCGCCGGAGTGTTTACCGATTCGCGCGGCGACAGAATTTCGACAGTGCCGCTGGCATGCGCGCGATAATCCTGCACGAAGCCGCGAATGACATCGCGCATACCCGTCGTCAGATGACGGTCGCTCGCGGCGACCGGTATGTCGATATTGTGCTCCTTCTCCGTCAGCACGATCGGATGCCGCTGACGGTAGTCGTCCCTGATGGCGCTCGTCGTCATGCCGTCCGGAGAGCCGGCACAGCCGGTAACGGCGCCCGCCAGCACCAGGGCCGGCAGGATCAGCGCCAGCCGCGGGAAACGAGGCCGCACGGTGCGGGGCGCATTGCGTTCGAGGCTTGCCATCTTTTGATCTCTGGTTGATCCCGTTGAAAAGGCGCGCTTCATGATCCGTTTCCCCCTCATTTGTAGATGAAGCCGACGGTGCCGTGGAAATCGGCGTCGGCGACCGGCGGACCATCCCTGCGGCCGTAGATCTTGTTGACACGGTTCATGAAGAAGATGCCGGCATCGTTCGTCGGCGAAAAATTGTCGTCCGGGCGAGCCAGCTTGTCGCGTGCCACCGGGCGCACGAGGTAAGGCGTCGCGATGATCACCAGCTCGCTTTCATCCCGCTGGAAGCTCTTTTGACGGAACAATGCACCCAGGATCGGGATTTTCGATGCGCCCGGCGTGCCTGACGTGGACTGTTGCACATTGTCGCTGAGAAGGCCGGCAAGGGCGATCGACCCGCCGGACGGCAGTTCGACCGAAGTGTTGGCGGCGCGGTTGTTGTAAGTCGGGACCGATGACGATGCGACCGGCTCGGAGACCTGGGTCTGCACATGCAGGCTGATACGGCCGCCGGCAAGGACCACAGGCGTAAATGCCAGCGAGATACCATAGGTATAGGGCGTGATCGTCGTGTTGCCGTCCTTGTCGGTGGTGGAATAAAGCGTCTGGCCGCCGGAGTTGAACGTCGCGGCCTGCCCGGAAATCGCCGTCAGGGTCGGCTCGGCCAATGTGCGGACGGCGCCGGCCTGTTCCAGTGCGTTCAGGTAGGTGCTGATATTGTACTTGCCGAGGGCATATTTGAAGAGCGTCGAGAGACCGCCCGCACCGGTGGCATTGGTGGGATCGCCGTTGACGCCGAGAGAGTTTATCGTTCCGGTATTTCCTATGTTGCCGAGCTGGGCGACACCGAGACCGGAGGAATTGCTGACCAGATTGTCGAACCCGATCTGCTTCAGGACACTGCGCTTGATTTCAGCGACCGTGACCTTCAGCGTTACCTGATCCTCGCCTTCGATCTGCAGCATGTTGACGATCTGCGAGGTCTGCCGTCCTTCGGCAAAGAGGGCGACGGAGTCGGTGCCGCCGCTTCCGGAAGCGGTCTCCGTGCGGGTCGTGGCCTCGCCGCCCTTCAGGAAGGCTTCGGCGAGCTGCTGCGCGCGGATCGAATCCTGCGGCGTGCGCACCATGCCGGTGAGAACGATGTTGTCGGAAATGATCTCGACGTTGATGTCGGAGTCGGGGATGAAGCGCTTGATGTTGTCCTGAAGGCCGGCGATATCACGCTCGATCTGGAGGTCGAGACTGACGATTTCCTTGCCGTCGGCACCGAAGACGAAGATGTTGGTCTGGCCGACCGTCTTGCCGAAAAGATAGATGCGGCGCGAAGTCCGCGTCACCGCATCCGCCATTTTAGGGTCGGAAACGAGAATATCGTGTGCGTCGGCCGGCAAATCCACCACCAGCGCCTTGTTGAGGCCAAGCTTCAACGTGCGCTTGCTGCCGAGACCGGCGATGGTGACGATGCTGTCGGAGCCGCCCGCAAACGCAGATGGCATGTGAAGAAAGGCCGGCAGGCCGGCCAAGGGCAGACCGGCGAAGGCAACCGAGAAAGAGAGAGCCGCAGCGAGAGGAAGGCTGGCTTTCCTGCTTGTCTTGAACATGTTTTTGCCCCTACTCATTGTGGTTTCGGCCCGGTCGGACCGTCGGTCACGATCGCTCCCGACTTGATGACCTGGACGAGCCCGCCGCCATTGTCTCCGGCCAGCAGGTAGTCCGCCGCGGTCGTATCGGGCTGCTGTGCGTCGGCGACGGAGCGCAATGCCAGGGTCAGGCGGTCGGCCATCTGATGCGCGACGGCCAGGACTTTCGTCTGGTCCGGCGTCAGCTCCAGCGTGGCTGTCGCGCCGACCACGGCCTTGCTTCCATCCTGCTTTTCCTCGATCTGCTGATCGACGGCCAACACGCGGACATTGCTGAGGACGGTTTCGGTCACGAGCTGCTGCTGCGAGCCCTTGCGAACCATGATCACATCGACGCGATCATTCGGAAGGATGAAGCCGCCGGCGCCCGTGGAGACGGAAATCTCGGTGGCAACCGCCCGCTTGCCTGCCGGCAGCAGCGAGGACAGGATGCGGCTGTTTGAATCGGCGACCTTCTCCTCGCGGATCGGCTCGCCCTCGAATATCGGCAGGCGAACGACCGCGCCGGTCAGATCCTTCAAAGCGTCGGGTCGATCGGCCTGGGTGATGAAGCCCTTGACGATGCCGCTTTCCGGCCAACCCATCCAATGAATCGATTTCTCGTCCAGCCGCGAGCCGACGGGCAGATTGGCGCTTGAAACAAGCACATTGACCGTGGCTTCCTTTTCCACCACCGCCGCAATCTGCTGCGGCACGATATCGCGTGAACCGGCCAGGCGCACCGCCAGCAAGCCGGCCATGCCGGCGGCGACGGCTGCCACTGCGAGTATCATTAAGCGAGCGGGTTTCATGGTCATTCCTTGGGGAACAGGATTCTTCGCCCCGTAGAATGACCGGCAATTGGTGTAATTATGGTTAATGGTACGTTACATTTATTGTTACTTAACCATGATTACTTGGCGCAAATTAGAGACGCGTCACATGAAGAGCGAGTTGTACTCGCGAATTGGGGCCTAAAGCATCCCTTTTGTCGCCGCGATGACCAGCGGCGATGCCGGAAAGGCGAGAATTCCGCCCGTGGCGATGGCGATGCCATAAGGGATCTTCTTGGCATGCAGCAATGAATTCGGCAGGGGAAGGCCGATAGCCATGATGATGTGCGACTGAGACCGCAACAGCACGATGACGACCGTTATGAGGCCGCCGATGAGGGCGACGTAGACGGCGAACGACAAAAGAGAGGGATCAAGGCCGAACCACAATGCAGCGGCGGCAAGCAGCTTGGCGTCGCCGCCTCCCATGACATTGAGCGCAAAAAGAGCGAAGCAGGCACAGAAGACAATCCCGGCGCCGGCAAAGTGCATACCGAGCTCCGACAACGGCAACCCGCAGAGCGGCGCCAATACGACGAAGGCTACCGCCAGTGCGATCGATACCCGATTGGGTATCGTCATGGTCAATAGATCGGAAATGGCCGCAATCGACATGCAAAGCGGAAAGATAAGCAAGACCGCAACTTCAAGCATGACACTGCTCCAAACCCATGTAGTGGAAACTAAAACCGCCCATTTTACTGGGCGGTTTTCGGGCTAAACATACCGGTTCACGTCTCGATCGCTTAATGTGCGACCGAGGCCGTATTCATCTTGTCCGAAATGCCGTTAAACGTGGTGCTGAGCGTGTTGCCCAGCGTCGTTGCACCGGCAATGATGGCAACCGAGATCAGAGCGGCAATCAGGCCGTATTCGATAGCGGTCGCACCCGATTCATCCTTCAGGAAGCGAGAAAAAAGCTTGGACATGAGTTTAACTCCACCTTGTTGACATCAAGCCCGTCAACTGTTGCCGTTGAACGGATGAGTTACTCGGTATCCATTTGCCTTTTCCATCGCTTTGCGGTTTCCGGGCTAAACGTACCGATTCAATAGCTTGAAGTATTAATGCGCGACCGAGGCCGCATTCATCTTGGTCGAAATGCCGTTGAACGTGGTGCTGAGCGTGTTGCCCAGGGTGGTGGCGCCAGCAATGATGGCAACCGAGATCAGGGCAGCAATCAGGCCGTATTCGATAGCAGTCGCACCCGATTCATCGTTCAGGAAGCGCGAAATAAGCTTGGACATGAGTTTAACTCCACTTTGTTGACAGCACGTCCGTCAACTGTTGCCGTTGATCGGATGAGTTGCACGGTATCCATCTGCCGTTTCCATCGCTTTAAAGAACTAGGTTAACGTACAGTAAATACGAAAGCCAAAATAGAATAGTTAATGCGAATCTTATGTCCTTCGATGCATTTTTAAAGAAATTCTTCAGCCAAATAGAAATTATTAGATGCATGAATATTAGTGCGATATACGATTCGTCTCAAAGTAACTCATGTTTTGAAAGAAGCAGCGACCGCATGGCCCGCATATGGGACATTTGCACCATAGTCGCACGACAGCTGGCCTTCTTAATCGTTCATTCACCATTTCTTCTCATTCTATACGACAACACTTTTCGCCATATGCTTTGCGAGGCCAAGCCATGCCAATCGGCGGCAGAACAGCATTCCTAGCCGGTATCGTCGCCTTGGCCGGCGCGATACCACAGCTTTCCCACGCTGCCGGAGAAAGCATGCTGCGCGTGTATATGGATCACGCGCGCGTACTGAAGCTCGATCGCCCCGTCAGCAAGGTCATCGTCGGCAATGCGCAGGTTGCCGACGCCACGGTCGCCGATCCGAAGACCATCGTGCTGACCGGCCGCGCCTTCGGCACGACGAACATCATTCTGCTCGATGCCGACGGCAATGCCATCGTGGATGAGCAGATCCTGGTGTCGATCGACGAAGGCAATACGGTGCGCGTCTATCGCCAGACGGACCGGGCCGTGTTGTCGTGCACGCCCAATTGCGAGCAGCATGCACAGCAGAACAATGCGGCGGCCACCCCGGCAGCCGGACAATAGTTACATTCGCTAGCGCAAATATTCTAAAGTAATTCCTTGATACTTGCGCGGCGATCAATAATCCCTGTTTCCTCTAAATATGAATAGAGAAGAGAAACGGATTATCAACAAAGCAATTCTAGTGTCGTCCGCGTGTAAATCGCCGCGGATTCCCCATGACGCCAGATGACGACCCTCTCGCCAATACAAGCCCAGCGCGGCGACATGCCCGCGGCGGATTGCGCGGCTTCGTCCGCTCTCGGGATGGCGCGGCAGCGATTGAATTTGCCTTGCTGGCGATTCCCTATTTCCTGATCGTCTTTGCGATCATCGAGACCTTCGTCGCCTTCACAGCCGAGCAGATCGTTTCCAATGCCGTCGACACCTTGTCGCGTCAGATCAGAACGGGGCAGATTACCGTCGACCCCAACAAGACGTCGTATACTACCACACAGCAGTTCCGGCAGGCATTCTGCAATGAGATTTCCGTGCTCATTACTTGCTCCGCGTCAGAAGTGCAGACACCCGCGAACCTTTATCTCGATGTGAAGACCTATACGAGCTTTGCGTCCATGCCGACGACGATCCCGAGAAAGTCGTCCACCGATCCCTATTCCGATCTGGATACCACAGGGTTCACGTTCACGCCCGGCGGGTCCAAGTCTCTGAACATGGTCCGGGCCTACTATCGCTGGCAAATCATCACCGACCTGCTGCGCCCCTACCTTACGAACGTACGCCCGTCCGACGGCTCGGCGTCAGTCTATCTCATCGTTGCGACAGCAGCCTTCCAAAACGAGAACTATCCGTGAGCGGGCCGGTGACCATGGTTGCTAAAGAGAATACGCCCGTCGGCATCCTGCGGCGCTTTGCCGGAGATAAACGCGGCGTCGGCGCGATCGAATTCGCCATTCTTTTTCCCGTGCTGCTGATGCTCTATCTCGGTGCCTTCGAGCTTACCGTCGGCCTCAACGTTTCGAAGCGCGCCAGCCGCTCCGCGGGATCGATCGCGGACATCGTCTCGCAGCAGTCGAGCGTCACCAAATCCGTGCTGGCGACCATGCCCTCCGTGGCGGGCGCCATCTTCGCGCCCTACAGCACGACCGGCCTGACGCTGAAGATCACCGGTATTGCGATCGACGGCACGGGCAAGGCCACCGTGGCCTGGTCCTGGGCACAGGACGGGAGCAAGCCTTATAGCGCCGGCAGCCCCGTCACCGTGCCGGCCAATATGAACCAGGCAAGCACTTTCCTGGTTCGCAGCGAGCTCGCCCTTCCCTATCAGCTTCTGACCTTCGGCTCCAATTTCCTTCCGAGCGGCACCAACCAGATCACCATCAGCCGGCAATATTATTATCGCCAGCGCGTCGGCAATTCGATCAGCTGCAGCGACTGCTAAGGCCTGCGGCGTCGAGACGGTCCTCAGGCGGGCCATTCCAAAACGGAAAATTGCCAAGTCGATGCCTCCGTTATATGGGTGACGTCCTATATTCCGGGGGACCTTCCCGGAATGACGACATTCTTGATCGGGTGATGTATGGCGCGCGCCTTTCTCTTTGTTCTGGATTCCTTCGGCGTCGGCGGCGGCCCGGATGCGGCAAGCTATGGCGATGAAGGCGCGGATACGCTCGGCCATATCGCCGAATTCTGCGCGGCCGGCGCTGCCGACCGCCAAGGCCTGCGGCAAGGACCGTTGGCGCTGCCGAACATGGCCGGCCTCGGCCTGCTGGAGATCGCCAAGGCGGCGACGGGCAACTATCCCGCCGGCATGCCGCTGCCGGAAAAGCTGTATGGCCTTTATGGCTGCGCCAGCGAAGTCTCGCGCGGCAAGGACACGCCGTCCGGCCATTGGGAGATCGCCGGAACGCCCGTTATGTTCGACTGGGGTTACTTTCCGGCCGAGGGCGACGCCTTTCCGCCGGAGCTGGTAAAAGCCATCTGCGAGGCGGCCGACCTGCCCGGCATCCTCGGCAACTGTCACGCGTCGGGTACGGATATCATTACCAGGCTGGGCGAAGAACACATCCGCAGCGGCAAGCCGATCTGCTACACGTCGTCGGATTCCGTCTTCCAGATCGCGGCGCACGAGCGGCATTTCGGCCTCGATCGGCTGATTGCCCTCTGTAAGACCGTGCGCACCCTGCTCGACCCCTACAATATCGGCCGCGTCATCGCCCGCCCGTTCGTCGGCGAGAGCGCGGCGACATTCGAGCGAACCGGCAACCGTCGCGATTTCTCGGTGCTGCCGCCGGAGCCGACGCTGCTTGACCGTCTGGTCAAGGCGGAGCGCACCGTGCATGCCGTCGGCAAGATCGGCGATATCTTCGCCCATCAGGGCATTTCCAAAGTCATCAAGGCCAATGGCAACATGGCGCTGATGGATGCGACGCTGGCGGCGATGGACGAGGCCGCCGACGGCGATCTGGTCTTCACCAATTTCGTCGATTTCGACATGGTCTATGGCCACCGCCGCGACGTGCCGGGCTATGCCGCCGCGCTCGAGGCCTTCGATGCGCGCCTGCCGGAGGTGCACAAGAAGCTGAAGGCGGGTGATCTCGTCATTCTGACGGCCGATCACGGCTGCGATCCGACCTGGCGCGGCACCGACCACACGCGCGAGCGCGTGCCGGTCATGGCTTACGGACCGGGCATCCGCTCGCGCTCCATCGGCATCCGCCAGACCTATGCCGATATCGGCGAGACGGTCGCACGACATCTGGGTATTGCGGCGGGGCCGCACGGGAGGAGTTTCCTTTGACATCGCATCTGAAGAAAGTGGAGCTGCACTGCCATCTGGAGGGCGCGGCACCGCCGGCGCTGACGCTGGCGCAGGCGGAGAAATATGGCGTCGATACCAGCGCCTTCCTCAAGGATGGCATCTATCTCTGGAAGGATTTTGCCGAGTTCCTCGTCTGTTACGACAAGGTTTCCGAGGTCTACCGTACCGAGGAAGACTATGCGCTGCTGACGGAAACCTATCTCGAGGAGCTTGCCGGCATCGGCACGATCTATAGCGAACTCATCGTCTCGCCCGACCATGGCGACCGTATCGGCCTCGGCGCCGATGCCTATATGGCTGGTGTTTCGGCCGGCATCCGTGCCGCAAAGGCAAAGACCGGCATCGAGGCGCGGCTGATCGTGACAGGCGAGCGCCATTTTGGCCCGGACCGCGTGGTGAAGGCGGCCGAATATGCCGCCAAAAGCGACAACCCGCTGATAACAGGCTTCAACATGGCCGGAGAAGAGCGCATGGGCCGCGTCGCCGACTACGCCCGCGCTTTCGACATCGCCCGCGAGGCGGGCCTCGGCATCACCATCCATGCCGGTGAGGTGTGCGGCGCCTTTTCCGTCGCCGACGCCGTCGAGCTGGTGCGCCCTGATCGTATCGGCCATGGCGTGCGCGCCATCGAGGACATGGATCTCGTCAAGCGCCTTGCCGATCTCGGTACGGTGCTGGAGGTCTGCCCCGGCTCCAACATCGCACTCAAGGTCTTCCCGGACTTCCAGTCGCACCCGCTGCGCAAGCTGCGCGATGCCGGCGTGAAGGTCACGATCAATTCCGACGACCCGCCGTTCTTCCACACATCGCTGAAGCGTGAGTATGAACTGGCGTCATCCGCCTTCGGCTTCAGCGACAACGAGATCGATGCCATGACGCGCACGGCGATCGAAGCTGCCTTCGTGGACGAGGCAACGCGGGCGGCATTGCTGGCTAAGTTGTAAAAGCAGGATTTGGGCCGCTGTTGGGGATGAAATCTCGAAAAGCGGCCTATTTTCTTGCACCAGAGGCGATTTCCGTGAAAGAAACATCTCATATCGCGGAATTACTGGAAGGCTGAAACCATGGACGGCGTCACTGTCATCGATCACCCGCTTGTGCAACACAAGCTCACAATCATGCGCAAGAAGGACACGTCGACGGGAAGCTTCCGCCGGTTGCTGCGCGAGATTTCGACGCTGCTCTGTTACGAAGTCACGCGCGACCTGGAACTGACGATCCAGACCATCGAGACGCCGCTGCAGCCGATGGACGCGCCGATCCTCGAGGGCAAGAAGCTGGTCTTCGCCTCGATCCTGCGGGCCGGCAACGGCCTGCTCGAAGGCATGCTCGACCTCGTGCCCTCGGCTCGCGTCTCGCATATCGGCGTCTACCGCGACCACGAAACGCTGCAGCCGGTCGAATATTACTTCAAGGCGCCGGAGGATATTTCCGAACGCCTCATCATCGTCGTCGATCCGATGCTGGCAACCGGCAACTCCTCGATTGCCGCCATCGACAAGCTGAAGGAGCGCGGCGCGCACAATATCCGCTTCCTTTGCCTGCTCGCGGCTCCGGAGGGCATTGCCAACTTCCGCAAGGCGCACCCGGACGTGCCGGTCTTCACCGCGGCGATCGACAGCCATCTCAACGAGCTTGGCTACATCGTGCCCGGCCTCGGCGACGCCGGCGACCGCATGTACGGCACGAAGTAAAATCCGCAGCTATACGCTTCTTGCAGCCCGGTAGTTGTTCAACTGCCGGGCTTTTTATTGATTGCCTTAGCGTGATTTCAGTAAACCTGGCTTACAAATGGCAAGGCCCGCAGGAGGGGTCTTGTCGATGCTCGTTCGCGTTCTTGTCATTGCCGGAATCATCGCCGCTGCGGCGACCCAGGTGCCGATGCTGGTGAATGGCTATGGCGAACACGCGGAGAAGCCTATGCCGGTGGAAGCGGTTGCGCTTGCGCCGCCAAAGGTGGACGCGCCTGTTTCCTACGGCAGCGTTTCACTGCGCGCCGATGCGGGCGGCCACTATCAAGGTGATTTCACGATAAACGGCCGCACGGTGCATGGAATGATCGACACCGGCGCAACCTATGTCGCGATCAACGAAAGTACCGCGCGCAGCCTGGGTTTCAGCAGCGTCGATCTGGATTATCGCTACACGACGCAAACGGCGAATGGAACTTCCAAGGTTGCTCTCGTCAAGCTCGCTCGGCTGGAGATCGGCAACATACGCGTGCGTGATGTCGATGCCGTGGTGGCGAAGGACAGCGCTCTCAGTACGACGCTAATCGGCATGAGCTTCATGAAGAAGCTGAACTCTTTCGGAGTCCAGAACGGCACTTTGCTGCTGAAGCAATGAGGCAATCAGGCCCCAAGAGGGGCCGATTGCAGCCGCAAGGCCTTTTCCATCAGATCCTGCTGATGATGACGGGTGATGCAGCGGGCGCTGTATCGACGAGGCGATAATTGGCCGCGAGATCGGCAACAGCCTTCTCCGCGCCCGCCTCGTCCGCGGCGTGAACGGTTGCGATACGATCACCCTTGCTTACCTTGGTGCCGAGCGGCAGGATATCGCTGAAGCCGACGCGATGATCGATCTTGTCCCGAGGACGGCGGCGGCCACCGCCGAGATCGATCACGCTCATGCCGATCCCCCGGGCATCGCAAGCGCCGAGCCAGCCGTCGGCAGCGGCGAGAACCGGCTTCCGCACCGGCGCGCTGACCAGATAGCGATCGGGATTTTCGAACAGGTCCACCGGGCCGCCGAGACCATGCACCATGCGGCCGAAGATCTCCGCCGCCTTGCCGGACGCCAGGGCCGCCCGCGCTCTGCCCTCTGCCTCGACGATACCAGGCGCAACGCCGGCTTGAACCAGCATTTCAGACGCAAAGGCGAGGACGACCGTCTCCAACCGCGTGCCGGCCTTGCTGCCCTTCAGGAACTCCAGGCAGTTGCGAAGCTCGACCACATTGCCGGCGGCATCGGCCAGCGGCTGGTTCATGTCGGTGATCAGGGCCGAGGTCTTGACCCCGCCGCCGTTTGCGACCTCCACCAGCGAGCGCGCCAGCGTCTCGGCTTCTTCCTGCGAGGTCATGAAGGCACCGCTGCCGATCTTGACGTCGAGCACCAGCGTTTCCAGCCCCGCCGCCAGCTTCTTCGACAGGATGGAGGCCGTGATCAGCGGCACGGAATCGACGGTCGCGGTGACGTCGCGAACCGCATAGAGCTTGCCGTCGGCGGGTGCGAGCGCGCCGGTCTGGCCGATGATGGCGCAGCCTACCTCGTCGACCACCTTGCGGAAACGGACGGCATCCGGGGTGATGCCATAGCCGGGAATGGATTCCAGCTTGTCGAGCGTGCCGCCGGTGTGGCCGAGACCGCGACCCGATATCATCGGCACGGCGAGGCCGCAGGCGGCTGCGATGGGAGCCAGCATCAGCGAGACGTTGTCGCCAACGCCACCCGTCGAATGCTTGTCGGCAATCGGCCTGCCGATGCCGGACCAGGACAGCGTGTCGCCGGAGCGGGCCATGGCCAGCGTCAGCGCCACCGTTTCCTCACGCGTCATGCCGCGAAACCAGATGGCCATGGCAAAGGCGCCGATCTGGCTTTCGGCCAGTTCGCCGCGTCCGAGTGCGCCGATGAAGCTGTCGATGTCGGCGGCCGAAAGGACGGCGCCGTTCCGCTTCTGCCGGATGATTTCCTGCGGGATCATAGGGTTAATAGCCTGAGGAGGCCGTTTTGGACTCGCCGCCGGCCAGCACGTTCAAGATATCGTCGAGCAGGCTCGATGCGCCGAAACGGAAGGTCGAGGGCATGGCCCAGTCGGGCGCCATGATGGTTTCGGCAAGGCTCAGATAGAGCGCCGCGTCGGCGACCGAACCGATGCCGCCCGCCGGCTTGAAGCCGACCTTGCGGCCGCTGGCGCGGATTGCCCGCAGCATGATGTCTGCGGCCTCGAGCGTGGCGTTGACGGCGACCTTGCCCGTGGAGGTCTTGATGAAATCGGAACCGGCATCGATCGCAAGTTCAGAGGCGCGCTGGATCAGCGCCGCGTCCTTGATCTCGCCGGTTTCAAGGATGGTCTTCAGGATAACCGGCCCCTTGCATTCGGCTTTGACGGCAGCGACCATATCGGTGACGGCCTGTTCGTTGCCCGCCAGGAAGGCGCGGTAGGGAATGACCAGATCGATCTCGTCGGCACCGTCGGCGATCGCTTCGCGGGCTTCGGCGGCAACATCCGCCACCTCCATGTCGCCAGCGGGGAAGTTCACCACGGTCGCGATCTTCACGGCATGATCGGTTCCGAGAATGCCGCGCGCCTGGGCGACGAAGCGCGGCCAGATGCAGATGGCGGCGGTATTGCCATAGGGCGACTGCGCGCGGGCGCAAAGCGCCTCGATCTGCGCAGGCGTGCAGTCATCCTTCAAGTTGGTCAAATCGAGAAGGGAAAGCGCAACAGCTGCCGTTTCTCTCAGGGAATGGCCTGTCATTGTGGATCTCCTTCGTCAGCAATCATTTCTTTCAGAATAGCGGCCAGACGTGCGCCGCCGACCGGAGCCATGTCCTTCGTCTCGTCATGCGAGAGTTCGCCACCGGTCATGCCAGCACCATAGTTAGTGATGACGGAGGCGGCGGCAACCCTCAGGCCGAAAAGACGGGCCAGAATGACCTCCGGCACGGTCGACATGCCGACAGCATCTGCCCCTAGAATGCGCGCCATGCGGATCTCCGCCGGCGTTTCGAAGCTCGGTCCGGAAAACCACATATAGACGCCGTGTGACAGCTTGATCTCAGCCTTTTCCGCCGCCTTGCGCATCCGCATGATCAAGTCGACGTCATAGGCGCTGGTCATGCCGACGAAGCGCTTGTCGCTTTCCTCGCCGATCAGCGGGTTCATGCCGGAATAGTTGATGTGGTCGGTGATCTGCATCACCGAGCCCGGCGGCATCTCCTCCCGCAACGATCCGGCCGAGTTCGTCAGAATCAGCGTATCGACGCCGAGCGCCTTCAGCGTCTCGATCGGCGCGCGCATGGCATTGGCGTCGCCCTTTTCGTAATAATGCACGCGGCCGGACAGCATGATGACAGGAACATCCCCGAGCTTGCCGGCGACCAGCGTACCGGCATGGCCGGACACGGCGCTGACCGGGAAGCCCGGCAGATCGGCATAGGGAATGCGCAAAGCGTCCTTGACCGCATCGACAAGGGTGCCGAGGCCGGAGCCGAGAACGATGCCGTAGCGCGGTTTCAGATCGCCAAGCTTCTCGGCAAGGATGTCGGCGGCCGCGCTCATCCGAGTATCTCGGTTTCGAAGCTGAAGGGCAGCATCTCGTCCATGGTCATGGTCTTCTTCACGCCGGTTTCGTCGCAAAGATAGATCCGCGTTTCCTTGCTGGCAAATTCGGCGATCTTCTGCCGGCACCCGCCGCAGGGCGGGCAGAGCGGCAGCTTCTCGGCAATGACGGCCATTTCGACGATCTTCTTGGCGCCGCCCATGATCATGTGGCTGATCGCGGTCGGCTCGGCGCACCAGCCCTGCGGGAAGGACAGGTTTTCGATATTGGCGCCGGCATAGATCTTGCCGTCCTCGGCGCGGATCGCCGCGCCGACGGGAAATTTCGAATAGGGGGCATGAGCGAAAGCCATCGCTCCGCGAGCGGCCTCGAACAGATCATGCGACATGGACTAGCGCTCCTTGGTATAGGGCACGCCACCCGCCTTCGGGGGCTTGGCGACGCCGATGAAGCCTGCAAGCAGGATGCAGGTGAGGATATAGGGCAGCGCCTGGAAAATCTGTACCGGCACCTCGCCCATGCCTGGGATCGACTTGCCCTGCATGAAATTGGCGAAGGCATCGAGGAAACCGAACAGAAGGCAGGTGAACATGACCGGTACCGGCTTCCATTTGGCGAAGATCAGCGCGGCCAGTGCGATATAGCCCTTGCCCGCCGACATGTTGTTGATGAAGGCGGCCGACTGGGCGATGGCGAGATAGGTGCCGGAGAAGCCGCAGAGAATGCCGGCGGCGATCAGCGACCGGTAGCGCAGCCATTCGACCGAGATGCCGGCCGTATCGACGGCGCCGGGATTTTCACCGACGGCGCGCAGCCGCAGGCCGAAACGGGTGCGATAGAGGATCCACCACGAAATCGGCACCGCAAGGAAGGCCAGATAGGTCAGGATGTTGTTGCCGGAGATGACGTTCGCGTAGAGTGGCCCGATAAAAGGCACATCGCGAATGGCGTCGGCGCCCGGCAGGGTGATGGCGGAAAAGCGCGCCGTGGCGGGCAAGGTCGGCGTGCGTCCGCCCTGCCCGAACCATGCCTGACCGAGAACGATCGTCAGGCCGGCGGTCAGGAAGTTGATCGCGACGCCCGAGACGATCTGGTTGCCGCGATTGGTGATCGATGCGAAGCCGTGCAGCAGGCCAAGGACGATCGAAACGACGATACCGGCGCCGAGCCCGGCCCAGGGCGAACCGCTGATTGCGGCTATGCAAGCCGCCGCGAAGGCCGATGCAAGCATCTTGCCTTCAAGACCGATATCGAAGATGCCGGCGCGCTCGGAGAACAGGCCCGCAAGCGCGGTGAAGATCAGCGGAATCGACAGGCGGATGGTCGAGCCCAATATGCTGATGAGAAGCTCATAATATTCCATCGTCCGCTCCTCACGTCCTGACAAATTGCTGGTAGATACGCGCGAGCGCAGGCCGGAACATGTACTCGAGCGCACCTGCGAACAGGATGACGAGACCCTGGATCACCACGATCATGTCACGCGTGATGTTCGGCATGTCGAAGGATAGCGCATCGCCGCCCTGATAGAGGATGCCGAACAGGATCGCCGCCAGGATGATGCCGAGCGGATGGTTGCGGCCCATCAGCGACACGGCGATGCCGACAAAGCCCGCGCCGAGCACGAACTCCACCTGCAGGCGCGCGGAGGCGCCCATGACGGGATTGAGCGACATCATGCCGGCGAGGCCGCCGGAGATCAGCATGGCGATAACGACGGTGCGGGCATAGGGAATGCCGGCATAGACGGCGGCCGAGGGGCTCAAGCCCAGCGTGCGCATTTCATAGCCAAGCTTGGTGCGCCAGACGAGCACCCAGACGAGGAAGCACATGACCAACGCGATCAGGAAGGACACGTTGAGGGGGGCGGCACCGATGGTCGACCCGAAGATATCCATCAACCAGCCGAGCTTGGGCAGCTGGCCTCCCTCGAGGAAGGTACGGGTTTCCGGGGCCATCTTGCCCGGCACGATCAGCACATGCACCAGCAGGAAGTTCATCATCGCCGATGCGATGAAGTTGAACATGATGGTGGTGATGACGACGTGGCTGCCGCGCTTGGCCTGCAGCCAGGCGGGGATGAGGGCCCAGAGCGCGCCGAAGATCGCCGCGCCGATAACCGCAAACGGCATGGTCACGTACCAGGGCACGTATTTGTCGAGCGCCAGCGCCACCAGGGCACAGCCGAGACCGCCGACATAGGCCTGGCCTTCCGAGCCGATATTGAACAGCCCGGCGTGGATGGCGACGGCGACCGAAAGCCCGGTGAAGATGAAGCTCGTCGCGTAATAGAGGGTGAAGCCGATGCCCTCGCCGCTGCCGAGCGCGCCCTGCAGCAGCAGCACGAGCGCGTCGAGCGGACTTTCGCCGATGAACCAGACCACAAGGCCCGATATCAGGAAGGCAACGATCAGGTTGAGAATGGGGATCAGACCGTAGTTGATCCAATTTGGGAGCGGAACGGAAGCCGTGCTCATAAACGCCTCATGCGGCAATGCCGGCCATCATCAGGCCGAGTGTTTGTTCACCGGCCTCAGCCGACTTTTCACCGACGATATGGCCGGCGAACATGACAAGGATACGGTCCGAAAGCGCGCGGATCTCATCCAGCTCCACCGATACCAGCAGGATCGCCTTGCCGGCGTCGCGCATCTCGATGATGCGGCGATGGATGAATTCGATGGCGCCGATATCGACGCCGCGCGTCGGCTGGCCGATCAGCAGAGCCTTCGGATCGCGCTCGATCTCGCGGGCGACGACGATCTTCTGCTGGTTGCCGCCGGAGAAGTTGGCGGTCTTCAGCCGCGCATTCGGCGGGCGGATATCGTATTTTTCGATCTTCTCGATCGCATCCTTGCGCATGGCTTCCAGATCGAGCATGCCGCCGCGCCCGTATTTGGGATCGCGGTGATAGCCGAGCATGGAATTCTCATACTCCTCGAATTTGAGAACGAGGCCCATGTGATGCCGATCTTCCGGAATATGCGCAAGCCCGAGATCGCGCAGGGCGGCCGGATCGGCATTGCCGATCGGCTTGCCATGCAGAAGGATCTCGCCCGAGGCCGGCTTGCGGATGCCGGCGATCGCCTCCAGCAGTTCGGACTGGCCGTTTCCGGCAACGCCGGCAATGCCGACGATTTCACCGGCGCGGACATCGAAGGAGACATTGTCGACCATGATGACACCGCGACCGTCCTTGACGGTGAGGTTGCGGACCGACAACAGCACCTCGCCGGGATTGGACGCACCCTTTTCGACGCGCAGCAGCACGCGGCGCCCGACCATCAGCTCGGCCAGTTCCTCCACCGTGGTTTCCGCCGTCTTGCGGGTCGCGACCATCTCGCCGCGGCGCATGACGGAAACCGTGTCGGTGATCGCCATGATTTCGCGCAGCTTGTGGGTGATGAGGATGATCGTCTTGCCCTGGTCGCGCAGCACGCGGAGAATGCGAAACAGATTGTCGGCCTCGGCGGGCGTCAAAACGCCGGTGGGCTCATCGAGGATGAGGATTTCGGCGCCGCGATACATCGCCTTGAGGATTTCGACGCGCTGCTGCTGGCCTACCGGCAGTTCTTCGATCAGCGCGTCCGGATCGACCTCCAGGCCATAATCCTTTTCCAGGCGGCCCAGTTCGGCGCGCGTGGCGGCGACGCCCTTGGCGAGCAGCGCGCCGCCTTCGGCGCCCAGCATCACATTCTCAAGGACGGTGAAATTATCGACCAGCATGAAATGCTGGTGGACCATGCCGATGCCGGCGGAGATCGCCGTCTGGCTGTCACGGATGGCGATAGGGTTGCCGTTGATGCGGATTTCGCCGCTGTCGGCCTGGTAGAATCCGTAGATAATCGACATCAGAGTCGATTTCCCGGCACCGTTCTCGCCGATGATCCCGTGGATCGAGCCCTTGGCGACGGTCAGGTTGATATCTTTGTTTGCGTGGACAGCACCGAACTTCTTGTCGATGTCCACGAGCTCGATGGCAGGCGATTGGCTCACTATAGGGGGCTCCAGAAACCGGATTCCGGATAAGAAAAGGGCGTATGACGGTTTGCCACGTCATACGCCCTTGTTTCATTATCAGCTCTTCGGGCAGGCGTTGTCGGTCAGATAGTCGTGGACCTTGATGGTTCCGCCAACGATATCGGCACGCGCCTTGTCGATGGCAGCCTGCATTTCCGGAGTGACGAGCGGCTTGTTGTTGTCGTCGATGGCAACGGTGACGCCGTCTTCCTTCAGGCCGAGCTCCTGGGTGCCGGGCGTAAACTTGCCGTTCTTGGCATCGCTGAAGGCATTGTACACCGCCAGATCGACGCGCTTGACGACGGAGGTCAGAACGGAACCGGGATGCAGGTAGTTCTGATTGCTATCGACGCCGATCGACAGCTTCTTGTTGTCGGCAGCCGTCTGCAGCACGCCGAGGCCGGTCGCGCCGGCAGCCGCGTAGACGACGTCCGCGCCCTGGTCGATCTGGTTCTTGGTGAGCTCGCCGCCGCGAACCGGGTCGTTCCAGGCAGCGCCGGTCGTGCCGGTCATGTTCTGGAAGACTTCGATCTTCGGATTGGTCGCGCGCGCGCCCAGCTCGTAACCACACTCGAACTTGCGGATCAGCGGAATGTCCATGCCGCCGACGAAGCCAACCTTGCCGGTCTTCGAAGCCATGGCCGCCATGACGCCAGCGAGGTAGGAGCCTTCGTTTTCCTTGAACTTGACCGAGCGGACGTTCGGCAGATCGAGGCTGTCGTCGATCAGCACGAATTCGGTCTTCGGATATTCGGCGGCAACCTTCTGGAGAGCGGAGGTCCAGGCGAAGGAGACGGCGATGACCGGATTGAAGCCCTTGCTGGCGAAGTTGCGCAACGCCTGCTCACCCTGGGTGTCGCCTGTCGGCTCGAAATCGCGATAGGCGATGCCGGTTTCCTTCTTGAACTTTTCGGCGCCGTTATAGGCAGCTTCGTTGAAGGACTTGTCGAACTTGCCACCGGTTCCGTAGACGATTGCCGGCTTGATATCGGCCGCAAGCGCCGTTGCCGACATGGCGGCCAAGGCAAAAAGGGTCAGAAGGGATTTTTTCATGTGTCGCAGCCCTGTTGTTGCTATCTTGTTGGGTCCTCCCGCAAGCCCGTTGACCGGGCATGTCTGCGGAACCGCTGACCTCCCCCGAGGCCAAGCTGGCGCGCATCCTTGCATGGCTGCACGAAAAACTCACGAGAAATTTTTCAGTTGGTAAAGATTTGTGGGAATTGGTGAAAACCCGCCCAAATGACCCGTTTTTTAAACAATTTCGGCCCAAAACTGCAATTTTATTGGTCAAAGAGGCGGCTGATCGGCGCTTCGCAATCGCTGGCTCCAGCCCTTGCGGCACGGCAACAAGCCCGTCGCCAGACACCCTCCGGCAGCCCCGAATTCCTCAAATGGCACAGGCCGAAAGGCGCGCTCCAACCCTCTCAGGCGCTGAAGCGGCCGGCTGCGGGCTGGCGCTTGTAGGCGATCATCCACAGGAGCAGCGAGACCGCCAGGAAGACGGCGAAAGCCGGCTGAAACAACAGCCATTGCATCACCATGTCGTAGAACTGCGGATGGACGTAATAGGCAATCGCCGAACGAAGCCTGGCCAGCGACGAAGGGCTGACATCGTTCCATGCATCGCCCATCGGGGTGAGCACCACGGCGGAAGCAGCAACGGATTGAATGGAATCGATGGTGCCGGCGATGACCGCCACCACGAGCGCGACGAGGCTGGCAAAACGCAGCAGGAAACGCATAAACCCCTCCGGATACACATTACGCCCGGCCTTTTCAGGCCGACCGGTCTTAGGCCGCCTCATCTTCTTCTTAGATAATTTGCGCGCGAAACAAGCGCAATGGGGATGAGAAACAGAGTTTTGCATCGACAAGTCAAAAATCTGTCAGATTCGGGTTGATTGCGCGAAATTCATCGGTATATATCGCGCCGTTCCGACGATTTGCTTCCTGACCGGGTGCGAAACGCCAAAGGACAGGTGGCCGAGTGGTTTAAGGCGCACGCCTGGAACGCGTGTGTACGTGAAAGCGTACCGAGGGTTCGAATCCCTCCCTGTCCGCCATATATATTTCTGTCCAATCGCTGTTTTTCCGAATTCCCGCATCTTACCGGCTGTCTGCCGTTCTTGATCGGAAACCTGCGCTCATGGCTCCCGCAAACGAAAAAACCCGGCCAGTGAAACCCGGCCGGGCCTTGGGCTACGCGGCCCGTCTGATTCCGAATCCGCGAGCGGATCGGAATCCTGCAATGAAGATCACGCCCCGGAAACCTGCAGCTCGGCAAGATCGGCGAGCAGCGTCGGGCCGGTGGGGTTCCAGCCCAGCTTCTGCCGCGTCTGGGCACTGGAGGCCGGCATGTCGTGGCCGGCGAACATGGAAAGCCAGCCGAAATATTGCCCGGCCTCCTCTTCGCCGACGGATTTGACGGGCAGGTTCAGGCGCCGGCCGATAATCTCGGCGATATCGCGCATCGCGACACCCTCCTCGGCGACGGCGTGATATCTCGCGTTCGGCTCGGCACGCTCGACGACAAGGCGATAAAGGCGGGCGACGTCGGAAAAATGCGCGGCCGGCCAGCGATTGTGTCCGTCCCCGACATAGGCGCAGACGCCCTTTTCCCGATATATCTGGATCAAGGGCGTAATCAGCCCCTGCGAGACCGGATCATGCACCTGCGGCAGCCGCACGACCGAGACGTTGACGCCGATCTCGCCGGCAAGGGTGGCAGCCTCTTCGGAAGCCGCGCGGGGGTGCCTGTCGGAGCCGACGGTCGGATTGTCTTCCCGGGCAGGTTCGCCCGGCACCGTATTGGCAATCGCCGTTCCCGAGGTGATGACGAGCGGGCGAGCCGAACCGGCAAGCGCCGAGGCGAGCGTTGCGATGACGCGGCGATCATCTTCGCAATTCGCCGCGAACCTCGAGAAGTCGTGATTGAAGGCCAGATGGATGACGCCGTCCGACTGCGAGGCGCCGCTTTTCAGGATTTCCATATCCTCGAGCGTTCCGTGAAGAACCTCGGCGCCGGCGGCGGCGAGCGCCACGGCCTTCTCCTTGGAACGGGAAAGGCCGAGCACCTGATGGCCAGCCGCAATCAACTCCCTGACGACATTCGAGCCGACATTTCCGGTCGCGCCAGTAACGAATACACGCATAAGCACAGTCTCCTTATTTCACTGGAGACAAGTTTGAGCCCATCTGCTATTCTGGTAAAGTAGTGACCTTATCATAGTAAAAGCACTAACAGGATGACCGATCTTCTCGAAACGGAGAATCCGCTCGGGGCCTATCTGAGGGACCGACGCGCCAGGCTCGATCCAGCCGTCCTCGGCTTTGCCTCCGAGCGGCGGCGAACGCCCGGGCTGCGGCGCGAGGAAGTGGCGCAGCGCGCCAATATCAGCCCGACCTGGTACACATGGCTGGAACAGGGGCGCGGCGGCGCGCCGTCCGCCGACGTGCTCGACCGGATCGCCCGCGCCTTGATGCTGACAGAGGTGGAGCGGGAACATCTGTTCCTGCTCGGGCTTGGGCGCCCGCCCGAAGCACGCTACCGCAAGAATGACGGCGTGACGCCGCGGCTGCAGCGCGTACTCGATGCCCTCGACCCCTGCCCCGCCCTCATCAGGACCGCCACCTGGGATGTCGTCGCCTGGAACAAGGCGGCGACCATCATGCTGGTGGACTACGGATCGCTGCCGCCGGAAGAGCGCAATATCCTGCGCTATATCTTCCTCGATCCGCGTGCCCGCGCGGCGCAATATGACTGGGAAAGCGTGGCGCGCTTCGCTCTGGGCTCGTTCCGTGTCGATGCCGCCCGCGCGGGCGCGGCGGCCGAGATAGAGCCCTTCGTCGCCGAGCTCTGCCGGGCCAGCCCCGAGTTCAGCGCCATGTGGCGCGACAACGTCATTGCAGGCACGCATGGCGAGGCCGTCAAGCACATACGCCATCCCGTCCTCGGCCCGCTCGCATTCGAATATTCGGCCTTCTCGGTCGATGGCCGGACGGATCTGAGCATGGTCGTCTACAACCCGGCGACACCCGACGATGCCGAACGGATCGAGGCGTTTCTGCCCCAAGTCTAGTGCGCGGGGGCGCGGCGCGGCTTCATCTTTCCATTGACGCCGATCTTGAAGCCGGCCTACATTCTCCCTGTCGAAAATGGCTGGCTTGGTCTCGGTAGGCCCAGGCCCTTCTCCCGAAATGGGGAAGCTCTGTTCCACGCGATGCGTGGATACCCCGACAGTCCCTGCGCTTCGGGCGCGTTTCGGGTCTGTTCGGTGGCCATCCGACGATGTTCCTTCGGCAGACCTATTTCGAAGGAACCGTTGCATGTCCACTATCGATCAATCCCAACCGATCCTCGTCTATCTCGCCGCCGGCGTCCAAGGTGGCGCCGTCGTCCGCGCCGCTCTTCGGCGCGGCTTCAAGGTCAGGGCCCTTGTCCG
This sequence comes from Rhizobium sp. A37_96, assembly GCF_053521765.1. NCBI lineage: Bacteria > Pseudomonadati > Pseudomonadota > Alphaproteobacteria > Hyphomicrobiales > Rhizobiaceae > Rhizobium > Rhizobium sp. A37_96. Next base: position 86,178 of record NZ_JBNWDS010000002.1, on the reverse strand, counting down.
GGACCGGACGCGCGTTCGGGCGCTCGCGGCCCTCGGCATAGAGCTTGCCGAAGGTGACCTTCGCGATCCCGCCTCGCTTCGCGCCGCCGGCACCGGCATCAGGCACGCGGTGCTGCAGATTCCGATAGGGCCGCAGGAGGCCATGCGCATACAAGCCGAAAATGCGGTGTCGGCCTCCCTTGCATGCGGCCTCGAATCCATTGTCCTGAAGCTTGCCAGCGCCAGCCGCCCGGCGCCCTGCGAGGAGCCGAGCTTCGTCGCCAACGCCATGATCGAGGACGTGGCCCGCGCTTCGGGCCTGCCCTTCGCCGTCGTCCGCCCCACCATGTATCTCGACAATCTCCTGAAGCCCTCGGCGCGGATGGAAATCATCGATGAGGGGGCTTTCGCGCCGCCGATCGCCGAATCCCAGCGCATCGCCTGGACCTCGGTCGACGATTGCGCCCGCGCTGCCATCACCCTGCTGGAGCGCGGCGTCCATTCCGGCGACCATCGTATCGCCGGGCTGGAAAGTGTGTCGGGGAGCGAACTCGCCTCGCGGATCAGCGCGGGGCTCGGACGCCCCGTCACCTATCGCGCCCAGCCGCTCGATCAATTCGAGAGGGAAGTGGATGCGGCGATGGGGCCGGGAACGGGGCGGCGCGTCGCCTCGAAATTCCGCTTCTTCGCATCGCACCGGCATGAGGCGGATGCGATGCTGGCTGCTCCATTCGAGCCGCAACCCGGTCTGGAGGATTTCCAGCCGACCGGCATCGAGGAATGGGTCCGCCAGCACCGGACGCAGTTTTACGACACCGGCCAGATGCCGTCGGTCGAATGAGACCGAAGACCTCGCAATAGCGCGCCGACGGCGAAATGCGTCCCGGCGGGCCCTGCAGGATCTGATTTTCAGAGCGGTCCCGCGTGGCCTGCTTTTCAAGGCTCACCGGATACAGCTTCAATCATAATAGGCCGGAGCCTGCCTGAACTTAGGCCAGGCTTCAGGATCGTGGCCCATGACCACCAGCGCATCGGTCTGCTCGGCGAGCGCGCGCAGCTTGCCGACCGATCGCACCGTGTCGACGGCCGAAGCCATGAAGCCGGGCAGCGCGCGCTCATTCCAATGATCGAGCGTGTACGCGGCGTCGATGGCCAGCAAAACCGCGCCCGTGTTGGGCAAGCGCACCAGGAAGGACTGGTGGCCGACGCTGTGACCCGGCGTGAAGACCATCCGCAGCGTTCCGTCGCCATGGAGATCATAGGCGTCGGTGGCATCGCCTTCCAGGAAATGCCATTTCAGGCCGGGCCGGTCGAAGTCCCGGCGGACATAGGCGCCGGCCGCGAACCAGTCCGGCGCGAAGGCATATTCATATTCCCGGCGCTGGACGATGTGGGTCGCATTGGGAAACCGGCCGACAGCGCCGCTGTGATCGGAATGTAAATGCGACAAGACGACGAAGCGGACGTCCTCGCGCGAGATGCCGAGCTTCGCCAGCTGCGCGACGCATCCCTGCTCTTCGGTCATGATGGGCCGATAGCTATCGACGACATCGCCCCAATAACCGCGCGGATCGGCCAGCCCTTCAGCCGCAAGCCCGCCATCGATGATGACGTTGCCCCTGGGATGGGTCAGCAGAAACCACGGCACCGGTATTTCATAATCGGCGCCGTCTCCCTGGTTCATCCTGATGTCGTGGGCCTTGCACCGCTGCGTGCCCGATTGAAACATGTAAAGCCTGATATCGCCCATGAGCCTGACCTGTGTTTTGCGATTGAGAGCCAAAGCGTGCATCCTTTTCGGCGATCAGCGACCCGGTCACCAGACCGCTTGATCCACTTACATTTATCGGCTGTGCCGATATATTGCCCCGCATGGATCTGTTGGTGGCAATGCGCGTCTATGTCAGGGTGGTGGAACGGGGCAGCATGTCGGCCGCCGCCCGCGATCTCGGCATGGGCCAGCCCGCCGTCAGCGAGCGCATCGATCGGCTGGAGCAATATCTCGGCACGCGGCTGCTGCTGCGCAACACCCGCAAGCTTTCCGTCACCGATGTCGGCGCCGCCTTCTACGAGCGCAGCAAGCAGGTTCTCGACAGCGCAAGCGACGCCCTGACGGTCGTAAACGGCGATCAGTCATTGCGCGGCACGCTCCGGATCGCAGCGCCTCATGGGCTCGGCGACATCATCCTGCCGCCGATCCTGCTACAGATGCGCAAACGTCATCCGCTGCTCAAGATCGAGCTGGTGCTCAACGACAGGATCGTCGATCCGGTGACGGAGGGCGTCGATCTCTCGCTGCGCCTGGGCGATCTCGGCGAGGGCAGCTTCGTTGCCCGGAAGCTCGGCCATATCGCCCGCGTTCTGGTGGCATCGCCGGGCTATCTCGATCTGTATGGGACGCCGGCAGAGCCGGATGAGCTTGCCAACCATCCTTTCCTCCGGGTCTCGGGCCTGTTCAACAACGGCCGGCTTCCGTTGATCGGCGTCGACCAGCAAATCGGCTTTGCCGCCATCGACACCGTCCTGAGCACCAGTCACTGGCGGCCGCTGCACCGCCTGTTGCTCGATGGAGCTGGCATCGGCGTGCTGCAGGAGCCGGTCTGCGCCGAGGATCTTGCCAGCGGCAGGCTGATACGCCTGCTGCCCGGATTTACCGTGCCGGGATTTGATCTGCATGCTCTTTATCCGGCCATAAAGCCCGTTCCACCCCGAATTCGAGCGGTCCTCTCCCTTCTGGAAGAACAGTTGCCGGCGATGCTGCCCTGAGCAGGCCCGAGCGCTGAAAAACTAGCTGTCGTCTTAAACGACGCTTTGCGTCGCCACCCTGGGCGTTGCCCGCAAGGTGAGCGCCCAGAAGAGAAGCGTCGCGAGGCTTATCGCCGCACCGGACAGGCACACCCCCGGCCAGCCTGCATGGGCGTATATGATGGTCGATGTCGACGAGCCGACGGCGCTGCCGATGGAATAGAAGACCATATAGGCGGCGGTCAGCCTGTTCTGCGCATCGGGCCTGACACGGTAGATCATGCCCTGATTGGTGACGTGCGTCGCCTGCAGGCCGAAGTCGATGACGAGCACGCCGAGGATGAGCCAGAAGATCGAGTGATCCAACATCGAGATCGGCAGCCAGGCGGCGAGCATCAGCGCGAGCGCGATGCCGGTCGTGCGCTGACCATGGCCGCGGTCGGCCCAGCGCCCTGCCCTGATGGCGCCGAGCGCGCCGGCTGCGCCGGCAAGACCGAACAGGCCGACTTCGGTGTGGGACAGCGAATAAGGCGGCGCGGTCAGCGGCAGGACGAGCGGCGCCAGGAGCGTGGTGATATTGGCGAAGATCAGCATGGCGATGACGGCGCGGATGCGCAGGACCGGTTCTTCGGCAAGCAGGACGCCAAGCGAGCGGATGAGGCCGAAATAGGAAAGACTCGTCTGCGGTCTTTGCTGGCGCGGCAGCGCACGCCAGAGGAGAAGCGCGATCGCCAGCGTCAGCACGGCAGAGACGATATAGACCGTTCGCCAGCCGGAGAGATCGGTCAGCGTTCCCGCGACGCTGCGCGCCAAAAGAATGCCGAGCACGATGCCGCTCGTGACCATGCCGACGATATGGCCGCGCTCGGAGGGATGCGACAGGCTGGCGGCGTAGGCGACCAAGGCCTGCGTCACCACCGCCAGGAAGCCGACGGCGGCCATGGAGCCGAGCAGCATGGCCGCACTGGACGAAAAGCCGACGCAGACGAGTGCCGCCACGCTCAGCAGCGATTGCACGACGATGAGCTTGCGCCGGTCGACGAGATCGCCGAGCGGCACAAGCAGGATCAGGCCGAGCCCATAGCCGAGTTGCGTCGCGCCGACGATCAGGCCGGCAACCGTGCGCGACAGCTTGAGGTCGTCAGCCATGACATCGAGAAGCGGATGGGCGAAATAGGCATTCGCCACGGCGAGGCCGCTGGCGACCGCAAACAGGAAAATCGTGGCGCGCGTGAGCGGCAGATTGCCTTCGGCGGAGGGCTGCACCCCCTCGTTCCCGAACACGTCTTTAAGCGAGGAATGAAGGCGCGCGCTATCGTTCGCGCTGCCCGCCGGCGGCGCGTCCTGATCGATCGTCATTGCAAAACTCCCGATTTTTCGGTTTAATAATGAAACCATCAATCGGGTACCATTATTGGTTTAATAATGCAACCATTCTTGCAGACAAAAGACCGGGAGCTTTGAGCGGATGGTCGCGCGAAAAAGCCTGAAAGGCGATTATTGCCCAAGCGCCCGCTCGCTCGACGTCATCGGCGACTGGTGGTCGCTGCTGATCGTGCGCGATGCGTTCGACGGGCTGACACGCTTCGGCGAATTTCAGAAGAGCCTCGGCATCGCCAAGAACATTCTGACCGAGCGCCTGCGGACGCTGGTGGCGAGCGGCATTCTGGAGCTGGCTCCCGCCAGCGAGGGCGGCACGCGCATGGAATATCGCCTGACGGCGATGGGAAAGGACCTCTTCCCGGTCATGGTGGCATTGCGGAAGTTCGGCGAACGCCATCTCTTCGCGCCGGCCGAGGAGCATTCGCTGCTGGTGGATCGCGCCACCGGACAGCCGGTGCAACTCGAAATCCGGGCGCGGGACGGACGCACCATCGGCCCGGACGAGGCGCTGATCCTGAAGGTGCCCGAAGAGAAATAGGGCAAAGGTGCCGGAGCCCGGAGGGCAGAAGCACCCTCCGGGGCCAGTTCTAAAACACCAGCGAGCGGTGCAGCTGCGCGCCGGCCCAGGCGCCGTCGCCGACGGCCAGCGACACCGAATGCGGGATGCGCGCGGCATCGCCGCAGGCGAAAGCGCCGAAAACGGTCGTCTCCTTCGTAGCATCCGTCTGGATCTGCAAGCCAAAGGGCGTCTCTTCGAGCGCGCAGCCGAGCTGTTCGGCGACCGGGCTTGAGGGCGACACGCGCGATGCTGTGAAGAGGCCGGCAAACTGCAGCAGTCGTCCGTCTGTAAGCCGCACGTCGGCCGCTCCCTCGAGCCTTGCGACCGGCGTTTCCTCGATCGCCACGCCGCGCGCGGCCAGATCGGCGCGCTGTGCCTCGTCCGGAGCAAACGAACCGTTGAGAAACAGCGTCACCTCGCCCCATTCCGGCAGCAATTGCGCCTGATGCAGCGACATCGACCCGGTGGCGATGCAGCCGATGCGGCCCTGATCGAGCTCGTAGCCATGGCAATAGGGGCAATGGAAGACGCTTCGGCCCCAACGCTCCCCCAGCCCCTCGACCTCGGGCAACGCATCGGAGACGCCGGTGGCGAAAAGCAGGCGCCGGGCATTGTGGCGCGCGCCGTCCGCCGTGGTTACGGCGAAGGCATCCTTCTCGCCCTCGGCCTGCTTGGCGATCCCCTCGACCCAAGACAATGTCGGATAGGCGGAAAGCTGCTCGCGCGCCTTACGGGCGATCTCGCCAGGATTGACGCCATCCTGCCCGAGAAAGCCGTGGGAGGCATCCGCAAAACGATTGCGGCGCTTGCCGGCGTCGATCACCAGCACCTTGCGCCGGGCGCGGAGAAGCTGGAGGGCGGCCGCCATTCCGGCGTAGCCGCCCCCGATAACGATGACGTCATGGGTCATAAGAGGGTCCTTTCTGTGCGCCACTGCGCATGACGCCTTGCAAATTCGGCGGCGAGATCGGCAAGCGTGACACTCTCAAAACGCTTGAGCAGAAGCGCCTCCGCTTCCGCAAAAGCATCGTCGAGCACGGAATTGACCGATTGCTCGACAAGGCATTCCGGCGTCTCGTTGCGATTGCCGATGGCGAAGACGGCCGGTTCGCCGAGTGCTTCGTGCAGCTGGCGCAACGTCACGCTTCCAAGATCGGCGGCGATCGTCCAGCCGCCTGTATGCCCCTTGGCGGAACGCACGATTCCGACCTCGCGCAAAAGCCCCATGGTGCGCCGTACCACGACGGGATTGGTATGCATGCATTGCGCCAGGGTTTCGGATGTCACCGGCGCATCCTGCTCGGCCATATGGAGCAGGGCATGGAGAACGGAGGAAAGTCTGCTGTCGCGTTTCATGTAACTTCAATTATTACGATTCGACGCAATATTCAAGAGTTGGCTCGACTTATGTGCCCACCGAGCGCAATTCAGCCGCGCTGAGAGGGATTTGGCCGCCGCCGTCTGTCTTCGCATCCATCGCGCGATTAACAGCGCTTTCTGAACTGAACATCGCGTGCCGAGGCGCAGATGCGCACCTCGTCGCCCAGCGACCATTCAGCCGCCCGTGCAGCCATGGCTGCGGGCACGCCTTGCGACCCCGGCCCGGCGGGAACGTCATAGGTGGCGTGCGCATCATGCGGCAGCAGTACGCCATAGCCACGCTGAAGTGCCGACCGCGCCGTTGCGGCAACGCACATTTCCGAAAGCACGCCTGATATCACCAGTTCGCGCACGCCGAATGCGGCGAGGACGGCATCGAGATCGGTGCCCTCGAAGCCATCATCCTCCGTCTTCCGAATGACCACTTCGCCTGACTGAGGCGGGAAATGGAGTTTCCATCCCGGCTGAAACGGCTCATCCGGCGCACCGGCTGGACCATCGTTCTGCAGGAAAATCACCGGCGCCCATGCCGACCGCGCCTTATCCAGCAGGAGCTCGACCACCGACCTCAGCGTTGCATCGCCGGGCACGGCCTCCGGCCCCTCGACAAAGGCATTCTGCACATCGACGACGAGCAGGGCATCGGCGGGCGGATGACCATCAGAAATCGCTTGCTGCTCTTTTTGCATCGATCAACCGGCCTCCGTCGGAAACGAACTTCGAAGCATATGGGAACGCACGGGGCAACCCGGCAACACAGGACTGCCTCAGAAAGCGGCTTTGACGACCATCTCGGCGCCAAGCACCAGAAGGCACAGCAGAAACCATCGGCGGAACGTTGCCGGGCTGACGCGGTTGCGGATGATCTGGCCGGCCCACATCCCGGCGAGCGCCGGCACGATCGCCAGCGCAGACAGCGCGAGATTGTCGACGCGGAAGGCGCCGTGCCAGGCGAGCGCGCCGGCCAGCGCCACGGTGGAAACGGTGAAGGAAAGGCCGAGCGCCTGAACCAGCTCTTCCTTCTCCAGCCTCAGCGCCTGCAGATAGGGCACGGCGGGAACGACAAAGACGCCGGTCGCGCCGGTCAGCAGGCCGGTAATCAGGCCGACGACCGGCGATAGCAGCGGCTCCAGCGTCGAAGGCACATGAAGCTGGCGGGCAAGCAAGGCATGGCCGGCATAGAGGATGAGCGCCCCGCCCAGCGCTCCCGTCGTCAGCCGCGTATCGCCGGTCGCCAGAAGATATGAGCCGGCAAAGGTTCCGACGACGACGGCAAACGCCAGCAGGGAAAACCGTCGCACGAGCGCGCGGAAGCTCGGGCCCGCCAGAAGCTGCCAGACATTGGTGACGAAGGACGGCACGATCAGCAGGCTGGCCGCCGTAAGCGGCGAAATCAGGGTGCTCAAGACCCCCATCGCCACGGTCGGCAGCCCCATGCCGGTGACGCCCTTGACCATGCCGGCGACAAAGAAGGTGGCGGAAATGGCGGCAAGAAGCGATATCGAATGATCCATCATATCCCTCCCCTAGCAAATACAGGGCCATGGACAATGCGGATGACGCGAAGGCAGCCTTCGGCTATCCCGAAGGCTGAACATGCGATAATCTCCGATCCATGCGCTTCGATCTGACCGACCTTCGCCTTTTCCTCGCCGTCGTCGATGCCGGCAGCATTACCCATGGCGCCGCCGATGTCGGGCTTTCGCTGCCGGCCGCCAGCGAGCGGCTGCGCGACATGGAGGCCAATGGCGGCGTAAAGCTTCTGGAACGCGGGCGACGCGGCATCCGCCCGACACCGGCCGGAGAGGCATTGGCACACCACGCGCGACTGATACAGCGGCAGCTGGCGCAGATGCGCGGCGAACTCGGGGAGCATGCGAGCGGCCTGCGGGCAACCATCCGGCTTGCGGCCAATACCGCCGCAATCGCCGAATACCTGCCGTCACGGCTTGCGGACTGGATGAGCAGGCATCCGCGAACCGATATCGACCTCAAGGAGCGGCAGAGCATCGAAATCGCGCGGGCCGTTTCAGCCGGGCACGCCGACATCGGCATCCTGTCCGACGCCGTCGATACCTCTGGCCTGATATTGCGGCCCTTCGCGATCGACCGGCTGGTGGTGGTCGTGTCTCGCGATCATGCGCTTGCCGCAACGAAGCAGATCGCTTTCGCAGATGTCCTGCACGAGCATTTCATCGGGCTCGCCGGCGGGGCGCTACAGGACCACATCGACGCGCGGGCCGCCCGCCTCGGCGCCCGATTGAAGATGCGGGTGCGGATGCGGACATTCGAGGGCATCTGCGACATGGCAGGCCATGGCGTCGGCCTCGGCATCGTGCCCGAAACCGCGGCGCGTCGCTGCGGCCGGTCGGCGAAGATCGCGGCGCTGCGCCTCACCGACAGCTGGGCCACGCGCCGGCTTTCGATCTGCACGCGCTCCCTCGATGACCTGCCGTCACCGGCCCGGGATCTCTTCGAGCATCTTGCAACGGCATGATCGCGACCCTGTTGGAAAAACGGGGCCGGATCGAATAGTCTCGTCCGATGGCTGCCGGATGGAGGCAGCACAATGGGGGGTGGATATGGATTTTCGCGACGACGAGCTTCATCGCTTCGAAGCCGAGGGCGCCGCATCCCTGCCGCAAGCCGAGACGGAGGGCCATGTCGATCACGATGGCGCCCGCATCTGGTATGCGTCCCATGGCAGCGGCGCTCCGGTGATCCTCCTGCATGGAGGGCTCGGAAACAGCGGCAATTGGGGCTATCAGGTGCCGGCCCTGATCGACGCCGGCCATCAGGTCATCGTCATCGACAGCCGCGGTCATGGCCGCAGCACACGCGACGAGCGGCCATACACCTACGAACTGATGGCATCCGACGTTCTCGCCGTCATGGACAGGCTGAAGATTGAAAAGGCAGCCATTGCCGGATGGAGCGATGGCGCCTGCACGGGCATGATCCTTGGAAGAACCCATCCGGAGCGCGTGTCCGGCGTTTTCTTCTTTGCCTGCAACATGGACCCGAGCGGCACCAAGGAATTCGTGGCGACGCCCGTCATCGAGCGCTGCTTCTCCCGCCACACGAAGGATTATGCCGCCCTCTCCGCCACGCCCGACAGGTTCGACGCCTTCGTCGAGGCCGTCGGCCTGATGCAGCGGACGGAGCCGAACTATACGATCGCCGATCTCGCCGATATCCACGTGCCCGTCGCCATCGCGCACAGCGAGCATGACGAGTTCATCAAGCGCGAACATGCCGATCATCTCGTGCGGCACATTCCCGGCGCGGAGCTGATACTCCTGCCCGGCGTCAGCCATTTCGCCCCGCTGCAGCGGCCGGCGCAGTTCAACGCCAGCTTGCTCGACTTTCTTGCAAGGATTCCGGCCTGACGTCAGATTCAGTTGCGCACGTCCGATTGTTCGAATAAATGATGAACATCATCTTATTCGAACTCCCGAGACCGAATCGCCGCTGACAGGCCCTTCCGCCCCGGGGAGCAATCTTGGCTCCAGGCAGGAGAATTTTATGACAAACACCTTATTTTCGCCGCTCACCATCGGCCCCTACGAGCTTGAACATCGCATCGTCATGGCGCCGCTGACCCGCATGCGGGCGAGCCAGCCGGGCAACGTGCCCTCCGCACTGAATGCCGAATATTATGCCCAGCGCGCAAGCAAGGGCGGCCTGATTATTTCCGAGGGCTCGCAGATTTCCCGCGCAGGACAGGGCATGCCGGCAACGCCGGGCATCCACACGGCGGAGCAAATCGCCGGCTGGAAGGTCGTGACGGATGCCGTTCATGGCAAGGGCGGCAGGATTTTCCTGCAGCTCTGGCATGTCGGCCGCATTTCGCATTCGTCTCACCAGCCGGGCGGCGCTCTGCCGATTGCCCCTTCCGCCATCGCCGCCAAGGGACAAGCCTTCACCGCCTCCTTCGAGCGCGTTCCCTTCGAGACGCCGCAGGCGATCGATATCGACCTGATGCCGCTCTTGATCGAGGTCTATGCGCAGGCGGCCGCCAATGCGAAACAGGCCGGCTTCGACGGTGTCGAAATCCACGGCGCCAACGGCTATCTGATCGAGCAGTTCCTGCAGGCGCGCACGAACCAGCGCACCGACCAGTATGGCGGCTCGATCGAGAACCGCACGCGGCTGCTGCTCGAGGTCGTCGAGGCGGTTTCCGATGTCTGGGGTTCCGATCGGGTCGGCGTTCGCCTGTCGCCATTCGGCATCGCCAACGACAGTGGCGAGGACGACCCATTGCGTCTCTACGGCCATGTCATTCGCGAGCTGGACCGGCTCAATCTCGCCTACCTGCATCTGATCGAGCCGCGCGCCAGCGGCGCCGGCCAGGCCGAAGTCGACCACAAGAACGTGCCGTCCGCCGCAGAACTGTTCCGCCCCGCCTGGTCGGGCACGCTGATCGCCGCGGGCAATTTCCAGCCGGACACAGCCGAAGCGGCAGTTGCCGCCGGTCATGCCGACGCTATCGCCTTCGGCCGGCTGTTCATCGCCAATCCCGACCTGCCGGAGCGCATCCGCAGCGGCGCGCCCCTCAACCCCTATCATCGCCCCACGTTCTATGGCGGCGGCGCCGAGGGTTATACCGACTATCCGACGCTGAATACCAGGGAGGCCGCCGAATGAGCACGCCAAGCGCCATCATCGTCGGAGTGGGAGCGGAACAGGGGCTGGGAGCCGCACTCTGCCGCCTTCTCGCCGACAAGGGCTATCATGTCGTCATTGCCGGCCGGACGCCGGCGAAGATCGATCAGGTCGCCGCGAGCATCAAGGCATCCGGCGGCAGCGCCGAAGCCGTCGAAACGGACGCGACGGATGAAGCTGCGGTCATTCGGCTCTTCGAGCATGCCTTCACGGCGCGAGACGACATTGCTGCGCCCGATTTCGTCGTCTTCAACGCCGGCATAAACCGTCCGATCGGCTTCCGCGATCTGACGGCCGCACAATTCGAGGAATTCTGGCGCATCTGCTGCTTCGGCGGCTTTCTCGTCGGCCGGGAGGCGGCGCGACATCTGGCGCCGTTCGGCCGCGGCACCGTGATCTTCACCGGCGCTTCCGCCAGCCTGCGTGGCAAGGCCGGTTTCGCGCAGTTTGCCGCCGCCAAGGCGGGCCTTCGCATGATCAGCCAGAGCATGGCGCGGGAATTCGGCCCGCTCGGCCTGCACGTCGCCCACACCATCATCGACGGCGGCATTGACGGGGAGCGGCTGCGCTCGCGCCGGCCGGATGTCGATGCCGATGGGCTCCTGAATATAGACGCCATCGCCGAGAGCTACTGGCACATTCATCGCCAACATCCTTCGGCCTGGACACAGGAGCTGGATTTGCGGCCTTACAAGGAAAACTTCTGACGCGGAGACGGCATTAGCAATTCCGTGACAGGGCCTTGGCGACGGCGAGGAACTTCGCGTCTTCGTTCCGGGTGCGACGGCGACTATCGGTTTCGCCGTCCGCGTCGGGCATTTCGCTCGGGATCGTGAAGGACCAGGCAGACGGACGATTCCGTCGTCGGCGCAGGAAGCCGGCCAACCGGCCCAGAATGCCTTGCTCGCCGACGCCGTTGCCCTCCGGCGAGGGCGGATCGGCGGCATTCGGATTGGCGGGGTTGCCCCAGCTATCATCATAGAGATCCTTGAAGAAATAGTTGGTCAACATCGGTTTTCCTTTTAGTTGAATCGATTCAATATCGACTCGCGTTCATTGATTGAATCGGTTCAACCGTACGCTCCAAAAATCTTCTGTCAAGCAGAATTGAACCGATACAAATTCATTGCTAGGATCTGCCGGCAAAACAAAGGGAGATTGCATTGGCCAAGGGCACCATCAGGCTCGCGGATGTCGCCAGGGCGGCGGGCGTATCGCAGGGAACCGCCTCCAATGTTTTCAGCCGGCCGGACGTGGTGCGCGAAGAGGTGCGCGAGCATGTGCTCGAAACGGCCAAGCGGCTCGGCTATGCCGGCCCAAGCTTGACGGGTCGTTTGCTGCGGGCCGGAAAGGTCAACGCCATCGGCGTCGCCGCAGTCGAGCCGCTTGCCTATTTCTTCGACGATCCATGGGCCAGGGCGCTTCTGGCGGCCGTTTCCCAGGTCTGCGACGCCAACGGCACCGGCCTGGCGCTGGTTTCGGCCAAGGACCGGCAAAAGCTGGACTGGAACATCAGGAGCGCGCTGGTCGACGGTTTTATTCTTCTCTGCGTCGAAGGCGGCGAAAAGCTTGTGCAGTTGACGCGCGAGCGGCAATTGCCCTTCGTCGCTCTGGCCCTGAACGACGACGACCCGTCGATCGCTTCGATCAGCGTCGACAATCTCGGCGGCGCGGCTGACGCCGCCCGACATCTGGCGGAGCTGGGCCACAGGCGTTTTGCCGTGCTCGCGACCGAACTTTCGCACGACCATGTCGGGCCGGTCGGCGTCGACGAGATCAGGCAGGCGATCTACTCCACGTCGCGCGACCGTGCGCTCGGCTACTGGCAGGCGCTCGAAGCCTTCGGTATCCGCCGGCAGGACGTGCCGATCTATGAGACGATCAACGACAAGGCCAGTGTCGAGGCCGGCCTGGAACTGCTGTTCTCCGCGCCCGAACCGCCGACGGCGCTCCTCGCCATGTCCGACAACATCGCTTTGCTGGCGATCAACTGGTTGCGGGCGCGGGGCCTTTCGGTTCCGCACGACATCTCGGTCATCGGCTTCGACGGCGTGCCGGAGGGCGGCATGGTGGAGCCGGGCCTGACGACCATGGCGCAGCCCTTCGCCGAGATCGCGCAACGCGCCGTGCGGGCCATTCTCGATGACGCCGTGCCGAGCGAACGCGAAACGATCGGCGTCACGCTGATCGTGCGCGGCAGCACGGCCCCTCCCAGGCAGTGACCTCGCTTCGCCGCTAGCCGGCCTGCTGCCCGCCATCCAGAGCAGCCGCACGCATCTCGATGAGCTGCCGGGCAGCGGCTGCAGCAGCATCCTTGTCGCTTGCCACCTGCACCGTCGGGAAGGCAAACTGGATGCCGTTTTCGTCGAAGGCTTGCTTGATCAACGCCAGCGCGTTGCGGCGGATGACCGAGAGTTCATTGGGCTTGGCGGTAATCGCAAGCCTGATCTCGACCGCGAAATCGCCGAACTGTTCGACGCCCTTCATCTTCAGCGTCTGAATGATGCTCGGGGCCAGATCGGCATCCTCGAGCAGGCGCTGGCCGATATCCTTGATGATCCGCTTCAGCTTCACAAGGTCGGTGTCGTAGGTGACCTTGACGATGATCTTGTCGATAGCCCAGTCGCGGTTCATGTTGTTGACCGCGCCGAGAGAACCGAAGGGGATCGTCGCCAGCGGGCCGCGCTGATGGCGCAGCTTCACCGAGCGCAGGCTGAAGGACTCCACCACGCCCTTGTAGTGGCCGCTTTCGATATATTCACCGATGCGGAAAGCATCGTCCCAGAGGTAGAAGATACCGCTGATGACATCCTTGACGATGGTCTGCGCACCGAAGCCGACCGCAACGCCGACAACGCCGGCGCCGGCGATCAGCGGCCCGATCTGGACGCCGAGGCCCGACAGCACCATCATCACCGCGATGATGCCGATGATGACGGCTAGAATGTTGCGGAAGATCGGCAGCAGCGTCTGCAGCCGGGCGCGGCTCGCCCTCATGTCCTCGCTGTCGCTGACGGCTGGCAGGGCCTGCATCAGCTTGCCGTCGATGTAGGTTTTCGCCAGCTGCCAGACGAGATCGGCGATCAGCAGGATGACGATGCCGCCCAGAATGCCGCGCGCCACCCGACCGACGACGGATTCGCTGCCGCTCATCATCGCATGCGCTTCGACACCCAGCATCCGGCCCAGCCAAAGCGCGGCGAATGTGATGATCAGCGCCCGCACACCACGATCGAGAAGAACGGTCGCCAGTTTTCCGGCGCCGAAGATGCCGTCGGCGGCATCGTGCAGCGCCTCGATCGCCTGCGTCGATACGGAGAGAACGCGCGGCAGCAATATCGCATAGATGCCGAGCCAGAGGAGGCCATCGAAACCGGCCACCCACAAGCACCAGAGAGCCGCAAAGAAGATCGTCAGCAGCCAGGAAACCGTCTTCGCTCCGCGCTTCTCCGGTGCAAGCGGTCTCGACCATACGGCGGTCACGGCGATCAGGAACAGGCCGACGCCGAGGGCGTAGCCGATGAGATCCTGCGCGCCCGCCGAAAAACCGAGCGAAATCACGGCCTGAATGACAGCCCAGCCGCAGGCGAAATAGACCGCAAACAGCGTGCACCGCCGATACCAGTAGGTTGCCACGCGCCGCCGCTCGGCGATGCGGGCGGTCCCTCCATCCTCGTCCAGCACATCGTTGGCGCGGCGCATCGCGATCAGCTCCATCATCAGCTTGCCGATGGAAATCGCCAATCGGATGGAGACCAATGCGATGACGCAGGCAATCGCAAAGCTTTCGATGGCCGGCGGCCAATCGAAAGCAAGCAGCGGAACGAGTGTCACCAGACCATGAATGACGGCTGGCACGACACCGCCCAGGAACTGAAACCGGGCGGCCTGCAACGCCGTCTCGGTGCCGGCGGCCCTTTCGGCGCGCTGCATGTGCCTGGCGTTGATGAAACGCGCAACCGTGAGCTCGGCCACCAGCCCCAGGAAGAAGAGGATCACGATCTGGATGACGATGCGCAGCAGGCCAACGGCCCTGCCCTCGCCTTCCAGCTTTTCCGATGCCGTCATGACCTCGTAAGGCAGCGTCATCGCCGCGCCGGACACCACTTCGAGATGGCGCCGCGTGTGGCCGAGCATGCCCGACAGAACCGACATCTGATCGCCGTTGGTCGTGACCGGATTGCCGGCGGCGACCGGCTGATTGTTGAGCTGCGCGCCAAGCCATTGCCTGACGTCAGGCTCGTTCATCAGCTCGATCAGCTGGCGCACCTTGTCTGGAGGGGGAGCCGCCGGTTGCGGCGCAGCCTGCGCGAGCGCCGCAACCGGCGTCGCCAATGCGAAAAAACACAAAAGCAGCGCCCAGATCGACAGCCTGCCACCCCCGACATTCCTCATATGCGCCGCCCTTCCCGCAATCGGGCCATCTGGTCCGTTCCCGCAGACTATACGCGTTTTTTGCGCGGGCAAGCAGGCACTTACGGGGTAACCCATCATCATGCCGGCATTGCCCCGGAACGGCAGCCGCGCTAGGTTCTGCAGCAATACCGTTCAGGACTCGGGGATGCGCGTGTTCAACTTCCTGAAAAGGCTCTTCGGCAAAGGCAAGCAGGCGGACACGCGCCGCGAACAGACGCCCCCAACGTCCGAGCCTGCGGACACGGCGGCAACGAAGACGCTCGATCTCAACATTCCCGACGAAGCCCTGCGGGACGAAGCAAGCTTTGCGGCCTATCTGCAGGAACGGCTGCCGTTCTTCGGCGACCTGATCCGCGTCGACTACGACCCCGCCGCCGGCAGCCTGACGCTGCACAGCCGCAACGGCGATACGATGACGAAGTTCCTGAACAATGCGCTGCTGGCGTTGCGCGAAAAGCGGGGACGGGCTCGCGCACAGGCGCTGCTCAACTATCTCAACATGACGGAAACCATGGCCGACAACGGCGAGATCGCCAAGGTTCTTCCGGTCCTGAAGGCGCGAGATTTCGTCGACGTGGCCCGGCAGCAGATGATACAAGCCGCGAAAGACGAGCCTGATCCGCCGCAATTCGTCTATCTCGACGAAGCCGAAAACCTGATCAAGCTCTTCGTCGTCAACGGCGAGACCGCCGTCAGCTACGTCATGTCCTCGGCGTTGGAAGACTGGGGTATCGATGTCCGCGAGTTGGCGGAGATGGCGCAGGCCAACCTGCAGAAATTCCTCGCCAAGACCGGCGTTCAGATCGCCAGGCGCAGCCGGTTTCAATATGTCGAAGTGGATGGCCAGTTCGAATCCAGCGTCGCCTTCGTGCCGAACTTCTGGGCGCAGGTGCAGGAGCAATCCGGCGGCGCTGCCCCGATCGCGGCGTTCCTGTCTCGCGACAAGGTGTTCTTCACGCATGAGAACGACACCGAGGGCCTGCAGCTTCTGGAACTTATCAGCGCCGATCTCAGCGACGTGGCCTATGTTATTTCGCCGGATCAGTATCGCTGGGAAAACGGCCGATGGACGCTGTTCCGGCGTGTGGCCCGGATGGAAGCAACCGTCCGGCATTAGAGTAATTCCGGGAAAAGCGTATAGCGGTTTCCTGCCCGGAATTGCTTAGAACAGAGAGAGAGAGAGTGCGGTTCCGCCATTCCATGAAACGCGGAGCCGCTCTAAACCAGCACTTCCTGGTCGACACGGTCCTCCGCGCCGAAGAACTTCAGATAGCGCTCGACTTCCGCCGGCTCTCCCGTCGCCTTCTGGGGATTGTCCGAGAGCTTGACGGCCGGGCGGCCGTTGGCCTCGATCACCTTGCAGACGATGGAGATGGGGCTGAGGCCCTTGAGTTCGGTCGGCGCGCAGCCGGCGAAGTCGTTGGTCAGGTTGGTGCCCCAGCCGAAGCTCATGCGCACGCGACCGTCGAAATGCTTGTAGGTGTCGATGATCGCCTCGACATCGAGGCCATCGGAAAAGATCAACAGCTTCTGGCGCGGGTCGCGGCCCATCTTCTTCCACCAGTCGATGATCTTTTCGCCGCCTTCGATCGGCGGAGCGCTGTCGGGCCTGAAGCCGGTCCAGTCGGCTACCCATTCCGGCGCGTTGCGCAGGAAGGAGGCGGTGCCGAAGGCATCGGGCAGCACGACCAAAAGATTGCCGCCGTAGAGGCGGTTCCAGTCGCGCAACACCTTATAGGGCGCCTTGCCGAGTTCCTCGTCGTTCTTGGCAAGTGCCGCCGCGACCATTGGCAGCTCATGCGCATTGGTGCCGACGGCCTCGAGATCGGAATCCATGGCGAGCAGCACGTTGCTCGTGCCGGTGAAAGCGTGGGGCACGCCTTCCTTCAACGCCTCGACGCACCAGCGCTGCCAGAGGAAGCTATGGCGGCGGCGAGTGCCGAAATCGGAGATGCGCAGGCCCGGCAGCTCCCGCAGCCGGTCCACCTTTTCCCACATCTTCGCCTTGGCGCGCGCATAGAGCACGTCGAGCGTGAAAGGACCGAGCGCCTTCAGCGCCGTGCGCGAACGAAGCTCGTTGATGATGGCGAGCGCGGGGATCTCCCACATCGTCGTTTCCTTCCACGAGCCATGGAAGTCGAGAATATACTGGCCGTCACGCTTCGAAAGCTCATATTCCGGCAGCTGGAAATTCGACAGCCAGGCGAGGAATTCCGGCTCGAAGATCTGGGCGCGGCCGTAGAAGCTGTTACCCGCAAGCCAGATCATCTCCTTCTTGGAGAGCCGGAGCGTGCGGGCATGATCGAGCTGGTCGCGCAACTCCTTCTCGTCGATCACCTCGGCAAGGCGAACGCTCTTGGTGCGATTGATCAGGGAGAAGGTGGCATCGACATCAGGATAGAGCTTCCAGATCATCTGGAGCATCAGGAGCTTGTAGAAATCCGTATCGATCAGGCTGCGGACGATCGGATCGAGCTTCCAGGTATGGTTATAGACGCGGGTGGCGATATCCGTCTTGGTCATGTCGTTCCTGCCCCGTCTCCTGCCCTGCGCACGTCATGCTGCTCGCCAGCAAGCGTGCCGGCATGCGTGCATAGCGCTCTGTTATCAAAAAATGTTGACCGAAAGTCCAGTCACTGAAAGAAAATTGATACCAGAGTAAATGGGTCGCGTATCGCTGGCAACAGCCGAGGCGAAGGACCCCGGTCGTTGCCCGACGATACAGACTTAGTAACCCCGGCTGCGATCCACCAGATGCTGCAGCGGCTCGCCGCGTTCGAAGCGAGCGATCTGCTCCTCGACATGGCGCATGAGCGCCTTTTCCTCCGACACCGCGGAATCATGCGGCGTGATGATGACGTTTTCCAGGGTCCAGAGCGGATCGTCCGCCGAGAGCGGCTCGATGGCGAAGACATCGAGAGAGGCGCCGCCGAGAATGCCGGTACGGATCGCCGCGGCGATATCGGCCTGAACCTGGCTCTTGCCGCGACCGGCATTGATGAAGACCGGCTTGCCGAGCGCACTCTGGCGGTGCAGCCTGGCAAAGAGCGAGGCGTTGTAGATGCCCGTCGTTTCCGGCGTCAGCGGCAGCAGGCCGACGAGGATATCGGTGCGCGCCAGAAACGCATCCAGCCCGCCGGCATCGAAGGTTTCCATGCCGTCGATCTGCTTCTTGCCGCGCGACCAGCCGATGACGTTGAAGCCCATGACCTTCAATTTGGCGGCGGCATCGCAGCCGAGAACGCCGAGGCCCATGATGCCGATGGTGACGTCGGCCGCCTCGGGACCATGCTGCGGCGCCCATACATGCTGGCGCTGGTTGCGCATGTGCCCCTGCACGTCGCGCAGATGCATCAGGCACTGCATCACGACCCATTCGCTCATGCGCGTCGTGAGGCTGCGATCGACGAAGCGGACGATCGGAATGTCCGGCAGGCCGGAAACGGACATCATGGAATCGACGCCGGCGCCGCCCGAGAAGATGACCTTGAGGTTGCGCGCCCGCTGGAACAGATCGGCATCCGGCTTCCACAGCAACGCATAATCCACATGGGAGAGATCCGCGCTCTTGCTGGCGGGGTCGGCCAGATTGATGCTGCCACGATCGGCAAAGGCTGTTTCGAGCGCTTTGGCAACGATCGCGGGATCGAATTTGAGATCGACGAGAACGGGGCTTTTGGCCGGCATGGCGATGGCCTTCATTGCTGGATGGCGGCAGTCGGCACTGCCTCGATGTTGAATGCGGCGGCGAGAAGCGCCTTGGTATAATCCTCTTTCGGAGCCCGGAAGACATCGACCGAGGCGCCCTGCTCCACCACCTTGCCGAAGCGCATGACGATCAGCTCGTTGGCAAGCGCTTTTACCACTCTCAGGTCGTGGCTGATGAAGAGATAGGCAAGGTCGTGCTTCTTCTGCAGGTCACGCAGAAGGTCGACCACCTGTGCCTGCACGCTCATATCGAGCGCCGAGGTCGGCTCGTCCAGCATGACGAAGCGCGGCTTCAGCACCATGGCGCGGGCAATCGCGATGCGCTGGCGCTGGCCGCCGGAAAATTCATGCGGGAAACGCCAGCGGGTCGATGGATCGAGACCGACCTCCTCCAGCGCCCAGCAGACGCGCTTGTCACGCTCCTCGGCCGAAAGCGACCGCTCATGCACCTTCAACCCCTCGGCGATGATCTCGCCGACCGACATGCGCGGGCTGAGCGATCCATAGGGATCCTGGAAGACGACCTGTAGCTGGTTGCGCAGCGGCCGCATCTCTCGGAACGAATAGCCGGCTATATCCTTGCCGACGAAGGCGATGCGTCCGCGGGAGGAAATGAGCCGGGCGAGCGCGAGGCCGAGCGTCGTCTTGCCGGAGCCGGATTCGCCGACGACGCCGAGCGTCTGGCCGGCCCTGAGCTTCAGATCGATGCCATCGACCGCCTTTACGTGATCGACGACCTTGCGCATGAAACCCGCCTTGATCGGGAACCAGACGCGAATATCGCTGCCTTCCATGACGACAGGCTTGGCGGCGTCGCTCACCGGCGGCTCGCCGCGTGGCTCGGCTGCCAGCAGATGGCGGGTATACTCGTGCTGCGGCCGGGTGAAGACGTCTTCCACCGTGCCGGTCTCGACGATACGGCCCTTTGTCATCACGCAGACGCGGTCGGCGAACTTGCGGACGATGCCGAGGTCGTGGGTGATGAACAGCATCGACATGCCGTGCGCACCCTTGAGCTCGCGCAGCAGCTCGAGGATCTGCGCCTGCACGGTAACGTCGAGCGCCGTCGTCGGCTCGTCGGCGATCAGCAGTTCGGGACGGTTGGCGAGCGCCATGGCGATCATCACGCGCTGGCGCTGGCCGCCGGACAGCTCATGCGGGTAGGCCTTGAGGCGCTTCTCCGGTTCGCGGATGCCGACCTGGTTCAAAAGCTCCAGCGTGCGGCTGCGGGCGGCATGACCGGTCATGCCCTGATGCAAGGCCAGGATTTCGCTGATCTGCCTTTCGATCGAATGGAGCGGATTGAGCGAGGTCATCGGCTCCTGGAAGATCATGGTGATGTCGTTGCCGCGCACGGCGCGCAGCTCGTTGTCCGATGCCTTCAGCAGATCCTTGCCCTTGAACAGTATCTCGCCGGAGGGGTGGCTGGCGGCCGGATAGGGCAGCAGCTTCAGGATCGAATTCGCGGAAACGGATTTGCCGGAGCCGGATTCGCCGACCAGCGCCAGCACCTCGCCCTTTCTTATATCGAAGGAAACGCCGTCGACGGCAGTCGAGGTTTTTCCGCCCTGGTGAAAGGCGACCGACAGATTGCGGACGGAGAGCAGCGGAGTTGAGTTTTCGCTCATCGGAACGTCTTCCTCGGATCGAAGGCGTCGCGCACGGCCTCGCCGATGAAAATCAGCAGCGACAGCATGATCGACATGGTGAAGAAGGCCGAGAGCCCGAGCCAGGGAGCCTGAAGGTTGGATTTGCCCTGGGCGATCATCTCACCCAGCGACGGCGAGCCGGGCGGCATGCCGAAGCCGAGGAAGTCGAGCGAGGTCAGGGTGGTGATCGAACCCGACAGGATGAAGGGGACGAAGGTCAGCGTCGCGACCATCGCATTCGGCAGGAGATGGCGATACATGATGGTGTGGTTGTCGACGCCAAGCGCCCTGGCGGCGCGGACATATTCGAAGTTGCGCGCCCGCAGGAATTCGGCGCGCACGACACCGACGAGCCCCACCCAGGAAAACAGCAGCAGGATACCGAGCAGGATGAAGAAGCCGGGCGGCAGCACCGAGGCGATGATTAGCAGGATGTAAAGCACCGGCATCGACGACCAGATCTCGATGAAGCGCTGCATCAGCAGGTCCGTCCATCCGCCGAAATAGCCCTGCACCGCGCCGGCGCAGACGCCGACGACAGCCGAGCAGATGGTGAGAACGAGTCCGAACAGCACCGATATGCGGAAGCCGTAGATCAGGCGGGCGAGCACGTCACGCGCCTGATCGTCGGTGCCGAGCCAGTTGAAATTGCTCCAGTTGCAGTTCGGGTCGGCGACGCCGCCGGCATAACCCGAGCAGCGTTGTTCCCTGCTCATCGCCCAGAAAGGCGGGGTCGGAGCCGACATTCCCTGGGGAAGGTTGGAATTGGCGGTCTGATAGGAATAGTGGATCGGCGGCCAGATCATCCAGCCATTGGCGTTGATCTCGTCCTGAATGTCCTGGGCGCGATAGTCCGTCTGCGCCAGGAAGCCGCCGAACTTCTCCTCCGGATAGTCGACGAAGATCGGCGTCAGGATCTCGCCCTTGTAGGAGACGAGGATCGGCCGGTCGTTGGCGATGAACTCGGCCCCGAGGGCGAGGACGAACAGAACGAGGAAGAGCCAGAGCGACCAGTAGCCGCGGCGGTTCGCCTTGAAATTCTCCCAGCGCCGCACGTTGGTCGGCGAGAACAGGCCCTTGCGCGGCGGCTTCACCGTGAGCGGGGGCGCGGCATGATTGGTTGCATCCATCACACGTCCCTCCGCTCGAAGTCGATGCGCGGATCGATCCAGGTGTAGATCAGGTCGGACACGAGGCTGACGACAAGGCCCAGCAGCGAGAAGATGAACAGCGTTGCAAACACCACGGGATAGTCGCGCTGGACGACGGAGAGATAGCTGAGGCGTCCGAGGCCATCCAGCGAGAAGATGTTCTCGATCAGCAGCGAGCCGGTGAAAAAGGCGGAGATGAAGGCGCCGGGGAAGCCGGCGATGACGATGAGCATGGCGTTGCGGAAGACATGGCCATAGAGCACGCGCCGTTCGCTGAGGCCCTTGGCGCGGGCGGTGATGACATACTGCTTCTTGATCTCTTCGATGAAGGAATTCTTCGTCAGCAGCGTCGTGGTGGCGAAGGCGGCGAGCGACAGCGAAATCAGCGGCAGCACCAGATGCCAGAGATAATCGAGGATCTTCTGCCACCAGCTGAGATCGGCGAAATTGTCCGACACGAGGCCGCGCAGCGGGAACCAGTCGAAAAAGGAGCCGCCGGCAAACAGCACGATCAGCATGATGCCGAACAGGAAGCTCGGGACGGCATAGCCGATGATGATGATGCCCGACGTCCAGACATCGAACGTCGATCCGTCCTGCACGGCCTTGCGGATACCGAGCGGGATCGAGATCGCATAGGAGAAGATCAGGATCCAGATCCCCAGCGAGATCGACACCGGCAGCTTCTCGGCTATGAGGTCGATGACCGAAGTATTGCGGAAGAAGCTCTCGCCGAAATCGAAGCGGATATAGTTCCACATCATCTGGCCGAAGCGCTCGAGCGGCGGCTTGTCGAAGCCGAACTGCTTGTCGAGCTTGGCGATCAGCTCGGGATCGAGCCCCTGCGCGCCGCGATATTTCGAGCTGCTGTCGTCGAGGGACTGCTGGGCCAGCATGTCGGTGCCGCCCGACAGGCGGCCGGTGGCGTTGTCGCCCTGGCCCGTCAGCTGCGCGATGACCTGCTCGACCGGGCCGCCGGGCGCAAACTGGACGATGGTAAAGGAAATCGCCATGATGCCGACGATGGTCGGGATCATCAGCAGCAGGCGTCGCAGGATATAAGCGCCCATCAGCCGGCCGCTCCCTCGAAATGGGGTATAGTCCGCCTCGCCTCAATCCATCCGTCGATCAAATCATAGTCCCTTCCGCCGGATACAGGCCGGCGCAGTCATTTCGGCTTGAACCTATCCGAATCAGCCTGAGCATTTGGAGCCAGCAAGCCCTTCATTGCAAGAGAGGCTCATTTCCCGGCGTTTTTCGACCACCACACATCGGGAAAGCCGATCGAATATTTGGGCAGCTCGGCCGAATGCTCGAACTTGTCCCAATAGGCGATGTGGAAGCTGGTCGTGTAGTACAGCGGCACAACATAGTGGTGAGCCAGCAGGACGCGGTCGAGCGCCTTGGCGGTCGCATCCTTTTCGGTGACGTCCTTGGCGAAGATGACCTTGTTGATGAGGGCATCGATGCCGGGATCGGAGATGCCGCCGTAGTTGCGCGAGCCCTGGCGATTGGCCGAAGCGGAGCCCCAGTAGTCGATCTGCTCATTGCCGGGATTGAGCGACTGGGCCCAGACGGTCCAGATCATGTCATAGTCGAAACTGCGGATACGATTGATATATTGCGATGAATCGACCGTGCGCACGGTGGCGTTGATGCCGATCTTCTTCAGGTTCTGCGTGTAGGGCAGCACCCATTTTTCCACGAAGGGGCTGCCGAGCAGGATTTCGAAGGCGAAAGGCTGGCCCGTCTGGGCGTTCACCATCTGATTGCCCTTGAGGACATAGCCCGCCTGCTTGAACAGATCGAGCGCCTTGCGCAGATTGTCGCGGGCCTTCTGCGGATCGCCTCCGGCGGGATTGGTGTAGGGCGTGGTGAAGACGCCGGCCGGGACCTTGTCCTTCACCTCGTTCAGAACATTCAGCTCGTCGCCCTGCGGCAGGCCGGACGACGCAAGCTTGGTGCCGAAAAAGTAGCTGTTGATGCGGCTGTATTGATTGAAGGCGATGGTGCGATTGAGTTCCTCGAAATCGAAGGCGTAGTTCAGCGCCTCGCGAACGCGCTCGTCCTTGAACTGATCGCGGCGCATGTTCGGCACCAGGGCCTGCATGACACCGGCCGCGCGCAGCGGATTGGGCACTTCCTCGCGCTTGATGCGCCCGTCCTTGGCGGCCGGAAAATCATAGCCGGTCACCCAGCGGCTCGCGACGTTATCCTGCCAATAGTCGATGGTGCCGCCGCGAAAGGCCTCGAACTCCACATCGTTGTCGGCGAAATAGGTATAGGAAATCGACTTGAAGTTGTTCTCGCCGACATTGACGGGCAGGTCCTTGCCCCAATAGTCGTCGCGCAATTCATAGCGGATGGTGGAGCCGGGCGAGACCGAAACGATCTTGTAGGGCCCCGAGCCCATGACGGGCTCGAGCGTGGTGCGGGAGATATCGCGCGGCTTGCCGTCCGGCCCCGTGCCCTCCCACCAATGCTTCGGCACGATCGGGAACTGGCCAAGGATCGACGGCAGCTCTCGATTGTTCTTTTCGTCGAAAGAGAAAGTCACGTCACGATCGCCGGTCTTTTCGGCGCGCGTCACATGGCTGTAGTAGCTGGTGAAGAGCGGGTTGAGCTCCTTCGCCTTGTCGAAGCTGAAGACGACATCCTCGGGCGTCACAGGCTGCCCGTCAGCCCATTTGGCCTCGGGCCGCAGGCGAAAGGTGGCGCTGGAGATATCGTCTGGATAGGAAACACCCTCGGCAAGCAATCCGTAAGAGGAGGAGACCTCGTCATCCGCCGACTTCAACAGGCTGTCGAAGATCAGACCGGAGCCGAGGGAGGCGATGCCTGCGACCGGATTTCCCTTGAACAGGATCGGGTTGAGCGTGTCGAACGTGCCGTTGCTAGACAGCTTCACATCGCCGCCCTTCGGCGCGTCAGGATTGACATAGTCGAAATGCCTGAAGCCCGGCTGGTATTTGAGATCGCCGAGAATGGCCGTGCCGATGCGGAATTGCGGCTCCTCCGCCTTCGAGGATATCGGCATTGCCAGCAGGCAAAAAAGAGATACGACCAAGCCTGCTTTCAACCGCGACAACGCCATTCATGATCTCCTGATGATTTCTTGAGAATCAGCATAAGGCAAATGAGGGCAAAAAGCAGGACGCAATAGCTAAGCCTCTCACAAAGACACCGGAGAACGGCATCCGAAATCAGCGTGTTGCGGTCGCCTCCTCCAGGCGCTTGCGCAGCATCAGGCGCAACTCGCCGACGACGCGGCGGTCTTCCGCGGCGTCCGGGTCGTTGGTGACGACGACGGCGATGCGCAGCAGTTCGAGCACGATGCCGGACATCACGCCGATATCGTCCGTTATCGGCGGCTGCGCCTGCCGCAGAACGCTCGCAATCAGCTCCTTCAATTCCGCGCGCGACTGCGCCTTGCGCTCCCTGGGAATATCGCGGCGGCCGGCCAGCACCACAAACTCCGGATACTGCTCGATGAAGGCGCCGAGAGCATCGAAGATCGCTTCGCCGCTATCGGCCGCGGAGAGACCGGCGCTGCGGTCCGCCATGTTCCGAAGCCCCGCCTTCAGCCGCTCCAGTCGATCGACATGCAGCGCCTCGGCAAGCAGCGGCTTGGTCGGAAAGAATTGGTAAAGCGAGCCGATGGAGGAATTTGCCTCCACCGCAATCTCGGTCATCGTTGCCGCGTCGTAGCCCTTGCGCGCAAGAACCCTGGCGGTCGCCTCCAGCAGAACAGCGACGCGATCATGGCCGCGCTGGCGCTTGGGAACACGCGTCTTCAATTCTTCACTTGATTTTTGTGAGGATTCCCTCATATTTTTCATTGCGAGGATATCCTCATATTTCTCCCGGAGCCCCCAAATGCCACTCTACGATCCCAAGACCACCGCCCTCGTTTCCATCGACCTGCAAGGCTTCGTTCTCAGCCGCCCACTTGCGCCCCACTCCGGCCAGCAGATCGTTGCCAACACGGTCGCCATCGCCAACAGACTGAAGGCCGATGGCGGAACGACCGTTTTCGTGACGGTCGGATTTTCCTCGGACTATGCCGACGCTGTCAATCAGCCGATCGACGAAACCTTCACGCTTCCCCCGGGAGGTTTGCCGCCGGCAGCGCTCGCGGCGCCCGAGGAGATAGCAGCGCTGACGCCGGATGTCGCCATCGTCAAGCGCCAGTGGAGCGCCTTCTACGGCACGGAACTGGACCTGCAGCTTCGCCGCCGGGGCATCAAGACGCTGATCCTGACCGGCGTCGCGACCAATTTCGGCGTCGAATCGACCGTGCGCGATGCCTATGCGGCAAATTATGCCGTCGTCGTCGCGGAAGACGCGGTGACGACCTTCTCGCAGGACATGCAGGATTTCGCCTGCACGAAGGTGCTGCCGCGGCTGTCGCGCATCCGCAAGACGGCGGAAATTCTGGCGAACTGATCGGCCCCGGACACCGGCCCATGCCAAGAAAGGCGGTCGCTCGTCGGCCACCTGTGATTGCCGCGGATTAACTTCCATCCTTTTTCAGGATAGTCTCGCCGCAAATCACTTCGGCCCAAATCATCTCGGATAGTGCCGACCGCCTTTCAAGGATATGCATGGCTTCACTTCTGGCACGCGCCTTTCGAACGATCGGCAAATTGTCCCTCGCCACGACGATAGGGATGGGTCTTGTCGCCGGCGATGCGCTGGCGCAGCAGGCCACGCCCTCGCCCGGAAGCGCCAAGGCGGTCTTCGGAGCGGTGACGCTGCCGACGCAGGGAGCGCCGCAATCGATCGGCTTCTACGCCAAGGGCTGCCTTGCAGGCGCCGTCGCGCTGCCGGCCGATGGCCCGACATGGCAGGCCATGCGCCTGTCGCGCAATCGCCGCTGGGGCCGGCCCGAAATGATCGGCCTGCTGGAGCGCCTGTCGCGCGATGCGGCCAGGAATGACGGCTGGCCGGGCCTGCTCGTCGGCGATATCTCGCAACCGCGTGGCGGCCCGATGTTCAACGGCCATGCCTCGCACCAGATCGGCCTCGATGCCGACGTCTGGCTGACGCCGATGCCGCGGCACAGGATGACGGCCGAGGAGCGCGAGGCCCTGCCTTTCACCACGATGCTGGCGAAAGACAAGTTCCTGACGATCAACGACAAGGTCTGGACGCCGGCGCATGCGCGCCTGCTGATGCGCGCCGCCAGCTATCCGGAAGTCGAGCGTATCTTCGTCAACCCGGCGATCAAGAAGAAGATGTGCGACACATGGGCCGGAGACCGCACCAATCTCGGCAAGCTGCGGCCGGAATACGGGCACGACTCGCATTTCCATATCCGCATCCGCTGCCCGGCCGGCTCGGTCGGCTGCACGCCGCAGGCCCCGGTCGCCGCCGGCGACGGTTGCGACAAGACGCTCGCCTGGTGGCTGGGCCCCGAGCCGTGGGCGAAGCCGAAGCCCGGCACGAAACCTCCGGTAAAGCCGCGCGAAGTCATGGTTTCCGATCTGCCGAAGACCTGCCAGGCCGTATTGGCTGCACCGGCAGTCTCTTCCGCCCGCGCCGCCACCTTTGGCGTCAAGGGTGTCGGTTCGGCGGCGGAAACGGACGCGATGCCTGCTTCCGGCAATACGCCACCCGGCCAGATCCCGCAGCAGTGAAGCCCGGACTGTCTCCGTCGGGGTAGTCTTTCAAAAGGCGCGCCCTTGGTATAGAAGGCGAATAAATCGATTGAAAGCGTTGGGTGGAGCAAGGATTTCATGGCCGGCAGCAAATGCATCGCGCTGATCGCGCACGATCAGAAAAAAGATGCGATGGCGGAGTTTGCGCGGCGCAATCAGGCAGCCCTTGCCGACTGGCATATCGTTGCAACCGGCACGACGGGCGGCCGGGTGCTTGACGCCTGCCCGGATCTGAAAGTCACCCGGCTGAAAAGCGGGCCGCTCGGCGGCGACCAGCAGATCGGCGCCCTGATCGCCACCGGCGAGATCGACATGCTCGTCTTCTTCATCGATCCCCTCACCCCCCTGCCGCACGACGTCGACGTGAAGGCATTGACGCGGCTTGCCGTTGTCTACGACATTCCGATGGCGCTCAACGAATCCACCGCCGAGCGGCTGATCAAAACACTGAACCATTAGTCCGCCTTGCCGGCGGCAGACCACGGACCTGGCCATGCCCGAGCTCAATCACAGCGATGCCCCCCTGCCTTTCCCAATCCTGATCGGCGATATCGGCGGCACAAATGCACGCTTCTCGATTATTGCCGATGCGGACTCCGAACAGGAGCATTTTCCGGTCGTGCAGACCGCGAATTTCGAGACGATCGACGACGCGATCAAGCTGACCCTCGAGAAGAGCAAGGTGCAGCCGCGCGCCGCCATCCTTGCCATGGCCGGCCCCGTGCAGGGCGACGAAATTCCGCTGACCAATTGCGACTGGGTAATCCGCCCGAAGACGATGATCGCCAATCTCGGCATCGAGGACGTGCTCGTCATCAACGATTTCGAAGCGCAGGCGCTGGCGATCGCCGAGGTTGCCGACGAGCATCGCGAAACCATCGGTGAAACCTCCGGCAACACCACCGCCTCGCGCGCCGTTCTCGGACCGGGCACCGGGCTCGGCGTTGCCGGCCTCGTTCACACGCAGCATCAATGGATACCGGTGCCCGGCGAGGGCGGCCATATCGACCTCGGGCCGCGCACGGAACGCGACCTGCAGATCTGGCCGCACCTGGAACCCATCGAAGGCCGCATTTCAGCCGAGCAGGTCATTTGCGGCCGTGGCCTGCAGAACCTCTATCACGCCATCTGCAAGGTCGACGGCATCGAGCCGAGCCTGAAGGAACCGGCCGACATCACCACCCACGCGCTTGCCGGCACGAATGCGCAGGCTGAAGAGACGCTGACGCTTTTCGTCACCTATCTGGGTCGTGTCGCCGGCGATATCGCCATGATCTTCATGGCGCGCGGCGGCGTCTATCTCTCCGGCGGCATCCCGCAGAAGATCCTGCCGGCGCTGCAGAAGCCGGAATTTCGCGCCGCTTTCGAGGACAAGGCGCCGCATACCGAAATGATGAAGACGATCCCGACGCATGTGGTGACGCATCCGCTGGCCGCCCTTTCCGGCCTGGCGACCTATGCCCGCAAGCCGGCAAGCTTCGGCCTCGCGACCGAAGGCCGCCGCTGGCGGCGTTAACCGCTTGGTAAACAGCCCATGGCGCGCCGAAACAGCCGGTGCGCCATACCTTTTTGAAGAGGCCGCTTTCCTCTATAATGGACCCGGCTCCGTGATCGGCCTTAACCAGTGCGGCAGGCCATCCCTAGCCAAAGCCGTCCTAACTCTTTATAGAGCCGCGAAAGCACGCAGCACATGCGGCTTGCTTGGTTCAACACAGGAAGCCGATTATTGAAGTCGCCAGATCCGAAAAAGACTGATGTCGACAGTGAGACCATCACCGTTGTGCTGAAGCGTATCATTGCTGAAAACGGTCGCGATCATATCTGGGGCTATTCGATCGCAATCTTTTGTCTCATCGTCGTCGCGGCATCCACGGCGACGATGGCCTTTGTCATGAGGCCGATCGTCAACGGCGCCTTCTACGAGCGCCGCGCCGAAGTCATGTGGCTGATTTGCCTTGCGATTCTCGCAGCCTTCATAGCGCGAGGCTTTGCCGGCTATTTCCAGTCGGTTATTCTGTCCAAGATCGGCAACGACATCATTGCCCGCTATCAACGGCGCCTCTATGCGCATCTGATGACGCTGTCGGTCGGTTTCTTCAGTGAAGCCCGCTCGGCTCAGATTGCCGCGCGGGTGAGCCAGAACGTTTCCGGCATCCGCGATGTGATGAACCTCGTCATTACATCCACGGCGCGCGACTTTCTGTCGTTCGTCTTTCTGCTCGGCAACATGGTCTATCAGGACCCGTTGCTCAGCCTTATCTTCTTCGTCATTGCCCCGCCCGTGTTTCTGGCGTTGCGCCATATCTCCAAGCGCCTGCGCGCCGTCACGCGCGAGGCGGTCGTTCTCAACAGCCGCGTGCTCGGGGCGATGCAGGAAACCATTCAAGGCATTTCCATCGTCAAGGCCTTTACGATGGAGCGCGAGCTCGACCGCAAGATCAACAAGCTGATTACGGCGGCCGAGAATCGGCAAAACCGTATCGTTCGCATTTCCGAGCGCAACGGCCCGCTGATCGAAACGGTTGCGGGCTTTGCCGTCGCCGGCGTTTTTGCCTATGCCGCCTACCGTTCGATCTATGCAAATGTGCCGCCAGGCGCGGTGTTTTCCTTCATCGTGTCGCTGCTTCTGGCCTATGATCCGGCCCGCCGCCTCGCCAAACTGCAGACGCAGCTGGAGCGTGCCGTCGTCAATGCGCG
Organism: Rhizobium sp. A37_96; assembly: GCF_053521765.1. Lineage (NCBI taxonomy): Bacteria > Pseudomonadati > Pseudomonadota > Alphaproteobacteria > Hyphomicrobiales > Rhizobiaceae > Rhizobium > Rhizobium sp. A37_96. Next base: position 56,186 of record NZ_JBNWDS010000002.1, on the reverse strand, counting down.
GATGATCTACGAACTGCTCGACATGGAACCGCGCCAGCGCGACCTGCCGGATGCCAAGCCGCTCGCCGTGACCAACGCCCGCATCGAATTCCGCGACGTTCATTTCGCCTATGGCGACGAAGCTGTCCTGTCCGGCGTCAATTTTACCGCCGAGGGCGGGCAGACGACGGCGCTCGTCGGCCCTTCCGGCGCCGGCAAGTCCACCGTCATCAACCTGATCCCGCGCTTCTACGATCCGAAGGACGGCAGCATCTTCATCGACGGGCAGGATATCGCCCATGTGACGAAGCAGTCGCTGCGCATGCAGATCGCCTATGTCTCACAGCAGCCCTATCTCTTCGAAGGCACGATCCGCGACAATATCCGCTACGGGCGCCCGGAAGCGACCGATACCGAGATCGAGGAAGCAGCCCGTCTTGCCTATGCGCATGATTTCATCGAGGCGCAGCCGATGGGCTACGACACCCCCGTCGGCGAAAACGGCGTGACGCTCTCCGGCGGCCAGCGGCAGCGCCTGTCGATCGCCCGCGCGCTGGTGCGCAACGCGCCGATCCTGCTTCTGGACGAGGCGACCTCGGCGCTCGACACCGAATCCGAAGCGGCCGTGCAGAAGGCGCTGGAAGAGGCGATGAGCGGCCGCACGGTCGTCGTCATCGCACACCGCCTGTCGACGGTTGTCCGCGCCGAGAAGATCGTCGTCATGCAGAACGGCCGGGTTGTCGAGGAAGGCAACCACGAGACGCTTGCGACGGCCGACAATGGCCTTTACGCTCGGCTCAACAACCTGCAGCTACCGGCCGTATCAAGCAATTCCCGCAAATAAACGATAGAGACGACATGAGCGACGATGCGATGAAGCTGGTGGTGGTTGGCGCGGCGGGCCGCATGGGGCAGACCCTGATCCGTCTTATCCATGCGACGGACGGCGTAAGCCTGCATGCAGCCGTGGAACGTCCCGGCTCGCCCTTCATCGGCAAGGATGCCGGCGAGATCGCAGGGCTTGGGCCTATCGGCGTTGCAGCCACTGACGATCCGCTCGCCGCCTTCCTCCATGCCGAAGCCGTGATCGATTTCACGACGCCGGCAAGCAGCGTTGCCTTTGCTGGCTTGGCCGCGCAGGCGCGCATCGTCCACGTTATCGGCACGACCGGCTGCTCTGACGAAGACGAGGCGAAGTTCAAGGCGGCAGCCCGCCATGCCCGCATCGTCAAATCGGGCAATATGGGCCTTGGCATCAACCTCTTGAGCGTGCTTGTCGAGCAGGCGGCGCGCGCGCTGCCTTCGAGGGACTGGGACATCGAGGTGCTGGAAATGCATCATCGCCATAAGGTCGATGCGCCCTCGGGCACGGCGCTTCTGCTCGGCCAGGCGGCGGCGAAGGGCCGCGGCATCGATCTCAACGACAATTCCGTGCGCATGCGCGATGGCCATACCGGCCCGCGCCCGGCAGGCACGATCGGCTTTGCAACCCTGCGCGGCGGCGGCGTGATCGGCGATCATTCGGTGATCTTCGCCAGCGAGAGCGAGCGGGTAACGCTGTCGCACAATGCCGGCGACCGTTCGCTGTTTGCGCGCGGCGCGCTGCAGGCAGCACTCTGGGCGCGCGACAAGAAACCCGGCTTCTATTCCATGCTCGATGTTCTCGGGCTCTCCACACGTTGATGCGATGCTGGAGCGGATCGGCACGGAACTGCCGACCCGCTCCAGCATTTTTATTGTCCCGCAATTCCTGACGGAAGACCGCCACGCACCTTTCCTGGAATTGCTCTATCAAGGAGAAATTTTATGAGCGGTACTCTCGTTCTCGTTCGCCATGGGCAGAGCGACTGGAATTTGAAGAATCTCTTCACCGGCTGGAAGGATCCCGATCTGACCGCGCTCGGCATCGAGGAAGCCAAGACGGGCGGCAAGGCGCTGGCCGACTACGGCATCAAGTACGATATCGCCTTCACCTCGGCGCTGACGCGCGCCCAGCACACACTGAAGATCATCCTCGATGAAATCGGCCAGCAGGGCCTGGAAACCATCAGGGACCAGGCGCTGAACGAGCGCGACTATGGCGATCTCTCCGGCCTCAACAAGGACGATGCCCGCGCCAAGTGGGGCGAAGAGCAGGTTCACATCTGGCGCCGCTCCTACGACGTTCCGCCGCCCGGCGGCGAAAGCCTGCGCGACACCGGCGCCCGCGTCTGGCCCTATTACCTGACGGAAATCCTGCCGCGCGTGCTTGCCGGCCAGAACGTGCTGGTTGCCGCCCACGGCAATTCGCTGCGCTCGCTCGTCATGGTTCTCGATCGGCTGAGCAAGGCGCAGATCCTGGAGCTCAACCTCGCGACCGGCGTGCCGATGGTCTACAAGCTCAAGGCCGACTCCACGGTCGCCTCGAAGGAAGTCCTCGGCGACATGTCCGGCGCGCATTGAGCGCCATTTAACTCGCTACCTCTGAAAAGCCCCTCACCCTAGCCCTCTCCCCGTAAACGGGGAGAGGGGACGATCTCTGTCGTAAATTCCCGATTCGCACAGGGTTGAGATGCGACAGCGGGCGCGTCTTTCCCCTTCTCCCCGTCAAGACGGGGAGAAGGTGGCCGATAGGCCGGATGAGGGGCAGCTATATCCTCAATTCTCGACGGTGAAACGCACCCTGTCGGCGGCGAAGCGTGAAATCGAATATTGCACCGGCACGTCGTCGAGATCCGCGTTGAGCGCCTGGGCAACCAATACGATGGCGCCCGGCGATAATTGCAGATCGGCCAGATCGCTCTCGTCGGCATGGGTCGCGGTGATCTCGGTGACGACGCGCACGTAGTCCGGCACGCCAAGCTCCTTGAATGCCTTGGTGATCGATCCGGTTGCCTGGTAGATTTCGGCGATCTTCCCGAAGCGGTCGGCCGGAAACCAGCTCGTGGCGCGCGACACAGGGCGATGATCCGCCTGGCCGAGCGTTTCCAGGCGTACCAGCGGCGTGCCGGCCCTGATCTTGAGCTGCCGGGCCAATTCCGTGCTCGCGGCTTCCTCGCTGGTCGCAAGCAGGACGCTGCGGGTCTCGCGCACCTGATCGCCAATGCCCTGCGAGAAGCGTGTCCGCTTCGAAATCGGGAAACTCAGGCGCTCCTTGCGCTCGATCAGCGTTCCTCGCCCCTGCACGGCCCTGACGATCCCTTCCTGCGCCAGCGCAGCGAGCGCGCTTCTGATCGTGTGCCGGTTGACCCCGAATTGCAGCGCCAGCGTCGTTTCCGGCGGCACCATGCCCGTCTCGTCGAAATCTCCGTGGTTGATGGATGTGCGGATCCGGTCGGCGATCTGCCGCCAGAGCGCCACGCCCGTCTGCCTCTGTATCTTCTGTCCTGCCATCTCGCCCACTCGCCCTGTCACACGCTTGTCACGACTCACTAATAAATATAAAACTATCTTGTATGGTTGTCTATATCAATAGACATTTAGAGGAAAGCGCGATGAATTCAGCACAAAGGCAGGAAGCGGCCGCACAGGAGCGTAGGGAACGCAAGCGCGTCGCCGATCTTCTGGCGCAGGCGGAGCGCGACGAGCTAGAGGCGGCATGGGAAGCCCTGCCGAGCAAGCCGGCAGCCCAGCCGGTTCGCGGGCCAGAAACCGGGCTTGTCATGGTGCGCGGCCGCATCGGCGGCGGCGGCTCCCCCTTCAACCTCGGCGAAGTCACCGTGACGCGCGCCACCATACGGCTGGCATCCGGCGCCATAGGCCATTCGCACGCGCTTGGGACCGATCGGGAAAAAGCCCGGCTCTCGGCGATCTTCGACGCCCTCTGGCAGCAATCGGCCACAAGGGATTTTGTCGAGAAGGCGCTCCTGCAGCCGGTCACCCAGCGCATCGCAGACTACGATCGCAAGCGCGCCGAAGAGACGGCCGCGACCCGCGTCGATTTCTTCACCATGGTTCGCGGAGAAGATTGATGAGCCTTTTCAACACCCCCACCTTCGGCAACGAGGCCTTGACCGGCGGCTTCAGCGACCCGGTCTTCGACGCACAGAGCGTCTTCAAGATGACGATGGACGCCATGGCGCGTCCGGGAACCCTGCAAACCGTCACGACCGACATCGCGCCGCCGGCGCCGCTCGGCATTGCCGCCGGCGCCATCGGCCTGACGCTTTGCGATCACGACACGCCGGTCTGGCTTTCCAACAGCCTGGGAAGATCGACATTGCCGGAATGGCTGGCCTTCCACACGGGAGCACCCATCGTCTCCGAACGGCTGGAGGCGCATTTCGCCTTCGTCGAGGCCGGCATGGCGCTTTCCTCCTTCAGCCAGTTCGGCGTGGGCACGCAGGAATACCCCGATCGCTCGACGACCATCGTGCTGGAGATCGAAAGCCTGGAGGGCGGCAAGCAGCTGGCGCTTTCCGGCCCCGGCATCAAGGATCTGACCATGATCGCCCCGGCCGGACTGCCCGACGCATTCCTGCGCATCTGGAACGACAATCGCGCGCTCTTCCCGCGCGGCGTCGATCTCATCCTGACGGCCGGCCGGCAATTCCTTTGCCTGCCGCGCACCACCAAGATCATCGCGACGGAGATGTGACATATGTATGTTGCCGTAAAGGGTGGCGAAGCCGCCATCGCCAATGCTCACCGGCTGCTGGCCGACCGTCGCCGCGGCGACCGTTCGCTGCCGGCGCTCGGCATCGACCAGATCGTCGAGCAACTCGCGCTCGGCGTCGATCGCGTCATGGCCGAAGCCTCGCTTTATGACCGCACCCTGGCGGCGCTTGCCGTCCGCCAGGCGCGCGGCGACATGATCGAGGCGATCTTCCTGCTGCGCGCCTACCGCACGACGCTGCCGCGCTTCGGCTATTCCCAGCCGCTCGACACCGCAGCGATGAAAATCGAGCGCCGTATCTCCGCCACCTACAAGGACCTGCCGGGCGGCCAGCTTCTGGGCCCGACCTTCGACTATACGCATCGTCTGCTCGACCCGAGCCTCTTGACCGACGAGGCGGTGGACGAACCGATGCAGCGGCCGGCGGAAGAGGGTCGCGTCATGCGCGTTTCCGAAATCCTCGCGCAGGAAGGCCTGATCGAAGGCGACGGCACCATGCCGATCGATCATGAGATCGGCGACCTGACGCGCGAGCCGATGGAATTCCCGATGACCCGCGATCTTCGCCTGCAGGCCCTTGCCCGAGGCGATGAAGGCTTCCTGCTGGCGCTCGGCTATTCCACCCAGCGCGGCTACGGCCGCAACCATCCCTTCACCGGCGAAATCCGCATCGGCGAAGTCGAGGTGGAATTCGATGTGCCGGAACTCGGCTTTGCCGTCTCGCTCGGCCGCATCCAGGTGACCGAATGCCAGATGGTCAACCAGTTCGCCGGCTCGGCCAAGGCGCCGCCGCAGTTTACCCGCGGCTACGGCCTGGTCTTCGGCCAGAGCGAGCGCAAGGCCATGGCCATGTCGCTGGTCGATCGGGCGCTGCGCGCCGAAGAGCTTGGCGAAGACATCACGGCGCCGGCGCAGGACGAGGAATTCGTCATCTCCCACTCCGACAACGTGCAGGCGACCGGCTTCGTCGAACATCTGAAGCTGCCGCACTATGTCGACTTCCAGGCCGAGCTCGACCTGGTGCGGCGTATGCGCCGCGATTTCGAGGCCGCTCGCGATAGCGGCATGGATCCCCTGACGGAGGCAGCCGAATGACCGAACTCGCCACCTACAACTTCGCCTATCTCGACGAGCAGACCAAGCGGATGATTCGCCGCGCCATCCTGAAGGCGATCTCCATACCCGGCTATCAAGTGCCCTTCGCCTCCCGCGAAATGCCGATGCCTTACGGCTGGGGCACCGGCGGCGTGCAGCTGACGGCGGCCATCATCGGGCCGAACGACGTGCTGAAGGTGATCGACCAGGGAGCCGACGACACCACCAATGCCGTTTCCATCCGCGCCTTCTTCCAGAAGGTCGCCAATGTCGCCGTCACCACGCGCACCGACGAGGCGACCATCATCCAGACGCGCCACCGCATCCCCGAGGCCAAGCTCGGCCCCAACCAGGTGCTGGTCTACCAGGTGCCGATCCCGGAACCGCTGCGTTTCCTGGAGCCGCGCGAAACCGAGACGCGCAAGATGCATGCGCTCGAGGAATACGGCCTGATGCATGTGAAGCTCTACGAGGATATCGCCCGCAACGGCCGCATCGCCACGACCTACGCCTATCCGGTCAAGGTCGCGGGCCGCTATGTCATGGACCCGTCGCCGACGCCGAAGTTCGACAATCCGAAAATGCATCTGTCCGACGCGCTGCAGCTGTTCGGCGCCGGACGTGAAAAGCGCATCTATGCCGTGCCGCCCTATACCGAAGTCGTCAGCCTGGATTTCGAAGACCATCCGTTCGAGGTGCAGCGCTTCGACAAGCCCTGCGCGCTCTGCGGCGCCGAGCAGGTCTATCTCGACGAGGTGATCCTCGACGACAAGGGCGGGCGCATGTTCGTCTGCTCCGATACCGATTTCTGCGAAGACCGTCGTGCCCACGGCCATGCCGGCCACATGCTGGCGTCAGATGGGCTCGCATCCGATGGACTGCCTGGTGGCAAGGAGGCTGCCGAATGAGTGATTCACCCCTTCTCAAGGTCAAGGACATCTCGAAGTTCTACGGCAGCCGCATCGGTTGCCGCGACGTATCCTTCGAGCTCTGGCCCGGCGAAGTCCTCGCCATCGTCGGCGAATCCGGCTCCGGCAAGACGACGCTGCTCAACTGCATCTCGACGCGGCTGCTGCCGACGACCGGCAGCGTCGAATACCACATGCGCGACGAGACCTATCGCGACCTGTTCCGCATGAACGAGGCCGAGCGCCGTTTCCTGATGCGCACCGACTGGGGCTTCGTGCATCAAAACCCGGCCGATGGCCTTCGCATGACGGTTTCGGCCGGCGCCAATGTCGGCGAGCGGCTGATGGCCATCGGCAACCGCCATTACGGCAACATCCGCAACACGGCCATCGACTGGCTGGAGCGGGTCGAGATCGATGCCGACCGCATCGACGACCAGCCGCGCGCCTTTTCCGGCGGCATGCGCCAGCGCCTGCAGATCGCCCGCAATCTGGTGACCGGCCCGCGCCTGGTGTTCATGGACGAGCCGACCGGCGGCCTCGACGTTTCGGTGCAGGCCCGCCTGCTCGATCTGGTGCGCGGCCTCGTCAACGATCTCGGCCTGTCGGCGATCATCGTCACGCACGACCTCGCCGTCGCCCGGCTGCTGTCGCATCGCATGATGGTGATGAAGGATGGATACGTCATCGAGCACGGTCTGACCGATCGCGTGCTCGATGACCCGCGTGAACCCTATACCCAACTGCTCGTCTCTTCGATCCTGCAGGTCTGAGGAACAAACATGGCAACCCCACTCGTCGTTTCCGAAGTCTTCAAAAGCTTCACCATGCACCTGCGCGACGGCATTCGCCTGCCCGTCGTCGCCGATGTCTCCTTCTCCGTCGCATCAGGCGAATGCGTCGTGCTCGGCGGCCCGTCCGGCATCGGCAAAAGCTCGCTGCTGAAGATGATCTACGGCAACTATGCCGTCGACAGCGGCCAGATCCTCGTCGCCCACAAGGGCAGGATCGTCGATCTCGCCACCGCCGACCCGCGCACCGTGCTCGAGGTGCGCCGGCAGACCATGGGCTATGTCAGCCAGTTCCTGCGCACCGTGCCGCGCGTCGCCGCCATCGATGTCGTTGCCGAACCGCTGGTGGCCCGTGGCGTGGCCGTGGCGGACGCCCGCGACAGGGCAGCCGAACTGCTGGCACAGCTGAACCTGCCGCAGGAGCTCTGGCAGCTGCCGCCCGCCACCTTCTCCGGCGGCGAGCAGCAGCGCGTCAATATCGCCCGCGGCTTCATCACCGACCATGCCATCCTACTGCTCGACGAACCCACGGCGTCGCTCGACGCCCGGAACCGGGCCGTCGTCGTCGACATGATCGAGCAGAAGAAGCGGGAGGGCGTGGCCCTTCTCGGCATCTTCCATGACGAGGAGGTGCGCGAGGCCGTCGGCAGCCGCATTCTCGACGTCTCGCAATTCTCGCCGCGAAAGGCAGCAGCATGAGCCGCGAATTGGGCGAGACGCCCTTCATCAGCCCCACGGCCAGCGTCAACAAGTCGACGCTCGGCCGCTATACGGAAGTCTCCGACCGCTGCCGCATCGACGAAGCCGAGATCGGCGACTATTCCTATATCATGCAGGATGGCGCCGTCTGGTGCGCGACGATCGGCAAGTTCGTCAACATCGCCGCCGCCGTGCGCATCAACGCCACGAACCATCCGACATGGCGCGCAACGCTGCATCACTTCACCTACCGCGCCGCCGACTACTGGCCGGATGCCGATATGGAAACCGATTTCTTCAGCTGGCGGCGCGACCATCGCGTCGTGATCGGCCATGACGTCTGGATCGGCCACGGCGCCACCATCCTGCCGGGCGTCGAGGTCGGCAATGGCGCCGTCATCGGTGCGGGCGCCGTCGTTTCCAAGGATGTGGCGCCTTACACCATCGTCGGCGGCGTGCCGGCGAAGCTGATCCGCGAGCGCTTCACCGCCGAAGTCGGCGCGCGCATGGACAAGCTGGCCTGGTGGGACTGGGATCACGACCGCCTTCGCATGGCGCTCGCGGACTTCCGCGCCCTTTCGGCGGAAGAATTTCTGGATCGCTACGACGCCTGAGAACTGATTCCGCCCGAGCCGGACTTGCAAGGCGCTGATGGGCGATCCAGCTTTCAGGCGGCCTCACTAGTCCCGGATCGGGAGGAGTTCTCTCATGGCAAAGCAGTTTTCAAACATCGACGACCGGCTGCGCGATTTCATCGCGCGGCAACATGTTTTCTTCACCGCATCGGCGACATCGGATTCCCGTGTCAACGTTTCGCCACGCGAAACGCTGTGCCTGCGCATCACCTCCCCGAACACCGCCATCTATCTCGACCGCACCGGCAGCGGCAACGAGACGTCGGCCCATATGAAGGCCGACGGCCGGCTGACGATCATGTTCTGCGCCGTCGCGGGGCCGCCGATGATCCTGCGCCTCTACGGCCGTGGCCGCATCATCCATCGATCGTCTCCCGAATATCGGCAATTGCTGCACGATCACTATGCGGGCGAAGAGCCGCTCGGTGCGCGCCAGATCGTGTGGCTGGATATCGATCTGGTGCAGACATCCTGCGGTTTCGGCGTGCCGCTCTTCTCCTATGAAGGGGAAAGGCCGAGCCTCGATCAGTGGGCGAAGGCGAAAGGGCCGGAGGCCATCGAGGAATACCGGCGCGAAAAGAACGCCTTCAGCATGGATGGCATGCCGACGGGCATGTTTGACGGCTAAATACAAAGAAAGCATTCAGCCGGCTAATCTTGCAAAATCGCCGGGAATTGTAACAGCACTTACACAAAACTGACATTGGAGCTTCATGAAGCGGGGCTAATCGGTTGCCTTGTGGTTGGCGCCAGCCCCCTTCGAAACTTCCTTCGAGGCTGGGGCACGCGCCCATTCTAGCACCGGTACCGCTGAAATTTCTGCAGCCCGGCAGCCGCGAAAGGGAAGCACTATGTTCGAACTCAGGAATGTCTCGCGCCGGTTTGGAAACAAGCTCGCTGTCGATTCCGTGACTTTGGACATACCCCAGGGGCAGATGGTCGGCGTCATCGGCCGCTCCGGCGCCGGCAAGTCGACGCTGCTGCGCATGATCAACCGCCTGGCCGATCCGAGCTCAGGCTCCATCCATTTCTCCGGCGTCGAGGTTTCCAAGCTCAGAGGCCGCGCGCTGCGCAGCTGGCAGCGCGACTGCGCCATGATCTTCCAGCAGTTCAACCTCGTTCCGCGCCTCGACGTGCTCACCAACGTCATGCTCGGTCGCCTCAACCAGCGCTCGACGATCATGAGCCTTCTCTCGGTCTTCACCCGCGAGGAACGCATCGAGGCCATCGCGGCGCTTGAGCGCCTCGGCATCGAGCAGACGGCCCTTCAGATGGCCGGCACGCTTTCCGGCGGCCAGCAGCAGCGCGTCGCCATCTGCCGCGCCCTGATGCAGCAGCCGAAGATGATGCTGGCCGACGAGCCGATCGCCTCTCTCGACCCGCTGAACGCAAAGATCGTCATGGATGCGCTGCGCGATATCAACGAGCGTGAAGGCATTACCGTCATCACCAACCTGCATACGCTGGATACGGCCCGCAACTATTGCGAACGCATCATCGGCATGGCCGCCGGCCGCGTCGTCTTCGACGGCAAGGCGTCCGAACTGACGGCTGCTGCCGTCAAGGAAATCTACGGCACCGACAAGGATGGCGCCGGCGTCGACGAGACCATGACGTCGACCTCCATCAACTTCGCCGATCCGGCCGCGCAAGCCGCGGCCATCGAATCCGCCGGCCCGCAACCGCTGGCACTGGCCGGTCTCTGAGAGGGACGGCCGGGATCGAGAGCCCGCGTCAAGGGCACATTTCTTCTAGACCGAAGGCATCCGGGGACACCGGTTAATCAGGAGACGAACCCAATGTTGAAGAAGACTCTTCTCGCAGCCACGGCGCTTCTCGCGCTCGCTGGCGGCGCTGCCGCCCAAGACCTCAAGGAATTCCGCGTCGGCATTCTCGGTGGCGAAAACGAAGCCGACCGCCTGCGCAACTATGCCTGCCTCTCCGACCACCTGAAGAAGGAATTTGGCTTCGAGAAGGTATCGCTGTTCCCGGCCGCCGACTATGACGGCGTTATCCAGGGCCTGCTCGGCGGCACGCTCGACTTCGCCGAACTCGGCGCTTCCGGCTACGCTGCCGTCGCCATCAAGGACCCGAAGGCCGTTACCCCGATCCTGACCACGCAGCAGGAAGACGGCTCGACCGGCTACTACTCGATCGGTCTCGCTCTCAAGTCCTCCGGCATCAAGACCATCAAGGACGCCAAGGGCAAGAAGCTCGGCTACGCCGATCCGGACTCCACCTCGGGCTATCTCGTTCCGCTGACGCAGATCCCGAAGGACACGGGCATGCCGAACGACAAGTTCTTCGCCTCGACCCAGTTCAACGGCGGCCACGAGAACAACCTGCTTGCCGCTTATGACGGCAAGGTCGACGTCGCTGTCGACGACTCCTCGGGCATCGGCGACTTCAAGGACGGTTTCACCTCCGGCACCTTCCGCAAGGAAGTCGACAAGGGCGCCGTAGACCCGAACAAGCTCGTCGAAGTATGGCGTTCGCCGCTGATCCCGAACGGCCCGCTCGTCGTTCGCAACGCTCTCGGCAACGAATGGCAGGCCAAGCTGACGGACTTCTTCCTGAAGCTGCCGACGACCGACGCCAAGTGCTTCTCGGCCATCGAAGGCGGCGACTTCAAGGGTTACGTCAAGGTCACCCCGGACTTCTACAACGCCGTTATCGACGTTCGTAAGGCTGCTATCGGCGGCTGATGCGCATTCCGAATACGGGGCGGCCGGCAACGGCCGCCCTTTTGCTATCACAAGGGCAGGATTTCATGACGATTGCCGATACGCAGCTGAAGATGCAGGGCGCACCGCAGAGCGCCAGGGATATCGGCGACGCCTGGAGCAAGATGGTAGCACGCCGCCGCCTCTATACGGGCATCGGCCTGCTCATCCTGCTGATCGCCTTCGTCAGTTCCGTCCGCTTTGCCGACGAAAGCAATGCCGGGCATTTCTTCGAGCGGCTGCCGCATCTCTTCGACTTCCTGAGCTGGCTCATTCCCAAGGATTGGGCGGACGTCTATCGCGCGCTCTTCGATCTGCCGAGCCCCAACGGCGCAAACGGCGTCGGCGGCGAGGAATTCAACTTCCCCCTCGGCCGCGTCTATGTCTGGGGCGATTTCTATATTCCCGAATATTTCGAGCTGATGATCATCACGATCAACGTGGCGCTGGTATCGACCATCGTCGGCTTCGTCTTCGCAGTACCCTTGAGCTTCTTAGCCGCACGCAACCTGTCGCCGTCCAATCCCGTCCGCCTGGTGACGAAGCGCATCATGGAAATCCTGCGCGCCTTCCCGGAAATCGTCATCGCCGGGCTGTTCTCCGCAATTCTGTCGATCGGACCGATCGCCGCCATCATCGCGGTCGGCCTGCACACGATCGGCGCGCTCGGCAAGCTGTTCTACGAAGTCGTCGAGAATGTCGACATGAAGCCCGATGAGGGGATGCGCGCCGTCGGCGCGAGCTGGACGGAACGCGTCCGCTTCGCAGCTCTGCCGCAGGTGCTGCCGAATTTCATGTCCTATGCGCTGCTGCGCCTGGAGATCAACGTCCGCGCCTCCACCATCATCGGCGCCGTCGGCGGCGGCGGTATCGGCGAGGAGCTGAAGCTGTCGATCTCACGCGGCTTCGGCGCCAAGACCATGGCGCTGGTGCTGCTGCTCTTCGTGACCATCATCGCCGTCGACCAGTTTTCCGCATGGCTTCGCCGCCGCCTCGTCGGTGAGCACGCCTTCCTTTTGCAGCATTGAGGTTGACCATGTCCGTTATCGACGCCGGCCGTATGCAGGAAATCGAAGCGCGTTATCCGGAGTTCTTTCATCGATCGTTCCGCCAGCGCTATGGCGCGCTGATGATGTTCGTCGGCGTGATCCTTTACGGCTTCTATGCCGTCTGGTTCTTCGACCTGCCGAAAGTCATCGCGGAAGCGCATTGGGAGCGCGTCGGCATCTATCTCAGCGAGTGGATCAGCTATGACGTGCAGCCGGAGTTCCGCATTTCCGGCGACAAGATCAGCATCAAGTATCCACGCTTCTCGCCGCTCGGCGACAACCCGAACCCGGACTGGGTGAAGACCGCGCCCGACGGCAGCATGACCGTCTCGGTCAGCGGCAGCAGCCGCACCGTCACGATCACCAAGACGCAGGCGATCCTCACGGCCCATGGCATCACCATCCCGATCGACATCAGCGGCGACGCGCCGAAGATCGTCGGGTCCGAGCCGGTGCCGAGCTGGATGACCGTCTATGACGACAACATCCTCGCAAACATGGGCTTTGCCGGCGATGTCAGCATTTCCACGGACCGCGTGAAGATCCGCAAGCGCTTCCTCGGCTGGGCCAATTTCGTCTTCGACACGCACTCGCCATTCTTCGACAAGCCGGCGAGCGAAGTCATCGGCCTGATCGTCTCCGGGCCGCGGCTCGATCCCTCGCAATCCAATCTCTCGCTGGCTTTCGACAACATCTGGAACAATGGCGCCTGGCAGCACGGCGACGTGTGGACCAAGCTGTTCCAGACGATCGTCATGGCCTTTCTCGGCACGCTGCTGGGTTCGCTCGCCGCCTTCCCGCTCGCCTTCCTCGCGGCCCGCAACATCACGCCGAACCGGCTGCTCAATCAGGTGCTGAAGCGCTTCTTCGATTTCCTGCGCTCCGTCGACATGCTGATCTGGGCGCTGTTCCTGACGCGCGCCTTTGGCCCCGGCCCGCTCGCCGGCAGCGGCGCGATCTTCCTCACCGAGACCGGCACGCTCGGCAAGCTTTACTCCGAGGGCCTGGAAAACATCGACAACAAGCCGCGCGAGGGCGTGAAATCCACCGGCTCGTCGACGATCCTCGTGCATCGCTACGGCATCATGCCGCAGATCGTGCCCGTCATCGTCAGCCAGACGCTCTATCAGTGGGAATCCAACGTGCGCGGCGCGACCATCATCGGCGCGGTCGGCGCGGGCGGCATCGGCCTGAAGCTTTGGGAAGCGATGCGCACCAACGCCAACTGGGAAAACGTCGCCTATATGGTGCTGCTGATCCTGATCGTCGTCTTCCTGTTCGACGCCGCGTCCAACGCACTGCGCTCCCGCCTGATGGGTACGCGGGGCAAATAAAAGAACAAGAAAAATCGTGGCGCATCATCATTCTGTCACGGGAATCCGGTAGCGGAGGCCGGCAAGACCGCAGCGTTCGAGCCGGCTTTAGCCGGATTCGATTCGTTGCTGCCTTGCTGCTCTTGCGGTTTGTCGCAAATCACCCAACAGTGTCCCGCGCAGCCGATTTTTCCAAGGAATGCAGCCTTGCGCTATGCTCTCTATTTTACGCCGCCCAAAGATCATCCGTTGACGTCGCTGGCCGCCCGCTGGCTGGGTCGCGATGCATTTTCCGACGAGATCTTTTCCGACAAGGCCATGGGGCCGGTGCCGGAAGACCATGCCGAACTGACGGCGGATCCACGCCGCTACGGCTTCCATGCAACGCTGAAGGCACCGTTCGAGCTTGCCGGCTCCGTGACCGAACGCGATCTTCTCGAAGTCGCCGCCGAATTCGCCTCGCGGACCAAGGCGTTCACCATTCCGGAGCTGGTGCTTGGCCAGCTCGGCCATTTCTTCGCGCTCGTGCCGGGCTCGCTTTGCCAGCCGCTGCAGGATTTCGCCTCGCGCGTGGTCAAGACCTTCGAGCCGTTCCGCGCGCCGCTTTCGGATCATGATATCGCGCGGCGCAAGCCGGAAGGCCTGACCGAGCCGCAGCGTGCCAATCTGCTGCGCTGGGGCTATCCCTACGTCAATGACGAGTTCCGTTTCCATATGACGTTGACCGGGCGCGTCCCGGCCGAGCGCCAGGCCGAGATGCACGACGTCCTGCGTGAGCGCTTCGCCGCGCATACCGGCAAACCGCTCGACGTTTCGGGCCTCGCCATCTTTATCGAAGAAAAGCGTGGCGCACCCTTTACCGTCCGTTCATGGCTGCCGCTGAACGGCGCCTAATAGTGAAAGACCTGACATGACCAAAGAAACCGTCCTTTCCAATGCCCGCATCGTCCTCGAAGACAAGATCGTCGAAGGCTCCATGCTGATCCGTGACGGTCGCATTGCCGGCATTTCCGAAGGCAAGTCCGCTATCGGCGAGGATTTCGAGGGCGATTACCTGATCCCCGGCCTGGTCGAGCTGCATACCGACCATCTGGAAGCGCATTATTCGCCGCGTCCGGGCGTGCGCTGGAACAAGACGGCCGCCATCCAGGCGCATGACGCCCAGATCGTCACCTCGGGAATCACGACCGTATTCGACTGCCTGCGCATGGGCTCGGACGAGGACGGCGGCTTCGAAAAGGGCGAGATGCGCGACATGGCCGACGCCATCCAGGCGGCCCAGCGCGAAGATCGGCTGCGCGCCGACCACCTGATCCATCTGCGCTGCGAGGTTTCCTCCGACAACGTTCTCGATCACTTCGAGGATTTCGAGAAGGATCCCTACGTGCGCCTGGTCTCGCTGATGGACCATGCGCCGGGCCAGCGCCAGTTCCAGACCATGGACCAATATATCTTCTACTACCAGAAGAAGCGCGGCCTGAGCGACGAGGCCTTTGCCAAATTCGTCGCCAAGCGCCAGGAAGAATCGGCGAAGTACGCGACACCCAGCCGCGACGCGATTTCCAAGGTCTGCGCCGAGCGCGGCATCACCATCGCCAGCCATGACGACGCGACGCTCGCCCATGTCGACGAAGCCATCAACTATGGCGTCCGCCTGGCGGAATTCCCGACCAGCATCGACGCCGCGAAGGCATCGCATGGCGCCGGCATGAGCGTGCTGATGGGGGCGCCGAACATCGTGCGCGGCAAGTCGCACTCGGGCAACATCGCCGCCCGCGATCTCGCCGAACTCGGCGTGCTGGACGTGCTCTCCTCCGACTACGTGCCGCTCAGCCTGCTGCACGCACCCTTCATCCTCGCTGACGAAGTCGAGGGTATTTCGTTGCCGCAAGCCATCGCCATGGTGACGGCGACGCCGGCAAGGACGGTCAGCCTCAATGATCGCGGGCGCATCGCCGAGGGCCTGCGCGGCGACCTGGTTCGCGTTCGCCGCGATCAAGGCGTGCCGGTCACGCGTTCGGTATGGCGCGAAGGACGGCGCGTGGCATGAGCACGGACGCGAATATCAAGCCGGCTAAGGTCGGCCTGGCGGATACAGCGGCGGGCACGCTCGCTGTCGTCGTCGGTCCGAGCGGCGCCGGCAAGGATACGCTGATGAATCTCGCCGCCCGGCATTTCGCCGGCCGGCCGGACGTCCATTTCGTCCGCCGGGTCATCACCCGCGACGGCGATGCCGGCAATGAGGACCACAGAAGCGTTTCGGAAGCGGACTTCGACGCCATGGAGCAGGCCGGTGCCTTTGCCGTCTCCTGGGAGGCGCATGGGCTGAAATACGGCATTCCTGCCGAAGTTGCCGGCGAGCTTGCGCGCGGCAATCTGGTCATCGCCAATGGCTCACGTTCGGCGCTGCATCATTTCCAGACCGCATTCCCACGGCTGAAGGTCATCAACATCACGGCGCGGCGCGAGGTGCTTGCCGAGCGGCTGATGGCGCGCGGACGCGAGAGCCGTGAAGACGTGTTGAAGCGCCTGGATCGCAGCACCATCACCTTTGACGGCAGCTACGACGTGATCGATATCGACAATAGCGGCACGCTTGAGGATGCCGAGCGCACGATCATCTCCGCGCTGAAAGTGCTGATCGGGAAATAAGTGTTACGGACTTGCGATGGTCCGGGATCATCGCGACGCTTTCACATTCATGCCGGATCGCAAATCTCTCACCACCTCATGCTGAGGTGCGTTGGCGTCAGGGCCTCGAAGCGCGAAGTGGCCCCGAGCGATATCCCACCCGCCCCCGTGGTTCGAGGCTTCGGCCTTTCAGGCCTTCGCACCCCACCATGCAGGCTGATCTTCTCGCCATGCCTGCTTTGACCTCAGTGTGCCTCGTCCCAATTGTCGGCGGCACGCGCATCGACCTTCAGCGGCACCGCCATGTCCACCGCCGGCATGGCGGCGTTTTCCATGACCGAGACGATGATCGGCGTCGTGCGCTCGACATCCGCGTCCTCGACTTCGAAGATCAGTTCGTCGTGCACCTGCAGCAGCATTCGCACGCGATCGCCGAGCCCGGCCGAAGCCAGAGCCGGCTCCATCTTGATCATGGCCCGGCGGATGACGTCGGCAGCCGAACCCTGGATCGGCGCGTTGATCGAAGCGCGCTCGTTGAAGGCGCGGACGGAAGGATTGGAGGAGCGGATTTCCGGGAAATGGATGCGGCGGCCGAAGATGGTCTCGACATAGCCCTTGTCGCGCGCCGTCTGCTTGGTGCTGTCCATGTAATCGCGGATGCCGGGGAAGCGCTCGAAATACTTCTTGATGTAATCGCCGGCTTCCGAGCGCTCGATGGAGAGCTGGTTGGCGAGGCCGAAAGCGGAAATGCCGTAGATGATGCCGAAGTTGATCGCCTTGGCGCGACGGCGCACTTCGCTGGGCATCCCCTCCACCGGAACGCCGAACATTTCCGACGCCGTCATGGCGTGAATGTCGATGCCGTCTTCGAAGGCCTGCTTGAGCTGCGGGATATTGGCGACATGCGCCAGCACGCGCAGTTCGATCTGGCTGTAGTCGGCCGACACCAGCTTGTGTCCGGGCGTCGAAATGAAGGCCGTGCGGATCTTGCGGCCTTCCGCCGTGCGCACCGGAATATTCTGCAGGTTCGGCTCGGAAGACGATAGGCGCCCCGTCGTCGTCGACGCCAGCGAATAAGAGGTGTGGACACGCTTCGTCTGCGGATGAACATAGCCCGGCAAGGCGTCCGTATAGGTCGATTTCAGCTTGGTGAGCTGACGCCAGTCGACGATCTTGCGCGGCAGCTCGAAGCCGGCGGCCGCCAGGTCTTCCAGCACTTGCGCCGAGGTCGACCATTGGCCCGTCTTGGTCTTGCTGCCGCCGGCCAATCCCATCTTGCCGAAGAGGATATCGCCAAGCTGCTTGGGAGAGCCGATGTTGAAGCGTTCGCCCGCCAGCGTATAGATCTCGTCTTCCAGCCGCGCCGCGCCCTGCGCCAGCTCACCGGAGAGACGCGACAGAATCTGCCGGTCGATGGTGATGCCGCGCTCCTCCATATGGGCGAGCACCGGCACCAGGGGCCGCTCCAGCCGCTCGTAGACGGCTGACAGCTTTTCCGCCGCGAGCCGCGGCTTCAAGACCAGCCAGAGACGCAGCGTGACGTCGGCATCCTCGGCGGCATAGGCCGTGGCGCGATCGATATCGACGAGATCGAAGGTGACGTTGGATTTGCCGCTGCCGGCCACGTCCTTATAGGCGATCGGCTTGTGGCCGAGCCAGCGCTCGGACAGGCTGTCCATGCCGTGAAGGGCATTGGAGCCGCCGTCGAGCACGTAGGAGAGCAGCATCGTGTCGTCGAAGGACCTGGTCTCGATGCCATAGCGCTTCATCAGCAGGTAGTCGTATTTCAGGTTCTGCGCGATCTTGAGGATGGAGGTGTCCTCGAGCAGGTCCTTCAGGCGCGGCAATGCATCGCGCAGCGGAATCTGATTGTCCGCCAGACCGCCGCCAAGCAAGTCGCCGACGCCGTTCTTGTGGCTGAGGGGCACATAGGCGGCGCGGATGGAGGAGCCGGTTGGATCGGCCCGATTATCGGCAATTGCCAGCGAAAAGCCGACGATCTCCGCCTGCATGACATCGAGCGACGTCGTCTCCGTATCGAAGGCGACGATGCCGGTCTCGCGCGCATCGGCAATCCACTGGTCGAGGGTGGCGACATCGCGGATGGTCACATATTTCGAATGGTCGATCGGCGCGGTGGCGAAGCTTGCCGCGCGCGCATTGGCAAGGTCGGCCGGCTCAGTCAGCCCCTCGACAGCCAAACGCGGCTTTACCGCCGGCGCCGGAACGGAGGAACCCGCGGCCACGACCGCGCTGCCCGCGACGAGTTCGGCATTTTCATCGACGTCGAGATCCGGGCCGTGCGCGGTATCGCCCAGCTCGACCTTGACGACGGACGGCTCGATCGCCGCCGGATCGCAATCGCAGGCATCGGCGACGCGGCGCGTCAGAGAGGTGAATTCCATCGCCTTCAGGAAGCCGATCAGTTTCGGGCCATTCTGCGGCTCGAGAATCAATGCGTCGAGCTCAAGGTCCAGCGGCACGTCGGTCCTGAGCGCCACCAGCTGCCGGGAGATCCGGGCCAGCTCGGCATTGGCGATGATGTTCTCCCGGCGCTTCTGCTGCTTGATTTCCTCGGCACGGGCAAGCAGCGTGTCGAGATCGCCGAATTCTTCCAGAAGCTGTGCCGCCGTCTTCGGGCCGATGCCGGGGATGCCGGGGACATTGTCGACGGAATCGCCGGTCATGGCCTGAAGGTCGATCATCTTTTCGGGTGGCACGCCCCATTTTTCGATGACGTCGGGAATGCCGATCTGCTTGTCCTTCATGCTGTCGTACATGTGGACCGTCGGCGTGACCAGCTGCATCAGGTCCTTGTCGGACGAGATGATCGTCACATCGGCGCCGGTCGCCTCAGCCTGCCGGGCATAGGTGGCGATGATGTCATCGGCCTCGAAGCCGTCGGTCTCGATGCAGGGCAGATTGAAGGCGCGCGTCGCCTCGCGGATCAGGCCGAATTGCGGGATCAGCTCCTCGGGCGGGGCAGAGCGGTTTGCCTTGTACTCCGGAAAAATCTCCTTGCGGAAGGTCTTCGAGGAATAGTCGAAGATGACGGCGAAATGCGTCGGCGTCACCCCGACCGAGGTATCACGCGCCGAGGTCAGCAGCTTCCACAGCATATTGCAGAAACCGGAGACGGCGCCGACCGGCAATCCGTCGGACTTGCGCGTCAGCGGCGGCAGAGCGTGAAAGGCCCGGAAAATGAAACCGGAGCCGTCGACGAGGAAGAGATGATCACCTTTTTTCATGGAAGCATGGATAGCGTGACGCACCTCCAACGTCCATATAAAGTTCTGCTTTTGCAGCCCTGGGGAGCGCGGGATCTCTCACCGAAACGTTACTAACTTTTAATCAATCTAATCTGCATATTCCCTTGAAAAACCACATTTGAAACCACAAATCTTACTCACCGGCGATTGATACGCCGAGGGTCTGACAACCGGCCTGTCCCCCGCCACGTCAGACTCGGACAAAGGCCTATCCCCTCTCCGGGCCTTTGTCCCCCCTTTTACGAGCCGCCATGGCGAACCTCCAGGCCATGGCGGCTTTTTCATGCCAAAAATACAATCCATGAATGTAAAAAAACGCATCGAAGTTGCTGTTTTCGGAGCACCTCTACCCAAGAATTGCTGATTGTCTTGATTTTGAATTGTCGGCATATTTGCAATCATGGGATTTAATCGGATGGACTCCGCTGCCTACCTTGCCAGCCAGATGGCGAAGGGATTCGCTCGCTCGTTACAGCAACGCGCGGCAAAGCTTGGATTTTCCCCCGGTCAGTTTCCCATCCTTCTGGAACTATGGTCCGAAGACGGGCTCACGCAGAAGCAATTGCTGGAGCGGGTCGATATCGAGCAGGCAACGATGGCCAATACGCTGTCGCGCATGGAGCGCGACGGGCTGGTGGAGCGCCGACCGCATCCCTCGGACAAGCGGGCTCAGCTTATCTTCCTGACCAGCAAGGCCGCCGCCATGCAGGCCGACGCCATCGAGGCCGCCATGGCCGCCGATACGGATCTTCTCAAAAACTTCCGCCAATTCGAGCGCGAGCTTTTGCTGGAATATATCCGGCGCATTCTGGAAAATGCCAGGAACCTTCAGGCCTGACCGACGGCCTTATCCAGCATGAAATACTGGCTCGGTCCGACATCGGGCTTGCCGAAGAACATGCCCTGAAGCTGCGCGCAACCTTCCTCGACGACGATGCGGCGCTGAAGCTCCGTTTCCACGCCTTCCGTCACGACAGGCATGTTCAGGCTGTTTCCAAGACCGATGATGGCGCGGACGATCGAGCGCGCCGCCGGATCATGCTCCAGCGCCCCGGTAAAGCTGCGGTCGACCTTGATCTTGTCGAAGGGGAAGGCGCGCAGATTGCTGAGCGATGAGAAGCCGGTTCCGAAGTCGTCCATGACCACGCGCACGCCGAGACGGTGAAGCCGCTGCAAGGTGGCAATGACAGCCGCACGCTCCCGCATCAGGGCCGCTTCGGTGATCTCCAGCTCGAGACGCCGCGGATCGAGGCCGGCTTCGCGCAAAATCCGCTCGATCTGGTCGTAAAGGGTGGGAATCATGAATTGCAGCGGCGACAGGTTTACCGCGACATTGGCAGGCTCGTGCCACCGCGCCGCCTCCTCGCATGCCTGCTCCAGCACCCATTCGCCGATTGCCGCGATGGAGCCGCTCTCCTCGGCAATGGGTATGAAGGTTTCCGGCTCGATAACGCCTCGTTCCGGATGTGCCCAACGCAGCAGCGCCTCGTAGCCGCTGACATTCTGGCTGCCGACATCGAAGATCGGCTGATACTCAAGGTAGAGCTGCTTGCGCAGAATGGCCTGACGCAGATCGCTCTCGAGCTGACGGCGCGTGCGCACGGCCTTGTCCATTTCCGCATCGAAGAAGCAGGCATGGCCCCGGCCTGCGCGCTTGGCGCGATAAAGCGCCGTATCCGCATTGGCATAGAGCTGTTCGGCGTTCGCGCAGTCGCGCGGATAGATGGCAATACCGAGACTGACGCCGACGGCCGTCGGGTCGCGCGCCATATCCATTTCCGCGGCGAACTCCGCGAGGATGCGCCCGGCAAGGCGCCTGGCTCCTTCCGGCTGCGGGCGCTTCGGCTGGATGATGGCGAACTCGTCGCCGCCCAGCCGCGCCACTGTATCGCCCTCCTCGATCACGCGTTGCAGGATCCCGGCGACCTTGCAGAGGATGCGATCGCCTTCGGCATGGCCGAACACGTCGTTGATCGCCTTGAAGCGATCCAGATCCAGGCAGAAGATCGCGACTTCGCCGCCCCTCCGGTTGACCGTCTGCAGCGCCTGGCGCATGCGCTTCTCGAACAGCGAGCGATTGGGCAGGTCCGTCAGGATATCGTGGTGCGCCAGATGCTCGATCATCTGCTGCGCCCGGCGCCGCTCCGTCAGGTCGCGCACGACAAGCACGCTGCATTCATGGCCGCGATAGGTGATGGAGCGCTGCACCGTCTCGACGGGGATAACCTTGCCATCCCGGCCCGAAAGCGTCGTCTCGAACGGGATGGCGGCTTCGGCATCCATATCTATGGTCAGGAAAGTCTCGGGCGCCATGCCGATCACCTGATGGGCGGACCATCCGGAAATATCGAAAAATCTCTCGTTCGCGTCGAGGACGCGACCGTCGCGCAAGACGAGCAGCCCCTCGAGCGAGGCATTGGCGAAGCCGCGAAGGTCGGTGAGCTGGCGGTCGATGAAGGTGGCGCCGAGAGCGATGAGAATCAGACCTATCGCGGCAGCCGTGACGATGCCGGCAAGGATGCTTCTGTCGATGGAGAGGGCGGCTGTCGACACCTCCGATTCAAGCGTGAACGTGACCCCGCTCATGGCGATGAAGTGCAGGGAGCAGACCGCAAACAGCAGCAGGAAGGCGCCGGCAAAGATGCGCCGTACGCCAGGAAGGCTGCGAAAGGCGAGAAAGGCCAGCGAGGAGAAACCTGTCCCCATGGCGATGGAGGCGAATACGCGCGGCATGCTGTAGGAAAGCCGGGCCGAGCCTTCTATGGCCTGCATGCTGGTAAAATGCATGGCGGCAATGCCGAAAGCCATCAGGATGCCGCCAACGGCGAACGAGGCGCCGCTGTCCCATTCGAAGGCGACGGCAATGGCAAGCCACGATCCCATGATCGCGAGAATCATCGAGAACATGGTCAGCGAGAGGCCATAGGAGAAAGGAAGGCTACCCTCATATGCCAGCATCGCGATGAAATGCGTCGCCCAGATACCGATGCCGCTGGCAAAGGCCGCGGCGGCGATCCAGTGGCGACGCTGATGCGAGCGGCATTCCTGCGCACGCGAAAACAAAAGCATGGTGGCAAGGCTGCCGATGAGGCAGATGACCGCGGCCACGAGGACGAGCCGGATGTCATGATCGTCACGAATGCATGCAATCACTGAAAACATTTCGCGTCTCCAGAATACGCTCCTGGATTGAGGTTATTTCCAATAGTCTAAAAAACTTGTAAATTACATTCTCAATCACTCACATAAGAACAGGCCTCTGCCTCAAGGGGCGAACTACGGTAAATTTTCGGTTTTGATGCCTCGAAACCAGCTGGGCTTTGGTCTATCGTCCCTCCAAATCTCATGTAAGGAGTCGGACATGACCGATCTATCGCCCGTTCTCGATCGCGCCGATCAGAACCTCCCCTCCAGCCTCGACAATCTGTTCGAACTGCTGCGCATCAAGTCCATCTCGACGGATCCGGACTTCAAGGCGGAATGCCGCAAGGCAGCGGAATGGCTGGTCGCCTATCTGAACTCTCTCGGCTTCACCGCCTCCGTGCGCGACACGCCCGGCCATCCGATGGTGGTTGCCCATCACGATGCCGGCAGCGCCGATGCGCCGCATGTCCTTTTCTATGGACATTACGACGTGCAGCCGGTCGACCCCATCGAGCTCTGGGAGAGCGATCCCTTCGCTCCTGCGATCAAGGACATGGGCAACGGCCGCAAGATCCTGACCGGCCGCGGCACCTCGGACGACAAGGGCCAGCTGATGACCTTCGTCGAGGCGGTGCGCGCCTACAAGGAGACCAAGGGCACGCTTCCCGTGCGCATCACCATCCTGTTCGAAGGCGAAGAGGAATCCGGATCGCCCTCGCTCAAGCCGTTCCTCGAAGCCAATGCCGCCGAACTGAAGGCGGACTTCGCCCTCGTCTGCGATACCGGCATGTGGGACGGCGAAACGCCGGCGATTTCTGCCGGCCTGCGCGGGCTGGTGGGCGAGGAAATCGTCATCACCGCAGCCGACCGCGACCTGCATTCGGGCGTCTTCGGCGGCGCGGCAGCCAATCCGATCCATATCCTGACCGATATCCTCGCGGGCCTGCACGACGAGACGGGCCGCGTCACGCTTTCCGGCTTCTACGACGGCGTCGAGGAAACACCCTCCAACATCAAGGCCTCCTGGGAAAAGCTCGGGATGACAGCTGAAAAATTCCTCGGCGAAGTGGGCCTGTCGATCCCTTCGGGCGAAAAGGGCCGCTCGGTGATGGAACAGACGTGGGCGCGGCCGACGGCGGAGGTCAACGGCATCTGGGGCGGCTATACCGGTGCCGGCTTCAAGACCGTAATCGCGGCCAAGGCATCGGCGAAGGTCTCGTTCCGGCTCGTCGGCCAGCAGAACCCGGCTGCGATCCGCGAAAGCTTCCGCGCCTATGTGCGCTCGAAGATCCCCGCGGACTGCTCGGTGGAGTTTCATGAGCATGGCGGCTCGCCGGCCATCCAGCTCTCCTACGATTCGCCGGCCCTGACCAAGGCAAAGACGGCGCTTTCCAACGAATGGCCGAAGCCCGCCATCGTCATCGGCATGGGCGGCTCGATCCCGATCGTTGGCGATTTCCAGAAGATGCTCGGCATGGAATCATTGCTCATCGGCTTCGGTCTCTCCGACGACCGCATCCATTCGCCGAACGAGAAATACGAACTGCGATCCTACCACAAGGGCATCCGCTCCTGGATCCGCGTCCTCGACGCGCTCGCCGGCTAAGCGATCTGCGGGACGCGCAAGCTTCATCGCGCATCCCGCAGCCAATTCCGCCCGGACGGCAAGACCGGCCGTCTTCCAGACCGAGGGGCGAACGCCCGTTTTCGCGCATTTTGCCGCGACCGATGAGATAGAGCATGGGAATCTGGATCGATACCGACATGGGGTTCGATGACATTGCCGCCATTCTGGTGGTGGCGCATTCGGATCTTGTCATCGACGGCGTTTCGCTCGTCAGCGGCAACGCGCCGCTGTCCCACGTCCAGGCCAATGCGGCAAGCGCAGCCGCCGTCTTCGGCTGGACGTTTCCGATCCATACCGGTCGCGAGCTGCCCGTTCTGTGCAAGCTGGAAACGGCGCAGAGCATTCTCGGCCAGACCGGCATTCCAACGACAGGGCGGAGCCTGCCGCCGGCCGATCGGCTGCCGGCGAGCGATGCCTTTGCCGCGCTCTGCGCCTGGCTTTCCGATGGCAAGGGGCCGAAGCGCATTCTGGCGCTCGGGCCGCTCACCAATATCGCGGCCGTGGCGCTGGCGCGGCCGGACCTCGCTGCCCGCATCGACGAGCTGACATGGATGGGCGGCGGGGTTACCTCGGGCAATCACACCGCATCGGCGGAATTCAATGCCGTTGCCGATCCGGAGGCGCTCGCCATCGTACTGGCGCATGATCTGCCGTTGCGCATGGTCGATCTCGATATCTGCCGCAAGGTACTGGCCTGGCCCGAGGATGTCGCGCGTATTCGCGAGATCGACGGCGAAAAGGCGCAGCTGCTCGCCGATCTTTTGGCAGGCTACGTCAACATCGCCATCAGCCGCGGCCGGCCGGCCATGGCCATCTACGATCCGACGGCGGCCGCCATTTTCGTCGAGCCGGAAATCGCCACCCTTCGGCACGCGCGCATCGACGCGGAACTATATGGGCAGCATACGCGCGGGCGCACCGTCGTCGAAACGCGCGCTTCGCATGCGCAATTCAACGCCCATTTCGCCGCCGAAATCGATGCGGAGAAGACGCGGCTCATCATATTCGACGCGCTGCTTCGAGAGGCAGGTCGTCGCTGACCTCCCGCGATGGGCGGCGGCGGTCGCCGTTCCCGCTGCCTTACGTGCGCTGGCCCCGACCCAGATGCTGCCTTACAAAACGCGTGACTTCCTCGCTCAACTCGCGGTCCTCGGGCGCGCCCATGAAACCGCCATGCGGCATGGCTTCAAAGACATGAAGCTCGACGGGAACCCCGGCGCGGAGCAAAAATCGATGCATTCGCACGGCATTGGAGAGGAACAGGTCTCGCGTGCCGCTCTGCAGAAAGGTCGGCGGAAAGCCCGTGGAAAAATCGCCGAAGAGCGGCGACAGGTAAGGATGGGCGAGATCCGCTCCCTGCGCGTAGAGCAGATTGTTCGGCATGAGCGATCCCGGCAGCACGACATCGACGAGCCGATTGACCTCGAAGCTGTCTCCCGACTCCGTGAGGTCCAGCTCTGGCGAGAGAAGAACGAGCGCGGCCGGCAGCGGCAATCCTTCATCGCGGACCCGTAACGTCATCGCAGCTGCCAGGTTACCCCCAGCGGAGCGGCCCCCGATGATGATGTTTTCAGGCCTGTATTGCTTTAGCATGTGGCGATAAACCGCCACGCAATCATCGAGCGCCGCGGGATAGGGGTGCTCCGGCGGCATGCGATAGTCTATGCCGTAGCAACGGATTCCGTGCTGATCCGCCTGGGTCTGCGCGCCGGCACGGCAGGCGCCGCCGCCGCCTATGACGAGCGCGCCGCCATGGAGGTCGATATAGGCATAGTCTTCCGGGAACGCGCCGCCCGGCGTCGCGATGTGGACGCAAGCCTCTTCGATCCGTACCGTCTCCACGCTGGCGCACAATTGTCCCGCCAGCCTTTCGGCCGCCGCCTGATAGTAGACATCGGCGAAGGCCTTCAGCTTCATCCAGCCATTGAAATCGCTCACGTCAGGCATGACATGCAGCGCATTCAAGGGGATGCCGTCTTCGCCGACCGCGCGACGCAGCGCCTCCTGCGCCTCCTGGCTTATCGAAAGCGGAAACGGCACCGTCCGCTCCGGCAGCCTTACTCCCTTGCGCTTGTCGTTCATGATGTCTCCCGACAGATTTGCCGGCGATCGCACGCCGAGGTCTTGATGTTGATGGCGATCAGGGTGCGGCAGCCGGCCAGGTTCGCAACGTCGCATCGAGTGCATCCAGGGCCCGCAGCCATGAGGATTCCGGATCGGGCGGGCTGTGGGAAAAGCCGCCCGCCAGCTCCAGGGTCACGAACCCCATGAAGAAGCCGCCCAACAGGCGGATGGCATGAACCTGCTCGGCTTCCGGAAGATCGTAGCTGCGCAGGACGGCCCGCATCATTTGCGCAATCGCCGGCCCCGCGCTTCCGCTGGCCTCTCCTGCTGGCAGGGGATGCCTTGCCGCGGCAAACCGGCCGGGATGCTCGCGCGCATAGTCGCGATAGACATTCGCGAGCGCCACCAGCGCCTCCTTGCCCGTTCGGCCAGCCAGCGCTTCGGCGGAACGGGCCGCAATTTCGCCGAGCGCCAGATGCGCGATCCTGCTCTTCAAGTCATCGAAGCTTGCCATGTGCGAATAAAGGCTGGCCTGCTTCACGTTGAAGTGCTTTGCAAGCGCGGCCCCGGTGATATGAGCGAATCCGATCTCGTCGGCCAGTTCCGCCCCGGCCTGCACCAGCCGATCCGTCGTCAATCCAGCGCGCGCCATTCCAGTTCCTAATGATATTAGTTTTTAACCTAACTACATTAGGTTTCGGAGCGACGTCAATGCCTTTTCAAGGAAGCGAAAGCAGGATCGAGGCATTGGCGGATATGATGACCAGCAAGCTACTCAAGGCGCCCGCGCCCGGGGAGGTTCGGGTTCTTCGCTTCACATAGCCAGCACTCAGAGGGAGATATCAGCGGCGCGACAAGCTTGGAGGCTCAGTCGGAGCAGAACGCTCCCGCCTACTCTCCCAGTTCCTGCTCGACCAATGTCGTCCAGAAGGCCACGCCCGAGGCGATCGCGTCGTCATTGAAATCATAGGCCGTGTTGTGATGCAGGGCGCCGTCCACCGCCGGACCGTTGCCCAGCCAGACGTAGCAGCCCGGAGCCTTCTGGCCGAAAAACGCGAAATCGTCGCCGGCGGTCGATGGCGGGAAGCGGGTCAGCACGTTCTCGCCAAAGACTGTCGTTGCGGCTTTCAGCGCCCGCCCGGTGGCATCGGCATCGTTGACCACGGGCGGAATGCGGCGCTCGAACCGGTAGTCGACCGCGATGCCGAACATGGCGGCCGTGCCATGCGCCAGCCGTCCGATTTCTTCCTCCAGCTGATCGCGGACCTTGGGCGTATAGGCGCGTGCCGTACCGCCGATATCGACCGTATCGGGAATGACGTTCAGCGCCTGCGGATCGCCCGCCTGCAGCGAGCAGGCACTGACGACGGCCGGCTGCAACGGATCGACCACCCGCCCGACGATGGTCTGCAGCGAAGACAGGAACGTCGCCGCCGCCGTGATCGGGTCCTTGCCGAGATGCGGTTTGGCGCCATGGGTGCCCGTGCCGCGGAAGGTAATGCGCCAGCTGTCCGACGAAGCAAGCTGCGGGCCTTCGACGACGGCCATCTCGTCGACCGCAAGACCGGGCATATTGTGCAGCCCGTAAACCGCGTCGCAGGGAAACAGGTCGAAGAGGCCCTCCTCCACCATGCGCTGTGCGCCGCCGCGGCCCTCCTCGGCCGGCTGGAAGATGAAATGCACCGTGCCGGAAAAGCCGCGCTTGGCGGCAAGATGCCGCGCCGCGCCGATCAGCATGGTCGCGTGGCCGTCGTGACCGCAGGCGTGCATCTTGCCCGGAATGGTGGATTTGTACGGCCGGTTGGCCTTCTCCGGCATGGCGAGCGCGTCCATGTCGGCGCGAAGGCCGATGCGGCGCGTGCCGTTGCCGACCTGCAGCGTGCCGACCACCCCGGTCTTGCCGAGGCCGCGATGCACGGTCAGCCCGGCCTCCTCCAGCAAGGTGGCGACGATGCCACTAGTGCGCTCCTCCTCGAAACCGAGTTCGGGGTAGGCATGAAGGTTGTGGCGAAGCGAGGTGAGGAAAGGAAGATCCTGGGCGATCTCATCGGGCAAAGACATGGTCATTCCTTCGGCATGGGGCAATGATGGCGAAACCTATCTTCCCCAAAGCACCGCCTGCTTCAACGCAAATAATGCTCAGCCATCAAGCTTGTTGAAGACATGCGCCTTTCCGAGAACGGTCACCGACACCATGCTGCCGATTTCGGGCAAGCCGACGCCGGAGCTCTTGATGTTCAATGTCTCCGAGCCGTTGGCATTGGACAGGACGACGGTCACCGCGCAGATGGCGCCGCCGAATTCGATATCGGTGACCTTGCCGATGCAAACCGCGTTCGCGCCGGCGTCATCGACGGCTCCCAGGCGCAACTGCTCCGGGCGCAGCATGATGTCGGTGCGTCCCTGCCGGTTCGCGGCATCGACCGGGATATGTCCGAGAATACATTTGGCAGATCCGCTATCGAGATCGGCCGGCAACACGATGGCATCGCCGAGAAAAAGCGCGGTCTCGCGGTCCTGTGGGCTGAGGTAGAGGGCCTGCGGGGTCCCCGCCTGTATCAGCGCGCCCTCGCGCAGCACGGCGACCTGGTCCGCGAAGGACAAAGCCTCCGTCTGGTCGTGCGTCACCAGAACCGCCGTGATGCCGGCAATCTGCAGCACGCGGGCGACCGCTTTGCGCATGTTTTCGCGCAAGCCCGTGTCGAGCGCGGAAAAAGGCTCGTCGAGCAACATCAGCCTCGGCTTGCGGCCGAGCGCGCGCGCAAGCGCAACGCGCTGCTGCTGGCCGCCGGAGAGCTGATGCGGGCGGCGATCGAGCATGCCGCGATGCAGTTCGACCATATCGATGAGGGCGTTGATCCTCTGCTCGCGATCACGCGCGCCGCGCTCCATGCCGAAGCCGATGTTCTCCGCCACGCTCAGATGGGGGAATAGGGCGCCGTCCTGCGAGACGATGCCGATGCCGCGGCGATGCGCCGGCACGATGGCCTCGCCGTCCGCCAGGGTTTCGCCTTCGAGTATCACCTGTCCCGCGTCGGGGATCTCGAAGCCGGCAATGATGCGCAGCAACGTCGTCTTGCCGGAACCGGAAGGGCCGACGATGGCCGTACGGCTGCCGGCGGCGACCGTCAGGTCTATATTGTTCAACGCATGCACGGGGCCATAGCGCTTGCTGATATTCTTGATCGCCAGAAAGGTCATTGTCCGGCCGTTCGCTTGGATTGCACGTAGAGAAGAAGGGTGAGCGGCAGCGACAGCACGACCATCATGAAGGCGTAAGGCGCTGCCGAAACATAATCGATCTCGCTGGTCAGCGACCAGAATTTCGTCGCCAACGTTTC
This sequence comes from Rhizobium sp. A37_96, assembly GCF_053521765.1. Classification (NCBI taxonomy): domain Bacteria; kingdom Pseudomonadati; phylum Pseudomonadota; class Alphaproteobacteria; order Hyphomicrobiales; family Rhizobiaceae; genus Rhizobium; species Rhizobium sp. A37_96. The sequence goes on along the minus strand of NZ_JBNWDS010000002.1, from coordinate 26,324 downwards.
CGTGCCGTTGGGAGAGAGCATCAGCGTTGCCGTCAGCTCATTGGTGATGCCGAGCGCGACGAGCGCCACGCTGGCGGCAAAGCCCGGAGCGGCAAGACGCATGGTGATTTGCCGTACGGCCTGCGCGGGCGTACGGCCGAGCGCCATGGCGGCACGCTCGAGCTCGACGGGTGCCTGGGCGATGCTGGCGCGCAGGCCGACCATGGCGCGCGGCAGGAAGAGCAGGACATAGGCGAGCAGCAGCGTGGCGAAGGTCTGGTAGAGCGGCAGGATCAGCCGGACGGTGATCGAGACCAGCGCCAGCGCGACGACGACGCCCGGCAGCGAGCCGACATAATAGTGGCAGGCCTCGAGAACGCGCTGCAGCCGGCCCGGCGCGCGTACCGACAGCCATGCCATGGGCGTCGCGGCGATGGTGGCGAGCAGGCCACCGGCGATTGCCAGAACGATGGTTTGCAGCAAGGCGGAACCGACCGTATCGATCCGCCAGATGCCTATTCCGCCCAGATAGAGCCAGCGGGCAAGGGTCACGAAGGGAATGCCGAGCGTCAGCACGGCGGTAACGACGGGCAAGGCGATGGCGGGAGCGACGAACCAGCCGAGACGACGGCGATCCGTCGGCCGGGCGGCGCCCGAACCGATGCGGGCATAGCGCTCGTTTCCGCGCACCAGCACCTCTATGCCGAGCAGCAGCAGGCAGCAGAACACGAGGACGCCGCCGAGCATGTTTGCGGCGGGGCTGTTGTAGGCCGATTGGAACTGGTCGACGATCGCGGTCGAGAAGGTGTCGAAGCGGATCATCACGTAGAGACCGTATTCCGCCAGAAGATGCAGGCCGATCAGCAGCGATCCGCCGCAGATGGCCAGACGAAGCTGCGGCAGGATCGCGCGGAAGAAGACGCGCCAGGGGCCAAGCCCGAGCGAGGCGGCGGCATCCTCGATCGCGGGATCCAGCCGGCGGAGCGTTGCCGCGACCGGCAGATAGAGGAAGGGAAAATAAGCAAGCACCGACACGAGCACGCCGCTCCACAGTCCGCGCATGCTCGGCACGAGACTGACCCAGGCATAGCTGTGCACGAAGGCGGGCACCGCAAGCGGCGCGACGGCCAGCCAGGACCAGATGCGGGCGCCGGGAATATCGGTACGCTCCGTCAGCCAGGCGAGCGTCACCGCCAGCAGAATCGACAGCGGGATGGTGCAGACTTCGAGCAGGACGGTGTTGACGAGCAGTTCGCCGACGCGATTGCGGAAGATCAGAGCAACGACTTCGGCCCAGCCGGTATCGATCGTGATCCAGATGATGAAGCCGAGCGGCACGAGGCTCAGGAGCGCGACGATGGAGGCAAGGGCGACGACGGAGGCGTGCCGGACGCGGCTGCGGGGCGCAGCCGTCAACTGGGGCATTCGCATGGCGGCAGGCTCGCCGGCATATGTGTTCTTCTGCAGCAAATCCGAGCTGCCTTTCACGCCCTGAAATAGGAAGACAACCGCCGCTTGCGGCGGTTGTCCGATCGATCGGCCCCAAGGCCATCCGTATGCCCCTAGCAGGGCATGCGACAGTGATGCAAGAGCAAAGCCCGCCGGAGCACGCTCGAAACGCGCTCCGACATGGGCTTTCGCTTTAGATCAGCCCGGCTTCGGTCATCAGATCGGTGACCTTCTTGCTGTTCAGCTTGGAAGGCTCGACCTTCGGTGCCTGCAGGTCGGTGAGCGGCACCAGCTTCGGATTGGAGGCTTCGCCATTGCCGACAGCATATTCATAGGAATCGCCGTCGCGCAGAACGGCCTGGCCGCCCTTGCCGGTGATCCACTTCAGAAATGCCTGGGCTTCCTTCTGGTGCTGGCTGGAGGCGAGAATGCCGCCGCCGGAGATGCTGACGAAAGCGCCCGGATCCTGGTTCTTGAAGTAATGCAGGGCGACGTTCTTGCTGTTTTCAGCCGTCTTCGCCTGATCGCCGAACCAATAGTAGTGATAGATGACAGCGCCTTCGATCTCGCCGGCATTGACGGCCTTCATGGCGACGCTGTTACCCTTGTAGAAGCTGGCGTTTTCCTTCATCGCCTTCAGCCAGGCGCGGGTGGCATCCTCGCCCTTCAGCTCCAGAAGCGCGCTGATGATCGCCTGGAAATCGGCACCGGCCGGAGCGCCGCCCCAGCGGCCCTTCCACTTGGGATCGGCCAGATCCAGCAGCGACTTCGGCAGGTCTGCTTCCTTCAGCTTGGTCTTGTCATAGGCGAAAACCGTGGAGCGGGCGGCAACGCCGATCCAGTTGCCATCGGCGGCCTTGAAGGTTTCCGGCACCTGGGCCAGCGTATCGGCATCGACCGGCGCAAAAAGCTTGTTGGCGTCGACCAGCGTCATGCCGGGGGAATTTTCCGTCAAATAGACATCCGCCGGGGAAGCCGCGCCTTCCTGAATGATCTGGTTGGCGAACTGCATGTCGCTACCGTTGCGGATCGTGACCTTGATGCCGGTTTCCTTGGTGAAACCATCTGCCCAAGCCTGCGTCAGCGCCTCGTGCTGGGCGTTGTAGACGACGATGCCTTCGGAGTCGGCGGCGTTCGCCATCATCGGGGCAACGACGAGGCCTGCGGCAAGCGCCAGCGCACTGGTGAGATGAGAAAAGGAAAAAGTCATGAATCCCCTCGCTATGAAGCTGCCGCCACCGGCAGCAATGCGATAGCCTATATTTTTCCTGACTGCCATTTTCAAGTTTACAGTCGTATCCCTCTATCACAAAAGCTTGAGAATGGAGTCAAGTTTTCACCGCGATCTCCGCGGCAAGGTCGAGCCAAGCGCGGCCGGCATGCGACAGATAACCTCCACGCCGCCATATCCATGCCATATGCCAGTCCATTTCCGGCTCGACGACGAGAGCGTGACCGATGCCTGGCCGACAGCGCTGCTCCGCGATCAATCGCGGCAGGAAGCCGACGCCGAGGCCGGCGGCAACCAGCTCGACAATGAAATTGATCTGGCTCGAGCGGGCGGCGATATCCGGCGCGAAGCCCGCCGTACGACAGGCATCGAGAATGATGCCGTTGAGCGCGAAGCCCATTTCGAACAGGAGGAAGGGATTGCCCTTCAGCGCCGCCAACGGCACGACATCGCGGCCGGCGAGCGGGTGCGCCGGCGGCAGGAGAACATGTATCGGCTCGCAGCGCACGCTTTGCCACTCGAGCGCATCGAGCGTCGGAAGGAGCGAGGCGCCGAGATCGACCTCGTCGGCAAGCACCATTTCCTCCAGACGCTTCGCCCCCTGTTCCACCAGCCTGATCTCGATGCCGGGATAACGGTTGCGGAAGACGGCAAAAACCGGCGCGAACAGCGCATCGTTGCCGATCGGCGGCAGGCCGAGGCGCAAGGTGCCGCGTGTCAGGCCGCGCAGCTCGGACAATTCGGCAAGCAGGTCGTCTCGCCCGGCAAGAATGGCCACCGCCCGGCGATAGACCACCTCGCCCGCGTCGGTCAGCGTCGTGCGATGACCGACGCGATTGAGCAGCGGCAGGCCGAGTTCATCCTCGAGCTGCCGCACGGCCTTGCTGACGGCGGATTGCGTCGTGAACACCACCTTGGCGGCCTCCGAAAAACCGCCCTGGCGCACCACCTCGACAAAGGCTCTCAGCGTCCGAAGCTCCATCACTATTCCTTATAGGACTAGTTTCAATGAAATCAATTCATTTTGTTCATGCTCCGGAAAGGCCTATCTTCAGGTCATCAGATTTTCCCGAGTTTTTCCATGCGTATCGAGCTAAAGAACCATCCGAACCTGAGCCGCCTGGCTCAGATCCTGCTGCTGCTGGCCTTCTGGCAGGCGGGCGAGGCCATCGTGCGTCTCGCGCATCTGCCGATACCCGGCGCGATCGCCGGAATGCTGCTGGTGCTCGCATTGTTTGCAAGCGGCAAAGCCAGTGTGACGAGCATGAAGCGCGGCGCGGAGTGGTTTCTCGCCGAGATGCTGCTGTTCTTCGTGCCGGCGGTCCTCGCCCTGCTCGACCACGGCGAATTCATCGGCATCGTCGGGCTGAAGGTGCTTGCGGTCATCTTCGCCGGCACCATCATCGTCATGGGCGTTACCGCGATAGCCATCGACATCGGCTACCGCCTGATGATGCATCCAGGAGCATCCCGTCATGTCCACCATTGAAAGCGCCGCATCCGGCCTGTTCTGGCCGCTGGCGACGATCGGCCTCTACTATCTCTCCAAGGCGCTCTATCGGCGCTGGCCCTCGATCTGGCTGTCGCCGCTGGTGGCGGCACCCGCCGTCCTGATCGTCATCGCGCTCGTGCTGCATGCCAATTATCAGGACTACATGCACGACAGCCGCTGGCTGCTTGCCCTGCTCGGCCCCGCGACCGTCGCCTTTGCCGTGCCGATCTACGAGCAGCGCGCGCTGATCAGGCGCTATTGGCCCATCCTGCTGTTCGGCGTGACGGTCGGCAGCACGACGGCCATGGTTTCGGCCTGGGGGCTTGCCAGCCTCCTCGGCCTCGACGCCAGCCTGCGGCTCAGCCTGATGCCGCGCTCGATCAGCACGCCTTTCGCCATGGTGGTTTCGGGCGATATCGGCGGCGTGCCCAACCTGACCGCCGTCTTCGTCGTCATCACCGGCCTGTTCGGCGCCGTCGTCGGGCAGACGCTGTTGCGGCTGCTGCCGCTGCAATCGGGCATGGCCCGGGGCGCGCTTTACGGCATGGGAGCGCACGGTGTCGGCGTCGCCAAGGCGCATGAGATCGGACGCGAGGAAGGATCGATCGCCGGTCTCGTCATGGTGCTGGTGGGACTGACCAACGTGCTGGCGGCGCCGGTGCTTGCCTGGCTCATGCATTCAGCCTGAACGAAAACGGCCGCGGCATCTTCATGCCGCGGCCGTTCTCAATTCGAACATCCGGCTCAGTTGTCTCGCGTCTCCAGCGTCTTGCTGAAGAAGATCGCAACCAGCGTGCAGACGACGCCGGACAGCAGATAGAGGCTGGTATAGACGAGGCCGAACTGGCTGGAGAGGCTGAGCGCCACGAAAGGCGCAAAGCCGGCACCGATCAGCCAGGACAGATCCGAGGTCAGGGCCGAGCCGCTGTAGCGATAGTTGCGGCTGAAGCGAGAGGCGCTGGCGCCTGCCGCCTGACCGAAGGAAAGGCCCAGCAGCGTGAAGCCGAGGACGACGTAGATGTGACGGCCAGTCACGCCGCCATCGAGCAGCCATGGCGCGATGAAAGCAAAGCAGGCGATCAGCACGGCGGCAACGGCAAGCTGGTTGCGACGGCCGATCCGGTCGGCCAGCAGGCCGGAACAGATGATGGAGACAATGCCGCAAATGGCGCCGAGGAATTCCATCAAGAGGAACGAGCCGGGAGTCTGCTCGCTGTAAAGCGTCACCCAGCTCAGCGGGAAGACGGTGACCAGATGGAAAGCCGCGAAGCTTGCCAGCGGCACGAAGGCGCCGATCAGCACGTCGCGGCCATGTACGCGCAGCAGTTCCGTCATCTTTACCGGCTCGAGCTCATGGCGCTCCAGCAGGGTGCCGAACTCTTCGGTCGCCACCAGACGCAGGCGAGCGAAAAGCGCGACGACGTTGACCGCGAAGGCGCAGAAGAACGGATAACGCCAGCCCCAATCGAGGAAGTCCGCCGTCGTCAGGCTGGTGGCGAAATAGGCAAACAGCGCGCTTGCGAGCATGAAGCCGATCGGCGCGCCGAGCTGCGGGATCATCGCATACCAGCCGCGATGGTTGGCCGGGGCATTGAGAGCCAGAAGCGAAGCCAGACCATCCCAGGCGCCGCCGAGCGCAAGGCCCTGGCCTATGCGGAAGAGAGCGAGCAGGACGATCGCATAGGCGCCGACCTCGGAGTAGCCGGGCAGGAAGCTCATCGCAGCCGTCGAGCCGCCGAGCAGGAACAGAGCGATGGTGAGCTTGACGCCGCGCCCGTATCGACGATCGATCGCCATGAAGATGAACGAACCGATCGGCCGGGCGATGAAGGCAAGCGCGAACACGAGGAAGGAAAGCAGCGTGCCGTGCAGCGGGTCCGCGAAGGGAAACATCAATTTCGGGAAAACCAGCACCGATGCGATGGCATAGGTGAAGAAATCGAAAAATTCGGAGGTGCGACCGATGATCACGCCGATGGCGATGTTGCCGGGAGCGACGGAGCCGCCAGCATGCATGCTGCGAGCGTCACTTTCGAGTGTTGAAGACGTGGGGTTTAAAGTTTCATGTGTCACGCTGACCATGTATGGGAGCCTCCCTCTCCAAGCGCGAACTCCTCCACGAATTCGCGCATAATCAAAATGTCGGCCAATCGTGCGAACATATCAAGTATCTAGCATGAAATAATTCGCAAATTAGCCATTTAACCCGTCCTTGCCCGGCTTTGTCGCCTTGTCATCTGAATATGGGAAAAGGCGACCGATGGTCATTTGTTCCGATCCGGGTATATTAGCCGCGATAAAAGCGAATGATCGATGGAAAACCTTCTGGATTTCAGCAGGTTTTCCCGATAGGTGGGACCGCATTCCATACCGCATTGCACTCGCACTTGCTGCGGTGCGACGAAACACCTCATATCGTTCATGACCGCCGTCCTTTAGTCGCGGTAGGGTCGAAACAAAAAGAGCTTTAAGACGTGCTAAGACTATCGAAGATTTTCAGCCGCTTATCTGTCATCCCACTGTTTTTGCTGCTTTCTGGCTGCAATCTCGTGGTGATGGCCCCCTCCGGCGATATCGCCATGCAGCAGCGAGACCTGATCATCATCTCGGTCGTGCTGATGCTGATCATTATCATCCCCGTGATCTTCCTGACGCTGTTCTTTGCCTGGAGATACCGCCAGTCGAACACCGAGGCGACCTACGAGCCGGAATGGCATCATTCGACGCGTCTGGAGCTGGTCATCTGGTCCGCTCCGCTTGCCATCATCATCGCGCTCGGCGCGGTGACCTGGATCAGCACACACCAGCTCGACCCCTACCGTCCGCTCGACCGCATCGCGGCCGACAAGCCAATCACCGCCGACGTGAAGCCGCTGACGGTCGAAGTGGTCGCGCTCGACTGGAAATGGCTGTTCTTCTATCCGGACTACGGCATCGCCACCGTCAACGAGATGGCTGCGCCGGTCGACCGGCCGATCAACTTCAAGATCACGGCTTCCGCGGTCATGAACTCGTTCTTCATTCCGGCGCTGGCAGGCCAGATCTACGCCATGCCGGGCATGGAGACGAAGCTGCACGCCGTCATCAATCATCCCGGCGAATTCCAGGGCCTGTCGGCCAACTACAGCGGCGCGGGCTTCTCGAACATGCGCTTCAAGTTCCATGGCCTCGACCAGGCGGATTTCGACCAGTGGATTCAGAAGGCCAAGAGCCAGGGCTCGGCGCTTGGCCGCTCGGAATATCTGGCGCTGGCCAAGCCGAGCGAACGCAACCCGGTGCAGTATTTCAACGCCGTCGACGATGGCCTCTACAACGCCATCCTCAACATGTGCGCCGACCCGAGCAAGATGTGCATGAGCGAAATGATGCATATCGACGCCAAGGGCGGCGGCGGCAAGGAAAGCCAGGAAAACCGCGAGCGTCTGATCTACGACAACCGCGATGGCGCCTCGGCCGAAGTCACGCCCGTCAAGGCCGACGGCTCCGCCGGCCACACCATGCAGCATGGAGACAACTCGATGCAGGGCATGTCCATGCAAGGCATGGATATGGGCAACGGCTCTTCTTCCGATTCGTCGACCGGTTCGGCGCAGCATCAGGATCATTGATCCGATGCGCTCAATAACAAGACATTCATAAGGGACAGAGGCAATCCATGTTTTCCAACCCGGACCTCTATAAATTCATCTTCGGTCGGCTGACGCTCGACTCCATCCCGTATCACGAGCCGATCCTCGTCGCGACCTTCATCGGCGTCGCCATCGGCGGTATCGCCGTTCTCGGCCTGCTGACCTACTTCCGCCTCTGGGGCTTCCTCTGGAAGGAGTGGTTCACCAGCATCGATCACAAGAAAATCGGCATCATGTACGTGGTGCTGGCGCTGATCATGCTGCTGCGCGGCTTTTCGGACGCGCTGCTCATGCGTGTGCAGCAGGCCATCGCCTTCAACGGTTCCGAGGGCTACCTGCCGCCGCACCATTACGACCAGATCTTCACCGCCCACGGCGTCATCATGATCTTTTTCGTGGCGATGCCCTTCGTCACCGGCCTGATGAACCTCGTCGTGCCGCTGCAGATCGGCGCCCGCGACGTGTCCTTCCCGTTCCTGAACAACTTTTCGTTCTGGATGACGACGGCCGGTGCGATCATCATCATGATCTCGCTCTTCATCGGCGAATTCGCAAAGACCGGCTGGCTCGCCTATCCGCCGCTTTCCGGCATCGCCTACAGTCCCGACGTCGGCGTCGACTATTATATCTGGGGCCTGCAGGTCGCCGGTATCGGCACGACGCTTTCCGGCATCAACCTGATCGCCACCATCGTCAAGATGCGCGCACCGGGCATGACCTTCATGAAAATGCCGGTCTTCACCTGGACGTCGCTCTGCACCAACATCCTGATCGTTGCGTCCTTCCCGATCCTGACCGCAACGCTCGCCCTGCTCACCCTCGATCGCTACGCCGGCACGAACTTCTTCACGAACGATCTCGGCGGCAACCCGATGATGTATGTCAACCTCATCTGGATCTGGGGTCACCCGGAAGTCTACATCCTGATCCTGCCGGCCTTCGGCGTCTTCTCGGAAGTCGTCGCCACCTTCTCCGGCAAGCGCCTCTTCGGCTACGCCTCGATGGTTTACGCCACCTGCGTGATCATGATCCTCTCCTACCTCGTCTGGCTGCACCACTTCTTCACGATGGGCTCGGGCGCCAGCGTCAACTCCTTCTTCGGCATCACGACGATGATCATCTCGATCCCGACGGGTGCGAAGCTCTTCAACTGGCTGTTCACGATGTATCACGGCCGCATCCGCTACGAGCCGCCGATGCTGTGGACCGTCGGCTTCATGGTGACCTTCACCATCGGCGGCATGACCGGCGTCATGCTCGCAGTTCCGCCGGCCGACTTCGTGCTGCACAACTCGCTGTTCCTGATCGCCCACTTCCATAACGTCATCATCGGCGGCGTGCTGTTCGGCATGTTCGCGGGCGTCAACTACTGGTTCCCGAAGGCCTTCGGCTTCAAGCTCGACCCCTTCTGGGGCAAGATGAGCTTCTGGTTCTGGCAGATCGGCTTCTGGTTCGCCTTCATGCCGCTCTACATTCTCGGCCTGATGGGCGTCACCCGCCGCGTCAGCCAGTTCGACGACTCCTCGCTGCAGATCTGGTTCATCATCGCAGCCTTCGGCGCCGGACTGATCGCCATCGGCATCGCCTGCTTCCTGATCCAGCTCGCCGTCAGCTTCATGAAGCGCGAAGAGCTTCGCGACCACACCGGCGACCCCTGGAACGGCCGCACGCTGGAATGGTCCACGTCGTCGCCGCCGCCGGCCTACAACTTCGCCTTCACGCCGGTCGTCTACGATCACGACGCCTGGTGGGACATGAAGAACCGCGGCTACAAGCGTCCGACCGAGGGCTTCATCCCGATCCACATGCCGAAGAATACCGGCACCGGCATCATCCTCGGCGTTCTCTCGATCGGCTTCGCATTCGGCATGATCTGGTACATGTGGTGGCTCGCCGCCATCACCTTCGTCGCAATGATCGCCATCACGATCGGCCATACCTTCAACTATAAGCGCGACTTCTACATTCCCGCCGACGAGGTCGTGAAGACCGAGAGCGAGCGTACGAAGCAGCTCGCAGGACAGGTGTAAGACCTATGACGACCCAAACCGCACAGGCTCCCATGGACGGCGAAACACCCGCCTTCTACCTGACGGAGGAGCATCATCCGGAAGGCAGCACCATGCTGGGCTTCTGGATCTACATCATGAGCGACTGCCTGATCTTCGCAGTCCTCTTCGCCACCTATGCCGTGCTCGGCCACAGCTATGCGGCCGGCCCGTCTCCGGCCGACCTGTTCGAGCTGCCGCTCGTCGCCCTCAACACCGCGATGCTGCTCTTCTCTTCCATCACCTATGGCTTTGCCATGCTGGCGATGGAAAAGGACAACAAGTCGGGCACGCTGATGTGGCTGGCGATCACAGGCATCTTCGGCGCCCTCTTCATCTTCTTCGAACTCTATGAGTTCTATCACCTGATCCTCGACGGCGCCGGCCCGCAGCGCAGCGCCTTCCTCTCGGCCTTCTTCACGCTGGTCGGCACCCACGGTCTGCACGTCACCACCGGTATCGTCTGGCTGATCACGCTGATGGCGCAGGTCACAAACCGCGGCCTGATCCCGGAAAACAAGCGCCGCCTGATGTGCCTGTCGATGTTCTGGCACTTCCTGGACGTCGTCTGGATCGGCGTGTTTTCCCTCGTCTATCTCATGGGAGTTCTCGGATGAGCTCGAACTCAAGTCATTCGCATCCTTCCGCCGACGCCCACGGCCATGACCACCATGGCGGCCACGAGGCTGCACACGGCACCTTCAAGAGCTACATGACGGGGTTCGTCCTCTCCGTCATCCTGACCGCCATTCCCTTCTGGCTGGTCATGGGCAAGGTCTTCTCCGATCCGGCCGTCACCGGGGCGATCGTCATGATCTTCGGCGCGATCCAGATCGTCGTGCACATGATCTACTTCCTGCACATGAACACCCGCTCGGAGGGCGGCTGGAACATGATGGCGCTGATCTTCACCATCGTGATCGTCGTCATCGCGCTTTCCGGCTCGCTCTGGGTCATGCATCACCTCAACGCGAACATGATGCCCATGTCGCCCGAGATGATGCGCAACATGCCGTAAGACCGAAGGGTGGGCCTTCGATGAAAGGCCCACCCTCTTCCCGGCGCATGTATCCCGCCGGACGCTGCAAGGCGCATTTTTGAGAATGCCTGAAATCGCAGCCAAAGTTTTCCAGACCACGCATGATCTTCACCAAAGAGAATTAAAGATCTCCCGAAATCATGCGCCAGCGCGTCCCCCGGAGACCAGCGCCATGACCGATATTTCCACGAGCACATCCCTTGGCAAGCCGCGCTCGACGCTTGTTCTCGCCATCTGGGTGCTGCTGCTTCTGCTCCTGACCGCCCTCCTGGTCGGGCTCGGCACCTGGCAGGTGGAGCGATTGCACTGGAAGCTGGATCTGATCGCCAGGGTCGACGCACGCGTACATGCCCCGGCCGTTGCCGCTCCCGGCCCGGCGCAATGGGCTGACGTCAACGCCGAAAGCTCCGAATACAAGCATGTGCAGGCAAGCGGCACCTTCCTCAACGACAAGGAAACGCAGGTCTATGCCTCGACCGAACTTGGCCCGGGCTATTGGGTGCTGACACCGCTGAAGCTCCCCGACGGCACGATCATCATCGTCAACCGCGGTTTCGTGCCGACCGAAAAGCGCAATCCGTCAACACGGCCCGAAGGCCAGATCGCGGCGGAGACCAGCATCACCGGCCTGCTGCGGATCAGCGAACCCAAAGGCACGCTGCTGCGCTCGAACGTACCGGCGGAAGACCGCTGGTATTCGCGTGACGTCGCCGCGATCGCGGAAAGCCGCGGCCTGCAGAACACGGCGCCCTATTTCATCGATGCAGACGATACGAAGAACCCCGGCGGATTGCCGGTGGGAGGGCTGACGCAGATCAGCTTCCACAACAGCCATCTCGTCTACGCCATCACCTGGTACGGACTGGCCGTCATGACGCTCGGCATGGCCGTCTATCTCGTCTATTTCGAGCGGCAGCGGGCCAAGGCGAGCCGCTGATCCCCAGCGCCTTCCTGCCTTTCCCCGAATCGCGAGAACGCTCTATCCTTTTGTTTCACGCAATTCCGGACCGAAAGCCGCCATGCACTTTTCCTGGAATTGCCTGAGCCGCCATCTTCGGGAAGCGAAGCTGCCAGCGCCGGCCGTCGCTCGTCATTTCGACGATGCCGAACGGCTCGATGTCGATTGCCCAGAAAGCCGGCGGCGGCGCCTGCAGGACATGCAGAATAGCGGCCCGGATGACCGTTGCATGGGTGACGGCGACGGTATGGCCGGCGTCCCCGATGCGACGCCCCATCCACTCGGCCACGCGCCCTGCGACGGCCGACAGGGATTCCCCGCCATGGGGCGCCGCCGACAGATCCGTCATCCACAGGGCAAGCGAGCCCGGATCGCTGTCGTGGAGTTCGGTGAGCGATCGGCCTCGCCAATTGCCATAGTCGCATTCGCGCAAGGCAAGTTCCGGGCTCGCATCGAGGCCAAGGACCGTTGCCGTCTGCCGGGCGCGCAGGGCCGGGCTCGTCCAGATCCGGTCGACCGCGCCGAGCCTGAAAGATGGCAAGTCATCGCGCTGCAACGCCTTGGCTTCCAGCGGCTCGTCATCCGGGAAGCAACCCTTGCGATTGGCCTGGGTCGGCCCGTGGCAAATCCAGCTCAGGCGCGCTTTCATTCGATTTCATAACTCCGTCGCTGTCGCGATTTCGCATCATGATGACGCTTGATTGACAACTATCTTTGCAGACAGATATAAACTCAGGCTTGCGGGTGTGGAAGCCGGTGAAATCCCGGCGCGGTCGCGCCACTGTAATCGACGGGCGGATACCGCCCCCAGAGAGTCAGACCCTTCCCGTGAGAACCCTTCCGTAATGGAACGCGCCTTTCTTAATGAGGGAATACAATGTCTGATACCGCTCTTGCACCTACCGCAATTCCGCAGCCGATTCCGCTCGGCCAAATCCTGCCATGGGCCATTTTCGCGGGCCTGCTGATGCTGCTGGCGATCTATTTCGTCGGCGCGGAAGAAGGCGCGACCTCGCTGATATCGGGCATGTACGTGCACGAATTCGTGCATGACGGCCGCCACCTGCTCGGCTTCCCCTGCCACTAAGGGAGCAATCACATGGTTGGACGTCTTTTGCTCCGCGGCATGATCGTCGGGGCCCTTGCGGGTATTCTCATTTTTGCTTTCGCCCACACCTTCGGCGAACCCCTGGTCGATTGGGCCATCGGCTTTGAAGAAAAGGCAGCCCAGGCTGCCGGCGAGGCGCCCGAGCCGGAAATCGTCAGCCGCGCCACGCAGGCGGGCATCGGTCTCTTCACCGGCATCATGGTCTATTCGACGGCGATCGGCGGCTTGTTCGCGCTGGTCTTCTCCTTCGTCTACGGGCGCATCAGCCCGCTCGGCGCACGCGGCACGGCAGCGCTGCTCGCAATCGCCGCTTTCGTGACGATTTCGCTGGTTCCCGACATCAAATATCCGGCAAACCCGCCGGCCGTCGGCAATCCCGATACGATCGGCGCCAGAACCGAACTGTTCTTCATCATGATCGTCGCATCCATCGTCGGCATGATCGTCGCCGTGGGCTTCGGCCGCCGGCTGGCGGCACGTTACGGATCCTGGAACGGAGCGATCATCGCCGGCATCGGCTATATCGTCTTCGTCGCGCTGATCCAGTATCTGCTTCCGCCGATCAACGAAGTGCCGGAACAGTTCTCGGCCGTCGTGCTCTGGCGATTCCGCCTCACGTCGCTCGGGATGCACGTCATCCTGTGGACCACGCTCGGACTTGCTTTCGGAGCCTGGGCGGAACGCGAGCTGCCGCAGGTGCGCTATCGCAATGCGGCTCTGCGCCGGGCCTGAGATGCCACGCAACACAGCTCCCGCGCATGGTCACATGCGCGGGAAACGCTTGGGCGCAGGCGGCATATTGCTCGCGGTTCTCTGCCTTTTGCTGTCGGGCTGGCCGACAGCGGTTGCCGCCCATGGCGGCTCTTCCGGAAGCCAGGCCGGAATCCCGATACCTTCACTCACGCATGGCGAAATGGCCGTGATCGCGCCCTACTACGGGCGGATCGTCTCGCTTGCCGAGGATGTCTCCGACACCAATGAAACCTTCCGCCGTCTCCTGAATTTCGCACAGATCCAGCGAGCCTATTGCCTCTGGGGCCTGATGCCCGGCAGCGTCACCGACGAGGAAAGCCCATTCAACGAATGTTCGCATGCCTATCTGGCGGCGGCGAAAGCCGTATTGCTTGAGATGCGAACGATGAAGGGGAAGAAGGCATCGGTGGACGATCTCGTCTCCGATATCGACGCTTCGCTCGTTCGCAACAACCTCTCGCTCGTCCTCTGCAAGTTCAGCGGCGAGAGCTTCAACACCGCCGACCTCATCCGCCCGAAACCCGCCGATATCCTGATGCACGCGAAAAGCCTCATGGCCATTCTGTCGGCCACGGTCGTCATGATCGCGGGATTGTGGTTTGCCGCACGCGCGTTGCGGACAGCGCCGCAATCATAAGAAAACACCGCCACTCGATGTGGCGGTGCTTGTCATTTTACCAATAGAATGGCGGCTACTCACCAGTAGCGCGGGCGATCACGCCAACCGTCATCGCGCCAATGGCGACGATGGTCACGCCAGCCCCAGGGTGGCGGCGGTGGCGGTCGATAGTAGCCCCAACGCCGAGGCGGCGGGCCCCAACGATTCGGACGGCAATCACCCCAACGCGTCACATGGCGGCCGCGGCCGCAGGCATAGTCAACTTTCACGACCGGCACGGAGGCCGTTGTCCCGACGGCGGGAACAGGCATTGCCTCCGCCGAAGTCACAGCCAGGCTGCCAAGCAAGACAGCGATGGCAATCATGGACGATCTCATCTTGATGGTCCCTTATCCAAGTCCCTTACAAGCGGGATTTAAACCTTGAGCGCATGAACGCCGCCTGAACCGAAAAAGGCGTTTTGGCGGCGAAATCAAGATGGGCGCGAACTCATATCCGCGACCGAAAATGCTTCTGTTGCCGGTATTTACGGGCGACCGCAACTTACTCGCGCGTCACGAGAGTTTCATGAACGAGGCTTACACCGGAAATATCACTTTCAATAAAGGAGCTCGGGATGGTCGACCTCGTTTCAAACAGCTCGGAGGGTGGTAATGCCAATCACCCGATTCACGGTGCCAGCGGCTCGGCGAAGTGGTTTTTGCCAATCTTCGGCATCGTCGTCCTCGGCGGCCTGGCTTATGTCGGCTACGCCCTCGGCAGCGACCTCGCCGACGCGGCCACTGTTCCGTGGATCCTGCTCGGCCTGGCATTGCTGATCGCGCTCGGTTTCGAATTCGTTAACGGCTTTCACGATACCGCCAACGCCGTTGCCACCGTCATCTATACCCGCTCGCTGCCGGCTGAATTTGCCGTCATCTGGTCCGGCTTCTTCAACTTCCTCGGCGTTTTGACCTCGTCCGGCGCCGTTGCCTTCGGCATTCTCGCCCTCCTGCCGGTCGAATTGATCCTGCAGGTCGGCTCCGGCTCGGGCCTTGCCATGGTCTTCGCCCTCCTGATCGCCGCGATCATATGGAACCTCGGCACCTGGTATCTGGGCCTGCCGGCCTCGAGCTCGCACACGCTTGTCGGCTCCATCATCGGTGTCGGCCTTGCCAACCAGTTCCTGGCGCCCGCCGGCTCCGCCACCAGCGGCGTCGACTGGTCGCAGGCAACCAGCGTGGGCATGTCGCTGCTGCTCTCGCCGATCATCGGCTTCGGCATGGCAGCCGTCCTGCTGCTGGTCGCCAAGGTGCTGATCCGCAACAAGGAGCTCTACGAAGCACCCAAGGGCGACGCGCCGCCGCCGGCTTGGATCCGAGGCCTGCTGATCTTCACCTGCACCGGCGTCAGCTTCGCCCACGGCTCGAATGACGGCCAGAAGGGCATGGGCCTGATCATGCTCATCCTCATCGGCCTCGTGCCGACGGCCTTCGCGCTGAACCGCACGCCCGACGTCAACTATCTCGAAGCCTACAAGGCCGCCTCGGCGCAGGTCGAGACCGTGCTTGGCAAGTATGTGAAGCCGGGCGTCACGGCACCGGCCGATGCGAAGGCTGCCGTCAGCGATGCGGTAAAGACCAAGACCTGGACGGATGCAACGACACCGGCGCTGCAGGCCTATATCCACGCCACCAGCGCCGAGATCGCCGCCTATCCGAGTGTCGAGAAGCTGCCGAACGGGCTCGTCGGCAACGTTCGTAACGACATCTACCTCATCGGCGAATCGCTGAAGCTGATCGACAAGCAGAAGCTGCTGCCGATGGGCGACGACGACCTGAAGGCCGTGACCAACTACCACGCCGCCGTCGATCACGCGACCAAGTTCATCCCGCTCTGGGTGAAGGTTGCCGTCGCGCTGGCGCTCGGGCTCGGCACCATGGTCGGCTGGAAGCGCATCGTCGTGACGGTCGGCGAAAAAATCGGCAAGACGCACCTGACCTATGGCCAGGGTGCAGCCGCCGAAGTGGTCGCCATGCTGACGATCGGCGCGGCCGATCACCTCGGCCTGCCGGTTTCGACCACGCACGTCCTGTCCTCCGGCGTCGCCGGCACCATGGCTGCGAACGGTTCCGGCCTGCAATGGTCGACCGTGCGCAACATGCTGATGGCCTGGATCCTGACACTTCCGGCCTCCATCGCGCTCGCCTTCGTGCTGTTCCTCGTTCTGCGCCAGGTTTTCTGACCGCTCGGCGGCATCCGCCCCGGAAGCCTCAAGACAAAAATGGCGCCTTGCAGGCGCCATTTTTATTGCAGCGCTCGTGCCGGCAAACGGCATGGCGACAAGCATGCAATCTCTTCACATGCGGCCAACACAAGTTTCCTCATGGACCGCCGAAGCAATCGCACGCGAGAATGTGCTCGGCTTTTCTGAAAGCGTTCTAGCCGACGCTTTCCTTCTTGCCGCCATTGGCGCCGAGGCCGGAAATCTTGGCCAGCTCCGAACGGCGGTTGGCATAGTTCTCGGCAACCATCGGATAGTTGGGCGCCAGCCCCCATTTCTGCCGGTATTCATCCGGCGTCATGCCATAGTGAACGCGCAGATGGCGCTTCAAGGTCTTGAAGCGTTTGCCGTCTTCGAGGCAGACGATGTAGTCGCTCGTTACCGATTTCTTCAGATCCACGGCCGGCACCGGATTGCCGCGATTGATGACGGAAACGGGGTCCTCCAGCGTCTGCAGCGCCTGATGAATATCCTTGATCAGCCGGGAAAGGCCGGCAACCGGGATCGTATTGTGACTAACATAGGCCGAAGCGATCTTTGCGCAGCCGTCGAGCAGGAAGTGTTTCTTCGATGAAGCGGGGTCTTTTCTCTCGCTGAAAGAATCCATGATCTTTTTCCGGATCTCATTTGGTTCCTCGTGCGCCGCCCCGCTCGAATTGCATCATGGGCGACGTCCGCTGCCGGACGTCACGCCGTCTTGAATTGCGCCGTCTACGGCGCGCGATCCCCTATTCAAACACCGGGACAGACTGCGTTCGCAATCACAACCGGCAATCCTTCATTCCATAGTCCGCGCTTGCCGCAGAGGCCGACGAGCGGCATACCGAAGGCGCTCTCAAGTCGCGCCGCAGAAACCTCACAGGCCGATGCGCAGGAACGCTCATCCCAATCCTCGCAGAACGATCTTCCGCCTGCGGCGTCGAAGCTGCGCCAGTGAAACGGGCTTCGACAGAAGGAAGCCCTGCACATGCGTTGCCCCGGCCTCTCGCGCCGCTTCGAGCTGAGCGCTTGTTTCAATGCCCTCGACGACGACAAAGGGGGCAAAGCAGGACGCGAAGCCAACGAGATGGGAGAGGCTGTCGCTGCCGTCCCGGCTGCGCCTGTTATCCCTTATAAAGGCCGCATCGATCTTGACGATATCGGCGGCGACCCGCAGCAGCGATGCCGGCGTGGCAAAGCCGGCCCCGAAATCGTCTATCGCGATGCGGCAGCCGAGTTCACGGATCATCTTTATGCGCTCGATGGCAGCGCCGACGAGCGGATAGCTTTCCGTGATCTCGACGATCAGCCGGGAAGTAAGCTCCGGCTGACGGGTAATACGGCCGAAGACATCGGCAAACCGCTCGGGGCGCGACAAGCTGGCGGCGGAGAGATTGAAACCCAGAACAAGCGTCTTATCCGCGGCGAGGTCCGAAAGCACCATGTCGAGAATGCGCAGATCGAGATCGAACCAGCGGTCCTGCCGTTCAAGGAGCGCGACGAATGTGCCGGCCGTGTGCACTACTCCATCCGAATCCTTCACGCGCGCCAGGCTTTCCGCATAGAACACGTCGGCAACGTCCTTTGCGTCGTGGATCCACTGGGCTGCAAAACCCAGGCCACCCTCGGCAATCGCCTTTAAGATCAGGGCGCCATGCCCCTCTTCCCCGCGGCTTGCACTACCGTTCATCAAACCTCCCTTCGTCAGGGAATTGGCCGTCGATGTCTCTCCGGAGACTGAAAGCGATGACTGGAAGCTGTGTGCGTGGCTCCGAAGCATCGGATTTCCCGTGCCTAGAATCCGCCTCTTCCATCTTCCAGACACCCTTAAACCTCGTGTCACCGAGGTTCCTTTCACAGAAGCCGGAGATATCGCGCCGAAGATCATAGTCAACCCGGCACAGCGCGTCGACGAAACTATTATTTAGTTGCCATTAATACAGAAACTGACAAGTATTTGCAAAAATCAATCTACGCGCCCTTTCCCCGATACAGCTAAACTCAAATATCCATGAGCTTCAACAGCTATTTGTCGTGTCGTGCCGGCAACCACCATTTGTTATGCCGAACCGCCTGCAGAGCCTGATCCAGCGGCGGCAATTCGGCATGCCACAATCTCTCCCACTCCAGGCTGATCACGCCGGCATAGCCATCGGCGGCAAGTACGGCGGCGAGAGCGGCCATGGGGAACTCGCCGCTGCCCGGCACCACGTAGCTGTATGGCAGTCTCGAGCCCGCCCTGGAGACACTGTCCTTGACGTGAAGATGCCACGTATTGCGCCGGACCATATTCCAGGTCGCGACGGGATCCTGCCCGCCCTTGCGCCACGTATGATGCGTATCCCAGAGCAATGCGCAATCCGGCGCCATCTCCAGGAAACGGCCGATCGCGTCGGGGTAGGCAAGAAAATCATGCGTCTCGATGACCATCTCGGCCTGGAAGCCCTCGCGCCTTGCTGTTTCCCGCCACCATTCCAGCGTGGCCAGCGCCTCGGCGAATTCGCCTTCGTCGCCGGTTTCACCGCCGTCGAAAACCCGCAGCGAGGTGACACCGGCAGCCTCAGCCCAGGGAAGGTAACGCAGGAACTCTTCCTTCGTCTCCGGTGTCGCCCCGACGAGGCGCAGCGAGGTGTCGAAGGCGCATACGCCTATGGGAGAGGCTTTCAGCGCCTTGGCGAGGCCGGCCGGAGAGCCGAATCTTTCGGTGAAATAGGCGACGAGATCAATCGTGCCGCCGAGGGCGCGGATTTCGATGGCGTCGACTCCATGGCGCGCCGCCAGTGCGAGGGCCTCGTCCAATTCAAGATCCGCACATCCCAGCGTGGAAAATGCCGACGTTACCGGCGGCATATCGTTGTCAACGGCAGTCACCACGGCTTCCCCTGTCGGTTTCGGATATGGACCACGCCGCGCGAGGACGGGTACGCCTCAGCCGTTCGCGCGCGGCCCGAAGCAAGTAACCAAACGGATAATTAAGGAAGCAGCCTCGGGCGTCAAGGGCCGATGATCCGCTCAATCATGAGCCGATCTTCCATCTTATTAGCGCACAGCGGGTCGATGTCCGGAATATCCATATCCCGAGAACGGATATCCCTACCAGACGACGGGATGCGTTTCACCGGTCGCAACGTTGACAAACCCGTCCGGCGCCCTTTCGGACGGCGCGACCAGAACCCAGCGCCAGGGTGCGCAGGTGAGCGTCGCAAAGGAGAGACGCTCGGGAAAGCCCGGCCACCAGCGGGGCGAGAACGTCGGCTCGTACATCCAGTCGATCTCGGCCCCGGCCTTGTACAGCGCCTGCATTTCCGCATCCAGCGCTTCGGCCGATCGTGCCGTCATCAACCCGCCGACTTCATAGCGAACGCGGGCAACGACCTTGCCCCCCGATACCAGCACCCAGCCGCCCTGCTGCTCCTCGAGCGCGTTGACGACCATCGCCATGGCGGCGTCGGAGGAACCCACGACCCAGATATTGTGCTTGTCGTGGCCGAGCGTCGCGCCAAGCGCGGTGTCCGGCGTGCGCGGTCCCGTGCCCAGCCAGAACATGCGGGCGACCTTGGCCTCGCCGGAAAAGCGGTCGACGATGGCAAATTTCGTGACGTTGCGGTCGGAATCGCGCTGGACGGCGCCATCGCTGACGGGCAGGTCCATGGTGATGAAATCGTCGGCCCAGTGGAACGGCCGCAGCAGCGCCGCCTTTGCCGTGTCGGTTTCCGCCGGAGCGGCAATGCGGAAATCGTCCGCCGTGACGACCCTGTCGATCCGAACCGTCTTCGTCGCCCAATCCGGCCAGTCGATCTCAGGCCGGACGCCAACGAAGGTCTTGCCCTCTGACGCCGGCCTGCCATCGGCCCAGACCTTGGCGATCGACAGTGTCTTCACATCGTCCAGCAGCACGATATCGGCGAAGCGCCCCGGCGCGATCGAGCCGACCCACGGTGTCAGGCGCATGTGCCGGGCGGGATTGATCGTCACACACTGGATGGCGATTTCAGGCGCCAGTCCATTCTCGATCGCAAGCCGGACATTGTAGTCCGTAGCGCCCATCTTCAGCGTATCGCTGGCGCTGCGATCATCGGTGACGAAAGCGAACTGCGACCAATCGGACAAGCCTTTCTCAATCAGCCCCTTGATGACCTCGGGCAGGGAATGCGGCCTGAGCTCGATGAACAGGCCGTGCGTCAGCTTTTCCCAGATCTCGTCCAGGAACCAGCCTTCATGATCGGAGGCCAGGCCGGCGCCGGCAAAAGCATTGATCGACGGCAGATCGCGCAGGCCCGCGCCATGCCCTTCGACGACGCCGCGCTGCTCGAAAGTCGCGCGGATCATACCCCAGAGCCGATCGTAAGCCGGATTCTCCGGATTGCTGATCGAGGGCCAGTCCATGACCTCGTCGAGGCCGGCAACCATCAGGCTTTCGCCTAGAAAGGACTTCTGCTCGTCATAACCGAAATGGCCGCCGCCCCACTCATAAGCGGTCGGCGGCACGGCCGATCCCGGCAGGGGAAATATCTTCATCGGCGATCCGCGGCGGCGCGCTTCCAGCCAGAATTCCAGATTGCGGGCGCCATTCACATTGGAAAACTCGTGGCTCGCCTCGCAGGTCCAGGTGACGCCATGCGGCATGACCAGGGCCGCTTCCCATTCCGGCGTCAGATGCGAGCTTTCGATATGCTTGTGCGCCTCGCCGAAGCCGGGAACGGCGGCAAGGTCCGGCTCGTGCACACGCTCGCTCACCTCTCCCTCGTAGCTGCCGGCGGGGCCGACATAGGCGATCCGCCTGCCCTTGATGACGATTTCCTGATCCTCGAGCCAGGTGCGGCTATGCACGTCCAGCAGCCGGCCGACGCGCAGCAGCCGGTCGGCCGGACGGCGGCCGAGCGCGGTCAGCGTCAGATCCTGACGGATCAGCACTTCGTCCGCCGCATTGATAAGCAGATCGTCGGGAAGATTTATTATCGGGGATGTCATGAGAAGCATGCCTGCAGGAAATTCGATCAGCCGAGGGTAGAGACGGCAAACCTGCATGTAAAGCGGCTTCGCTTGTTTACGCCGAGCCGAATGATCTCAAAGGTTTGCAACAGCATGGCGCTGCAACGCAGCGACGCGGATATTTCATCCCATCAAAGGCAGAAACTGCCACCCTGCCCATTCGTTGGGCTTGTAAAGCCGCTGCTCGAAAAATAGTATCCTGCAAGCTTGAAGCATATGTCGGATTTCATTGACCAAAAAGGATTTCGAGAATGAAAGGCCTCACACTTACCCGCGCAGCGGGATTCGCGATTCTCGCCGCGGCAACCGCCGCACCGGCCTACGCCCAGGCAAAGACGCTGACCGTTTCCTGGTGGGGCTATAACGGCGAGAAGATGCAGGCCAACATCATCGAGCCGTTCAAGAAGATATGCGGCTGCGACGTCGTCTTCGAAACCGGCAACAATGCCGACCGCCTCAACAAGCTGAAACTGCGCGGCGGCAAAGGCGTCGATGTCATCTATCTCACGGACAGCTATTCGCAGCTCGGCATCCAGCAGGGTCTCTTCCAGGAAGTCGACCGCAGCAAGATCCCGAACCTTGCCGATCTCTACGATATCGCCAAGGCACCGCAGGGCAATTACGGCCCCGCTTACACGATCGGCCGCGTGGGCATCGTCTACGATACGGCGAAAGTGAACCCGCCGATCACCTCCTGGAACGATCTCTGGCGCGACGACCTGAAGGGCGCCGTTTCCCTGCCCGGCATCACCACGACAGGCGGGCCTCTGACGGTGATCGAAGCCGGCAAGCATGCCGGCGTCGATCCCTATACCGATGCCGACAAGGCCTTTGAAGCCATCGAGGCGCTGAAGCCGAACGTGACCAAAAACTACAACACCGGCTCCGAGCTGGTGAACCTGATCTCGACAGGCGAGGCCAAAGTGTCGATGACACAGGATTTTGTTCTGACATCGCTGCAATCAGCCGTTCCGACGATGGCCTGGGCCAATCTCAAGGAAGGCGATATCGCCGTCCTCAATACGGTCAATATTCCGAAGGGCTCGGAAAACGTCGAGCTGGCCCACCAGTTCATCAACTTCATCCTGTCGAAGGACGTGCAGCAGGCGGAAGCCGAACAGGGCGTCGACGCTCCGGTCTCGACCAAGGTGGTGCTGCCCCCCGAAAAGGCGAAGCTCTGGACCTATGGCGCCGATATGATCGCCAAGCTCAGCCGCATCGACTATGCGAAGCTGATCGACGCGCAGTCGGACTGGGTCGACCGCTGGAACGAGATCTTCGGCATGTAACAGGGCGTGCCGCAGGCTTTTGCGGCATCCTCACGGAATTTAGGTGATGAAGCATCTGATGAAATGGGGTTTGGCGACGCCGGCGATCCTGGCCGTAACGCTCTTCCTGCTCGTTCCCGTGATCATTACGATCGCGGCGACCTTCGGCGAACCCAAGGGGATATTTTCCCCCTATGTCGCCTTCTTCGCCAGCGGCTTTCGCCGCACGGTGCTCTACAGGACGATCGAGATTGCGCTGATTACCACAGCCATCTCGCTGATCATCGGCTTCATCGCCGCCTACGTGATCGCGCAGATGCCTGGCCGCGCCAAAAGCCTGATGATCATCGCCGCCGTCTTTCCGCTATTGACCGGCGTGGTGGTGCGCTCCTTCGCCTGGCTGATCATTCTCGGCAAGAACGGCATTCTCAACACCATCCTGCTGTCCATCGGCGTGATCGGCGAGCCGCTCTCGATGCTCTATACCGAGGGCTCGGTGATCGTCGCGATGGTCTATCTTTTCGTGCCGCTGATGATCCTGACCCTCGTCGGCGTGCTCGAGGGCATACCGCAGGATCTCATCCAGGCGGCGACCTCGCTGGGCGCCACACCGGCCGCGACGTTCCGGCAGGTCATCCTGCCACTCGCCACACCGGGCCTCATCGTCGGCGCCGTTCTTGTCTTCACCGGCAGCTTCACCTCCTATGCCACGCCGCAATTGCTCGGCGGCGAGAAGCAGATGATGATGGGCACCTTCCTCTATCAGCGCGCCATGGTCACCTTCGACTGGGTCGGCGCCTCGACGATTGCCGCCATCATGGTCGTCGTGACGATCGGTATCGTCGCGCTCATGAGCCGCCTGGCACGGCGCCTCAACCCGATGGCGGTGTGACATGGCAAAATCGGTCCACCCCGCACTCGTCGCCTTCACGGCTCTTATCTTCCTGTTCCTGCTGGCGCCTCTCGTCATCATCATCGGCGCGGCCTTCAGCGACACGACCTACCTCACCTTCCCGCCGCGAGGCCTGACGCTGCACTGGTTCTGGAACATCTTCGAAATCGAGGCTTTCCGCACGACGGCAGTCACCAGCCTGGAACTCGCCTTCCTCGGGACCGCGCTGTCGCTGCTGATCGGCATCCCCGCCGCCTATGCGATCAGCCGGTACAGGGTCGAGCTGCCGCGCTGGCTGTCGACGCTGTTCGTCCTTCCGATTCTTGTTCCGGAAATCGTCTTCGGCTTCTCGCTGATGAAATCGATCACCATCGGGCTCGATCTTCCGATCTTCCCGAGCCTGCTGATCGGCCATGCGCTCTTGGTGCTGCCCTATTCGGTTCGCGTCGTCAGCGCCAGCCTCGCGAGCTTCGATTTCTCGATCGAGGAGGCGGCAATCAGCCTGGGCTGCCCGCCCTTGAAGACCTTTTTGACGGTGGTGCTACCGAATATCCGTGCCGGCGTCATCGCCGCCTTCATTCTCGCCTTCATCACCTCGATCAACGATGTCTCGGTCTCGGTCTTCCTGACCGGCCCCGGCATCTCCACCCTTCCCATCCAGATCCTCGCCCATATGGAGCAGTTCTTCGACCCGACCATCGCCTCGGTTTCCGTGCTGCTGATGCTCGTGACCGTCGCCGTCATGGCGATCGTCGAGGCGACCCTGGGCCTAACCTTCCTGACAAAGTAGCCGCCCGTGACCGTATCGCTTTCCATCGATTCCATCAGCGCCCACTACGGCAAGACAGCCGTATTGCAGGATCTTTCGCTTTCCGTCGCGGCTGGCGAACTCGTCTCGCTGCTCGGCTCCAGCGGCTGCGGCAAGACGACGACGTTGCGGCTCGTCGCCGGCTTCCTGCAGCCGACAAGCGGCACCATCAAGCTCGGCGATCGCAACCTGACGACGCTGCCGGCGCATGCCAGGGATATCGGCCTGGTATTCCAAAACTACGCGCTGTTTCCGCATCTGACCGTGCTCGAAAACGTCGCCTTCGGCCTGAAGCAGCGCCGCATCCCGACACAGGAACGGCGGAAAAAGGCTGCGGCTATGCTCGAGCGCGTCGGACTTTCCGGCCTCGGCGACCGCCTGCCCTCGGCGCTTTCCGGCGGCCAGAAGCAGCGCGTGGCGCTGGCGCGCGCGCTCGTCATCGAACCGCCGCTCCTGATGTTCGATGAGCCGCTGTCCAATCTCGACGCCAAGCTCAGGGTCGACATGCGCGTGGAAATCCGCCAGCTGCAGCGCGCCAACGGCACGACCTCGCTTTACGTGACGCACGATCAGGAAGAAGCCTTCTCGATCTCGGATCGCGTCGCCATCATGAATGCCGGCCGCATCATGCAGCTCGATACGCCCGAAATCCTTTACCGCAAGCCCGCCAATAGCTTCGTCGCCCGGTTCGTCGGCTTCGAAAACCTGCTGCCGCTGCGGGTCGTGGAGCGGCAGGGCGCCCTCATCACGGCAGAGGCCGCGGGCGGCGCGAGGATCGCGCTATCGCAGGATGGCTTCGGCCCTGTTCCGGACAGCTTCGTCCTTGGCTGCCGCGCGGATGGATTGTCGGTTCGGCGCGAAGGGGCCGGCTTGCCGGCTGTTCTGGGAACCCGGACCTATCTCGGCCGTGCCTATCAATATCAGTGCGAAACGGCGGCCGGCAGCATCGTCGCCAATGGCCCCTTGTCGGAGCCGCTGGCTGCCGGCGATACCGCAATGCTGGTGCCTGTTCCCGAGCAATGCTGCATTCTCGCCGCGGAGGAATAAGGGCAGAAGGCCGCATAACGTGTCATCGCTTATCTGGTAAGATGTGCTTTCCGCTCATGACGACGATCATCCGGAGGCTTGAAATGAGCACAGCTGGCGAGACCAACCCACAGATTCCCGACGACGACCTCGATCGTTCATTGACGATCGCCGATCCCGACGGCCCCGACATGCGCCATGTGTCCGTTGCCGGCGGCATCTATACGATACTCGTATCCGGTTCAGAGACGAACGGGCGCTATTGCCTGATCGAAATGCTCGTACCCGATGGCGGCGGCCCACCGCCGCACAGGCATGATTTCGAAGAGATGTTCTCCCTGCTCGAAGGCGAGCTCGAGTTCACGTTTCGCGGTCAATCCCGGACCGTACTGGCGGGATCGACCGTCAATGTCCCCGCCAATGCACCGCATTCCTTCAAGAACATGTCAGGCAAGACCGCGCGGATGCTGTGCATGTGCACGCCTGCAGGGCAGGAGGATTTTTTCGCCGCAGTCGGCTTTCCGCTCAAAAGCCGGGCGTCGCAACCGCCGAAGCCCAGCCGGGAGGAATTGGAAGAGAAGAGGAAGCTGGTTTCGGCTCTGCTGCCGAGATATCGGACGGTGATGGTGGAAGGCTGAGGTCAGCGTCGACGCGCATCTGTCCCTTGAGGCTTCACCCTTGCTGCCTTTGCGCTTTGGTGTCTTTGGCGCGAGTGCCCGTGTATTGTTTTGGATTTTGGAAGTATTTGGTTGCGGGGGCAGGATTTGAACCTGCGGCCTTCAGGTTATGAG